>NZ_FSRT01000002.1:0-600000 GCF_900143015.1 Fibrobacter sp. UWB11 | reverse complement strand
CCGAAATGATCTTCTCTTATCCGGGTCTCGGTATGGCAATGCTCAATGCCATTCAGAAGAACGACTACGCAACAATTCAGGGTTGCACCTTGATGATTTCTACTTGCGTTCTCGTTGCAAACTTTGCAGTTGACGTTTTGATCGCTGTCTTTGACCCGCGTGTCAAGGCCGGTCTCCAGATGGGAGGTAAGTAATCATGGGTAAGCTTTTAAGAAACCTTCTCAAGTCCCCGATGTTCGTAATCGGCGTGTCCATCTTTGTGCTCACGCTCCTCATCGCCATCTTTGGACCTTTGTTCTATAACGTTGACACCCACGCCCGTGACATCGTCGCTGGCCCGTATGCAGGTTCTAGCTCTGCTCACTGGCTCGGCACGGACCACCTCGGCCGTGACTATGTGTCTCTCTTGATTGCCGGTCTCCGCAGCTCTCTCTATGTGGGCTTCGTTGCTGGTATCATTGCTACGACGATTGGTGTGCTTATCGGTTTGTTCGGCGGTTTCCGCGGTGGCTGGGTTGATGAAGTATTGAACATGCTCACCAACATCTTCATCGTTATCCCGCAGTTCGTGATTCTCGTTCTTATCAGCTCCGCTGTTAAGGATGGCCGTTCCCTCACCTTGATCGGTCTTATCATCGGTCTTACCGCTTGGAGCTGGTCTGCCCGTGCCGTTCGTGCCCAGGCTTCTTCTCTCCGTAGCCGCGACCACATCGCTCTTGCCCGTATCAACGGTGCATCGACACTCACGATTGTGATCAAGCATGTGCTTCCGTACTTGCTCTCGTATGTGTTCATGGTGTTCATCATGCAGGTGTCTTCCGGTATTCTTTCCGAAGCTTCCATCTCCATGATCGGTCTTGGCCCTGTCGATTCCACTAGCCTCGGCATCATCTTGAACCAGGCTAAGGACAACGGTGCTCTCTCCGACTCCATCTGGATTGCTTTCATCCCGGCAACGATCGTCGTTACCCTCACGGTGTTTGCTCTCTACCTGATCAATACTTCCATGGAAGGCGTCTTCAACCCGCGCCTGCGCAAGTAAGAGGTAAAAAATGTCTGAAAATGTTTTTGAAGTTGACCACTTGGGTCTTTATTACCTCGGCCGTTTTGGAGACAAGACTCACGCTGTTACAGACGTGTCCTTCTCCATGAAGCAGGGGGAAATTCTCGGTATCGCCGGTGAATCTGGTTGCGGTAAGTCCACGCTCGTTTCTGGCCTTATGGGCATGTGCATCCCGCCGCTTTACCCGGAAACGGGTGACGTTCGCGTCAAGAGCGGCGACAAGATGGAATCCCTCATGAACCGCAGCATCGAAGATGTTCGTGCTAACGTTCTCGCTCAGAAGGTTTCCATGATTCCGCAGGGTGCATTCAACGCCTTGAACCCGGTCCGCAAAATCAAGGATATCGCTGCCGACGTGATCGCTGCTCACCAGCAGCCCGGCAAGGCAATCGACATGAAGGAAGTCTATGACCGCCTTTGTGAACGCTTTGACTTGTTCGGCATGGACACGAAGCGCGTGTTGAACTCCTATCCGATCCAGCTTACCGCAGGTGAACGCCAGCGTTCCGTGATCGGTATTTCTACCTTGCTCAACCCGCAAATGGTTATCGCTGATGAACCGACTTCTGCTTTGGACGTTTCCACGCAGAAGGAAGTAATCAAGATGATTTTCGATCTCTTGGACAAGGGCATCTTCTCGACGATGATCTTCATTACCCACGAACTTCCGCTCCTCTACCATGTGGCAGACAACATCGCCATCATGTACGCAGGCGAAATCGTCGAAAAGGGTACCGCGGAACAGGTCGTCAAGGATCCGCGTCATCCGTATACGCAGGCTCTTATGGGCGCTATGCTCAGTACCGAAGCTAGCCAGCGTGGCCGCCATCCGGTGGCTATCGAAGGTGCTCCTCCGAGCCTCAAGAACAAGATTGTGGGCTGCCGCTTCGCTCCGCGTTGCAGCAAGGCATGCCCGGACTGCAAGAAGAATACCCAGAATCTCCGCATTGTCGGCGATCGTGACGTGAGGTGCGATTATGCAAAGTGATAAGCCCATTGTTTTTTCTGCCAAGCGCATCAGCAAGGACTTTGGTGCCGGCAAGAACCTGAAGACTGCCGTTAAGGACGTTTCCTTCGATATCTACGACGAAGAATTCATCTCCATCGTGGGTGGTTCTGGTTGCGGTAAGTCCGTGCTTGCAAAGATCATGCTCGGCCTTTACCAGCCGACTCGCGGTCAGTTCCTCTATCGCGACAAGCCGATCAAGAACCTGAAGGACCACTGGAACGAAGTCCAGTCCGTTTTCCAGGACCCGTTCGGTTGCTTCAACCAGTTCTTCACCATCCGTAGCCAGCTCGAAGACGCACTCAACATCCTCAAGGACAAGCCGTCCAAGGAAGAAGTCCGTCGTCGCGTTGACGAAGGCCTCATGGCTGTGAACGTTACCCCGGCTGATATCGAAGGCAAGTATCCGTTCGAACTCTCCGGTGGTCAGATGCAGCGTATGCTTCTCGCCCGTATCTTCGCACTCCGTCCGAAGGTCCTTATCGCTGACGAAGCTACCTCCATGGTGGACGCCTGCGTTCGTGCAAACATCCTCGATTACCTCCGCAAGTTGAAAGACGAGCTGAAGATGACCGTGGTGTTCGTGACCCACGATATCGGTCTTGCAAACTACGTTTCTGACCGAATCTTCATCATGCACGACGGTAAGATCGTGAACCAGGGTACTCCTGCTGAAGTGCTCGACAACACGAACGAACCGCACACGCTCCGCTTGCTCGATGACATTCCGGAAGTCCACAAGACTGAATGGATCAAGAACAGCCATCGTTCTAAGAAGTAATCGAAAGGCGAGAGTCGCGAAAACAAGCTTGCTTGTTTTTATGACCGAGCCGAAGATTACTGCGTTCGAAGAACGCAACTAATGCAATTGTCACCCCGGATTTATTCCGGGGGCGCCATTTGTGCGAAAAGCCGCAGCAACCGCTGCGGTTTTCCTTTTTTATAGTCGTTTTTTTTTCGCGGAACCTGTAGCTGCAATTTCGCAAAATATTCACCGCTTGCTCAATGCAACTTTTTGATTTTTGTTCTCGGAATCCAAAAATCTTTATCTCGTACAAATTTATCAAATGTTGATGACTTGTTTATAATATTGCATAGTTTGTTTATTATGTGTAAATGAATTGAAAATTACTTTATCTTATAATTACTTTACTTGAAAGTAATTAAGTTGTATGAGAAAAATATTATTGCTGTCCTATAATTTGTGACAAAATACCTCGAAAAATTGCTAAACTAGATTTCATGATACAAAATGTATCATGAAAATAAATAATAGGAGTAATAAAATAGGAGTGTACTATGAATAAAAAAATGCTGGCATTGACAGCAATGGCGGTTCTTGTAGGAGGATCCGCTTCTTATGCAAAGCCGATTTCCAAAGACGCTGATGTCCTTGAAACGGAATTGGTGGGTGAATCTGCCGAATCCCGTATGGACAAGGGCGTCCAGAAATTCGTTGAAGCACAAAAGAAAAACAACCTAAAGCGCAGCGTTCTGGTGACGTCCGACTTGTTGGGTCGCCGTGGCGGCTCTCTCAAGGGCAAAGGCTCGTTGAAATACGAAATCAACGATTCCGATGTCCAGAAGATTAAGGTTGTCATTAGCGATATCAAGGTGAACGATGCCACTGTGCAAAACACAAATGGTCGATATGAATTCAATTCGGAATCGAATCAGAAGGTGTATTGGCTGAATGGTTCCAAGGTGAGCGAAAAGGATTACCTGGATAAAGCTGATAAGCGTAGAAAGAAGTACGATAGTTCTAGAAAATCCTTTAGAGCACCGCGTATTGCCTATTTGACGGCTAGCGAAATCGAAAAGGAACTTTCGAGCAACGAAACAACGTATATCTCGGAATATAAAAAGCCGAAGCCGCAAATTACTTATGGCGTGAACGAATTCTGGGATTATAGAAGAATCCTTGTGAAGTCTGGCGTGACGGCTTATGCGCACAACAACGGCATTAAGGGAAAGGGCGTTGGCGTCCATTACAATGAAGGTGGCTGCGTTCCGAGAAACTATATAAATCCCGGTTATTTCCAGCAGTTGGAACTTCCTTGCAATTCGTATTCTACCCATGCAATCGGTGTAATGAGAATCTTGCAGACAACAGCTCCGGAGTCAAAGCTTTATGGCTTGCAAGATGTTTATGGCCCGGCAAATCCTGCCAATTACACAACACCGATTCTGGTGGGCTCGAATTCCTGGGACTATGTCATTGAAAATGATGTAGGCGATTACACGGATGGCGATGCAACAATGGACAACTATATCTATGAAAATGGCGTGGTTGAATTTGTTGCTGCAAGCAACGAAGGTCGCGAAAGCTTCGTTGGTTCTCCGAGCAGGGCTCTCAACGCTATTTCCGTTGGCGCTATTTCCCCGGTAGATAACAAGTACGTGGATTATTCTTCTTCCAAGAATGGCCGTACTTTTAGCGACAAGCCGGAAGTTGCGAACTATACGAACTTCATTTTCCCGGATGATCCGTCGTACACGGCAAAACCGGGTGACACCTATAACGGTTACTTCAATGGAACGAGTGCTGCAACTCCGTTTATGGCGGGCATGACTGCAAACTTGCTTTCTAACCATCCGTTCTTGTGGTGGCATCCTGAACTCGTCAAGGCTGTCTTGATTGTGGGCAGTAATCCTGTTCAGAATCCGGAATTCGACATTGATGGCACGAATGACTTTGAAGCGGGTATTCCGTACTATGGGAATTTTGCACAGGGTAAGGATAACCGTTGGAACTTCTGGGCTGGTAATAATAATTCCAACTTCGATTCTGATCGCGAAATCAAGTTCACAGAAGCAAATATCAAGCAGGGCAGACGTTACCGTATTGCAATTTCTTGGTTGACTTCTGGTGAATTTGCCATGAGATATCGTAGAGTTGCGCAGGACCTCGACTTGAGCGTTTGGCAGAATGGCAAAAAGATTGCTTCTTCGGCTACGGCGTACAATCCGTTCGAACTTGTCGATTTCGTAGCTCCGACTTCTGATCCGCTGACGATCAAGATCAAGCGCTACAACAACCTTTCTAGCACGGAAAAGGTTGCTATCGGTTACGCATTTAACCGCGTGAACTAATTGAGTTCAGGGTAGAAACATTTGTGAAATGTTAGGGGCCCGGCGGAAACGTCGGGCTTTCTGCGTTGATTTGATATATATTACGGGTATGAGTGTTTCTAGTTTTTTCAATTTGAGGGGTGCCGCGCATTTTGCGCATTCTGCACTTATGGTTATGTTGCTTGCCTTGCCGCAATCTCCTGTTTTTGCGGCGGGGCTCGTGAAACAGGATATCGACACGACCGACCACATGCTTACTCTAACGAATTACGACCGCGGATTCTACACACCGCAGGTATTGCATATAAAGCCTTCGGGCGGTAAGCCGATCGAAAAACCGTATAGCAAGCTTTTGCATTTGCGTGCTGAAATCTCGGAATTTAGTAGCCGTGCATGGCTTGGGATTGATACAACGGGTGGCAAGAAGGATACGACATGGGGCAAAAGCCAGGACCTCACGGAAGATGCTCTAGGCGTTTTGCAGACGACGTTTGACAATATCCGCAAGAATGGTGGGCACGTTATCGTGCGCATCTGTTATGACCCGTGGTACAATGGCCGTAGCAACGTGACACCGGAACACAAGTGGGTGTTACGCCATGTGGAGCAGCTTGCCCCTGTGCTTTCAAAGAATACCGATGTGATTGTCGCGCTCGAAATGGGCATGCACGGCGCCTATGGCGAAATGCACTCCGACACGAGCATTACTTATGACCGCGTTGCCGAAGCGACGAACCTGATGCTCCGCAGCACACCTCCTGAACTCAAGATTCTAACGCGAACAGGGAACTATTCAGCGAAGGTGCTCGGTTTTGACAATTGGGGCGTGGACTTCCATATCGATGGCGAAAAGTTTGCTGAAATCGCAAAAGCCAAGGGCGATACGATGTACCGCGTGGGAATGTTCAACGATGGCTACTTGGGTACGCAATATGATTATGGCACGTGGGGCGCGGATTGCAAAACGTCCATCTGCCGCGAAGAAGGTGTTGCTTGGCTCGAAAAGTACGGTATCAACACGCCTTATGGCGGCGAGGCGCTTACGACTGCAAACGGTTATCAGGTCATCAATACGCCGGAATTCCTTGCATACGAGGGCTTCCGCACACATACGAGCTATTTGAATATCCAGTGGAACAACAACCTGATTGATAGCTGGAAAAAATCTCATTTTAAAGGGACAGATTTTGAGTACGATGGCACGAAAATTGATTCGCTTACGGGTTTCAAGTACATTAATGACCACTTGGGCTACCGTTACGTTCTGCGCGAATCTTGGCTGAGCGATACGGTGGGCTCTGATGGCATGTTCCGTGCGAAGTTGCGCTTTCAGAATGTAGGTTTTGGGAATTTGACGCGCAAGATGAAAACGAAATTGGTCTTGTCGATTCCTCAAAGGCAGGGAAATTTGGATACCGTCCCTGCACCATTGGCAAAATATATTGAAATGTCAAATGTTGATTTTCGTGACGTCCATAGCCGTACAATTTCGGTTGCTGGCGGAGATACTGTAATGACGTTTGATGGCAACAATGAAATTTCATTTGACGTAAATCTGAGCGAACTTAAATATGGAGATTGGAGCGGTGGTAATATTGATGTTTACCTGAGCGTTTGTGGTGAAACGATAGGCGCAGACTGTATTCAATTTGCTAATAGATTGTCGGGCTATGGAGTCTACATCGGACGTTATGTTTACGATGAGAATAAGCACACGGCAAGGTTGAACTCAATCTCTAAGTCCGCACAAAAGCAAAAAGTTCCCTTCGTTGAGCGTACCCGCAATAACGTGATTATCCGCGATGGAGAACGCTCTTACAAGCTGAACGGCTCGAAACAATAGAACCTTACAAGAATCTTCACGAAAATGCGTTGTCATGCCCGCCACCGAGCGGGCATCTCCTTTTCAAAATTTTTGCAAGAAAAAAACTCCAGCCAGCGGCTGGAGTTTTTCATATCTGTTTTGCGGGTTGAACCCGCCATTATCTACTACTTACTTGTTCGTCCAGCGGATGGAAGCCTTCTGGCTACCCTGGCGGACAACGAGCGTGTAGGAGCCGTTCGGGAGACCCTTGAGGTCGATGGCGTGGCTGCCATTGCCGTAGACTTCGGACATCTGCTTCACGCTTGCGCCGAGAGCATCGTAGATGTCGACCTTCACGAGACCGGTATTCTTGGTCGTGAACTGGAGCATCGAGCCGTTCATGCGTGCGTTGAGGCTGTTTGCAATCTTGTTGGTCGGCTTGATGGCTGCCGGCTGCGTGTATGCGATCCAATCGGCCAAGTTGACTGCGGTACCAGCGTCGCCAACGATAACCGTTACAGATCTTTCGAATTCTTCGTAGTCCGCAGTCTCAGCAATGTGAGCCGTGACAACGAAAATTGCGTTCTGGTTTCCGCCGACGAATGCGTTGCCGACCTTTGTCAAGTAAGGCGTGGTGGGCTGGCCGTTGAACGTGTAGGTCACTGCGCTGCCAAGCATTGCGTCCGGGAAGCCTTCAGTAGTGGTGCCGCCAAGAGCGATGGTCTGGTCCTTGAACTTGTTGTTCATGTTGTAGGAACCCTTCTTATAAGTAATTTCGAAGGTGTCCTGCATGGCGCGGAAACCTGTAATTGCAGGTGCCGATGCAACGACCTTGGCTGTGCCGTACTTGTGGAAGTGCAACATCCAAACTTGCTGGTTCTTCTGAGAGTTGGAGCAGTTGTTGTTGGTGCACTTGGACTTGCTTACAGAAACGGTTGTCGGGTCAAGAGAAGTGAGGGTGAACTTGGAGCCTTCATTGGTTTTGTCGTCCATGGTGAGGAGGTAGTCCTTGACGCCGTCACCGTCGAAGTCGCGAGACATGCCGTTCTTGGATGCGGCAGTGCAGCTACCGGAGTAATTGCAAGTGATATCAGAGAGGTTCGTGATGGTCTGGCCTGCAACTTGCTTGACCGTCACGATAGACTGAGAACCGTCATTACCAGTGAGGATGGCGAAACCATAGTCGCCCACGACGATGTCGCTGCCAGAAGCGGAAGCAACCTTTTCGTTGCTGGAAGTGTAAGTACAACCGGACTTGAGGACTCCAGAAATCTTGCCGTCAGTCTGCTTGGCTGTTGTAGCCTTGAAGGAGCAGCTGCCGCTCTTGCCCTTGACGAGGGAGTCTGCCCAGGAACGTGCGTTCTTGGTGAGGTAGCTCTTGATGATATTACCCGAGGAGGTGAAAGTTGCTGCATCGAGGGCTGCGGCCGTGATGAGGGACTTTTCACCAGCGAAGATGGCGGACTTTTCACTCTTCTGGTCCACATCGGAAGTCTGCTGACGCAAGCTCCAGTTGCAGTTCGGAATCATGTTCTGGTCCATGAACTGAGTCCATTCGTTTGTTGCGCTGGAGTTCGGTTCGCCGTCACCGTCAGCGTTCGTGGTACCCCATTCAGAGATGAACACCGGATAACCGGCGCTGAGTGCGCTAGAGACGTTACTGCCGTAGCTACCCTTGGAGTGGCTGGAGGCGTAGAAGTGCAAAACGTAAGCAATGTTCGTGGATTGGATCGGGTCTCTTGCGCCCTGTTCCGGGTGCTGAGACCAGTTCGGCGTACCGACGATGATCAAGTTCTGCGTGTTGGTACGGATGGCTGGGACAACGGAGTTGGCGTAGTTCTTGATGGCACCCCAGTCGCCACCGCTACCGCTGACCGGTTCGTTGTAGATTTCATAGATGATGTTCGGGACATCTTTGTATTTCTGGGAAATCTTGGCGAAGAAATCCTTGGCGATGCTTGTTTCGAGGTGAGCTCTGTGGCTATGCCAGTCGATGACGATATAGACGTCGTTTTCGATAGCAGCCTGGACCATTCTGTCGATGGTGGAGAGTTGGCCTTCCGGGGACTTCGTATAAGAAACCTGATCGTCCAGCTTGTTCTTGGTGCCGCCATTGGAGTCGTAGTATTCGATACCCATGGCGTAACGGAACACGTCGATCTTCAAGTTGTCTACAACCCATGAAATGACGGTCGGGTTATAGTAAGAAAGACCCGTTGCATCGGACCAGAAAAGGCTCACGCCGCGGAGCATGACCTGCTGGTTATTCTTCGCGCCAATAATCTTACTGCCGCTAGTGTGGAGTGCGCCGTAATAAGATACCGGCCCAACTTTCTTGGGGGTTGCTGTTGATGCATCGGCTGCAAAGGCGGATATAGCCGCGCCTGCCAAGATGCTTGTCAGTAGCTTTGTCAATTTCATGAGTGTTGTTTCCTTTTGTTTTGACAAAAATTATCTTAATAAATCCAAGATAGTAAACATTTTAGGCTAATTTTTTGTTTACTATTGTAACACGTTGCTCGTTGAGCTTTTGTGTTTGGGTTTTACACCGTCACCCTGTTTGGTATTACTATATAATGTAGCTTTCTGCGGGCTAGAATGAAATACCCGTTATCGTAATAAAAAAGTTGCGTTCCATTTATGTGATAAAATACACAAAAGTAATTTGTAAGGAAATTTGTATGTACTTTGGCCGCTCGCGATGTGCTATATTACTAGAGAAAGGGCGGTTTGTATCTTCTAATGTAAATTTTTTTTTCAAATGGCTGTAAGTATGGCATTTTTGAAGAAAAAAAAATATATTGTTGTCCAAATCACCCAATTTGGGTAAAACAGTTAAAAAAGAGAGAGAATTATGAATAAGAAACTTACACTTGCATCGGCACTTCTCGCTGCCTCTGCTGTATTTGCTTTTGACACCTGGCTGGGCGATGCTCCGCAGGTCGAAACTGGTATTGGTAACGATAGTAACACCTACGGTTACTGGTTCAGCTACGGCGACGACGGTGACGGTGGTGAATCCAAGGTTATTTGGCCGGTCGAACTCGGTAACGAATACTCTGCTACCGCTATGGACCCGGTTGTTGAACACTGCGGTGGTATCTGCGGTACTGCAGCTCTTGCCAAGGGTTCCTTGACCTATAACCCGTTCGTTGGTATCGGCTTCAACGTCGTTGGTGAAGGTGCTTCTGGTGATCCGGTGCCGGGTGACGCTTCTGCTTGGGGTGGCCTCTGCATTACTTATACTTCTGCTGCTGCTCCGTCTCTCGAACTCGGTCTCGGCGACGTTGACGCAACGATCGGTTACGCTAACCCGGCTGCTTCTCTTGCTAAGGCTGCTTCTGCCGCTGCAACGAAGTCCATTCCGTGGTCTGGCTTTACTCAGCCGTCTTGGTACAAGGGTACCACAAAGATGAGCGGTACTGACGCTGCTGCACAGCTCGTTGCTGTTAAGTTCAAGATCCAGGCTGCTGCTGGTAACTATGACTTCAACATCTGCGCTATCGGTCCGTACACTGGTGGCACCTGCCCGTCCATCTGCGGTCAGACAAATGTTAAGGCTGTCCGTGCTTCTTCCTCTGTTAAGGCAAACCTCACTGGCCGTACCCTCAGCTTCTCTGGCGTTAAGTCCAACGCTACTGCAGAAGTCATGAACCTCCAGGGTCAGGTTGTTGCTAAGGGTGACGCTTCTAGCGCAATGAACCTCGCTGCTCTCGATGCTGGCGTTTACATGGTTCGCGTTGCTGGCAAGTCCGTCAACTTCTCCAACAAGATCGTGTTGAAGTAATTTCGGATTCCAAAGAATCTTTAGAGAAGGGTCGCGCAAGCGGCCCTTTTCTGTATTCTAAGCGTTGTCATTCTGGAGGCACGAAGTGCCGATAGAAACCATTATTTCTTGTTATACAATTGCGATAGGATCCATACAGTTCCGAATACGCTTGTATATTTTTAGTTCTTTTGTTTTGATAAAATGTTATATTGGTTTGTGAGTGTTTGTTCTAAATAAGGAGGATTGCTATGAACAAGAAAATCATAATTGCATCGGCACTTCTTGCTGCCTCTGCTGTATTTGCTTTTGACACCTGGCTGGGCGATGCTCCGCAGGTCGAAACAGGTATCGGTAACGAATCCAACACCTACGGTTACTGGTTCAGCTACGGCGACGACGGTGACGGTGGTGAATCCAAGGTTATTTGGCCGGTCGAACTCGGTAACGAATACTCTGCTACCGCTATGGACCCGGTTGTTGAACACTGCGGTGGTATCTGCGGTACTGCAGCTCTTGCCAAGGGTTCCTTGACCTATAACCCGTTCGTTGGTATCGGCTTCAACGTCGTTGGCGAAGGCGCTTCTGGTGATCCGGTGCCGGGTGACGCTTCTGCTTGGGGTGGCCTCTGCATTACTTATACTTCTGCTGCTGCTCCGTCTCTCGAACTCGGTCTCGGCGACGTTGACGCAACGATCGGTTACGCTAACCCGGCTGCTTCTCTTGCTAAGGCTGCTTCTGCCGCTGCAACGAAGTCCATTCCGTGGTCTGGCTTTACTCAGCCGTCTTGGTACAAGGGTACCACAAAGATGAGCGGTACTGACGCTGCTGCACAGCTCGTTTCAGTCAAGTTCAAGATCCAGGCTGCTGCGGGTAACTATGACTTCAACATCTGCGCTATTGGTCCGTACACGGGTGGCATCTGCCCGGCAAGTTGTGGTTGTTGCGGTCCTGTGCCTCATGCAATTAAACCGGTTCGCGAAGCTTCCAATGCCAAGGCGACCCTTTTAGGGCGTAATCTCGGAATTTCTGGCATAAATTCGGCTGTTACAATCGAAGTCAAGAACATCCAAGGTCAAGTTGTTGCCAAGGGTTCCATTGACAAAGGCTCTACGCTAGACCTTTCTTCTCTCGATGTTGGCGTGTACATGGTCCATGTGATCGGCAAGTCTGTCAACTTCGTAGATAAAATCGTGCTGAAGTAATTTCGAATCTGTCAAATTTTAGAGGGCTCGCACAAGCGGCCCTTTTTTTTGTCAAAAAATTATATATTAATTCATTAGTGTTTGTTTGAAATAGGAGGATTGTTATGAACAAGAAGATTTTTGCCGCTTCGGCGTTGTTCGCTGTTTCTGCCGCATTCGCAGGTGAGTTTGAAACGTGGTACGGTGGATACGGGGAATCTCAGATTCAAACGGGCCTTGGTAATGGATCCGGTACTCATGGGTATTGGTACAGCTATAATGACAATGACGATGGTGGTAATTCGAAGGTTGTATGGCCGGTTGAATCTGACGAATTTAATTCCAATTCTGGGAGTGATCCTGTAATCGAGCACTGCGGTGGTATCTGTGGTTCGGCGGTTCTCGATAAAGGCATTTTGACCTATAATCCGTTCGTTGGAATCGGTTTCAACGTTGTTGGTGAAGACGCTTCTGGTAATCCGGTTCCAGGTGATGCTTCCGCTTGGGGTGGCCTCTGCATTACTTATACTTCTTCTGTTGCTCCGTCTCTTGAACTTGGTCTCGGCGAGTTTGACGCTACAATTGGTTACGCAAATCCGGCAACTTTTCTTTCGAAGGCGGCCTCAGCTTCTACATCCAAGGCTATTCCTTGGTCTGGCTTTACGCAGCCTTCCTGGTACAAGGGGACTACGAAAATTTCAGGTGAGGAGGCTGCAAAACAGCTTGTTTCGGTGAAATTTAAGATGCAGGCTCAGCCGGGGACGTATGACTTTAACATCTGCGCTATTGGCCCGTACGATGGATCTTGCCCGCAAAGCTGTGGCTGTTGCGGTCCTAGTCTACCTTATGATGCGATTAATTCAGTTCGAGGACCATCCAATGCCAAGGCAACCCTCTTGGGGCGTAATCTCGGCATTTCCGGCGTAAATTTAGCCGCTACGGTCGAGGTCAAGAACATCCAGGGGCAAGTAGTCGCCAAGGGCTCCATTGACAATGGCTCTACGCTAGACCTTTCTTCTCTCGATGTTGGCGTGTACATGGTCCAAGTGACCGGCAAATCCGTCAATTTTGTGGACAAAATTGTGCTGAAGTAATTTCAGATTCCAAAAAATCTTTTGGTAAGGGTCGCGCAAGCGGCCTTTTTCTGCATGTTGAAGCTCGTGTTTGTGCTCACAAGTAAACTTGATTTTTGCTTGCGGCCTTTCCTTAAATGCTATATTTATATATATTACTTTGGCGTTTACCAGCCCCGCTATTTGGGGATATTTATTGAGAGGCTTTTATGGTTTGCAAAAAAATCCTGTTGCCTGTTTTGATTGGCTCAGCATTTTTCTTTGGCGCCTGCGGTGATGATGCCGCTCCGAGCGCTCCTAATCCGACCCCGAGTTCTACAGTTGTTCCGCTTCCGGGTTTGTCTAGCAGTTCCTTTGCCCCGATCCCGATGAGTTCTACTCCGGTACCGACTAGTTCTGCTCCGGTTCCGGCAAGCTCTGCAACACCGGCTCCGATTGGAACTTATGCTCCGCTTGCAACTACGGCTAACCCGGCTTTTGCTGTTAACCATTATGCGTTGTGGAAGAGTTTCCACTACACGACCGAAGAACAGGAAATGATCACGTACCCGACCCTTGCAACGGAATTTAACGTTGTGTTCCCGGCTGTATATATGCCGGCAGGCCGTGTCGTTTGGTCTAGCCAGACGGGTTATTACAAGAGCTACTGCTCTGATAACACCACTACGGTCCCGAACATGAAGACCCGTGCTTGCACGGTGTCGGAAGGTATCGGTTACGGTATGCTTTTGGCTTACTTCAATGGTGATGATGACACGTTCCTCCGCTTGTGGAATTACAGCAGAGCTTTTAGGGAATATTCCAACAGAAAGCTTATGCCGTGGATCACCCAGTCGTTCCACTGGACCGAAGTCGATAACTCCAGTGCTACTGACGCCGATGAAGATATCGCGACGGCTTTGATCCTTATGTATTTCAAGTCGGGTAACGCCTTGTACTTGCAAGACGCTATGAGCTTGATCAATGCCATTTGGGATGCCGAAGTGAACCCGACGAACTTGCTCATCTACTCTGGTGACGAAGATATGTGGAAGGGCGCAAATCCGGTTTACAACCTGAGTTACTTCTCTCCGGTGGCACTCCGTCTCTTTGCGATCGTGGACGTTGCTCATAACTGGACTGGCGTCTTGAATGCAATGTATGCTTACATGCAGCAGGTCCAGAACGCTGGTACGGGCGTGTTCCCGGACTGGAGCGATGGTGCTGGCAATGCAATCAAGCCTGCTAACGGTTCTGCAAACACGACTTACTGGCAGTTCAACAAGGAATCTGTACGTATCCCGTGGCGTATCGCTTGGGACTACTATTGGTACCAGGATGCTCGCGCTCTCGCAGTACTTTCCACTTTGAACTCCTTCATTTCGAAGAAGGCTAGCGGTGACCCGAATAACATGGCTCTTGCCGTCAACTACTCTTGGAATTTGGCTGTCGGTGCTGACTACACGAGCAATACGGTTGTTCCGTCGCAGTGGTACGGTGCTTGGTGCGCTACGGGCATTGCAGGCAATGCAACATGGCTCTCTACCTGCACGACGGGCTTGAACGCAAAGGTGCCTTCGCTTACGACGCAGAGCTACTTCTCGGATATCTTGCTCACGATGTATTCTGCCTTGCTGAACGGTTTGTTCGTTCGCCCGGCCGGAGTCTAGTCTAGATCTAGTTTAAATCTTTCTTTATCTGTCGCCCCGCATGTTGATGCGGGGTCGACTTTTTTTAGATGGAATTTGTATATTCTTTAATATGAAAAAGAACGCAAATACTAAGGCCGCGAAGCCTGTCAAGGCTAAAAAAGCTAAGGCTGAAGATCAAGAAAAAAATGCTGATTCGTTGCTTGTCGCAACACAAAAAGATTCGACGAATGTCCTTGCGGTAGAACCGGATAGTTCAAATGCTGGTAGTACTGCGAACGAACTCCAGCTTCCGACTCCGGAGCAGTTGGGGATTACTATTTCGACTGGATTTTCGGATGCTCCGCTTAAGGTGACTGTGGGCGATACGATTGATTTCCCGGTGACCGTCTCTTGGAGTGTTCAAGGTAGTGCCATTTTGGTGGTGCCGACGAGTTCTGCAAATGCGAAGGGTATTATGCAGTTGGGCGTTTCGCAGGAATCGAGCCGTACGGTCAAGGACGGCAAGGAACTGGCTCAGATTACGTTCAACTACAAGATTGTAGTGCAGGATACGGGTAACTTGAATATCCCGGCAATGCGTTTTGAAATCCCGACACCGATGGGACAGTCGCTCGATTTGCGTAGCGATTCTGTGCCGGTGCGTGCTGAAGCCCCTGTTAGTATGCTTCCGATCGCAGTGGGTGTTGTTGTCGCTTTGTGCCTGATTTTTGCGGGTATTTGGCGCATGCGTCGCAGGGCGAAGGCGAAAAAGGTTCTTGAAAAATGGAGAGATTCTTTATCGGCAATTCGTGAACGCATGATTGTCTTGAAGCAACGTGTGATGGTGGCCGATAGTCGCGAATGGCTCTTGGAACTCGAAGGAATTTGCAAGGAATATGCAGCGCTCCGCTTTGGGGTCAAGGATGCTTCTACGATAAATCTCGACAACCTTGTGAAAACGGGTTCGCTCGAAGGCTGGGAACACCTTGTCGAAGAATTTGCCCATGCCCGCTATGGCGGCGGCATCCGTGACAGCTTCGAAAACAAGGAAACTTGGAAACTTGCCATGACCCTTATGGACTTGGAAGAAGAAGAGTAGAGCTTAGGAATGTGTCACCCTGAGCGGAGAGGCGAAGCCTCGAAGTCGAATGGGTCCAAATGTATGATTATTGATAAGGAAAAGGCGAAACATCGTGCAGCGGGGCTCGACTTATTTCGGGTGGTAGCTGCCATTATGGTGCTGCTGTTCCATTGCAATATTCACCATGAAAGCAGTTTTGGACCGCTGACGGGATTCGTCTCGATGAGTGCGATTTTCATGACCGGATTCTTTATGCTTTCCGGATTCGTCTTGTTCCGCACTTACCGAGAACGTGAACTTTTTCAGAAGGATGCACTCAAGAATTTTTACCTGAAACGCGTTTTTGGGATTTTTCCTTTGTACTTGTTTGTAGCGGTGTTGTATGTAGTGACCTTGGGGCAAGAATCGGTGTTCCAGAATCTAGTGCTGTTGCCGATTGAGCTGCTTGGATTGCAGAGCGTATTTTCGACGCTGTTTCCGGTGAGCCATAATGGCGGTACTTGGTTTATTTCTTGCCTGCTGTTTGCGTATTTGGCGTTTCCGCTGATGCAAGAAGTTGTAAAGCAGTGGGGGATTTGTGCGAAGATTGTTGCCATTGGCCTAAGCTTGTTTATTTTGTTTTGGTCTCCGTTGGTGGTGCATACATTTTCGACAGATTCCATTTATTCCAATCCGTTTTTTCGCGGGCTGGAATTTTTCATCGGCGTGGTTTTAGCGTCGCTTTCCGTGAATGTAAAGTGGTTCGCTACTTGGAAAGCGTTTGTCGTGGAGGCTGTTCTTTTAGTTGCAGGTGTTTCGATTGCTGTGCGGCTCAATCTTTTCGTGGGTAATTACATGCTTTACGATTGGATTGCGGTGCCGCTGTTTGGCTGTATGGCGTTGACGCTTGCGGGGCTCAAGTCACCGCATTTGCAGAACTCATCTGTGTTGCGGTATGCGAGTGCGGCGAGCTATGCGTTTTTCTTGGCGCAAACATTCAATACTGAAATCGAAAATGGGCTGTTCGCAGCATGCGGAATCCAGAACAATGTATTACAAATTACGGTGTCGATTGCACTTTGTTCGCTTATCGCTGTTGCATTGCATGAGTTTGTCGAAAAACCTTGTGCAAGGATGCTGAAAAAGAAATTGTCAAAGCTATCGTAGGGCTGTTTCAAGGATTAGGGCGAGTGCAACTAGCGTAAGCCCGTGCCTGGGACGGAGCTTTTTACTGATCGGATAAAATGCGTTTGCGATAAATATTATCGAGAAAAAGAGAATCCCTGTAGCAAGCATGTATGCGGGCGTTCCTGAGCAACTATGGGAAATCCCGTTGTATGTTCCCGAGATGAATGTGGTAGCGGCATCCACAGCGAGAAATGATGCGACACCAAGTGCAAATTTAAGATGGTTTATCCAATAGTCTCGGATTTTGTTGTCTTTTGTTAAGAAACTGAAAAAAAAGATAGCACCTATAGGGATGTATTTGAGATATGGCAGAATGGTTATTAATTTTAAATCGTGAAAGCCTGCAGTTCGGTTTGCGCTCATCGAACATCCAACTAGAGCAAAAAGGGCCATGCCAAAACCGAGTGCCATGCAGAATAGGTATGATAAAAAACCATCTGGATCGGGCATCGGTTGCGTGTTATTGCATTTGTCTATTTCTTCTTGCGTGATTTCGTAATTCGATGAGTCCTCGTTTTCGGTGCCTGCTTGTTCAGAACTTGGAACTGAAATTTGGATATCGTTTAAGTCTGGATTTGATTCGATAGGTTGCTTTGGAAATGTCTCGAACTGCGCGAAATTATGTTCGGTGTTTGTTTCGTCTATTTCGTCTTCTTCGCCTTCGATTTCTGCGATGCGTGCTTTGACGATGCTTTGACGTTCTGGGGAATCGTCTTTCCTGATGATATCTAAAACTTCATAAAGTTCGTCAAGCGGCAGCTTGCGAATTTGTTCTTTATAGTCCTTGAGATATTCTTCAGTGAATTTTGTTATCATGCGGCATATAATATACAACAAATTGTGCTAGTAGAAAATTTAATGAGTGAAATAATGTATTTTGTAGTGAATGGTTTTGAAAATATAGGCCTCAGAAATCATCGAATGTGGTAATGTAGGCTTTATGATTCTGATGTTATTTGGGAGATAAAATGCCGAGTTCTGAAAAGTTCCGTGATTACGTCTTGGCGCAGTTCAAAGGTGAACTACGTGTGACGACCCGCAAGATGATGGGCGAGTACATCCTTTATGCCGATGGAAAAATCTTTGGCGGGATTTACGATGACCGCTTGCTTGTGAAGCCTGTGGCTGCTGCAAAAGCGATGCTCCCGGATGCAAAATTGCAATTGCCGTATGATGGCGCAAAGCCGATGTTGCGTGTTACCGCAGAACAAATTGCAGACAACGGCTTGCTCGTGCGTTTGCTCGACGCCATGCTCCCGGAACTACCCGCTGCTAAAAAGAAAAAGTAAGACCATTTTCCCGGCGTGGGGAAAATGGTCTGTTTGAGAAACATATTGGGTTATGTAAAATTTTTATGAACCCCTTGCCAACTTTTTAATATATAGATACATTAATGACTGCGCATCTCGCTATACAAAGGCGAGGTGCGTTTTTGTTTTAGTCATAATTTGATTTTGCAGGAACGCCTCTAATCATAAACTTGCCGCAAAAACGGCGTCGTATAATACGATTACATGGAGGCTATAATGAAGTCTGAAGATATCAAGACTCTGTTCGAAAAGTTCCAAGCTATTGCTTGCGAATACCAAGGGGTGGAATGTTGGAGTGCCCGAGAACTAGCTGTTCTGCTAGGTTACAATCAATGGCGTAATTTTGAAGGTGCTATTGAAAAAGCTAAGGAAAGTTGTATAAATGCAAGTGAAAGTGAGTTATACCATTTTGCTGGCGTCAGCAAAATGGTCCCCCTTGGTAGTGGTTCTGTTCGTGAAGTTGATGATTATATGCTTACTCGATATGCTTGTTACTTGATTGCTCAGAACGGTGATTCTCGCAAGCCGGAAATTTCTTTTGCGCAGAATTACTTTGCTGTGCAGACTCGTGTGGCGGAAATTGTTGAAGACCGTATTCACGAATTGGAGCGTGTGCAGGCGAGGGAAAAGCTTGCGCATACCGAAAAGGTCCTCTCGGGAGTATTGTTTGAACGAGGTGTAGATAGCAAGGGCTTTGCCGTTATCCGTTCCAAGGGCGATCAGGCGTTGTTCAACATTGATACGAATCTCTTAAAGCGTAAGTATAATGTCCCTGCGAGTCGCCCGCTGGCAGATTTTTTGCCTACGGTAAGTATCAAGGCTAAGGATCTTGCTGCGGAAATGACTTCTGTCAAAACTCAAACAAAAAATCTTTTTGGACAAAAGAAAATTGAGAAGGAACATGTGGATAACAATCGCGCTGTCCGCAAAATGCTTCTTGATCGTGGTATTGTTCCCGAAAATTTGCCTGCAAGTGAAGATGTTAAGAAGGTGGCGCGTCGTTTGAAAGCGACTGACGCGTCTCTTTTGAAATTTCAAAAAAAGAAAAAGTAATATCATTTTCCCGGTGTTGGAAAAATGATGTTTTTCAGATTGGGCAAGCACAGCTTGCCCAATTTGGTAAACGCCGTTTGCCAAATTCGTTTCTCCAGAGGGCGTTTTGTCATGCCCTTCTCAAATGTCGTTCCGGCTGGAACCTGTGCTGAGCGTAGTCGAAGTATGCGGAATCGCCTTCTTGTATGAATCGCCTGATGGGCGGTTGAAAATTGCCGATGGATTACGTTGAAACTTTTTGAATTAAAGCTATTTTATACGAGATGAATCGCTTGGCTTGTTTATTGGTTTTGATTGTGTCAGCAATGCTTGCTGGGTGCAGTTCTATAATGCGTCCGCCATCGGCTGCGGCGTTCATGAGTAGCTGCGAAAAAGATGCTGCTGTTGTAAATATGAGCCTTGCGTTGTATGGCGGCGATTTAGATAATAATGATGAGCATTACAATTACCACAAAGATATGAGCGAAAGCCATTCAGAGTGGGTACTTGATTTATCAGAAATTGTTTTTTGGAATAAAGAATTCTTTTCGATTGGTTTGGGCGCTCAATCAGTAACACCGTTTGCACAATTGGGATTTGTTTCTCCGTATTTTGGTCTTTCTGCATGGAGTTCTATTTATTCAACTTTTAATATGGGTAACTATGTGAAGGATGATTTTTGGAAGGATGTTTCATTTGGTACAATGATGATTCAACAAATTCCTGTTGGAGCTAAAGCGAAGATTGGCTTAACGGAGCATTTTTCTAGAAATGGAGTTGAACGATATCTATCCGAATCAAAAGAGGGATTCATGGCGCTTTCTTTCCCTGAACCGCATCCGCTTTTTTATTATGAGGTAGGAGGTGGATTCTTTGCTTCGTATCAATTAGAAGGGGTCATGCTTGCTTTGGAATTTCGTTATGGTAGAGATTTAGATAATAAACGGAATCGGTTTGCTGTAACTTTGAGCGCTGTTGGTATGAAGGGTAAAAAAAGTGCGAATGAAAAAATGCAAGAAGAAGAGCGTTTGAAAAATTTGGAAAAAGAAAAGGAAGAAGCAGAAGAAAGACGAAAGGCGAGAGAACTGCAGTCTTTGGAAGAGTACGAAGAATGGCAAAAAATGAATGTTGGTAATTGATTACCCGAAAATTTTCTCGATGATGAGATTGAGGATAACAGCAAAAGTGAGTAATGCTATTCCGTATTTAGGGCGGAACTTTTTGCTTAGCGGGTAAAATGCGTTGATGATGTATAAAGTAGAAAAAATGAAGTAGCCTGTGGCGATGATGTATGCAGGCAGCCCGGCTTGATAAAAGAATAATCCATTGTAATCTCCGCGGACAAATGTTTCAATGGAAAAGAAGAAAAAGTAAGAGGCTATGCTCAAGGCCATTTTAAAATGCCTGAGCCAATAACTGGGAATATCTTTGCCTTTTGGAGAATCTTTTTCTTCCCATAAATATGTTCTGAATATGGGAATGTATCTTGTAGACAAGAAAATGATTCCTATGGCGGGAATGTATTTAATGCTGGCTAAAAAGCGGCCGCTGAAGAAATCGCTTATATGAATATGGGGAATAAACTCAAGAAAAAGGATTAAGAAAGTTCCTGCGATAACGAGAAGAAATTGAAATAAGCCGCTTTTGTCGGGCAATGGCTGTGGCGTATCGAGAATTTTTTGTTCGGCTCTAGCTTTTCTTCTTTCGCGTTTTTCGAGGATGGCAATGCGGGCTTTGATAATCTTTTTACGCTCGGGTGCTTCGTCTTCTTCGGCTTTTAGCAGTTCTTGATATAGTTGGTCTAGAGGCTTTTCACAAATTTCGGCCTCGTAAGCTTGGAGTTCTTCTTCGGTAAAAGTGGTCATAAGTCTGAATAAATGTAATATACAAAAGCTGAGTGTGAAAAAATCTGCTTTGGATGCACTATCGGGCCGAGGAGGTCGTTGCAATGAATAACGCATTTGTTTTTTTTCAAAGATTTTAGTATCTTAAAGAGCGAAAAAAACTTAGAGGTTAAATAATGGATATTCAGGAACTTTCGGAAAAGATTAGACAGCAGAGTTCTTTTTGCATGAACTTGCTGCATGAAGTTGAAGATACGGTGATTGGCCAGAAGGCTATGGTCGAAAGCATTCTGACGGGCATTTTGGCAGATGGCCACGTGCTTTTGGAAGGTCTTCCGGGCCTTGCCAAGACAACTGCGGTGAAGGCTTTTGCAGATGCCGTGTCGCTCGACTTCAAGCGTATCCAGTTTACTCCTGATTTGCTGCCGGCAGACTTGCTCGGTACGACGATTTATAACGCCCGTGAAGCAAAGTTCGAAACGCGCAAGGGCCCGCTCTTTACGAACCTTGTGCTTGCTGATGAAATTAACCGTGCTCCGTCGAAGGTGCAGAGTGCTTTGCTCGAAGCTATGCAGGAACGCCACATCACGATTGGCGATGAAACGTTCAAGCTTGATGAACCGTTCTTGGTGCTTGCAACGCAGAACCCGATTGAACAGGAAGGTACGTATCCGCTGCCGGAAGCTCAGGTGGACCGTTTTCTCTTGAAGGTAAAGGTGAGCTACCCGAACAAGGCAGACGAAATGAAGATTCTCGATGCTGTTTCGGGTGCAGGACTCCGCCAGCCGAAGGCTGTTGCAACGAAGGAAGACATTTTGAAGGCTCGCGAGCTTGTGAAGCAGGTTTATGTGGACGAACGCGTGCGCGAATACATCGTGAACTTGGTCTTGGCAACGCGTGATCCGGGTAGCATCAAGCGTAGTGACTTGGTGGGCTTTGTGGAAGTGGGCGCTTCGCCGCGTGCTTCTATTGGCCTTGCCCAGGCTTCGAAGGCTCATGCGTTTATCCAGGGCCGCGCTTACGTGACGCCGGAAGACGTGAAGGCTGTCGCGATGGAAGTGTTGCGCCACCGCGTGATTTTGAGCTACGAAGCCGAAGCAGAAGAAGTCACTGCTGAAACCGTCGTGCAGAAGATTTTGGATTCTGTGGAAGTGCCGTAAAGGCGAGCGTCGCAGTCGTCAAGCTCGCTTGAACGACTATGACCGAGCCGCCAGGCAGTGCGCTTGAAAAGCGCAACTGCCGTAAAGGCGAGAGCAACGCTCTAGCTGGAGGTTCCTCGTTGCGGAGGAGCGTTGCGGTCTGTAAAGGCGAGAGCCGCGAGACTTTGTCATTCCCGCTCCGAGCGGGCGGACAGCACTTGGAACTTTGTTCCATAGTGCGCATGGCCACCTTTAGGTGGGAATCTCCTTTTTTGACATTGAAAAAAAACAACGCCTTACGGGGCGTTGTTTTTTGCTATTGAACTATTCTTCGATGTCTTTGTAGGAGTGCTTGCCGAGGGGATTGCTTGGTGGATCCGCTTCTTTAGTCTTGGCTTTATTGCTTATGCTGTGTTTGATTCCTTCGACTTTGCAGATTTCTTCTTCGTAGGCTCTTTTGCCGCGTTCAAGTCCCTCTGTGGGGAGGTGGAACGCTTTAAAAATGGCGATGAGAGTGACGATGCCTGCGTGCCATGTATGGAGTAATATTGGCTTTAGTACGATTGAGTGATGAGTCCCGCATATTGGAGTTAGAAAAAGACTGCAAACTAGAATTGCTAAAAATGAGAGCGCGCAGATACCGATGGATAATGCGAGAATGACTTGCACCCACCAGGGCGAGGTGGCGAAAACTTGATAAAGTGTGCCGAAAAAATTTTCCATTGATTACTGTTGTTTGGATATGGGAACAACGGTGGTCTTTGCGATTCTATCACCAATTCTTTTCTTTGTAATTATGAATGCGAAAATTTCTATCCAGCTTAACAGCCAAGTGACGTTTCGGAGGATTCTTCTGCCGGTGGAAACGGGCGCCTGCGTTTCGATATCAACGACTTTCAATTTCATCACTTTTTTTCCGATGCTGCCGCCGCTTGGAACATCGCGGAATATGAGATACTGCATTGCGATTAATGATGCAAGTAAGGTCTTTGCCATTAGTTCCTTAGGTTCCATTTGCCCGTTCCTTTGAATCAGTGGTAGCATGACTAACAGGATGAAGGGTATGTTGCTTATTGCGGCTGCGATTAAAAAATCAATAAAGCAGGCGATAATTCTTTTTTGTTCCATAAGGACTCCTTTGTATGTGAATATACGAATTATTTCAATGAGTGTTGATGAAAATTATTCCGTTCATGGTAAATATTGCTCAAGAGTTTTTTATTTTATGTTCATGTGTTTTTGCGATTTAGCCATGAGAAGATTGTTTGCGTGTTTCCTTTTATGCGTGGTTCTTGCGTCATGCTCGGATTCGCATGGGAATGGACGTGAAAATCCGGCTGTGGGTGTCGATTCGGAGTCGACTCCTGTAATCGTGCTGGATTCTCTTCGTGAAGGAATGATGAAAATTGTACCTAACGGCGCTTCTGTTTTGTTAGGCAAGAATCTTGTGCGCGTAAAGCTGGATTCCGCTTACTCGCTAGGAATTCATGAAGTGACATGCGCTGAATTCGATAAAATTGCCAAGGATGAGGACTGGTACTTTGCATTGGATTGTGCAAATGATAAGTTGCCTGTAACTAATGTGTCCTATTATGATGTTGTCCTTTTTGCAAATGCGTATAGCAGGTTGTTTGGATATGATTCGGTTTATGCGTACCATAGGCCCTTTTTTAATGCGAAAGGTCATTGCATTAATTTAGAAGGACTTGAAGTTCTTTCCGATGTAGAAGGTTTTCGTTTACCGACCGAAGCGGAATGGGTGATGGCCGCATCGCAGTCATGGAATCCTGAAAAGTATAGTTGGAATTCTACAAATTCGAATTTTGAACTCCATGAGCCGTGCATGTTCCCTGATTCGGTTGGCTTTTGTGATTTGGCGGGGAACGCTCTTGAACTGACAAATGATTGGTTTGGTTCGCTTGAAAAAGTCGTCAAGGGGGGTATGATGGTTCAGGCTCCTTCTGAAATGAACCTGAATACTCGTGGAGATGTTTATCCTGTAACTCCTTCGACGTTATCTGGGTATATAGGATTTCGTTTGGCGTTTGGAAAAATTCCTGAAGCCACTGGATTAGATGAGCAAAATGGTGTTGCAACAAATTACATGAAGATGATGGCTTTCTCGTCGGATGTTCGTGAGAAGGTGGGAACATACCATTCGAAACTTGCTTTTAGAAACAATGTGACAGGCAATTTGGTTTATATTGATTATGATGGCAGAAGTCCAGGTGCTATAGAAATTTTTGATACGGTTCAAGTATTTCATCCTGATATTTCGCCTGATGGAAGCAAGGTTGCTTTTTGCACGGGGATAGAAGGTGTTGATGGCCCCTCTTCGGTATATGTAAGAAACTTGGATGCAAATGATGGTGGCCTTGTAAAGCTCGATGTTGAAAAGGCTGTGATTCCACGTTGGCATGTAAGTGAAGGTGGCGATACTTCGATTGTGTTTGTCGACAATGCATCCGATAATAGCGATGATGCGGAATTCTTAGCTCGCGGGACATGGATTATTCCTTTTTCAAACGGGAAGTTTGGACAAGCGAAGAAACTGATGGATGGTGCGTACCACAGCGGTGTTTCGCAAAGTTTGAATCGAGCTGTATCGGGAGCGCGTAGGTTGCGCGTGCATGTGAATGGAAAAGATGATGTATGGTATAATGGTGAGCAGGCTTGCAATGCGTCACTTTCGAAGGATGGCTTGAATCAGACGCTGTTTTTGGATTTTGGCGGTTCTACAGGGAGGTCTTTTGCAAATGAAAAATACGGGGTGCATGAACGCTTGCTTGTTGCGGATAGCAATGGTAAAATGGTACAGGCAATTCCTGCGCCAAAAGGTTTTTCGTTTGATCATTCTGAATGGGTGAATCGCGATAATCTAGCTGTTGTATCGCTTGTTGATTTTCAAGGAGAACATGCAAAACTTGCGTTAGTGAATGTTCTTGATTCTAGCGTGACCGAGTTGGTCGAAGGCGAAGATTTGTGGCACCCTAATATGTGGGTGATGCCCAAGAATACGTTTGGAAATAAAGATCTTGATTTGGATAGTGCAGGCGTGTACTGGGACCCTATTTATCAAGGCGGTGAAAGAGCTGCAAGCTTGAAAATGCGCATGTTTTGGGACGAGCATGATTCTTTAGAAGTGATAGCCGTAGGAACATCCCGCACTGAAAGGGGATTTGACCCAACGCAGATATCAAAATCGGCTCTTAATTTTGGATACGTTGGTGGGAGTCTTTGGGCATCACTCTATTTGATGGATAATTATTTTATTCCGCATGCTAAAAATTTAAAGTATTTGATTGTTGAAATATCGTATGATTTGATGCATAATTCTAAGGCTAGTAGAATGCAGAATGCGTTTGGACAGGCTCCGGGTTATTTTTATGACAGAAACCATAATTTCTGGAAAGAAGGTCTGCCTCAATCATTTGTTCGCTTTGTCGATGCCAATGTTGGCTATACAAGAGCCGATTCTTTGAATTATGTGTATATGAAGGGCTTGCTGGTGTTGGAACCCGGCTATTGGAGTGACAATCCAGAGATTAAGAATGATTCTGCCATGCTCGCAAGTTGGCAAAAAAATTATGACAATAGTGTGGATAGCTTGACTGCCTTTATTGACAGCACGCAAAACAAAGGCTTTAAAATTATTGGACTTGTTTATCCGCAGTCTCCTGGTTATGCAAATACGGGCAGTTTTGGGCGGCATGGAACCAAGCGGAGCCAAGCTTTAAAAACGGCGGCCTATTTTGATTCTTTAGCGCAAGTGTATCCGCATTTTATAATGGTGGACGAAAATAAATTTGGGATGCATGACTATACGGATGATATGGCAAATGATTGCGACCATCTGAGTTTTGTTGGTGCAAAACATTTGTCTACTCGTTTAGATTCGTTGATAAAAACGCTGGAAAAGTAGAGCGCTAAGTCACTCTTCGATGTCTTTGTAAGAATGTTTGCTAAGAGAGGGCTCTTTTTGAACGGGTTCTTTTAGTGCTGCCTTGCGCATAATGTGTTCTTTGATGTTTTCCAATCTTCTAATATCGTTTTCGTATTTATTCTTGCAGCGTTCAAGTTTTTTAGTCGGAATATGGAACGTTTTTAAAAGATCGATGAGCAAACTTATTCCGGCATGCCATACGTATAACGTAGGCAATTGAGGCACTCGTACGCCATACAATGGGATAAAAAGCAGGTCGCATATAAAAACGGACAAAATCGAAAGAACGCAAAGTCCAATGGAAAATGCGAGTAGGATTTGGACCCACCAGGGAGAGGTTGCCAAAATGTCGCACAATGAATTGAAAAAGTTTTCCATTTTGTAACCTCCTTTCCCCTAAATATAAAACAAAGTATTACTTACAAAATAGTTATTTAATAATTACTTTACGAAGGGGTTTGTTGTATTCCTTGAAATAAAAAAAAGCCCCCGTGAAGGGGGCTTGGAGAGAATTAGAAATCGTTTTACGGATTTTCGTATTTACGCAAGAACCCGTCGTCGAGAGCCTTGACCGGGATCTTAACAACATTGTTGTTTTCGTTCACGATAAGTACGAAACCTGCAAGGTAGTTAATCCAATAGTTGAAGTCAGGTGGCCAGTTGTCGTGCTTGTGGAAGCGGAGGTCATACTTCGAGTTTACTACGTCATCGTGGATTTGCTTGTTACTGATGGTAATGACAAACGGGACCGTGTATTGGTCATGTGAAATGGCCAAGGTGTACTTGTGCATTTGGTCGTAGGTGAAGTAGGTGTTGATGAAATCGTTAACTCTGTCAGCGATGGGGTAGAATGCATTTTCGCAGTTCTGACGGTTGCTGTTGTTATCGTATTCTTGATATGCAATTCTTGAGTAAGAGCTCCAGCCCCAGCTTGCGCTGCCTTTGCAGTTGCCGGCATTTCCGTTGGGTCTGATGTACCAGGATTCCTTCAAGTTCAAGTTGATTTCGCTAAGGCCGTCAATGCTGTGTTTGTGCCAGTCGTTCAAGTTTGTAGAAACGTTTTGGCCTTTATTCACTGCGATGATTTGAGCGGTTTCAGCAGTGCGCTTGACGTTCGTGTACATGTAATAGAAGTCACCGAGGTTAAGTTTTTTCAGCTTTTCGCCGACTTGCTTTGCCTGCTGTCTGCCCACTTCGATGAGTCCGTCCTCGTCACCGTATTTATTGATGTCACGCTGGGCGTGGCGGAGAACGATAGCGACCTTTTCGTTAGAGAGGGTGCAACCGAGCACATCGTACAGGGAATTGAACACGTCTGTTTTAGCGCGGAGTGCTGTGCATGCTTCGCTGAGTTGTTCAACGCTTGAGCTAGAAGGAATCGGTTCGCTGCTGGAGCTAGATGCGATTTCGCTGCTAGAAGAAGCGATGCTGCTGGATGAAGGAAGGATGGCGTCCTTGCCGTTGCGGAGTTCACCGACCTTTGTATCGCCGCAGTAAACGTCGTAGCCGTTGATTTCAAGGTTTTCGACTACGGTGCAGGATTCGCCCGGATCACCCTTTTCGCCTTTAACACCATTGTCGCCATCGTGGCCATCACTACCATTGCGGAGTTCACCAACCTTTACGCCGCCGCAGAGGATATCGTAACCGTTGATTTCAAGGTTTTCAATGACAGTGCAGGATTCGCCCGGCAAGCCCTGTTCGCCCTTTTCACCCATATAGCCTTGTTCACCTTTATCACCCTTGTCGCCTTTATCTCCTTTTTCGCCTTGATCACCCTTTTCACCTTTATCGCCGGTGTCACCCTTGTCGCCTTTATCGCCCTTTTCACCTTGATCACCTTTTTCACCCTTTTCGCCGTCCTTACCGTCATTACCGTTACGGAGTTCGCCGGTCTTTACGCCGCCGCAGAGAATGTCGTAACCATTGATTTCAGCGTTTTCAACAACAGTGCAGGACTGGCCATCGGCACCAGCGTCACCTTTTTCGCCTTTAGCGCCATCTTCGCCATTATCGCCCTTTTCACCCTTTTCGCCGTTAGCACCGTCTTTGCCGTCTTTACCATTGAGGAGCTCGCCAACCTTTACGCCACCGCAGAGGATGTCGTAACCGTTGATTTCCTTATTAGCAGCGATTGTGCAGGACTCGCCATCGGTACCGTTCTTACCAGCTTCGCCAGTATCACCCTTGTCGCCCTTTTCGCCTTGGGCGCCGGTATCACCCTTGTCACCCTTATCGCCTTTTTCACCCTTTTCACCATTCAAACCGTTATGGAGTTCGCCGACCTTCTTGTCGCCGCACATAATATCATAACCATTGATTTCATTATTTACTGTGATGGTGCAGGATTCGCCAGCATCACCCTTATCACCCTTATCGCCCTTGTCGCCTTTTTCGCCTTGAGCTCCGGTATCGCCTTTATCACCCTTGTCACCTTTTTCACCTTTTTCGCCATCTTTACCGTTACGGAGTTCACCAACCTTCTTGTCGTTGCAGATAACATCGTAACCATTGATTTCTTCGTTCAGCGAAATTGTGCAAGAAGCTCCATCGAGACCGTTTTCACCGTTGTCTCCCTTGTCGCCTTTATCACCCTTTTCACCTTTATCACCGGTATCACCCTTATCGCCGGTGTCACCCTTGTCACCTTTTTCGCCCTTTTCTCCATCCAGACCGTTATGAAGTTCGCCGACCTTCTTATCGCCGCAGATAACGTCATAACCATTGATATCCTTGTTAATCACTAAGGTGCAGGATTCGCCAGCGTCACCCTTATCGCCCTTGTCGCCTTTTTCGCCTTGAGCACCGGTATCGCCCTTGTCACCCTTGTCACCTTTTTCGCCCTTTTCACCGTCCAAACCGTTATGGAGTTCGCCGACTTTTTCGTCGCCGCACACAACGTCAAAACCATTGATTTCAGCGTTGACCTTCACGGAGCAGAAGTCACCCTTGTCACCCTTGTCGCCTTTTTCGCCTTGAGCGCCGGTATCACCCTTATCGCCCTTGTCACCCTTTTCGCCGTCTTTACCATCTTTACCGTTACGGAGCACGCCGACCTTCTTGTTGCCGCACATAACATCGTAACCATCAATTTCAGTGTTTTCTACAACAGTGCAAGATTCGCCATCGGCACCCTTGTCGCCTTTCTCGCCTTGAGCGCCGGTATCGCCCTTTTCACCTTGTTTGCCGGAGTCACCTTTGTCACCTTTATCGCCGGTGTCTCCCTTATCACCCTTGTCACCCTTATCGCCTTGGTCGCCTTTATCTCCTTTGTCTCCCTTGTCGCCTTTGTTTCCTTTATCGCCTTTATCACCCTTGTCGCCCTTTTCACCTTGAGCGCCATCTTCGCCGTCTTTACCATTTACACCGTCCTTGCCGTTTGCAAGGAAGCCGAGCTTTTCTTCACCGCAGAAAACGTCGTAACCGTTCTTTTCGGTATTCTTGGTCACGTAGCAGGATTCGCCATCCTTGCCAGAAAGACCATCCTTTCCGTTTTCGCCATCCTTGCCGTCTTTTCCGTCTTTACCGTTCAATACGACGCCTACGGAATCGCCTCCGCAGATGATCTTGACACCGCTATTGTCCTTGAGCGGTTCTGTGGTGCAGGCTACAGCCGAGGTCAGGTTTTCCTGAATCTCGTTTGCTGCTGCCTCGGTGGCTTCTTCAAAACAGCCGCTCAGCATAGCCAAGCAGAATGTTGATGATATGAGCAGAATTTTGGAATTCATATAATGCTCCCTATGGGGTTGTTATTGTTATCTCGCGCCGCAAATTTAGAAAATAATCTTTTCTTTTTCTTACATTTGTTAGTTCGTTAGCATTGATTATTTGTCAAATTTGGGCTTTTTAGCGAAATTTAGGGCATTTTTCAATGTAAGATTTGAACTGTTTTAGGGGGCGAAAACTTTTTTTACGATAAAAGGCGTATTAATGGCGTTTGAAATGTGCTGTTTTTCACGTTTGTTTTGCTATAACGCTGTAGTTTCATTATATTATACCATAAGGAATAGGTGATTATGAGCTTAATTGAATATGCGAGTCACGTGTTCTTTTTTCCGTCATTGCTAGTAGGGAGCGTTTACCTCGCGACACTTGTCGTTCTGGGCGAAAAAAAGAAAATGAAAGAGGTCCTTTTTTGGGGCGTCGTTTTTTCGTTATGTCCGTATATGATTTTATCGGACTTCATTTACCATGGCGTGATGAGTGTGCTTTTTCATGTGTTTGGGGCTGTTCCGCTGTTGGTGGATGTAATTGTTGATTACACAAGCCGTGTGTTGTTGATTCCTGTTGCGGTAATTGTTTGTTATAAGCGTCTTTCGGTTCATTGGTCGCTGTCGCTTTTTATGATGACTTCTTTTGTGGGAATTGGCTATTTAGGTATGGTAGTCGGGAAAACCCAACTTATGGCATTTATTGTAGATGCTGTGGCCATTATTCTTTGGTGGGTATTTGTTTGGTACGAGATATTACGTGTCCGCGACGCTCGAGCTTTTGTGCGTTTTGACTTTATCGGCTTTGTTACGGCGTTCAGCATGTTCGTGAACCTTGCTATGTATGTTTGCGTGCGCATGATCGAAGTGACGCCTGAGTTCTTGAATTATTTGGTGTTCGTAGCTAGCCTTTTCTGGCTTACGCTTACGATTGCTGTAAAGTTGATTTTCAGAGCAATCCGTTTGACGCAACAGGCCGAAATTGCTCGTAACCGAGATGAGCTGACGGGACTTCCAAACCCGTTGCTGTTTTCGAATTATGTCCAGGAACTTCTTTCTAAAGATACGCAGAGCCGTTTTGCGTTTGTCGTTTTTGATGTGGATAACTTCAAGGCGTTTAACGAAAGGTATGGTTTTAGCGAGGGCGATGCTGCACTCAAGGTCTTAGCTTCAACACTCCGGAAACTTTTTGGCGAACGTTATGTAACTCGTGTTTCGTGTGACATGTTCCGTGTGATTGGCGATGTTGCCGGGATGAATTTTAAAGTAAAAGAAATACACGATAAAATACACGCTTTTTCGAAGCAAGGTGCATTGGAAGTCAAGGCTGGCGTTTATGCGCAGCGCGAACCGAACGAGAATATCGAAAGATGCTTTATGAGAGCTCGCCTTGCCGAAACTTCTATCAAGGGCCGTTATGACGAGTATGTTGCTGTTTACGTTGACGAAATGAGTTCTCGTGAACGTTTGAAAATGTACTTGATTACGCATATTGACGAGGCAATCGAAAACGAACATATCAAGGTGTTCTTTCAGCCTGTTATCGATGTCAAGACGAATAAACTATGTGGATTCGAAGCACTGGCCCGTTGGATGGACCCTGTCCATGGTATGATTTCGCCTTTGGATTTTATTGGGGTGCTTGAAGAAGCCCATTTGATTCATAAGCTTGATGTATTTGTTCTAAAAAAAGTTTGTGAAGGGTATCGCAATGAGGTGAATTTAGGGCATAAATGTGTGCCGGTTTCGTTCAATCTTTCGCGCTTGGATTTTAAGCTGAGCGAAATCTATAAAGAAGTCAAGCGCTTTACGGATATGTACAACGTTCCGCACGAAATGCTTCATATCGAAATCACGGAATCCGTGTTGGAAGATGATGATGGCGGCTATATCAAGGAACAGATAAAGCGATTCCAGGATGAAAAATTTGAAGTCTGGATGGATGACTTTGGTTCGGGATATTCGTCGTTGAATATGCTGAAGGATTATGATTTTGACTTTATCAAGATTGATATGGTCTTTTTGAGAAACTTTACCGAAAAGTCCAAAGTAGTTATCCAGTCGATGGTCGAAATGGCTAAACGCCTGCATTTGGGAACACTTGCTGAAGGTGTTGAAACGCAGGAACATTTGGAATTTCTAAAGGCAATCGGTTGTGACCGCGTACAAGGTTATTACTTCTCGAAACCGCTCCCGTATGACGAGGTGATGAAGGTGCTCGAAGAGAAGGGAATAAGCGCGTAAAACGACTTGTAGAATTTATTGAGGGTATGAAAAAAGCCGCAGCGGAATGCTGCGACTTTTTTAATTGCGTTTGGCAATGGCGATCCCGGAACGGAGTCCGGGATGACATGCGATTAAGCCTGGTGAGCCTTGAACCAGCGGATGAGACCGTTGGTGGAGCTGTCATGGTTGAGTTCAGCATCAGCCTTGGCAAGTTCCGGGAGGATCTTCTTGGCGAGCTGCTTACCGAGTTCAACACCCCACTGGTCGTAGCTGTTGATGTTCCAGATAACGCCCTGCGTGAAGATCTTGTGTTCGTACATGGCGATGAGGGCGCCGAGCGTTTCCGGAGAAACGTAGTCCATCATGATGGAGTTGGTCGGCTTGTTGCCTTCGAATACCTTGTGCGGAGCGAGGAATGCGATTTCTTCTTCGGACTTACCATCCTTGCGGAGTTCTTCCTGAGCCTGAGCGAGCGTCTTACCGTTCATCAAGGCTTCCGGCTGTGCAAAGAAGTTGGAGAGGAGCTTCTGGTGATGGTCGCCAATCTTGTTGTGGCTGTTGGCCGGGGCGATGAAGTCGCACGGAATCATCTTGGTGCCCTGGTGGATGAGCTGGTAGAAGGCGTGCTGGCCGTTCGTACCCGGTTCGCCCCAGAGGATCGGACCCGTCTGGTAGTTCACGCGCTTAGAATCGCGATCGACGGTCTTGCCGTTAGATTCCATGTCTGCCTGCTGGAAGTAGGCAGCGAGGCGGTGGAGGTACTGGTCGTACGGGAGCATGGCGTAGCTAGAAGCGCCAAAGAAGTTGTTGTACCAAACGCCGATGAGAGCGAGGATAACCGGGAGGTTCTTGTCGGCCGGAGCGGTCTTGAAATGCTGATCCATTTCGTAAGCGCCCTGGTGGAGCTTCATGTAGTTGTCGAAACCGATGCGGAGAGCAATGGAAAGACCGATTGCAGACCAGAGAGAGTAACGACCGCCAACCCAGTTCCAGAATTCGAACATGTTAGCAGTGTCGATACCGAAAGCGGAAACGGCTTCGGTGTTGGTGGAAAGAGCGACGAAGTGCTTGGCAATGGACTTTTCGTCGCCATTGAAAGCCTTGAGAACTGCAGCCTTTGCAGTTTCGGCGTTCGTCATGGTTTCAAGAGTGGTGAATGTCTTGGAAGCAACGATGAAGAGCGTTTCTTCGATGTTCACCTTCTTGAGGGTTTCGGCCATGTGGGTGCCGTCGATGTTAGAAACAAAGTAGACTTCCGGAGAGTATTCGCCAGCAGCCGGCTTTTCAGCATACGGCTTGAGAGCTTCGGTGACCATCACCGGACCGAGGTCGGAACCGCCGATACCGATGTTCACAACGTACTTGATGGACTTGCCGGTGTGGCCCTTCCACTTGCCCGTGCGGACGAGCTTGGTGAATTCTTCCATGTGCTTGAGCACACGGCGAACTTCGGGCATCACATCCTTGCCATCGACGCAGATCGGATCGTTGCCCTTGTAGCGGAGAGCGGTGTGGAGCACAGCGCGCTTTTCGGTGGTGTTAATCTTTTCGCCAGCAAAATACTTGGCGCGCATGTCTTCGAAACCTGCGGACTTCAGGAGGTCCTGGAGCTTTGCCATGGTTTCGTCGGTGATGATGTTCTTGGAGTAGTCGAGGAAAAGTCCGCAAGCTTCGACGCTGAACTTGTCAGCGCGAGTCGGGTCCTTTGCGAAGAGTTCCTTCATCTGCCAAGTCTTGGCGACTTCGGCATGGGCCTCGAGGGCCTTCCATTCCTTAGAATCAGTCAATTTAGACATAGATTATCCTTTCCGCACACGCGGGTTTTTGTTACGAGGGAAAATATAGAAATTAGAATGTGGTCTTTAGTCATTAGTTCTTGGTCATTAGATGTATAATCATGTTGTTGTCTTGGGTAAAAACCAACGACTAATGACCATTGACCAATAACTAGTAACTACTCAAGATTGTATATTAAACTTATAGCCGTGGGTGTTTTGCGGCGAAGGAGAAATATATGTCTAGAGTAAAAGAAGCTTTGGTGTTGGCAATTGCAATTCTCGGTCTTGGTGCTTTCCTCTATTGCGCCATGATGCACACGAAAGATAGGGACCGTGTTGTTTCTGTCCGAGGCCTTTCCGAACGCGAAGTTAAAGCGGATTTTGTGATTTGGCCTATCGTGTACAAGGAAGTCGGGAATGACCTCTCTGTAATCTATGATGCAGTGCAGGCGAAAAATGCAACGCTTGGAAAGTTCCTGCGCGACAATGGCGTTGTGGATTCCGAAATCAGCTGGTCTGCTCCGGAAATCGAAGATGTGCAAGGCGAACGTTATGGCGACAACAAGCGCCCGTTCCGCTACATTGCGACTGTCGTGACGACGGTTGCATCGAAGAATGTGGACCGCGTCCGTGATATCATGGGCAAACAGGGCGACTTGCTGAAGCAAGGTATTGCGTTCAGTGGTGATGATTACCGCTACCGCAAACTTTACAGTTTCAATGGCCTGAACGAAATTAAGCCCGCGATGATTGATGAAGCAAACAAGAATGCCCGTGCTGCCGGTGAAAAGTTTGCAGCGGATTCCGATAGCAAACTCGGAAAAATCAAGACTGCATCGCAGGGGCAGTTCTCCATTAGTGACCGCGATGAAAATACGCCGTACATCAAGAATGTCCGCGTTGTTACCAATGTTCAGTATTTCTTAGAGGACTAATTATGGATACTTCAGTTCTCGATAAGGCTATTGTTTTTGCGGTCAAGGCTCATGCTGGCACGGAACGTCGCGGAAAAGGTTTCCCTTACATTGTCCACCCGATGGAAGCTGTCGAAATTGTCGCTACGATGACAACCGATCAGGAACTTTTGGCGGCGGCTATTTTGCACGATACCGTTGAAGATACGTCTGTTACGTTGGATGATATCCGTCGAGAATTTGGAGACCGTGTGGCTAAACTCGTGGAAGAAGAATCTGACGTGTTCATGGAAGGCGTGAACGAGTCGGATTCTTGGCATGCCCGCAAGCAGGCTGCAATTGACAGGCTTTCGCGTGCAAGTCGCGATGCAAAAATGGTGGCGCTTGGAGACAAGTTAAGCAATGCTCGAATTATCTATCGCGATTTTGTACAAAAAGGCGATGAACTTTGGAATATTTTCCATGTGACCGATATAAAAGAGCATGAGTGGCATTATCGTGGCTTGGCTGCGGCCCTGAAAGAACTTGAAGGAACTTTTGCTTATTCGGAATTTTCGGATTTAATTGAAAAAATATTTGGTGGTAGAAAATAATGGGCGAAGATTCTGTAGAAAAATATGGGTTGAATCCTGCTGAAACGATGATTCTTGAGGATTATCGCGAAAAAAAGCCAATTTATGAGCGGTTGAAAGATTTTGTTTGTGATTTGCTCAAGAAAAAAGTGGCAGAGAATAACATTTATGTGACTGCCGTTGAAGCGCGAATCAAGGCAGAAGCGAGCCTTGCCGAAAAACTTGAACGTAAAAATGGCAAGTATAAGTCTCTGGCGGATTTGACGGACATTTTGGGTGCCCGCGTGATTGCGTTCTACAATGACGATGTGGACAAAATTGCGGCACTTGTTGAAAGTTTGTTCGAAATTGACTGGAAAAACAGCGTTGATAAACGTAAAATGCACGAACTCGATAGCTTTGGATATAATTCGTTGCATTTTATATGTACCATCCCGAAATCTCTGTACGAAGATCCGGAATGCCCTGAAATAAATGAAATTCACTTTGAAATTCAATTGCGCACGGCTTTGCAGCATGTGTGGGCGGTGCTGGATCACGATACGGGCTACAAGTCGGGTTTTGAAATTCCTCGGGAATACTTGCGCAACTTGAATCGCCTTGCGGGAATGTTGGAATTGATTGATGAACAGTTTAGCAAAATCCGTACGGATCTCAATAATTACAGGTTCCATGTGCAATCGCTGGTGCGTTCGGGGCGCTTTGATGAGGTTGCGCTGAATGGCGACTCGTTTACGAATTATTTGAAGTTGCGACCGTTTGATAAGTTGAACCAACGCATTGCGGCAATCAACCAGGCCGAAATTCATGAATCCTCGCTTATGCCATTCCTCAAGGCGTTAAAATTTTTGCGATTCAAGACGCTTGGCGATGTTGACCGGCTAATCAAGGAAAACACCGACGATGCCTATAATTTGGCGGCTTTCCAACTTGCGAGCACGGATTTGGACATTATTGATTCTTCGTTGGGCGTGATTAGTTTGCTTGCTGTGTTCATACTGAAAAAAGGTGGTGGCGTGGCGGGCATCCGGACTGTTTTGGATGATCTTTACGGTGAATCGGCGAGTCACGAAAAGTGGGCGAAACGACTATACGATAAGGCGTTGAAACTCTCGTTCATGAACCAGTAAAATGTATCTTTGGCTTATGAAACAGCCGATTCGAAATATTGCAATTCTCGCCCACGTTGATGCGGGCAAGACGACTCTTTCTGAGAGAATCCTTTTTGCGGCAGGCGAAATTCACCGCCCGGGGCGCGTAGAAGATGGCTTGGCCACGATGGACTACATGCCCGAAGAAAAGGAACGCGGCATCACGATTGAAAGTGGCGTGGCACATTTCGAATGGAAAAATACATGGTTTAATTTTATTGATACGCCGGGGCATGTTGACTTTGGAGCCGAAGTCGATATGGCGCTTACGGCTGTGGAAGGCGCTGTGCTTGTGGTGAGTGCCGCAAGTGGTGTCGAAACGCAGACGGTTGCCTCGTTCCGCAAGTTGCGAGAATCGCGTGTACGTACGATTTTATTTGTAAATAAACTCGATAATCCCGATTATTCGCTGGACGAAACGCTCATCAACATTGAAGAAACGCTTGGTGTGCGCCCGGTGCTCATGTCTGTGCCACAGTTTAAAAATGGCAAAATGCATGCCGTGCTCGATGTGTTGAGCCAAAGCCGTTTGGTGCATTCGGAATCGGGTGCAGAAGTTCTCGATGACGGTTGGGAATCGGATGCGGGTTCTGCGGAAGAGCGTGCGCTTTTGAAAAAGTATTATGCCGAAGCGGTGGAATTTGCAAGCAATTTTGACGATGAAATTTTGTCGCTTGCGCTTGAAAATAAGCCGGTGCCGCCCAAGATGCTTTTGCGCGGGCTTAAAGCGCTTGCTGCAAGCGATGAATATGTGATTTGCTATGCGGGTTCTGCGCTGGAAGGTTTTGGCGTTCGTAGCATCGTGACGGCGCTCTCGTTCTTTTTGCCGGAAGTTCCGACGTTTGGAGAAAATGAGCTTGGGCAAGTTGTGCGTTTGAGGCATTTCCGTGGGATTGGCGAGATTTCGCTGTTCCGCAGCCATGTGGATTTGTTGCGCCGTGATTGGCCGGCGGGTTTTGAGTTTTCGAGGCTCAAGGCGAATATGCTTTTGCCGGTGGATGAAATCCGTTCGGGCGATATTTATGCGATGCGCAGCCCGTTTGAGACGGAACTTGGGCAAGTGATTTATTTAGACGGTCGTGGAATGCGCGATGAAAGTTCGATGGGAGATGCCGCGGGAACGTCATTGCGAGCCGAAGGCGAAGCAATCTATGAAGCTGCAGGAGATGCCGCGGAAAATGCCGCCGGAACTGCCGCGCCGTCTATCAGCGAAAATTATTTGCCGTTGTTGCAGACGCGTGTGGAATGTGTACGCACGGAAGATTATGCCCACGTGGAACGCAGCCTCTCTGTGCTGGCGCGAATGGATCCGAGTTTCCGCGTGCAAAAGGACGATGGAGGTTTCTGGTACTTGCATACGGTGGGCGAGGTGCAACTCGATGTGCTGCTAGCCCGCTTAAAACGTGAATTTGGTTGCGAAGTGAGAGCCGGTAGCCCCGAAGTGCGTTGGCAAGAACGCTTGTGCCGTGAAGTGGGACCTGCAGAAAATACGTTCCAGATTGGGCCGCATAAAATGTCCATTAGCATTTCGGCATCCCCTCTAGAAGGCGATGCTCACGATATTCGCTTGTCTGCGGAGTTCATGGAAAGTGCCCCGCGTGAAATTTTGGCGGGTGTGCGTTCGGCACTCCTGGAATCGACCGAAGTCGGCGTGCTCGGCAAGGGCCCGCTTGTAGGCGTACGTTTTGAAGTCCATCGCTTTGAATGGACGGAAGGGGCGCTCCCGCCGATGATCAAGAAGTGCTGCGTCGATGCAGTCGCTAAACTTGTGAAGCCTGCGGATGTGCAGTTGTACGAACCGGTGATGGAACTTTCGCTGGAATGTCCCGTGAATTTTGCTGGTCTTGTGACGGGCGATATCCAGGCTCGCGAAGGCAAGGTGAAGGAAATCGAAGGCGATGGCAAAACGCACTTTTTGAAAGCTGACGTGCCACTGCGAAAGATTTTCGGTTATGCTACGGGTGTCCGCAGTATAAGCAAAGGGACGGCGCTTTACAGCATGAAGCTGCTCGGCTACCGTCCTGCTTCTGTTTAATATTTTACAGTTTTAAATTTGAATGGAACGCTCGCTTTGGCGAGACGCGTTATTTACTGATTCCAATGCGTATGGCGCGTTCACCTTGCACGTGTAATACGTAAACGCCATTGCTAAGCGAGCTCAAGTCTACAGATTCATTTGCGGATACTCTACCCGACATTGCTGGGCGGCCGCGAAGGTCCATCACGGTGTATTTTAGGTTGTTGCCGCGAGTAACGATGAAGCTCAAATTGCCCTTTTGCATCTGGATTCCCGATGCGCGAGATGCGATAGTGTGCTTGCCGATAGATGTTGTCGAATTTGAGGAAGCGAGTTTAAACAAAAAATCAAAAACTTTTGTTTGTACTGTTTTTTCGTATTCGAGTTCGTCGTATACTTCGTGGGTTGAAGTGTTTGCGAAAAATGTTTCGTGCTCAATATTCTTGGCTTTCAAGATGGAGTCGATGACGTAGCTTCCGTAAAGTGTAGGGGTTTCGACAACAAAGTCGATTGCCTCTACAAGTGGTGCGTATTCCTCAGGTGCCATTCTCTTTAACATTCTTGCAGCGCCATCGAGTGGATGCCCGACTTTAAAGGGAACAGTTTTGTCTTCGGTTCCATGAATAAGAAGGACGGGAACCTCGCTGCTGCCGATGATGCTGGGGTCATGTGTTGCTCCCCACAAGAAAACACCGCCATTTGCATGGAAACCAACGCCTTGTTCGCCGTAGAGATTCAGTGGGCCGAGATCTGGTGCATCGCCGTAGTTAATGTAACTTGGGAATTCACTTTCGTTGTTTGTATAAATGTTTTCGATGGAAAGAATTGCTCCAGAGCTGTTACCGATAAGGTAAATTTGGTTCGTGTCGATTCCGTATTTGTCTGCGTTTTTGCGCATGTAGCGCACTGCGGCGTTGATATCTTGTACTCCGCGATACACTGATCGTCCGAAATCAGCGCTGTCAATGCTGAGAGAGTTGCCTTCGCCTCTAAGCGATACGCCTGTGCGGTATCCCATGGATGCTGTCACGAATCCACGTGCTGCAAGAGAATCGCAATAGGTGATTGAAAGCTGGCTGAAATCGTTTTTGGAACCTTTAATCATGGCTCCACCGTGAGCAACGATAACTGCTGCGCGTTTTTTTTCTGTGTCGCCCTTTGGTGTGTAGATGTCCATTTTCATGGAACTGAGTGTTACTTCGCTTTCGCTTGTATAAAAGAAGATGCTGTCTCCAAAGGAAAAGGTTAATTTTGCGATATCATGCAGTGAACTTAGTTTTGGAACTTTTTCTGCATAAGTGACATCTACTTCTTTGGAAACCTCGAATAAGCGGTCCTTATAGCGAGTTTCTGCTGCGTTTGTGGTAATGGCTAAAAGTGTGACTGTTGCGAGAACGGTCCAAAAAACTTTTTGGCCGAAAATGTGCGTGTTCATGCGCCCCTCCAGATTGAAATTTTAGGAAAATATATACAAATTTTAAAATATATTTAGAGTATGAGCGAAAAAATCCCCAATCCAAATACAATTTATCCGATTGCAGGCTATGAAAAGGAAATCTATGTCAAGCCTACGGTTAAAAATCCGAATATTATCGTCGGAGATTTTACGTACATCGCGGATTCGGAATTCGAAAGTCATGTGACGCACCACTATGACTTTATTGGTGATAAACTTATTATTGGCAAATTCTGTCAGATTGCGGCTGGTGTGGAATTTGTAATGAATGGCGCGAATCACCAGATGAATGCTGTTTCGACTTTCCCGTTCTACACGCTCGAAGGCTGGAATATGAAATCGCCTGCAAAAAGCGATTTGCCGTTCAAGGGCGATACCGTCATCGGGAACGATGTGTGGATCGGGCAGAACGCGGTGGTTTTGCCGGGCGTGCATATTGGCGATGGTGCTATTATCGGTGCGAATAGCGTTGTCGGAAGCAACGTGGAACCGTACACGGTTGTGGTCGGGAATCCGGCGGAGACAATCCGCTACCGCTTTGACGAAGAACTGACTTCGCTCTTGCTGAAGTTCAAATGGTGGGACAAATCCATCGAAGAAATCAATACGCTGATTCCGGTGCTTACGAATAGCGATTTGGAGACCGTGAAGCGGGAGTTGAAGGGGATGCTAGAAGGAATGTAACTGGACCTTCGCATTCGTTCAGGATGATTGCGCGCGGTACCCTTCGGCGAGCTCAGGGTACTTGATGTTATCTGCTAGCGACCTGTAAAACAATAAGCCCTCAATATTAATTGAGGGCGTTTGTAATTGTTTTTTTGACAGTTATCGGCTAGCAGCGCGAGCGCGGCGGCGGAAGTGCTCGATGAGCGGGGCGACTGTTTCCTTGAAGTCGTCGTGCGTCTCGATGCGAACAAAGTCAATCGACATGCGCTGGAATAGTTCCTTGGTGGCTTTGCCTTGACGTTTGGCTTCGCGGGCGAATGCTTCGCGGAAGGCGGCGTCACCGGTGTCGATGAGGAGTGTTTCGCCGGTTTCTGGGTCTTCGAGTTCTACGAGGCCTGCAGGCGGGAGTTCCATTTCACGCGGGTCAACGACGGACACGGCGAGAACGTCGTGGCGCTTGCGCAACACGCGGAATGCATTTTCAAAACCTTCGTCCAAGAAGTCGCTCATCACAACGACGACTGCCTTGCGGTTTAGAATCTTGCCGGCATATTCGAGGGCGACTTGCGTGTTGGTGCCGTGGTGCTGCGGCTTGAAGTAGAGAATTTCGCGGATGAGGCGCAACACGTGTTTGCGGCCTTTCTCGGGCGGGATGAACAGTTCGACTTGGTCGGTGTAAATGAGGAGGCCTACCTTGTCGTTGTTCTTGATGGCGGCGAATGCGAGGAGAGCCGTGAGCGTTGCCATGACTTCACCTTTCATTTGCTTGCCAGAACCAAATTCGGAGCTGCTTGAAGCATCGACCATGAGGAGCATGGTCATTTCGCGTTCTTCGATGAACTTTTTGACGTAAGGCGTGCCGGTTCGGGCGGTCACGTTCCAGTCAATCGTGCGCACATCATCGCCGGGCATGTATTCGCGAACTTCGCTGAATTCCATACCGTTCCCTTTGAAGGAACTGTGGTAAGCTCCGGTCATCACGGTGTCGAGCGTGCCGCGCACAGAAAGTTCAATGCGGCTAACGGTCTTTAAAACTTCTTTATCAAGCAATTCTTTATCGGCCATCGTAATTCTTCTTTTTTTTCGCTAAAGAATATACAAATATCGCACGGGAAAGACCATAAATGCGTTTCTATGTAATGGAGAATGGTGATGCCGGAACGGTGTCCGGCATGACATTGCGTTTTTGTCATCCTGAACGATAGTGAAGGATCCAGTGATTTTTAGAATTCCGCTTTGGCGAGAAGGCTTAGGTTGCGGCCTTTTTCGGGCATCACGGACTTGAGGCGAGAAAGGTGGTTGCGCACGTCGGCATCGAACAAGTTTTCGCCACGGAGGATGATGCTGTAGTGGGCGAGTGCGAGCGACCAGTGGAATTCGAGGGAGGCTCCGAAGGTTATGTAGCCGGGAGTGCGTTCTTCGTAGCGGTCGGTACGGTTTTGCGCGAGTGCAAATTCGGCGTTGAGCCCCGCGCGAACGTGTGTCCAAAGGTAAGCAATTTCGCCGTGGAATTTGAATGGCGGAATTTGCGGCATGTCGCTCCAGTTTTCGTTCTGGTAAAATCCGCAAACGTAGCTTGCACCTGCTTGGGCGTAGAAACCCTGCTCTGCCGAAGTCTCAATGGATGCGTTTGCACCCATGAGTAGCGCGTCGTCGCCGCTGACTTGATAAATCGGCAAAAGTTGGGACCAGTTGGTGTCTCCAGTGGCGCGTGGCGCCAAGTGATTCAGGAACCAGGTGATGTGTGTTGAGGCTCGCCAGTTGATGTGCTCGCCGTAATCTCGAAATTCGAGTTCTGCTCCGTAACCGCTTTCATCATCGAGCTTGTGATAGCCGCGTTCGTAAGTGTAGGCGGCGAGATGCGGACCTTGGTTGTAGAGTTCTTCGATGGACGGGGCGCGTGTGGTGCGGAAAATATCAAGTGTCAGGAATTTCCCGGGAGCAACGATTTGTGAAAATTCGGCAGCGAATGCCCATAACGCAAAATTGCGGTCTTCGATGGCGTCTTTGTCTGCAACGATGCTTTCGCGTGGTCTGAAAAATGCTCCTCCAAGTCGTGCGGACAATGTAATTTCTAAACCATCCCATCCGTTCAAACTTGCGATGGAAAATAGCGATGCGGCGTAAGAATTGGTGGGAGGCGTAAAGACATAACCGCCCATTTCGACAGAGCGGCTGTCGAGTTCTGTACCGAGGCGAATACCGAAAAATGGACCGCTATTGGCGATGAATTTTTCAATGCGCAAGTTTGCTTGATTGACGGCGAATTCTGCGCCAACGTATTTCTTGGTTTCGTATTCCGTGTGGTGGTACTGATTGAATCGGAATGTGACGCTCAAGGTGTCGCTGGACTTTTGGGCGGGGAGGTAAAGCCCGAGCAAAGTCAAGTCGCGCTTGAAAAGGTCGATATCAACGCCGTTGGGGTGCCCGCCGATGAATCCGCCGGGAATTCCGTAGTTGGAATTGAACGAGCGGAAGGATACTCCGAATTTGAAGCGTTCGAGGCTGTAGGCGGCGCCGATGGCGATGCTCCTGTTTTCGATATCCGTGTTTTTGAGCGTGCCATTGGGCGTTTGCATGTCGCCCATGTTACGTGCAGAAACTTCGCCTTTGAACGATAGTCCGTGGATGTTGCCGTTCACGCCTACGACGGTGGCGAATCCCGGTTGCCCTGTTTCGGTGTAACCGGTGACGTAGCCGTGAAGTTGCGAGTTGCTTGAATCGCTAGATAAAGAATCGTGGACGGTCGCGATTTCGAAGGGTATATCTTGGTGGTTGACGTGTATGACGCCGCCTGCGGTAGCGAAAGATTCACTCAAAATTCTAGGGCCGCGGACGATGTTTAGCTTGTGTGCGGTCAAGACTTCAGAAGCGACGGCGTGATCGGGCGAGGTGGCACTCATGTCTCCGCAAAAGGAACCGTCTTCGGTAATGGCGACGTGACTGCCTGAAAGTCCTTTGATAACAGGGCGTGCGGCTGCAGGACCCATGGAGCGGATGGCAATATCGGGCTCGTTTTTGATTGTTTCTGCGATGGTTGTGGAAATTTTGCGATCGAGTTTTTCGGCTTGCAGTTCTTCGTCTTTGCGCAAACCGTCTAAAATAGTTTCGGTGGATTGTTCGGCAACAATTGTCGAATTGCCTAAATCCTGTACAAATTCTTGGGCGAATGAAAAATGAAGGAAGCCTCCGCAAAGGAGGCTCCCCATTACAGCCCTAATAAGGGTGTTATTCATCATCGTCATCGTCCTGGAATGGACAATCTTCTGCCTTCAAGGCTTTGTCAACAATGACGCGGATTTCCGGCGTGCGGGCGTCGGCATGGTCGTGATGCTTGACTTTGAGCGTCAACGTTGTTTCGCCTTCCTTGACGCCTTTCAGGTGGAAGCCCCAGCTGCCACATGCTTCGATGTCGAGGATGGATTCATCGCCAATGCTCCAGCCGAGTGTGTGCTCGTCGTCTTTGGGTGCGGAAACTTCTTTTTTTTCATCGTCGAGGAACTTGACGGTCAAATGTTCGCTAAGGCAGTTTGCATTGACGCGGAGCGTTTCGAGGCTCTTGTCTTCTTTGCCCTGGTAAACGCTGTAGGCGAGTTTCCAGTCGGGCCAGTAGAGGTTCCAACCTTCGGCTTCGAAGTGTTCGTGCTGATCGGTGGAGGTGGAGTTGCTGTCGCCGCAAGCGGCGAACACAAGAGCGAAAATGGCGAGAGCCAAGAAATGGAATTTTTTCATTATAAATCCTTTGTTTTTTGCACAAGTGTGCGAAGAATGACAACGCTTCTAAACGCTTAGGGAGGTGTACCTAAGCGCCTAGAAGGTTGCAAATGTTGTTGATAGGGGTTAACAACATTTTTTTTGTACAAGTTTATGGAATTGATTGGATTCTGATCCAGTTAAGTCTTGATGGCGGGAGGGCCGCGAGGGTTATAACGATGAACAAAAGTTTGCGGATTTCGCGAGGCGTACTGCACTTGTAGAATAAATAGCAGAATCCAAAATACGACCGCGACAGGCGTGAAATCATCTAGATTGTATCCGTCGTGAATCAACGCGCAAACGGGGCAATCGTCGTGCTCCTCGAAATCATCATGATGGTGCTGCGCAACTGCCAAAAGGCATGCTGCAATCAGCACGATGATGAACTTGTGCATGTATGATAGACGAAACATTCTTATCTAAAAAGTTTTGCGTTCTTGATAATCGGGAACCCGATTCCATCTTCTTCTTTTTCGTATTCGAAAATGCCGACGATTATGATGGTGCTTCCTTCGCTTGGATATTCACTAGGATACTTTCGAGGCTTTGCTGTTTCGAAGGCGAGCCCTTGTGAACAGCAGGCGAGTGCGTCCTTTATGATGCAACCGAAAAAGCGTCGCCCGGTTTCTTCGTCTTGATAGCTGGAGAAAGCTCCCTTCATTTTGATGGTTTTGCCGACGAATTTTTGGGGCTCGGTTACCATCTGATAAACCATGGAATAGACCATGGTGGCGCTCATGCGAGAAAGGTCTATGTCAACGCGGTTGGCGGAAACTTTATCGGTTGCATTTGCGCTTGTGATTGAAAATAAGCAAAGCGTTACAATGACTGCAATTCTAAATATTTTATATAAATTACTTTTTCTCATGCGATACCCCAATTACGCTTTTCTGTTGCGAATAGCGCTTGTGATGTAACAAACGAAAAATGCGACAATGTCCATCGCGACAATCGTTGAACCCACGGGAGTTCCGGCCAAAATGGCGACGAGAATTCCGGTGAGAGAACAAACGACCGAAATAATAGCTGCGGCAATGGTCACTGTGAAAAAACTCTTGAAAACGCGCATGGCAGAAAGCGCCGGGAATACGACGAGTGCGGAGACTAAAAGTGCGCCGACGAGGTTCATCGCAAGGACGATGATGACTGCGATAATAATGGCGATGAGTAAATTGAATAAATTAACGTTCACGCCTGTGGCTCGCGCGAAATTTTCGTCAAAGGTGATGGCGAAAATCTTGTGGTAAAAAAGCACGAACGTTACGAGGACAACAATCGAGAGGGCTACGCAAAGATAAACGTCTGTCGGCTTGAGCGTAAGTATGGACATCGAGCCGAAAAGCGTTGTACAAACATCGCCTGCGACATTTGCAGAAGCGGAGAAAATGTTCATGAGCAAGTAGCCGATGGCGAGTGCTCCTGCGGAAACCATTGCAATGGCGGCGTCTCCCTTGATTCTTGCGTCTTTTCCACCGCAAAGGAGCAGTACCGCAACCGCGACAGTTATTGGCAAAATAATGAACATGTTATTTGTGACTTTGAGAATGGACGCAATGGCGAGTGCTCCGAATGCCACATGCGAAAGTCCATCGCCAATGTAAGAATAATGCTTGAGAACAAGCGTTACTCCCAAGAGCGATGAACAAAGCGATATAAGCGTACCGACAATAATCGCGTATCGCACGAACGGGAAGTCGAGATAGAATAATAGAGTGTCGAGCATTTGAAATAGAAAGTGGAATTTTTTAATGTCATTCCGGCCTTGAACCGATAGAATCCAATGGAAAAAATGACTGGATTCTTCGAAGCGGTTCGCTTCTCAGAATGACGAGATGCATTGAGTGACCGTACAGATTAATTGTTGAACATGGTGTTAAAATCCAATACTCGCGTGGCGTACTTTGTGGCTGCTTCGACATCATGCGTGACCATCACGATTGTCATTTTCTTTTGCTCGTGAAGTTCCTTGATGATGTTGTACATGTTTTGCGAAGATTCAGGATCAAGACCGGTAACGGGCTCGTCTAACAGCAACATGCGTTCGGCGGCGCAGAGCGCCCTCGCCAAAAGCACGCGCTGCTTTTGGCCACCCGAAAGCTCGCGGAAACACGCTTTCCGCAAGTTTTCGGTTCGGGTGAGCGCCAAACATTCGTTGGCGCGCTCCCGGAGGGCACGACCGTAAAACGGGAGCAGCAAACTTTTACCCTGAAATGCCGAAAGCACAATCTCTTCGACGGAAGCAGGAAAATCCTTTTGCGTAACCGTAATTTGCGGCAAGTAACCAATTTGCTTTCGCTGTAAATTGTCGCGAAGTTCGATTTTCCCAGCTTTGGGGCGCAACACGCCGGCAAGCCCGCGCAAAAAAGTCGTCTTTCCGCAACCGTTCCTGCCAATGATGCAAAGGTAATCGCCTATGTTGATTTCGTAATTGAAACTATTGACGATGTTCTTGTTACCGTAACCGAGCGTAATTTGGTTGCATTTAATAAGAGGTTTATTGTTGCTCATTCAGCTTGTCATGCCCGATTTAGCCGGACATCTCCATTTTACTTAAACAATTACTTAATTGCTTGTTTCAGAACTTCAAGATTCGATTCCATAATCGATAAATAGCTGAACCCTTCGGCGATTTGCTGTTCCGTTACCGATTGCATCGAATTGATGGTAAGAACTTGCGCTGCCTTTGAGCTTTTGCTTGCTTCGAGAATGGCGCGTGCGATTTTCTGGTTCCCTTTTTCGATGGTGAAAATGGCCGGCAGCGATAGAGAATCCATCTTCCCCGCAAGGAACGCAATTGTCTCAAAGCTCGCTTCACTTTCGGCGGAACAGCCCACAAACGCAGCATAATACTTAAGGCCATAATCGTCCACCAAATAACGAAAAGGAAAACGATCGCCAAAAAGAACTGTCTTGCGGGCGGCACTATCAATGGTTGTGCGGTATTCTGCATCGAGCGATTGAATTTTTGCGATGTAGTCTTTTGCGTTTTCGGTGTAGAGCTTTGCGTGTGCGGAGTCTTTCTTTGCAAGTTCTGTTGCAATCTTTTGTACCAAAATTTCGGCGTTCTTCAGCGAGAGCCAAACGTGTTCATCGTTTTCGACTTCTTCTTCATGGTCGTGATGATGGTGGTGCTCTTCGGCATGCTCGTCGTGATGTTCATGATGCTCGTGCTCTTCGTGTTCCGCCTGCATCCCTTCGACAACTTCTTCCGCCTTGACGCGGTCGCCGAGAGCTTCAAGCAAATTAATTTCGGAACGGCCTTTTTTCGGGGATGCTTCGAGCGCATCCTTGATCCATTCATCCGATTCTCCACCCACGTAAACAACCATGTCAGCACTTGCAATCTTTGCAATATCCTGTGCCGTGGGCTTGTAGCTATGCAAATCAACACCGTTCTTCATCAAAAGCGTGAGATTTACAGAGTCTGCGCGTGAACCGAGAATTTCTTTAGTCCATGCGTATTCCGGATAAATTGTTGTGACGATAGAGAGCTTGCTTTGTTCCGGTTTCTTTTCGACATTGTTGCAAGCGACGAGGGAACTGAGCGTTGCTGCAAAAAGTGCGAATGCCAAACCACAAAATGAAATCTTTTTCATTTTTAATCCTTTTAAAATTGAATTTAAGGCTTTGAGCCGTGATTTTATTTGAATATTTTTGCGTAAGCGCAGACGCTTATTGACGATAATTAGTCTAATTCAGTAAAAGGATTTTTTGCGAAACGAGCGTAATCGGCCGCAGAACAATGACCGCGAACCGCACCAGTTTAAAAAGAAAACAACGGCAAATGAGCTCTATCGGGGCTTCGACGAGTTCAAAGCAAAATTCCGAAATAAGGTTGAGACAGTGGTGTATATGGTGACAAGTATGGCAGTGCTCGCCATGGCAATGATGGTCTATGTGGTGCTCTGTGTAGAGCAACGCCAATGTGACCATTAACTTGTCTAGTATGTGAAACACGTTATCTCTCTGAATAAATTTGAATTGAGAATGATTCTCAAATTAAAAGATAGTAAAAACCATGTTCTTTGGCAATCAAAAAAGGGCTCCCAGCAGATGTTGGGAACCCTTTTGTTGTTCTAAGGAGGAGTTGTATGAAAAAGGAGCTTATGAAATTTTTTAGGCGTTAGCCCGATTGCCGGTTAGGCAATCGTGATTTTGCGGGCTGCGGCCTGAGCTTTCTTGGTAAGGTCAAATTTCAAGATACCGTTTTCCAAGGAGACCTTGATGTTGTCTGTATTAATATCGTCTGCCAAGCGGAAGCTGCGTTCGTAAGTGAACTTTTCGTCCTTGCGGGCGCGAGTGGCCTTGACAGTCAAAATATTCTTTTCTACTTGGATGTCCATATCTTCTTTCTTGACGCCCGGCAGCTCAACTTCGAGAGCAAAGCCGTTTTCGGTTTCGTAGTAGTCAGCCTTCGGCGTGTAAGTGCATTCGCCCTGTGCGTTTGCTGCGTTCAAGCTGTCAATGAAATTCTGGATACCATAGAAAGCGTTCGGAAGAATCTGTGTGTTCATCATAATTTTAACCTCTTTTTGTTGCGGGCTCGGCGTTTACCGTTGGCCCTTTTGTTTTACACCCTACCTTAAGCGAAAGCCGTGCCAACTTTTTCGTTTTTGCGGGTTGCGCGGAAAAATTTTTTTGTGTGGTATCGATGATTGCTCCAAAAATGCCCCGGAAATGTCGAAATTTGATGAAAAAACGAGATTTTTGCGGATAAAAGTGGCCAGGGATGCGCAGAAATGTGAGCGGAAAAGGCTAAAAAATGCGGTTGGAACGTCGCGGACGATGCGGGTATTTCAGAAATTAACGGCCTGTGTTTCGCGCGTGAAACATCCGGTGGATCAATTTGAAATGGGGAGTGTTTACCCCTCTTCCATCGCTTTGCGTAGGTCTTCTTCCGAAGGCAGAACCTTGCGAACATCTTCAGCTGATTTATAAGTGGCTACCCCCATTGGATTATCGTAACCTTGTATGAGAAACTCCACAAATGTTTTATCCGCTTCCTTGCAAAGTACAATGCCAATATTCGGATTTTCGAACGGCTTCTTGACTTCGCTATCGAGAATGCGCAGGTAAGCACTTAGTTGTCCGAGATAAGCCGGCTTGAAAGCCCCTTGCTTCAATTCGACTGCAACAAGAGCCGTCAATTCCCGGTTGTAGAAAAGCAAATCAGGATATTCGTCATGCCCGAACTTTTCTAGATGGTACTGATTACCGACAAATGCGAAGTCACGTCCGAAGGTCATGATGAAGTTTTTAACATTGTTGACAATAGCTTTTTCGACAACTCGCTCGTCAATATCCGCCTTGTCGCGAACGCCCAATTCCTCGACATTGATAAAATCGAGCAGATATTCGTCCTTGAACATTCCGATAGCCTGCAAAGCATTCTTTGAACTGTTCATCGTGTTTGTAAAGTTATTAGGCAATTTTCCTTGATGGTGGAAAAGATCCGATTTGAGCATATCGCGGAGCTTGTTTTTGTCCCAATGATTGACGAATGTCTGGTGGATGTAGAAGAGGCGTTCTTGCAGGTCTTTTGATTTGGTAATTATTTCTATATGATGAGTAAAACTAATTGACAGAAATTTGTTCATCATATCGGCAGCCATCGGCTGCCGATTTTGTGCCAGGAGTAAGGTATAGTCAATGCCTTCCAAATCGGTTAACGAAGTGGAAAAATTGCATTTTTGATCAAATTTCGACAAATCGCCCGCCGTGGGCGGTCGAATTATAAAGCCCCATTCTTCATAAAATTGGCGCATTTTCTTAATGCTTGTGCCAGAAAAACCCCTCAATCCAGGCAATTCCTTTTGCAATTGTTCGCTGATGCGTTCAATAGCACCAGTTCCCCATACTCCTTTCCTAGAATGTTCCGAAACATATCGGCCTATTCCGAAGTAAAGCGACAATTGTTCCCTATTCACAACCTTCGCCGCCCTATATTGGCTTTGAAGGATGGCGTTTTTTATCGTATTGACGGCTTGGCGAACATCTACGGGTGATTTTTCAGTCATTTTGATATCCTTTTTTGTGAAATGTGGTGCAAACAACACGCAAAAAATGCGCGTTGTTAGTTGTCGCAGATTTTGCGACAACTGGTTGCTTTTGTGTGGGGGATTTCCAGCGCGTTGCGCTGAAAATGGGATGCTCTTGCGGTACTGTTGGCGGGGGTTTTCCCCGGCGTTACTTGGCGCCCGTTTGGCGGACGCTCTCGAGTAGGTCGTGTTCCTACCAGCTATCCAACAGCATCAACAAGAAGGTTGATGGGCCTCACCGCGAATGCACGTACGGACCAAGAGGTCTATGTCGACTGTCGCGAGGATTATCGAATTACGATAACAATATAAATAAACGCTTTGACGGAATCAAGGGGCTGCAATGACGGCAAAATTTTCTTTTAGGCTAGTCTAATTCTGCACCAGCTTGGTGCATTTTTTTTGAATTCTGCAACAGGTCGTTGCAGAATTTCGTGCTTGTTTGAAGGTTTTATAGAAAATTTAGGCAACAAAGCGACCCCTTGACGGGGCTTGTTTGATGGATGTAGTTTCATGTATTGTCAGTTAAATGAACAATCAAGGAGTTATTATGGGCACACATGCTGTTATTGCACGTCGAGTTTCACCTGATGTAATTCAGTTCGGCAGTGTTATCAATGACGGTTATTTAGAATATGCCGGCTTTGTTTTGCAAAAGTACTACGATACACCGGAAAAAGTGGAAAAATTGTTTTCTCTTGGCCAATTGGAAGTCCTTGGTGCACCTGGTACAGAACATAATTCCGCTATAATGGATCGTAATACAAGAACTTTTTGCACAAGGGTTTGGCGTGACTATTGTCCGCATGAAATATGCCGAAGTGAAAAAGATATTAATCCGAAAGTGATGTTTACCGACTACTGCTATTTATTTGACTCTGATAATCACTGGTATTACATAAAGCCTGATTTGCTAAAGCAGAAAATACCATTGGCCTATGCGCTTGCGCGTATGAATTATTTTAGGGATAATCCTGAATCGCGCCCTGACATACTCGGAAAAGATGATACAGACTTATGTGTTCGTTATGAGATGGAGATGGCTTATTTGAAAGAAGTCTTATATGAATATCCGAAAGAAGATCTTGATTTTAAAGAAATGCTTGATTCTAGTGGACTTGATTTAGAGAATGTTTTGACTACGTTGAGTAAAAAAGATTTTCCGCTCGATATTTTTTATAAAAAAAATGGTGGCCTGATAGATTATTTTGACAGATGGTGTGTATTTAATGTTTCGAAGTCGAATTTGCCTCCCGTAAAAGTGTATTTAAAGAAGGCCTCTGAAAAGCATGAAGAAACGATTCTGTGGGATGTTCCGATAGAGCCGTTAAATTAATCAAGATTAAAAATTCTCTAACGGGTTGTTGCTGTTTTCGCATTTTCGTTTTATCGGCAGCCAACTGCTACCGATTTATGATTGTTACAAATTAAGTCCACTGATGGCTGAATTGGTGATTTGAAAATCAATATGCAAAAAGGAGATTGTATTTGATGTTCAACGCTTTACTCGCTTGGCTGAAAGATGAGAAAGTATTTCTGAAAGTTCAAAGCGGGACTGGCGACAACCTGCTCGAAGAAGACATTCGGGAAGGGTTCACCGACTATTGCCTATGGTCCACGTTCCGGCCGGAAAGCATCGACACCGACGGCGTGCTTGACATGGAATGCCTGGACAGCGGCATGGCCCTGTTCAGGGAAAACTGCACCCCCGGAGAGGCGCTGGAATCGAGCTACCGGCAAGCCTTCGGCACCGACTTCGACAAGGACGACATCGCGGTACTGATGGAAGAATGACGCCGCCTTTTTACTTGGTGGGGGAAGCCTCCCCCTGCCTGCAGCCCCGGCTAAGGCCCCTGAGCCTGCCGAAGGGCCGGGTCTTCCGGACACCCCCTCTGCGGGGACACCCCGCAACGCCCCGCTTGACCGCAGACAGCCATTAGAGTATTTTAAATAAAGTCAAACATTCTCCGGAGACCCGCCAAATGCAAGGTAAACCGTCACACTACTTCGTCATCCGCTCGCCATACGCCCAGCTGGTGCTTACCGGCGTAAAGACATTTGAATGGCGGACAAACGCAAAAATGTTTGCGAACAAGCGCCTCGCTGTCGCAGTCTCCAAATCCCGCGCGCATGAAGACGACCTGCAAAACGACATCGCCAAGTGGGAAAAACTGTGGAGCAAATTCCTGAAGAAAGCAACCGCAAAAGACCGCGAAACCGCGCTCGCAAAACTCAAGAAAAACTGCGCCAAGGCCGAAAAGCTGTTCGGCAAGACAAACGGATGCGGCATGATAATCGGCGAAATTCTGACGGGGGATGTTGCCACTTACAATGGTTTCTTGGGCGTGTCCGTACTGAAATTCAAACTCTGGCCGGAATCCGAGTGGATAGAATCTCCGGGCGGCCTCGGCGTACGACACATGTCAGAAATGACGTGAAGCGTAATGTGGACCACACTGGGGTAAATCTGCGGCGACCATACAAAAGAATCCCGAGACAACTTATTTCAACAACTTGTTTTCCCCAATCGATTCCAGCACAGTCATCTGAGAAATGGCTATCTGGTTCAGCTTTTGCAGGCGTTCGGGTTGCGGCAGCCCCTCCTTAATCAATACGGAATTCAGCGATTCCATATTCGAAAGGCAAATCAGCTGGTTCACCGTCGCATAGTCGCGGACATTCCCCTGCAAGTCGGCATGGGCATCGCGCCATTCCTTCGCGGTAAAGCCAAACAGGGCGACATTCAAAACGTCTGCCTCGCTTGCATAAACCATGCTCATCTGCTGCTTCGAAAGCGTCGCGGGAATCAAGTTTTGCTTGATTGCGTCCGTATGGATATGGTAGTTGATTTTTGACAGTTCTCGCCGCACGGACCAGCCCAATTGAGCCTGTTCTGCAGCCTTGAGACGCTGGTATTCGTGAATGAGAAGTAGGTGAAATCGTGGGCTAATCCACATTCCGAAATGATAGGCGATATCCCTATGGGCGAATGTTCCTCCATATCGGCCTGTTTTTGCCACTATGCCAAGGGCATTAGTGGAAAGTATCCATTGTTTTGTCGAAAGGACGAAATTGTTGCTTCCTGCCATATTTTTAATTGTACCGAATTCGGTATAATTAAAATCTGGATTGTAGAGGGACTCCCACTCACCTAAATATTCGATTGTACTTTTGGTGCTAAGCCATTTGAAAATAATGTGTTCCTGCATTTGGCTACGAGCCATATCTGTTAGCGAGATGTAATCCTCGTTCCCGATTCTCTGCACCGAAATCTCGGCGTCCATTACCTTTATCTTCATTTTTCACTCCTTCGCTGCGGACAAGCGTAAAACCGCAACTCTTTTTGAAATTTTGAGCACTAGAACATTTGTTCACTAAATATACATCCTTGCACGGGCCCTGTCAAGAGATTTCTCGAAAATCAATTGTGGCGAAATCGCCATAATTAACAAGTCATTTTCTGTCACTAGCATTATCTATCTTTCGGGGCGGAGGCTCTATGGAAAACGACACGTTCGGCGGCGCGATACTCGCATGGGTCAAGAGCGCAAAGGCGTTCCTGAAAGTCCAGGCGGGCACGGGCGACAACCTGCTCGAAGAAGACATTCGGGAAGGGTTCACCGACTATTGCCTATGGTCCACGTTCCGGCCGGAAAGCATCGACATCGACGGCGAGCTGGACATGGAATGCCTGGACAGCGGCATGGTCCTGTTCAGGGAAAACTGCACCCCCGGAGAGGCGCTGGAATCGAGCTACCGGCAAGCCTTCGGCACCGACCTCGACAAGGACGACATCGCGGTACTGATGGAAGAATGACGCCGCCTTTTTACTTGGTGGGGGAAGAATCCCCCTGGCTCGCACTCCGTTGCTCACCACCCCCTCTGCGGGGCCTCATACGCCGGCCCCGCAACGCCCCGGCTCTACGTAAGTGAAAAAAGATGTTCCTATTTACCTAAATGGTGAAAATATGTATATTAAACTTGAGATATTGTATGCATTCAACATTTCTTGACAACAAGGCCAAAAGGCCTGGCAACCTCGTGAAAGGCATGGAGGCATAAATGCGCTATATCGACATATTCGCAGGGTGCGGCGGCTTGTCCGTTGGTTTGCAAAATGCCGGTTGGCAAGGCATATTCGCTATTGAAAAAAATAAAGATGCGTTCTCTACATTGAAGTATAATTTGATTGATCATGGTCATCATTTCCAGTGGCCCGATTGGTTGGATGTGAAAGAACATGATATCAAAAAATTTTTGGATGAAAACGAAGATAAACTTCGTGAGCTGGAAGGCCAGGTGGATTTGGTAGCAGGGGGCCCGCCTTGTCAGGGATTCTCACTTGCTGGAAAAAGGGATCTGAGCGATTCGCGTAACAAGCTTGTTAAACAGTATATAAGGTTTGTCGAGTTAGTCAAGCCCAGGGCGCTCATATTCGAAAATGTACATGGCTTTACCGTTCATTTTCAAAGCCAAAAGGGACGAATATCCCAATATTCGTCTTATGTCATAAAGAAGCTTGAAGAACTTGGTTATCGTACGGATTCCAAAGTTATTGATGTCTCCCAATACGGTGTTCCTCAAAAACGGCGTAGGTTTATCCTTGTTGCTATGCGGAATTCTGACCCATCCGAAGTATTTGCTCATTTGGAGGGCAACAAAAATAATTTCTGCCGAGAAAAAGGAATCAGACAATCTACAACTATTCGAGATGCTATTGGCGATTTGGAAGAAGCGAACGGCACATGCCAGTCTCCCGATACCAAACGGTTCCAAGCCGGGTTCTATGGTCGAGCCGATTCAGGTTATCAAAGGCTGATGCGTCAAGGACTTCGGAATCATCAGGGTGCCGTTGACAGTCATCGTTTTGTCAATCATTCTGCCGCAGTGATAAAATTGCACAACGATTTGTTGCAGAATGCCCCCAAAGGCAAGCGAATAACGCCCAAAGATGGCTTAATAGAAAATCTGAAAAGGCGTGGTGTTACAGTCCTTGATGCGAATTCTCAAGCACCGACAATAACGTCAATTCCAGATGAACTCGTTCATTACGAAGAACCGCGAATTCTTACAGTGCGCGAGCAGGCTCGAATTCAAAGTTTCCCCGATTGGTTTGAATTTAAGGGAAAATATACTTCGGGCGGAAAGTTAAGGAAAAAAGAAGTTCCTCGATATACACAAGTCGGAAACGCGGTGCCGCCATTGTTTGCAGAACAGGTGGGAAGAGCCTTGATGGAGGTGATGAATGGATAAAGTCCAATTTAAAGTCAGTTCAGCCATCAAGGATTTAGTCGGTAAAGATTTGATTCGCAATGATAACATTGCGGTTTTTGAACTTGTCAAAAATTCCTATGATGCGTTCGCTTCAAAAGTTGTCATAATATTTGAATCCGATAAGATTACGATTGCCGATAATGGTAAGGGAATGACTTTTGATGACTTGAAAAACAAGTGGCTTTTTTTGGCTTATTCCGCAAAGAAAGACGGCTCGGAAGATGCAGAAGATGAAAAACAGCAGTCTTATCGCGATAAAATTGGCAGGCATTATGCTGGTGCAAAAGGCGTAGGTCGTTTTTCGTGTGATAGGTTGGGAGAAAATCTCCAATTAACCACAAAAAAGAAAGAGTCAAAACAAACTGAACGGCTAATTGTACATTGGAAGGATTTTGAGAAAGACCAAAAAAAAGAATTTATTGACATCAATGTAGAACACGATTCTTTAGATGAAAAAGTATCGTTCCCAGAGAGAAAAAATACGGGAACTATTTTGGAGATAAGTGGACTTCGAGAAAATTGGGATCGCCCCAAGATTCTTGAATTAAAACGTTCACTTGAAAAATTAATTAATCCGCTATCCGATACTTCTAGTTTTTCTATCGAAATCGTTTGCGAAAACGAAAAGAAGCAAGATGCCGAAGAAATAAAGAAGAACGCACACGATCGTGATATAGTCAATGGCGTACTAAAAAATAGTATTGCCAAAGTTATCGGATTAAAGACCACAAAGATTGATGTTTCATTAAATGCCGATAGTATCGAAACTCTTTTGATTGACCGTGATACGAAAATTTATCAGATCAAGGAAAAGAATACTTTCGACAAACTTAAGGCTGTAAAAATAAGTCTCTATTTTCTCAACAGAGCGGCAAAGAAGAATTTCACAGAAGAAATGGGCATCCAGCCCGTTAAATATGGATCAGTTTTTCTGTTCCGTAATGGTTTTAGAATCCTTCCTTTTGGTAATCCTGGAGATGATAGCTGGAAACTCGATTATAGAGCTCAACAGGGTTATAATCGTTTTCTTGGAACTCGTGATTTGTTTGGTCGTGTTGATATTCAGACAGACAAAATTGACGAATTTAAAGAGGTCTCTAGCCGCGATGGTGGCCTAATTGAATCGGAGACAACCATTCAGTTGTTAAGGTTGTTCGATGTGGTCCACCATCGACTAGAGCGATATGTTTCTGGTGTATTATGGGGCGAAGCCTTCTTAAGAAGACAGTATTTTAAAGATAAGGCCGAAGTTGAAAGGAATAGGGCCTTATTAAGTCAGGATAAGGACTCAGATTCCGCAGAATATGTAATCAACTCTAGTCTGGGGAGTAAGATTGACTTTGTTCAGTTGGTAAAGACCCTAATTAGCGATGAAAATATCGATGTCATATACTACAATAAGGACTTGGCAAACATTTTTGAAGAGCCGAATTTGTTCGATAATGCCAATCCTCAAGTTATTACCGATTTAGAACGGATCGCAGAAAATACAAAAGATGGCAAATTGATGGCATCTGTAGAAGATGCCAGAAAAAAAATTGCTGAATTACAGAAGCAAAAAGAAGATGCTGAAAAAAGAGCCGAGGAAGCGAATCTTCGTGCGGAAAAGGCGAGCCAAGAACGAGACCAGGCGCAATATAACGCCCAAATAGCCGAGGCGAAGCAGAATAAGGCCGAATCCGAAAATAAAAGGATGCGTTCGGAAAATCTATTCTTGTCTTCGGATGTTAATAAAGATGTCAAGCAGCTAGCCTCTTTGCAACACCACATAACGCATACATCTAGTTTTATTCATGCTTTAGCACTAAAAGCGATTGATGCGATAAATTCAGACAACAAAGAGAAATCAATATCGTTTATTCAGCGAATTATTTTTGAGAATACCAAAATTGCGACACTTTCCAATTTTGTAAGCAAAGCAAAATTTGACTTGATGTCAAAAAAAATAACAAAAGATATTGTTGCTTTTGTTAACGAATATATGAACAACGTGTATTCGTTGGCTAATGAGGACATGAATATTTCAGTAGCAGAAACGACCATTTCGCATGAATTGCAATTTGCTCCGATTGATCTCATTGTTGTTCTGGATAGCCTGCTTGATAACTCTCGAAAAGCGGAGGCAAAAAACATTACTATCCAATGGGAAGAAAAAGGTTCAACGGTTTTGCTGAACTTTAGTGACGATGGACACGGGATCTCTGACGAAATTCTTCCAAAGGTTTTTGACTATCGCTTTTCTACTACGAATGGCGGAGGATTAGGCTTGTACCATGTGCAGGAAATTTGTAAAAAAATGAATGTTGACATACAAATTGACAATAAATGTCATGGCGTAAAATTTATATTTGCGTTTAAGTGAGGTTATCGTAATGAGTTTACAATACAACATCCTTTGGGTCGATGATAGAAAAGAAGAATATCAATCTTTAGAAATGGATGGAGAAATTAAATCCTATGTTCAAGGGCTTTTTTTCAACCCTTGTATTGATATGTATGATAACATAAGAGAGGCGGAAGAAAAAGCGCCGTCAAAAAAATATGATGTTATTTTCTCTGATTACAATATTGGCGAAGGCGGGGACGGTCTTGATTTCATAACGGCGATTCGAAAGAAATGTGTTAATGCTGAAGTTTTGTTCTATTCAGCTCTTCATAATCCGCCTGCAACGAATTTGGACAGGATTTCATTTCTTCGTTTAAAAGACAATCGCTCCTATGATGAGCTAAAAGAAAAAATGAAATCAGTCATCAATTTAACTTTGGAAAAACTAAATGATCTAAGCAATCTTCGTGGACTTGTCATGTCCGAGGTGAGTGAACTTGATGTAGTGATGAAAAAAATTGTTTCCGACTATTGCAATGATTCAGAAAATGAGAAAAATATGCGTGATTACATTGTTGGAACAATTGAAGAACGTAACAAGACTTCTTTAGAGAGTTCAAGTTGTAAGAAGCAATGTACGCATGTCTGGCGAACTAAGAATATCAAGGATGTTGTATTTAAACAAGGTTTTGAGTCGTATACAACGGCTAGAGCTATTAACTACATTGTTCAAAAGATAAAGGCGAAAGACTCTGAAAGCGACATAGAGTTTAATCTCGAGTCATACAAATCTGAGATTATTGATAATCGAAATATATTAGCGCATTGTCAGGCGGCATATGATGCTGAAGGAAATGAAATTCTGAAAACTTCAAAAGAAGATAAAAAGTTTAATTTCGAGGATATTATTAATATACGAAAAAATATTATTAAATATCATAATGTGTTTAAAAACCTTTCAAATGAGGTCTCATCAAATGGCTGATAATAAACTTTTGGATTTATTTGAAGAATTTCTTATTGATTGTGGGTATTCTCAAGTCACGCCATCTGGTTTGCCATCAACTGTGCCTCAATATATTCACGCAATAAAGAAAGTATGTGATGCAGAACGTGTTTCTCTAATTACACTTCCAAAATGTATTGACCAAATTGTCAAGAAGTATGATGTTGGCGGAGAAAAAGAGTTAGTCGGAAAACAAGGACATTCGACCGTAATCAATGCGTTAAAGCGTTATGCTGAATTTATTAAAGCTCTGTCTGAGCAACTGAAGAAAGATGCCTAAGAAGTTTACATTTATTGATTTATTTGCCGGATGTGGTGGGTTATCTGAAGGCTTCTATCGAGAAGGTTTTAAGGCTTTGTTGCACTTAGAATGGGATGCTACTGCTTGCCAGACTCTGCGGACAAGAATGAAACACTATGGCTACAAGGCTCCAGATATTGAGAAAGCCGTTGTATGCGATGATATTACTCGTCCAGATATTGTGGAAGAATTGTCATCACGGATTGATTCGAATGTAGACATCTTAGTTGGAGGCCCTCCTTGTCAGGCGTTTTCGACACAGGGTCGAGCTCAGGATCCAAATTCAATGAAGGATGATCCGCGTAATTACTTGTTTGAAAATTATTTGCTGGTGTTGAATCATTTTAAACCAAAGTTTTTTGTTTTTGAAAATGTTCGTGGAATCCTTACAGCAAAACCGAAGGGAAAAAGAATTTTTGACGAAATAATTTCAAAAATGCGTAAGACTTATAAGGTTTGTGATGATTCTAAAATCATTCTCTTGAACGCCGCTGATTACGGTGTCCCACAAATTCGAGAAAGAGTCATACTCATTGGCGTCAGAAACGATCTTGATATTGAGCCCGAAGAGATATATAAGAGTGTTGTAAAGACCAATAGCAACGATGAAAAATCAAAGTTGCCGCCTTATGTGACAATTAGGGATGCAATTTCGGATTTGCCTTTTGTACTCCCTTCTGAAGGCAAAGAAGTTTGGGAAAATTACGAAACAGATATTCATAACGATTTTCTTTCTAAAATAAAACCTGATGGTTTTAAGTCTGTTTATAACCATACGGCAAGAACTCAGAATGAGAAAGATCGAGAGCGCTATCGTATTTTGAGTGAGCATCAAAATTGGCAATTAAAAGATTTGCAGTGTGTTCGTCCCGATTTGGTAAATCACGATCCGAAGCATTTTGGAAACAGATATACTGTTCAAGAATGGGGTAAGCCAGGAAAAACGATTTGCGCGCACCTTTACAAGGATGGAAATCTATTCATTCATCCTGATCCAAATCAGGAACGAACTTTTACTGTGCGTGAAGCGGCTCGAGTTCAATCTTTCCCAGATGACTTTTTCTTTGAAGGTTCTAAAACAGAGCAGTATCGTCAAGTTGGGAATGCCGTGCCTCCCTTAATGGCACAGGCTTTAGCAAAGGCTATCAAAAAATTTTTGAAAAAGGTTAATTAAGTGTACGAATTTATTGATTTGTTCTGTGGTGCAGGAGGCTTTTCAACAGGGCTTGAATTGGCTGGTTTTAGGTGCATTGGAGGAATAGATAATATAGAAACCATTGTAAAAACTCACGCACTAAATCACAAACATTCAAAATCCATTTGTGGTGACATAAGAGAGATTCCGCCCGAAAAATTTGCGAAGATTATTGGTAAAAAAAAGGTTGATGTCATTATCGGAGGGCCTCCTTGCCCGACTTTTTCAACCATTGGAGACGCAAAAATTCGTTCTGTTACGGGTTTGCCAACAGAAAAGGATCCTAGAAATCAGCTGTTTTTAGAATACCTAAAGTATGTTGAATATTTTCGTCCCGAAATATTTGTTATTGAGAATGTTCCGAATTTTATAACAAAGTATAACGGCAAGATATTTAATACAGCTGTCAAGATTATTGAAAGTATTGGAAAAGAAGAAAATGGTGGAGAAGGACTCTATGAAGTAATCAAGCCTGTTCAAGTTTTGAACAGCGTATATTATGGAGTGCCACAGACAAGAAAAAGAATGCTTTTGGTCGCCCAAAAGAAATCGAAACTGAAATTTTCCTATCCAAAGCCAACTCATTATTATGATCAAGAAGATAAGAAAGGTTTGAAACATTTTGTAACCGTTGGCGATGCTATTGGTGATTTGCCTAGAATTACGGATAATTGGCGTGTTTCGGAAGTTGAGTATTCTAAATATACTCGCTTAAATGAATATCAGAAAATAATGCGTTCAAATCATAGCTCGAGATTTGTCTCTAACAACATTTGTAGAATGTCTAATGACAGAGCTAAACAGGTTTTTCCTCATATGCCTCAAGGAGGTAAATATATGGATTTACCTCCTGAAATCCGAAGAATTTTGCCGTTTAGAGAAGATATTTTCCATGATAGACTGAAACGTCTGATAATGGACCAACCTTCTTGGACTGTTATTGCGCACATTGGAATGGATGGATACATGTATATCCATCCGACAGAAAACAGAACCCTTTCTGTTCGTGAAGCGGCACGATTGCAGTCTTTCCCAGATGATTTTGTTTTTGTTGGAAATCAACAAGAGACCTATGTTCAAGTAGGAAATGCAGTTCCCCCGCTTTTAGGGAAAGCGATGGGCGAAAGCTTAATGGAATTTTTAAAGAAAAGGAGGACTAAATGAAGATCCTTATCGTTAAATTTCGAACAAACGACTTAGATCCAAGTTATGGAAAACAAGTGGAGTTTAGCTCAAAGAATGTTCAAGAGTTCTTTGAGTTTAAAAATACTGAGGAATACATCACCTTTGTTTATAATGATTATAATTTCAAGCCCTCACTTGATAAAAAAATATAAAGGGCTATTTAAAATTGAGCCCTGCACGAGGTGATTATAAAGTCTATCAAAATTTAGACGAATCACTTTTTATAAAAGATTTTTTTATTCATGAACTTGGATTATCTTTGGCCGCAAATAAAGATGATTTCTTTACATTGGCGAAGAGTTCTAGTACAGAATATTTTCTTTCATATATTCCAAATAGTTCTGATTTGGGAAAATTTATTTCTAAAAACAATTTAAGCGGGAAAATTATTGATGTCCAAAAAGAAGAACTAGATGGGGCCGCAAATCAAAGTTTTAACGCAAATACCCAATTATCTGGCATTCCTTTGCAGCGAGTTGTTTTTGGAGCCCCAGGCACCGGAAAAAGTTTTACAATAAATAAACAATCTTCTCCTTTTGAAGACCAAAAAAAGATTAGTAAAGATAAAAAAGATGAAATTAGGAACGCGATTGCTGAAGCTATTACAAAATCCAGAAAATTAACTTTGTTAAATTCTATTGGATTCAAATATTCCGATGAGTTGAAAAGTATTCAGAGGAAAGATTTGTCTAGTTATTGTGAGTATGATAAAATAGATGAACTTTATATAGGATCCAATGCAAAGCCGATTTCAGATGAAATTCAAATAGAGAAAGATGAGCAACTGACAGATATTGATTTTATTAAGGATCTCATTCAGAATAAAAAGGGAGGTAACGATTCGCTCAAATGGGCAAATGCAATCGGTTTTAAATTTGGAGATTTCTTAAAAGATTGGACTCTTGACGAACTGCGAAAGACCTTTGAACTTTCTGAACCCCAAATGTGGTGGATTTATAGGGGCGCGCAGGCTTCACAAATAAGATCGTCAGAAATAGAAACTGAAATAAAGTATGTTGAAAGAGTTACATTTCATCCCAATTATAGTTATGCACAATTTGTCGGGACATATAAGCCGGTTCAAGACAGCGATGATAAAAAGCAAATAAAATACGAATATGTTCCCGGCCCATTCATGCGTATGTATTGTGCCGCTAAGAAAAATTCCAATAATGACTTTTTGCTTATTATTGAGGAAATTAACCGGGCTAATGTTGCTGCCGTTTTTGGCGACGTATTCCAACTTCTTGATCGTAAAAATGGTGTAAGCGAATATCCCATTGCTGCTAGCGAAGATATTAGGAATTTTCTTGCTGATAATGGAATTAACGAAAAGGAACTTTGCATTCCTTCCAATATGTACATCTGGGCGACAATGAACAGTGCCGACCAGGGCGTATTCCCGATGGATACCGCATTCAAGCGTCGTTGGGAATTTGAATACATCGGTATTGATGACAACCAAGAGGGAATTGAAAAATACGACATTCCGGTAGAAATCAAAAAAGATGCGGACGGCAAAGTCATTGGTCGTGAATGGGTAAAGTGGAACGATCTTCGTCATTCAATCAATGACAAATTGACAGAAATGAAAATCAACGAAGATAAGTTGCTTGGTCCTTATTTTATTTCCGAAGAAAAACTAAAGTTGGTTGAGGGCAAAAAAGAAGATAATGCCGACGAATTTGTCAAATCCTTCAAGAGCAAGGTGCTGATGTATCTCTTTGAAGATGCCGTAAAAATGCGTCCTGGCGACCTTTTCGATGAAAATGCTGTTGGCAAGTTGCGTTTCTCGGATATATGCAAAAAGTTTGACGAAATCGGCCAAGGCATTTTTAACTTCAAGAAATGACAAAAGTAGAACCATCCCTATTTCAAGAATTGAAGCGATACTCCCTAAATGAGATTAGGGAGCGTCTGGGATGTACCTCTGAAAATGTAAAAGCCTACATAAATACACTCCGTAAATACGGGATTGTGAAAATTGTCAAGAAAGACAGTCTTGATTTCGCGGATTTGACCAACGACGACCTTGTCATAGCGGATTCTGCAGAAGAAGTTTCAGGAGCAAGCTACAAGTTTGACTTTGTTGGCATTGTCGCTGTAAAAGATAAAGTAGTCTTCTGCTACCCTAAATACACTACATATTCCGATAAAGAAAAGATTCTCGAAGAATTGAAGTTGGCAATTAAAGCTATTCGCAAATACGATTCTAAAGGCGAATTGGTTCATTTGCATAATAGGGACGATAAAGACGAGTATAACAAATTGGCTTTGTCGTTGCACATTTTGCAGGATTACTTCGAGAACGGTGTCTATACAAACATTCAGGAAATCATAGAAACCAATGGCGATGGTGAAATCGACTGGGACCGAACAATTAACGAAACCTTTGCCTATATAAAAGACAATCGCCCTTATTATCTGGAACTGAAAACACGCTCGTCGCAAAATGATGATTTTGATTATTTCAAGCGCCTTCATGAATGCATCGTTACTCAATGCTCCAAATATCTTAAGGAATTGACGATATTGGATTTCTTTGATATGCCGGAGGTCCTTCTAAGTGAATTAGATTTGAAGGACTTTGGCGATACGGATTATATCCTCTACCGTCTAGAACGAGAAATTGCAAACCAATTTATCACAAGAAAGCAGAATCTTTTAAAAACGCTTTACACATTTGTCGCCACATCCGGAACAAGTTCGCAGGAGAACTCTTATAGTCTCTATGGGACAAACTGCATGAACCTGGTTTGGGAAAAAGCCTGCGGACAGATATTTGGGAATGAGTATGAAACATTGAAAAGGCATATTCCAAAGCCGTTGTGGAAATTAGATGGCAACTTTGACAAAAATGTTGAGACGCTAATTCCAGACATTGTTACAAGATACAATTATCCTGATGGTTCAGAACTCTTTTACATTCTGGACGGGAAATACTATTTACCTCGTATAACCAATAATAAAATTAGTGGAAATCCCGGTGTTCAAGATGTTGTAAAGCAGTTTGTCTATCATAAAGCTTTCCTTGATTACATTTTCAGTCAATATCATTGCACCGTCTTTAACGCATTCTTGTTCCCAATGCTTTCTGATTCTGATGAAACGGAAAACATAAAGCTTCGCGGGCATGTGACTATGATGGATTGGGGTGTTGAAACTCTTGTCCCATTATATCTGCTGTTTTTAAGGCCGTCTTTTGTGTGGGATGCGTATATAAAAGGAAAATCCTGCAAAGACGAACTCAATAAGGTAAGAGGCGAAGTTCAATTCCAAGATGTTTTTTCAGGAATACTCGATACTTCACAGACTTTGCAGAGAAAGTCAAAAGAAAATGTTGACAATCAGCTGACTATGATCGGTTATTTAAAACAACCTTATTTCAACTTTATTGCCGATGCATTAAAGCCTGAGTCGTTTCTATTTTATTTCTACAGAACAAAAGACGGATTCAAATACCCGATTCATCCCGATTTGAAACGCTGCAAAAAATTTATCGGCTATGCAGATGACGGTCGAATTATTCGAGGGGATATTTCGAAAAACATCTCTGTTATGGATGCTGAAAAATTGCAGATAGAATTGGGGAAAAATGGATTTTCTGGCAGCGCACATTCCGCTGAAGACTATATCGTTGTGGAAATCTGCAATTATAAAATTGACGATTCTATTAGTGTAAGCGAGTTAAAGGAATCCATCAATGCGTATAAGGGAAATGATGCAACAAACGCACATTCTCCGAAAGTAATTGATGTGATTAATTAAGAATTTGACGTTGAAATAAACGGAACGAGAACACGGTTAAATTCCCATTAAGAATTATTAGCGAAGGCCGTTCCAAGGACGCTCTTGAAAAGATAAGAGATTCTAAGCGAATCAACGCCGATTATCCAGAAGCTCGCCAAATGTCAGAAGAAATTCTAGCAAACTTGTAGCAATTTGCGCAAAATAATGACGATAATTAGATATAAACTATTTAGTTTGTACATTTTATTGTAAGCAAAATATAATTTACTTTTTACGACTTTTGAAATAACAATAATATAAACTAAAGTTAGTCTATAGGCGTGATTTGAGATTGCTCCCTTAAATTTCGCATTTTTTTGTGAGCAGGATTATGTATGTCTGAATTTGAAGAAGTCGAAAAAAAGTTAGAAGATGATATCGTTCGTCGTCAGCACTATGTACCAAGATGCTATTTGAAAGCATGGGTAGATGTAAACGAACATTTAGAGTGCCAAGATAAAACTAACGGCAATACATTCACCCCAAAAGTTGAAAATGTTGCAAATCAGCAGTATTTTTATAAGACCACTCCATTGACAGGCGAACAGCTTAACTTTCTTTATCGTGCTTGGATAGAGGATTCTCAAGAACCTTTGAAAGGCCTATTGATGGGTTGGTTAAAATGTTTTTCTTTGAAAGACGAATTTTGGGCATTTTGCAAACAGGTGAAATGGGAGGCCGCGGCGAATTGGTTAGAAAAGAATACCGAGGAAAAACTTTTTTCCGTTATTGAGGGGAAAATCCCAGAATGGCGAACTAATATAGAAACTTTTTCGCCCTCATATTGGTCGATTGAAGATAACGAGATGGAATTTATTCTTTGGGTTGTTTTACAATACATACGGACGCCTCTTATGCAAGAAAAATATATTTCATGTGCAAAGCAGGTGGGTGGCGAAATTGAAAGATTGTCACTGAATACACAAAATGTTTATCGCTGGATTTTTGCGACTAGATTGGCTCATAATATAATCATGTCGGATGATATGAAAATTTTCCCGCTGGTTAATAAAACCGGAACATTGTTTATAACATCAGACCAACCAGTGGTCAATGTGTGTGCTTCGTATAAGGGTAAAGGGGAATTAACCTATAAGGATTTGGAGCTTTATTATCCTATGTCGCCTGAAGTTGCAATCTTAATCTCTCCAAGGGAGTGTTATACTAAATGGATGCCCATATCTTTGAATCAAGTTCAGGTAGATTACTACAACAAGGTGATAGAGCAAATGTCCCAAAGATTTATTTTTAAAAAGCCTTAAAAAATTTTCTTCAAAGGTATGAACTGTTTAAACCTTCGCATCAGTTTCGCCATCGAATAAGTTCTGTAAGGTAATCCCGCATTTACGTTAGGGATAGTGACCCCTTGGGGCGGAGACGCGCTTGCGCGGCTCCGTTGCAAGAGCGGCGCGGGGGTGCCGTAGGCGCGCACGGGGCGCCTTGCGATATAGCCCGACCCGGCCCTTCGGCAAGCTCAGGGGCCTGGGCCGGGGAACGCCTGTCTATAAATCTGCCTATATTCCAGCATTTAGTGCTTGACGTGTGTAATGTTTTGTATTATATTTGTAATAGAACGGAGGTTGATATGGCTACTACCGTGTTGCAGGTCCGCGTGGACGAAGAACTAAAGAACGAGGCCGCCGAGCTTTTCGAAAACCTGGGAATCGACATCCCCACGGCAATCCGCATCTTTTTCAAGCGCGCCGTCGCCGAGAAGGGCATCCCGTTCGAACTGCGCGAGCCGTCCGCCGTTTACGATGCCAATCCCGGATGGAGGGCCTTCATGGAATTGCGCAGGCAGGCCCAGCGAGGCCCCGCCGCAGGCATGAGCGAGGCTGAAATCGAGGCCGAGATCGCCGCTTATCGAGCAGGCAAGTAACTTAGTTGAGGTGGCTCATGGTTTATGCAGTCATTGACACTAATGTCATTGTGTCCGCCTTGATCACCAGGTCTCCGCAATCGCCAGTGTTGCAGGTTATTCAGAGAATTTTATCTGGCCGCGTTTGCATGCTTGTGAACAATGAGATTCTTGCCGAATACAAGGAAGTTCTTGCGCGTCCTAAATTCAATCTGGAGCAGGAAACCGTTGAGACTGTTATTTCCGAGTTGTTGAAGCACAGCCTGAATGTCGATGCTCCGCCAAGTGGAGTCGTGCTCCCCGACCCAAAGGACGTTGTGTTTTACAATGTGGTCCTGGCCAAGCGAGACGACGGCGCGTACTTGGTTACAGGTAACACCAAACATTTCCCGGTCTGCGGTTTTGTTGTTACTCCACGAGAATTTCTTGATATCGTTGATGCTCCGCTGCGTACGATGTTCGTGAATGACAGGCGAATGTTCTATAATGCGAACCCGGTTGCAAGCCGCATGCTCCGTACCATGCAACAGCTATCTGCCGATGCCGAGAAGGCCGGTTCCGCAGGTATGACGCTCGACGAGATAAACGCCGAGATAGCCGCCGCCCGGAGCGGGAAGTGAAGGATTTACCCAATAAACTACCCAATACCACCCAATCCGGTGAAATGGCTGGGAAAATATACAGCAATTTGACAGACGGTGATTGTCAAATCTCGGATACCCCAAATTTCACATTAAGCTGGATTCATTTTATAAATCGTTCGCCATTGGCGAACGATTTGGACTTCTCCGAATTTCGGAAACGGTGTTTACGAAATAGAGGGAGAACATAAGTTCACCCTTTCGTGGTTCCCAACTTGTAAGGATTGCTTACAAGTTCCTCTTGTAAAGTTTTCTTGCCCCCGTTGCGCAAGCGCCAAATGCTAGGCTCGGTCATATCCATGCAAGCATGGCTGCGACTCTCGCCTTACGCATTTGTGCCATTTTTTTTGAATAATAGGTACATTAATGCCCGACGCGATTCTCTGTCAAATGGAGAACCGCGTTTTGCGTTTTTAGAACGCTAACGCATTCGCCTCGGCAATGAAAATAAGCAAGCTTATTTTCGCTGCTCTCGGCTTAGTGCGCTTTTTTTATTCTGTAATTTCAGAATTAGGGGACGCCTCTAACATCAACCGGTCACAAGTCGTGACCACATGGAGGCTAACATGGCTAATAATAAAGAGAACTTCCCTGCAAAAGCGGTGGAATCGTTGTTCAATAAGGTTTCGAATTTGAGGCAGGTGAGGCAGTTTTTCTTGGTATATGGCAATTTGACAATCAGTGATTGTCAAATCTCCGATCCCCCTGATTTTACGTTAAGTTGGACCCATTATCTGGTTCTCATGCGCATCAAGAATGATGATGAACGTCGTTTTTACGAGATAGAGGCTACTTCCGGAAATTGGTCGGTTCGCGAGTTGCAGCGGCAGTATGGTTCAAGCCTGTACAATCGTCTGTTGCAGTGCTATGTGTTCGTTGACTTGATGGTTGACAAGTTGACGCACCAGGATCTCGGCCAGATGCAGATGTACGTAAACTATTACGACCGCTATGTAAAGCAGGATTTTGAAAAGCCTACCATCGGTATTTTGCTTTGCAAGGAGAAGAAGGATACCCTTGTGAAGCTGACTTTGCCCGAAGATGCGAATATTTACGCCTCCGCCTATGAGCTGTACCTGCCGGACAAGAAATTATTGCAGGCGAAGGTCAAGGAATGGGTAAATGAATTCGAAACGCAAGATGGTAGGGAGGTCACGTAATGGATCTTGCAAAATTCGAGAACGTCATTAACCGCTGAACGAAAACTATTCGTTTGATGCAGAGATTGCAAATGGAATGGGTGGTCAGAATGGTGGTCATTGGGAGGTGAATAACGAAATCAACTCCGACATCACCGCAGCCAAAAGCGGAAACTAAAAAAATAGCCCGCTTTCGCGGGCCTTCGTTCTAATGCTTACTTCTTCTTTGCGGTGCTCTTTTTCGGGGCGGTGAAGTAGTTCTTCATGAATTCGTCGAATTCTTCGTCTTCGATTTTGTGCATCACGGAGAGCTTGTCGAAAATCCAGCAGAGTTGTTCGTCGGTCTGGATGGCGATATAGCCGTCTTTGCGGAATACCTTGAGCTTCAGGAGGCCGCTATCCCAGCGGTTCGAAAGTTTGAAGTCTTCGAGCAGGCGTGCGTGTTCCTTGCAAATTGCAAGTTTGTCTGCAAACGAATAGATTGCCGGGTAGATGTTCGGGTTGCAGAGGTGCAAAAGGCCGTTGCGTGCGTTTGCCGGGTTCTTGGCGAACTTCTTGGAGGCGAAGTCTTCGAGCTGTTCCTTGATTTCGGAGACTGTTTTGCCGCGGGTTGCTGCCGGGAGGGTCGAGAACTGGTTCAGGATGCCCTGCAAAAAGCTGAGGTCCCAATTCTTGGAAGATGTGCCGGTGCCGGCTTTCCAGAGGCCTGCGTTGCCTTTGGCGGTGTTGGCGATGGCGTAGAGTGCGATTGCCTGTGGTGCGAATTCGCCGCCGTTGGCCGGGGCGGCGGGGATTGCTTCGACGGTTTCGCCGAGGAAGTTTTCTGCGAGGAACTGGTCGAAGGCTTCGTAGATTGCTTCTTTGCCCGGGACTTTAAAACGGGGGGCGCCATTTGCTTTGAGTTCTTTAATTGTTGCCATTTTTCGTCCTTTGTTTACTTATTTACTATTTAAATATACACAGAAAAGAGGGCGCAGGTACAAAAGAATTCAAAACTATAGCGAAATTCCCGTATTGCGCTCGCTGACGGTGGTAACTGCGGCTTTGAATGTGTCGTCGTTTGCGATGATGGTGACGCTTTCCTTGGCGCGGGTGATTCCTGTATACAGAATTTGGTTTGTCAGTAGCGGGTGCCCGATTTTTGTCGGGAGGAACATGGTAACGTGTTTGTATTCGGAGCCCTGCGATTTATGGATGGTGATGGCGAATGCGGTTGTGAGCGAATCTTCGGGGAGAATCGAGAGCGGATAAAAGACAAAGTCATCGCGCGTTTTTCCGGTGAGTTCGCTGTTTTGCAGGGGCGCCTTTTTGAGCATGAGGCAGGGGGTGTTATCGTCGAATACTACGATGCCTGTGTCACCATTGTAGAGTTTGAACATTTCCTGATTCTTGGTGATGATGAGCAGTTGTCCGGGGAAGTAGCCGGAGTCGTCCCATTGGATTGTTTCGCCTTGCTTTTTCTTTTGCGCTCGCCAAAGGCTCTTGATTTTACTACAAACTTTTTTATTGATGTTTTCGATGCCGCGGAGTCCTCGGCGTTCGGCGCAGAGGATGCGCTTTGTCAGCGAGAGCTGCCAGATTTCATTACGGCGGGCGGTTTCGCTGTGGTCGGTGTCGCTTGCTTCGGTGCCGGTGCGCTCAGGGTGGATGTTTTCTGCAAGTGCGGGGAGTTGTGCAAAGTCGCGGGACCATTCGGCGATGAAGTTTTCAATGCGTTTGTCTTCTTCTTTTTTCGAAAGCGGTGCGGAGTCGGTTTCGAGTTGCTTGTAGAAAACTTTATCTTTAAAGTTCGTAGCGCTTCCCGTTTCGTTTGAGCTGTGCGAAATGTCATTCGCAGATGCGTCGCTGCTCGTGAACTTGTGCGGAACAAACTTTGTGTTGTCTTTTGTTTCTGCAACGGTTTTGATTTCGGCAGCGAGTTTTCCGATGTTGGAACGGTCGTCGAATCGGTTGGATTCGTTGAGCTTGACAGAAAAGTTGCTGCCGCTTTCGTTCACTTTGAGGATTTCGCCGAGGACGGCTCCTGAGTCAACAGAGGGGAGCTGGAACGGGTCGCCGAGAATGAATATTCGTGCGCCTTCGGGAATGGCTTCGAGGAGGGCGGCGAACATTTCGATGTCGATCATGCTTGCTTCGTCAATGACGAAAATTGAATTTTTGGGGAATTGTTCTTCGCGGTTGAACGAAAAGCCGCCTTTGCTTTTGGAGAATCGGAGTAGGCGGTGTATGGTGCTACTTTCGAGTTCGTTCAGCTTGCGGAATATGGGTTCGTTGTTGGTCTTTTGTTCTTCGCGGATTCTTGCGAGGCCGTCGATGAGGCTTTCACGCATGCGGTCGGCGGCTTTGCCACTCGGTGCTGCAAGGTAAATGTTCCAATCAAGCATGTCGCTATGGCTTTCGAGTAAATTCCACAAAATGTAAAGGACTACTGTTGTTTTGCCAGTGCCGGGGCCACCTGTAATGACGAGGTTTTCTGTTTGCCCGCGGATGATGGCTTCGGCTTGGCGTTTCTTGATAAGGAAAGGTTTGCCATTGCTGAATGGCTTACAGATGTTTGCAATTTTTTGTTTGCAGTTTTCGATTTCGTCGTCGGTGGGTGTATTGCCGTTTTTAAATAAGATTTTTGCGGATTGCTCGATGATGCATTTGGCATCGAAGTGCTTGGTAAAGTAGAGGTGCGCTCCGCTTTCGCGTTTAGCGAGGACGAACGGACAACTTAATGCATCTTCGATGGAAGTTGTGTCAGTTTCGCGGCTTTCCATGATTGCAGAAAAGTCGTTTGTCAGAATGTCTTGAATGCCATCGCGAATAATGTGGGCGAAATCGGCGACACTTGCGAAATTGCTTTCATCAATGTCTTCTTCGACGGTGCTGATGCGGAGTGTGACTAGGCCGTTCCATTTGCGGGTCCACATGTCTGTGAACTGCGATGCATCTAGCGGAACGCGCGTGTTGCCATCGTCAAGGAGCGACAGGCAGAGCGTTAAGAATTTTTGCGTTTGCAGAGGAACGTCTTTTTTGATTTCGAAAAGTAAATGGAGTAGATGTTTGTCAAGCGCAATGAGACCGCGCATTTCTATGAGCGCATCGATGAATTCGTCGAGGAATTCGGTGGCGATTAATTTATTATCCATTTTAATTTTCCTCCTTGCTGTGGGAGGGCTTTATCATAAGGTCTTTGATTTTCTTATAAGCGTGTTCAAGGTCTGCAAAGTTGTTCCAAGTTTGCGCGTAAATGCCTTTGGGTGTGTTTCCTTCGGTACCGCGAATGAATGCGTAATAGATACCACCAAAATGTTGTTCAAAAATTTCGGCTTCGCTTAAGTTTTCGGCAGTGCCTTCACCGTAGAATTGCTTGAGCCATTGGATAAGGCAATAGCTGTAAAGAACTCGTTGGATGGAGTAGTCGTTATCGACTTTTTCTTTGAGCGCTTCGGGTGTGTAGGTGCTGTTTTCGAGCAGGTCCGATTTCCAGTCGAGAATGGAGTAGCGCTTTTTGCCGTTGACGCTGCGGACGAACAGCAAGTCGATAAAGCCTTTGCAGAAGCGCTTGAGTAAATCGCTTTCGTCGCTTGCATTTTGGTTGAATTGTACTTCGGGCTTGTGGTCGCTTTCGGGAATGTCTATAAGCGCGAATGTATCGGTCGTTTTAGAACAGCCCGCGATTTCCGGCAACCTTGCGTTTAGCGTGTTCCGAGTATAGCGTGTGGCAATGTCGATCCAAGAGTCGCGATGATTCCAGATGGGGAGCGATTCGCGTTTGAATTCTTCTTCGATGATGTTCTTTGTTTGTGGGTTGGCAAGTGCGTTTTCGAGCGTCTTGTTTTCCAAACCGAATTGATGGAACTTTGTACGTTCGAAAATGCGATGGAAGGCATTACCGGCGTGCGAACCGCGCGGGAATCTCTGCGCTGTTTCGTTGAGGTGCGTTTGGTAATCGAGCGATTCGTCAAATGCGATGGTGCAATCGTGCGCTTCGGTGTCAATATCCCGAATTTGTACAATTGGCGTACGCGCTGTCGCTATTTCGGCACCCTCTGGATTCAAACGGTCGCCTTCGTCTGTATCGACTACGGAATCGGCTTTGCCAGAAAGCGAACTGTAGGAATATTGCATGATGCTTGCATCGGCGAGCTTTTGCTGCAAGCGGACCATTTCGTTTTTTTGATTTGTAATGTTGTTCTTAATTTCGTCTGCGGTCAATGCGTTCCCGATTCCAGAAAGAGCATTGAACGGCTTGAGGATGCGTTCCTTGACAGTCTCGCTTAACTGTTGCGGATTCCAATTTTCGATTTTAGGTAAATGTGTTGTCAATTGCGGCGCTGTTTCAAGCAGGCCTCTAATAGAGCCTTCGAGGAATCTGTATTCTTCCTTGACGCCTTTGGTGTTTTTCCATTTTTCGTAGCGCGGCAACATCAAGATCGAAGATGCACGTGTGAAATCGACGTAGAAAAGTCGTTTCCATTCTTCGAGTTCTTCGCGTTCGCGAGTTGTTTTAGCTTTTTCGCTGAACCCGAGGCGAATTTCATCGTTGTCATGATAAAGGAACGGGCCTGTTCCCGGTCTTTTGCCTTTGAACCCTGCAACAGAAATCACAACCGGAAATTCGAGGCCCTTGGACGCATGAATGGTCATGACTTGTACGGCGTCATAGTCGCTGCTTTTTTCTACAAGGTTGCCGTCTTCATCATCGGCGTTGTCGCTGTAGTTTGCAAGCGCTTCTAGATGGCGGACAAGGTCTTCAATAGAGCAATTGTGATTGTAAAGGTATTCGATGGCATAATTTCCGATTTGGCGGAGTCTTGCCAAGTTTTGCAATCTGGAAATTTCTGTGAGGCGTTCTTCGACTTGTGTGTCACCGTAAATGCGTTCGAGCATTTCGGCGTAGCGACGTCTTTGGGCAAGTTCGCGCCAGGCGTTCAATTGCAAACGCACAGGATTGTTCGGGTCGTCAAACGCACTACTTTCGGCATAGTGAATGTCTTGCTTTGCGATTCTGAAAAAGTCCGTGATGAGTGCTTCGCTTAAAAGTCTTCGGTTCCAAGCGGAATAATCAGGGGCGTCAATGGCTTTAAAAATGGCAATCCATTCGGCGCATTCGCGGCAGCTGAAAAGGTTGCTGTCTTTGTAACGGCTGAAGGGTACACCTGCAGAACGCATGGCATCTTCGATGGAATCCATTTCGGCACGGCTGCGTGCGAGTACGGCAAAATCCTTGAATGTAACGTTTCTGTATTTGGTGCAGTCTTTTTTGTCGAATACTTGCAAGGCTGTTTTTTTATCATCGATAAATGTACACCAGTCTACAATTTTTTGAACGGCCGCACGTGCAAAATCTACTTCGTTAATGTCCTCGTCGCTAATCCAAATTGGGGCGATTTCTTTGCCGTTGATTTGAGGCGGTGCCTTGATTTGCGAACTATTTTGCGGCGGGAGCGATGGCTCAAAATCTACGAGCTTTGTTGCGCCTTCGTTGGGCGTGAAAAAATCGCCTTTGAAAAGTTCGTTGCAACCGTTGATGATTCCTGTAGTAGATCTAAAGTTTGTTTGCAACGACATGCCGTTTTTGATTTCGTGAATCGCTTTTTGATAGACGTTCACATCGGCGCTTTGGAAACTGTAAATGGATTGTTTGGGGTCGCCGACGACAAATATCTTGTCGAATACGGCACTGAATATATCCCATTGCAATTGGTTGGTGTCTTGGAATTCATCAATAATGGCATAGGCGTATTGTGCGCGGAGTCTTGTCTTTAGCAGGGATTCGCCTTTGCTTGTGTCAAGCGCTGCACGATGAACCGATAGAATCATGTCGTTGAACGACTGGTATTTCATTTCGGTTTTATAGGATTGCCATTCGTCAAAAACGTTGGCGGCTTGCGTTATCAAGAATTTGTTCAGTAAAAAGCTGTTGATAGAACCGAGCAAATCTTTCAGGTTTTTAAACGCGATAAATGCTTCGTATGCATCTGCTGGCCAGTTTGTTCTAATAAACTCGTTATCCTTGAACGAAACGGCTGAAAATAGCGAACTGCCTTTTTGCCATTGCTTGAGTATGTTCAAAAAGTCTTCGATGCAGTTTTTGGAAGTCTTGCTGAATTTTTCAGACGGATATTTTTCAAGTGTTGCGTATGCTTCGTTAAATGCGGGAATGGCGAGGATTTCGTCAAATTTGCTGACTGCTGCGATGACGTGCAAATCCTCTGTGCTTAAAATCGTTTCGCCAATTGCAATTTCTTCGGGCTTGTCCAGCGGAATAATTTCGCGGTTGCCTTCGCTCCCTTTGTAAATGTTCGTGATGCTCTTGAGGCCTTCAGTGATTTTTCTTGTAATCGCTTGCGCAGAATCGTGCTTAATCAAGAACTGAAAATCTGAATTGTCGCACCAACGGTCTCGAATAAATTGCTCGATGAGATTTTCGACTTCGGCATCGTCAATCATCGACATGTCAAAGGGCCTGCCTGCATCGTAGGCGTATTCCTTTAACGCTTTTTGGCAGAATGAATGAATGGTGAAAATGGCGGCGTTATCGACGTCTTGGTATGCTTTTGAAAAAAGTGCAAGTGTTTCACTGTCGAGTTCTTTTTCGCTTTCGTTGGTCTTATCCAGTTTTTTGCTGATAAGAACTTCGTCAATTTTTTTGCGGATGCGGTCTTTTAATTCACCTGCCGCTTTTTCAGTATAAGTGACGATGAGAATTTTTTTTAGCGGCGTCCCGAGGCTAATGAGTTTCGCCACCATCAATTGGATGGTGTATGTTTTGCCTGTGCCTGCAGAAGCTTCGATAAAAAGGCTTTTGGAAGGGTCGAATTTTTGGAGACTGAAATTTTCCATGATTATGCCTTCTTCTTTTTTACAGTTTTGCTAGCGGAACTTTCAGATGTTTTTGCCTTGGAGCCTTCATCTATCGTAAATTGCATAAGGCCGCGCATTTTTTGTGTGGCTTCTTTCCACTGATCTGTAAAGTTAATTGCGTCAAAGCCCACATCTGTGATGGGATCGAATAGCGTTTTTTTATCGAAGTATTTCCAGGATTCGCTGAGCAGTTTTTCTTTAAAGGCGCGAATGTTGATGATTCCCGATGCGTCGAGCATGCTTGCGGGAACCGCCTTGGAATACGGAAGTTGTGATTCATCGCCAAATGCAGCCGTGTAAATATCTTGCAAGATTTCGTTTGCTTTTCGCGGCGTCATGGCAACGGTGGCGCTTGTCGCGTCTTTTGAAATGTCGCCGTTGTAGATTGCAATTTTAATAGTTTGTTCTTTTTCTGCGGTGCTTTCGTTACTTGCTCTTTGTGCAATAATGGCGAGTGCCTTGATGTAAGAGGGCAAGAACTTGGATAAGTTTGGATTTTTATCGGACGAAGAGACCGAAATCATTTTTGTGACTTTGTCGAGATCGTTGTTGTCGCACCAATCTAGCGTACCCGAAAGTGTCCACTTGCCGGTGGCGTTTTTGCGATTGAGCTGGATGTCCTGAATTTTAGCTTTGTAGCTCCAGGAATCCTTGATTTCATTAATGAGCGTGTCGCCCATTTGCTCTAGAATTTGTGCTTTGTTCGATTCGATTTCGGCAAGCAGTTTTGTTCCGAAAATGCCGTCTGGCATGTTTCCCTGAAGTGCCGATTCCTTTTTGAATTTTTCGAGTTCATCGGACTTGTGCGAAAGTTCTGCAGCGACCATCATTTTGAGAAGTTCGCTTTTTTGCAGTGCGTCAAAATGGATGGGCTCGAACATTTCCTTTTCGGGGTCATCAGCATTTGAGGCCGCAAGCATTTGGCTGATGCGGAATTCGAACGGATCTTTCAAGAATTCGCTGAGCATGTACAGCGGAACGCGTTCGGGGCATTTGAAGTTGACGTTCTCTGTCGCGGTTTGCATGGCGCCCGTTTTCGGATTTACGTGTGCAAATCCGTCTTGCATCATGTTCAGGAATGCATGTTTGTTGCGAAGGCTTTTTTGCGTGAACAGCTCATCGAAATTACGTGTTTCGTCAAGCGATATTTTATTTTCGGGCCATACTTCTGATGGGCTGATTTTCGCGGCAGTTTCGGATGCGACAGGCCCATCTGCGGCATTTCCCACGGCATTTGCCAAGAATTTGCGGATGTCGTTTACAACGGAGGTCGGGTAAAGTTCAGCATCCTTGCGAATATCTTGATTCACGTAGCTCACGTGGAAACTTTCGCTTGTACTCATGAGTTGGCAGAGGAATGCGTAACGGCGCTTTGCAATGGGTGAATCATCGCCAGGCCACGGGCGGCAAGATTTGCGGAGGTCGAGCGTGTTGTGCTGCTTTGCTCCCGGGAAGTTCATGGAATCTCCGCCGATAAAGAACAAATGCTTTACGGGGATGATTCTGTTCGGGATAAAGTTCATGAAGGTAACGCCGTTCACGAACAATGTGCCGCAACTGTAAGCAGATGATTGTGCTGCCGTGAGGAGCGTTTGCTTGATGATTTTCCACGAGATGCTTTCGAGACCAGCGTCTATTTGGTTGCGGAGGCCTTCGATGGCTTGCATGACGTTGCTTACGATAATTGTTTCGCTTGCAAATCCTTCCGGAGCGCCGGGCATCGATATCCATTCATTGAGAAAATCGGTGAGCTTGTCTAAGTCTGCGACTAGCCCGGCCTTTCCGAAATCCATCCATTTTTTGAGTGAATCAATGCAATCGACAAACTTGCAGAGTGAGCGGTTGTCACTAGTTGCCATGTCGGAATACGGCATAAGGATATCGCTCGAAGTCATGACAGGATTCTTCGTCATTTTTGCAAGGAGCAGTCGACGCACGCCGCCGAGCCAATCTTCTTTTTTATGCTCACGGTCGCGATAGACGTTGGTGCCTTCGATCCAACTTTCCCATTTGCCTACGTCATCTTCGCAGATGTGTCGCGTTTGCTGTACCACTGGATTGCGCAATAGTGCAAAGAATGTAGGGCGTGTGATAGTCCCTTGTTCGAGAATCGTAAACAAGTTGTCCAATACGTTTTCGGTTTGCGAACTTCTAGCAGGCGAGTCGACAATGGCAAACGGAATGTGCAAAAAACTGTCTTTATCGTTCTCGCTGGCGTATTTTTTCTTTTCAGGCGTTTGGTCAAAAATCGTCTTGATGGCAGTGCGGTAACCATCTAAATCGGGCGATACTACAAGAATATCGTTCACACGCGCGCCTTGCTGCATGAGCTTGCAGATAGAAGTGTGCAATGCTTCGACTTCGCGAATTTTGGTTGGCGCAGCTGTTACGTCTAAAGAAGTATCTGTGCGCTTGCAATCATCAGCGCTAAAGTCGGGCAATGTGTTGATGCGGTTTGCAATGGCGTATTGCACTTTGTGCAAAAGCGTGTCGTGCGGTAGCTCGCTTGCATCGCTAATTTCGTCGCCTGCACGAAAGTCAAAATCGTAATTAGCGGCTTGGCACCAAAGCTTGATATTGTCGCGCCCGGAGCGTCCCCAATTGCAAAGCAGCGTGTTTTCAGATTCCGCTTCTTCGTGGGTGTATTCGGGAATGTCGTCCACATCATTGCTGTCGCCCGCTTCAGAAATATCAACGGACATCTTTTCACGAACTTTGTCTATGCTTCCTGTGTTATCGCTCCATTGCCCGTCTCGTGAGACCCAATTCCTGTGGATAGTCGCGCTTTGATTGTGGACGGTTGAAGTGTCTTCCCAGAATTCCATGCAGGGGTTTTGAATGTAAGCGTAAACGTCATGTGTCTCGGCGTATTTCTGCAAGATAACGCGGTAGAATTGACCCATGCCGCCAAGACCGAAAATGAATAGCGGTGTATTGCCGATATGCTCTGTGTGGAAGTTGACGTTGCCTGCATTGTCGTGACATGCAATGTACAGATACGGGATTGTCAGATATTCCGTACTTTCGCCGTTTTTGCGTTTGGCCTCGTTCTCGAAAACTTCAGATAAAAGCGAAGGCTTGCTATCGTGCGCATGGAAAATCGCGGAGTACAAATCGCGCTGCCATTTTTCACGCTGTGAAATTTCGCGGTTCGTGAGTCCGAAAAATGAATCGAGTTTCCCTTGTTTCCACTTGTCGAGAATGCCCGGCGCCGAAGTGCCGTCAATGCGACGGATGAAATTGCTCGGCCTGCTTGTCTCGTATTCCAAAAATAGCGAAGCCATCTTGCTTGCAAAATCAAACAGATGCGTCTCGTCAAGCTTGCCGTCAATCACCAAGTAACGCTTGACTTCTTCGTCCATTTGCAGATAGTTCGGGATGCCGTTAGTCTCCTTGACAAGATGCGCAAGGATGACGTTTCTCAGCATGTCGGAGTTCAATTTTTTCTTGTGCGTGTCATCGCCAATAAGGATTTCCATGAGAAAGCGGTCGATCATCATGGAATTGAAACCGACAAGAGATTTCTTTTTTTGCACCCATTTTAACCTGAACCATTGCTCCAGTTTTGGGTCCGGGAATAGAACTGCCGGTGCTTCAAACGGGTTTGTCCATGCTTTGGAAACGGTGTCAATCATTTCGTCGGCGAGGTTTTCGAGGTTCAGTGCAAATTTCAGGTACAGCATGAGTACAATATATCTTTTTGCAAAAAACAGAAAGCCTTCGGCTGGTCGACCGAAGGCTTGTTAATCAAGGAATCATGAAAATCAAATGTGTTGCGTTTTAGAAAATCTTAATCGCGAGGTTGACCGTTGTCGTGTTCTGGGCCGTGTTCGCCTTTGTGGTGCTTGTCGTGCTTCATGTGTTCGAACCGCATTGTCTTGAACTTTTCCAACTGTTCCTTGGTAAGAATCTTGTTGAAGTCCTTGACACCCTTAATTCTGTGGTTGAGCAAAGCTTCTTGAGCCTTGAGAATTTCAGCTTTGGCGGCTGCAATTTTCTTGTCGTCGTTGGCATCGAGTGCTTCGCGGAGAGACTTTTCAGCTTCTTTCTTTTGCTTGCGGAGTGCCTTGAACGTAGAGTCCGTAACGCGACGCTGCTGTTCGAGTGCGGTCTTCTGTTCGTGGGTCACTTGCAATACAGAGTCCATGAAGGCTTCGCCCTTCTTGAAATCGAACTTCTTGTCGAAATCTTTGCCCTTGAAATTCGGATCGCGCGGCGGTTCACCACGGAAGTGGTCGCCCTTGTGGTGGTGTGGGCCTTCACCGAATTCTTGACCGTGGCGCATGCAGTGTGGGCATTTGCAATCCGGGCCGCAAGGGGCTTTCTTCTTGCAACAATCTGCCTTTTTCTTGCAGCAGTCTAAATTCTTTTTGCAGCAATCGCCAGGCTGGAATTCGCAAATTCCATTTTTAGAGCAAGGCGAGAAACCTGCGTTGTTGAATGCGAATGCTCCAATGAAGAAGCCAAGAGAGCAAGCGAAAATAATCAAGCTTGCAAAGAAGGTTTTAGTGGATGCGTTCATTATTTTGTCTCCTGTAATAAATAGCTGATGGAAGTGTATGTATCCAAATTTTCAAGTTCGTCATCGCTCGTTTCACCGAGTTCGCTGTACCACGAGACAAGTTCATCGGATGCGGCGTTCGTTATGAGGAGCGTTTCGGAGTCCATGCGGTTGAATACCGTAAAGACGGCGAGGAACGAGACAACTATAAGGCTTGCGGCGAGGGCGTACATGGTTCTCGCCTGGATGAATTTGATAAACTTTTTCTGGTTCGAAGAATCGAGTCTTGCGCAGACCTTTTCCCAAGAATCTTCTCTGGGCTTGATTCTATCGAGTTTTGAAAAATCGATTTGATCACGCATAGTTCACGTTCTCCTGTAAATAGTTCTTGACAACAGTACGTGCACGACTGAGCCTTGCTTTGATGGTTCCTTCGGGCATGTTGTAAATCTCGGATAAGTCCTTGATACCGAGGTCTTCGGCATCTTTGAGCCAAAGCATGCTTCGCGTTTCGGCGGAGAGCTTTGACAGGCCCATTTCCAAGAGTTCCGGGTCGTAATCCGTTTGTTCCTCGTGTTTGCTCCCGAGTGCGGAAACCGTCACGAGCTCGATATGTTCCTCTTCGAGTTCGGCGTGGCGCTTTTTGGAGCGTAGCCTCATCAGGCATTCGTTGACGGTGAGGCGGTACAACCAAGTGTTGAGTGCGCTCTCGCCGCGGAACTTGTTGATTTTCCCTGGAACTGAAACGAAAATGTCCATCAGCACATCTTCGGCCTCGTCGCGGTTCTTGAGCATTCTGAACGCCAGGTTCAGCACGTTTGTACTGTGGGCTTTCCACAGCATGCCAAGCGCTTCGCGGCTACCTTCTTTGATTTTCTGTATGATGACTTTTTCGTCCATTTCGTTATTTTTGATGCATGGGGGTGGGGGTAGGTTGCATGGGTTTTGAAATTTTTTTTGAAAAGGAGGTGCCCGCTCGGAGGCGGGCATGACAAGATGAGTAAGAAATAAAATATATTTTAGAACGATGCAAAAAATCCTTTTTGAAAAATTAAAAGAGGCTTTTGCCTCCGTTTTGCCCATCACGCTTATTGTGTTGCTGGTTTCGCATACTCCACTTGTCTCTTTTTCGGTGAAGGAACTGGTTGTTTTTTCGATTAGCGCTGTTTTTTTGATTGTGGGGATAGGTCTTTTTAACTTGGGGGCGGACCTGGCCATGACGCCGATGGGGGCGTATGTGGGGTCTGGGCTTACCAAGTCGCGGCGTCTATTGTTGCTTGTTTCGGTGTGCTTTGTGATGGGGGTGCTCATTACAATTGCGGAACCGGATTTGTCTGTGCTGGCTGAACAGGTGAAAAATGCCGTAAAACCGATTTTGCTGATTTCGACAATTGGTGTGGGCGTCGGGATTTTTTTGCTCCTTGCGATTTTGAAGATTGTATTCAAGAAAGACCTTTCGCTGATTATCATTTTCTTTTACATGGTACTGTTCATGCTCGGGATGCTCATGGTGTCTGTCGGGCGGAATTCGTTTGTACCGCTTGCGTTTGACTCGGGTGGCGTGACGACGGGGCCGATTACGGTGCCGTTTATCATGGCTCTTGGCGTGGGTGTCGCAGGTGCGATTGGTGGTAAGAATGCATCGGAAAACAGTTTCGGCTTGATTGCGCTTTGCTCCGTGGGTCCGATTTTGGCTTTGATGGGCTTGGTCGTTTTTTCGAAGGGCGATTTGACTTATGAACTTTCGACTGCGGCATATTCTATTGAAGCTAGCCTTGGCGAACACTTTTGGCCGGTTGTCCTGACTGTTGCAAAAGAGGTGTTTATTGCGCTTGCGCTGATTGTTGCCTCTTTCTGTGCTCTCCAGTTTACGGTGCTGAAACTCCCGATGGCAAAACTTGTGCAGGTGGGCGTTGGAATTTGCTACACGTTTATAGGTCTTGTAATTTTCTTGACGGCTGTGACGGTCGGGTTCATGCCGATTGGTTTTGAAATTGGCCGTGAACTGGCTGCGCGTCCGCATGCGCTTGTGACGGCGGGCTTTATCATTGGTATGGTGGTCGTGCTTGCAGAACCGGCGGTGCATGTGCTCAACAAGCAAGTCGAGGAAGTGACGGGTGGCCTTGTGACCAAACGCTCCATGCTGATTGCGCTCTCGGTAGGCGTCGGCATTTCGATTGGACTTTCAATGCTCCGCATTATTATCGGATTCCCGATTATTTATTACTTGTTGCCCGGTTACTTTATTTCACTGGGGCTTTCGTTCTTTGTGCCGAAACTTTATACGGCGATTGCATTTGACTCCGGTGGTGTTGCAAGTGGTCCTTTGACTTCGAGCTTTATTTTGCCTTTGGCTATTGGTGCCTGCTCCGTGATTCACGATGGCGGCGATTCGATTTTGAATTATGCATTCGGTATTGTGGCTATGGTTGCGATGACTCCGCTCATTACGATTCAGGTGCTTGGTTTCAAGGCGATTGTGGCAAGGCTTTGGCGCAACAGAATTATGATGCGTCGCTTGCAAGATGCTGATGATGAACAAATTATTGACTTTGTGTAGAGGCTATTATGGTTGAAACTGTGAAAAAAGTTTTGAAAAGAAGTACGCCTCAGAAGGTCCATTCAAAGGTTTCGATGAATCGCTTGAAGATTCTCGTAACAACGGTGAACCGCGCAAAGGCTGACTTTTACATGGATTACATCCAATCTTTTGGCGCAAATATGCAATTCGTGTTTTACGGGCATGGAACTGCACCGCGTGAAATCATGACGGCACTTGGCCTTGCTGATTCGGAACGTGCCGTGATTATAAGCATCATTGGCGAAGACCATGTGCCTGCTGTTTTGGAATGTCTTGAAGAAAAATTCAGGACGATTGTGAATGGAAAGGGGATTGCCTACACGATTCCGATGTCGAGTGTGATTGGCAAGTCCGTATTTAACTTTTTGAGCGACAACCGTTCTCAGGTGGGGAGAGGATAATCATGAAAGCGAATACACATGAATTAATTATTTGCATTGTGAATAACGGATTCTCTGACACTGTGATGGAGGCCGCTAAAGAGGCTGGTGCTCGTGGCGGCACGGTCTTGAACGCCCGTGGTACGGCGAACAAAGAAGCGGAAGCATTTTTTCATATCGCTATCCAGCCTGAAAAAGAAGTGGTGATGATTCTTGTGCCGCTGAACGTGAAAGATGCTGTGTTACATGCTTTGTACGAAAAAGCAGGCCTTGATACGATGGGGCAGGGAATCGCGTTTGCACTCCCGGTCGATAACGTGGTGGGGCTCACGCCGTGGAAGGTGGAGCACAAAGCACCAGAAGAGAAAAAGTAAGGGAACTTTTCGCGTTAATTATTCCAAAACAAATAAACCGTGATTTTGGCTATTCTCTTTATCAAAGCAACTTTCAATAATTGAATAATACGAATTATCATTGTGTACAAAATAACGGTATAGGGAGAAAGCTACTAAATCGGCAATTTGGATAGAACGAGATATCGATGATTCCAAAAATAATGGAACTTCAGCAAAATTATTTAGTTTTTCATTCCAGCGGTTCCCTAACGTTTGGTATATTCGTGACCAGTTCTGGTATTGATTTTCCATTTTTGACTTATCAAAAATACAAAGACCCCTCGCAGAATCCCCATGCTTAATAAACTTTCTCTTTAGGAACTTGTCAAACCGACTCGTTAATTGCGAAAATAATTCCTCCGACACACTTTCTTTTTTGTTATTCACGACAGCTCCAAATAAAATAAACTGGCGAGGGTAATTCGCCTTTATGTAGCTAAGGCTTTCTTTTAATAAAGTTTCTCTTGTTTGCTTGGGTACGCTTCGCCAAAATCCTTTCCCGCTTCTTATTGGACTAGCGTGCAATTCAATATCGGCACGCCCTAGATATTTTTCCATAATGGTATCAATTTCTTTTTGAATCCAATATGTTTGGTTTTCGTATGTTGCAAAACCTGCTAATACGCTGTATTTGGCATTGGGATCAGAGGCGACTCCTGAATCATCTGCATACAACAGATACATCAGCCCTCCAAAATAAAAGAGAGCCAAGCAGGATAACCTGACGCACCGCATAAAGGCAGTACTCTTGACTCTGATATATTTAAGATAAATAATAATTTCATCAGTGTCAATGATGCAAAAAACATGCCAACAGAAAAATTGCCGTTTTCACGCGAAAAACGGCAAATTGCAATTTGCGAAAAAGTGATTAATCGATTTAATCACTGATTAATCAATTTATAATGGTTATGAAAGTTCGACGTTTTGCGTTACACCTTTACATTGAAGTATTCGATTTCGGGGTGGCTGATGTAGAGGCCGCTGACGGAGGCTTGCGGGTACATGGCGCCGTTTTCGGTGAGGCTGATGCCTACGCTGCCAAAATCGATGAGCTTTGCAATGTTGAAGATTTCCTTGATGTTCGGGAGCACGGGGTAACCGACGGCTGGGCGGATGCCCTTCCAACCGTTGTTTCGTTCGAGTTCCTTGCTCAAGTATTCTGCGCCTGCTTCGGCGAGGCGATCTGCAACGGTCTGCATGAGGAGAACGTCGTAGTCGCTGCCGCCCTGTTCGGCTTTCAGCTTTTCTAAACGCTTGACGAACGTGTCGCTCATGGTCACTGCAAATGCACCGACGATGTCGCGGAAAACGTCCTTGCCTGCGGGGGATGCGAAAACGCTTGCGGTATTGGCGTTTGCCGGAGCGATGTAGTCGCAGAGGGCAAGGCAAGTGCCTTCGGGATTCTGCTGGCGTGCGGTCGAAACTTCGACAAGGTCAGCGTCTGTGCCTGTGCGGCCCGTGTTGAAGATAACGGACTTTTCAGTACCGGCTGCAGGGTAGAATGCCTGAACGGCGCGGAGCGCGTATTCGGGCTTTGTGAGCGACTTGATGAGTGCTTCGGCATCGGCCTTGAGTTTTTTCGCTTCTTCCTCTTCGGGCTTGATTTTCCAAGTGAAGAAGAAGTATTCCCAGCTGATGAGCGGGATAATCTTTTCGATAGGAATCGGCGGGAGCTTGCTTTCGCCCATGAACGGCGGTTCTGCTGGCTGGTACTTGCTCCAGTCGCATTTATAGCGGCGTTCTTCCGGTGTGGAGGTTGCTGCGGCCATGGCGTTTGCAGCCTCGGTCTTGATGCCGTTTTGCTTGTCGCGGATGCGCTGCTGCTCTTCGCGGTTTTCTTGAATCGTTTGTTCGCGGGTGGCGGGGTCGAGCAATTTTTGGGCGAGGCCCGGATTGCTTGCGGCGTCGCGCACATGGAAAACAGGGCCGTCATAGCATGGAGCGATTTTCACGGCGGTATGCGTGGGCGAGGTGGTGGCGCCACCGACAATAATTGGAATGCGCTGACCGGCGGCCTGCATGGCCTTTGCAACCGTGCACATTTCTTCGAGAGACGGCGTAATAAGACCGGAAAGGCTCAAGATATCTGCTTTGTTTTCAATCGCGGCCTTGACAATCACATCTTCGGGAACCATCACGCCGAGGTCCACCATGTCATAGCCGTTACAAGCCATAATCACAGAAACGATGTTCTTGCCGATATCGTGCACGTCGCCCTTGACGGTGGCGATGACGATTTTACCGCGGCTCGATGCGTTTGCATCTTTGCCTGCTTCGATGTAAGGCTGCAAAATTTCCACAGCTTTTTTCATCGTACGTGCGGTTTTCACGACTTGCGGGAGGAACATCTTGCCTTCACCGAAACGACGGCCGACTTCGTTCATGCCGTCCATGAGCGGACCTGAAATAATGCCGACCGGGCTATCGCCACGGTTGATGAGTTCCATCAAATCGGGCTGGAGCGTTGTAGAAGTTCCCTTGAGGAGTGCTTCTTGCAAGCGTTCTTCGGGCGTGGTGGGCTTGTCGTCAGCGGCTGCATTGCCTTCGTCAGAAGAGCTGCTTGCACCTGTGCTTACGGCAAAAATGGCCTTTGGATCGTACTTGGTGCCTGCTTCTTTGGCGGCTGCAGCGGCTGCGTTCATGCGGCTTGCAATTTCGATGAGTTCTTCGCTTGCTTCCGGTTCCGTGTTGAAGATAACTTCGGTAATCGCCATGCGGAGTTCAAGCGGAATTGTCTTGTACTTGATAATCGCGCTCGGGTTCATAATCGCCATGCCCATGCCGTTCGGGATGGCGTAATGCAAGAACGTGGTGTGCATCGCTTCGCGCAAGTAGTTGTTGCCGCGGAATGCAAACGAAAGGTTCGAAAGACCGCCCGAAATGCGGACACCGGGGAGGTTGTCCATAATCCAGCGGACGGCACGGATAAAGTCTATGGCATAGGCATTGTGTTCTGCCATGCCGGTAGCGACTGTCAAAACGTTCGGGTCGTAAATGATATCGGAAGGGTCGAAGTGCAGCTGCTTCACCATGATATCGTAAGCGCGGGACGCAATTTGTACGCGGCGCTCGTAGTTCGTGGCCTGACCTTCTTCGTCGAAGAGCATCACGATTACGGCGGCGCCGAGGCGCTTTACGGTGAGCGCATGTTCGATAAACGCTTTTTCGCCCATCTTGAGGGAAATCGAGTTCACGATGCTCTTGCCTTGAATGCACTTGAGGCCTTCTTCGATGACTTCGAAACGGGAGCTGTCAACCATGATAGGCACGCGGCTCACGGCAGGGTCGGAGGCAATCAAGTTCAAGAAAGTGCGCATTTCGGCGGTGGCGTCGAGGAGGCCATCGTCCATGTTGACGTCAATGACGTCGGCGCCGTCATCGACTTGCTTACGGGCGATGTCGAGCGCTTCTTCGTAATTCTTCTCGTTGATGAGACGCAGGAACTTCTTGGAGCCCGCGACGTTGCAACGTTCGCCGACCTTCACGAAATCATCGGCATTGCAGCTGTCGGCGCCGTTGCTCGGGCGAACCTGTTCTCTGAACAACGGTTCGAGCCCCGCAAGGCGGAGGCGCGGGCTAGTGACGTACTTCGGCGCGGGTTCACGGCGCTTGTAATCGGCCGGGAGCGCATCAAGCATCTGGCGCATCGCGGCGATGTGTTCCGGAGTCGTACCGCAGCAACCGCCAATCATGTTCACGAGCTTGTCGTCCAGATAAACGCGCATCAGGCGCACCATGTCTTCGGGCGTATCGTCGTAACCGCCGAACTGGTTCGGAAGACCTGCGTTCGGATGGCAACTGAGGTAGCACGGAGCAATAGCTCCCATGCGGCGGAGGTACGGCACCATGCCGTCTGCACCGAGGCCGCAATTTAAGCCGATGGAAAGTGGGTGCATGTGCATCACGCTCACGGCGAATGCTTCAACGGTCTGGCCCGAAAGCGTACGGCCGGAGGCGTCGCTCACGGTCATCGAAAGCATCACCTCGATTGGCTTGATGTCGGCTTCGGGAGTGCCTGCAGCCTTGGCGGCTTCAATGCGTGCATCGTTTGCCTTGCTGTAAGCGCTGAGAGCTGCCTTTGCATTCAGCGTATCGAAAATCGTTTCAATGAGGATGGCGTCAACGCCTTCTTCCATGAGCACGGAAATTTGTTCCAAATACGCATCTTCAAGTTCGTCAAAAGTGATGGCGCGGCTAGCCGGGTCGTTCACGTCTTCGCTCATGGAGAGCATCTTGCTTGTGGGGCCGACGTCGCCCAAAATATAGACCTTGCGTCCGTATTTCTTGAAACCTTCTTCGGCGGCCTGCTTCGCAATTTTCACGGAAGCTCGGTTCATCTCGGCGATGCGATGTTCTTGGTGGTATTCGTGTTGGCTCACGCGCTGGCTCGAGAACGTGTTCGTGGTGAGGCAATCCACGCCTGCATCCACGTAACGACGCTGGATGTCGAGAATGATGTCGGGCTTTTCGATGGAAAGCATGTCGTTGTTGGCGCCCTTGATCCCGTAAGTCTGGATAACAGAGCCCATGCCGCCATCGAGCAGCATCATCTTTGATTCGAACGCTTCGCGAAGAGTCATTTTAAGTTCCGTGTTTAAAATTCGAATTTATGCGTATATTTGTTTTTATGCATAAAAATAAAAAATGCTAGAATTGCTGTCACTAGCTGTATAATAATATATCCTATTTAAAAGTGAAAGGTGATCCCCGATCAAGTCGGGGATGACTGCTGGGGTCGAGAATGATAGGTTGTGTTCGTGTCTCGAAAAAATTACAGGGAAATGAGGTGCGGTCAAACTTATAACTACTTAATTAGTATAGATTTGCACTCATGAATATCGTCATTTATGCGCTTTTTGCTCTCTCTGGTTTTGCGGGTCTCATTTACGAGGGGTCGTGGGCCAGGTACCTTAAACTTTTCCTCGGACATTCGAGCTATGGTCAGGTGCTCACGCTCTGCATTTACATGGGCGGGCTTGCGATTGGCAGTTTTGTCGCGGGCAAGCTTGTGGAGCGCGTGAAGAGGCCGCTGCTCGGATATGCGGCGGTGGAGCTTGCGATTGGCATTGGCGGGTTGATTTACCACCCGATGTACATCTGGATTACGGATTACTTTTACGATTCGAATTTTGTGGCGGGGTTGAGCTCGCGGGCGGCGGAAATTTTGAAGGTGGTGCTGGCGACGGGTTCGACGCTCCCGATTGCGATTGCGGTGGGCATGACGTTCCCGTTCATCGCGGCGGGTCTTATGCGCAAGAGCGGTGCCGAAGTCTCGCTCCCGATGCTTTACTTTACGAATAGCCTCGGCAGTGCAATTGGTATTTTGTTCACAAGTTACATCTTGATTCCGGAACTCGGAAACCACATCACGCTTTGCGTCGCGGCTTCAATCAACTTCTTGCTCGCGGCGGTGTTCTGCTTTATCGGATATACGACGCCTTCAACGTACGAAGAAGAACTTGAAGAAGAGGGCGCTGGGGCGCTGGCAACGGCTGGCGGGGATGCGGCGAGTGTTCGCGAAATGCGCGCGGAACCGCTCAATGAAGATTATGTGGCGGAACACAAGCTTGCGATGCCTCCGAAGAACATGTGGTTCTGGATAGCGGGAATTACGGGCCTTACTTCGTTTGTCTATGAAATTGTCTGGATCCGTTTGCTTTCGCTGTTGATGGGATCTTCGAGCCACAGCTTTGACCAGATGCTTTCGGCATTTATTCTTGGCCTTGCGATTGGCAGTGCCGTGAGCGGAAAGCTCTTGAAAAAAGATTCGCTGGTGGTGCTTTCGCTCGCGCAGATTTTCATGGGATTCTTTGCGCTTTGCACTCTGTATTTTTACAAGCCGTTCTGGGAAGGCATGAACATTGCAAACCAGATTTTCAATACGACGAATGACGGTTATGTTTGCTGGAGCATTTTCAAGTACGTACTTTCGATTTTGTGGATGGTGCCGACGAGTTTCTTTGCGGGCATGACGCTCCCGCTGATTACGTTGATCTTAACGCGTGCGTTCAAGAGCGAGGCTCCGATTGGTAAGGTTTACGGCTGGAATACGGTCGGTTCGATTCTCGGTTCTGCCGGCGGTGGACTTTTGCTGTTGCCGCTTTTGCAGCTCAAGGGTTCGCTTGTGCTCGCGGCTGTACTCGACTTTATGATTGGCTTTGTCTTGCTTGTCATTTATCGCAAAAAGTTTCGCTATAGCGTGCTGTTCTACGTGATGACGGCGATTATGATTTTGCCTTCGTTCTTTGTGAATTTTGATCCGCACATGATTACGTCGGGTGCGTTCCGTGCGTTCAAGAATTTGCATCCGGATGAGAAGATTATCGTGCGTGACGGCAAGACGGCGACAATCAGCTTCCACGAATCCGACGTGCATTATTACGTGAAGACGAACGGCAAGGCCGATGCGAGCATGAGCAAGAATCGTGAACGCCCGATTGAAGGCGACGAACTCACGCAGGCGGCGACTGCATTTATGCCGATGGCCATGAAGGACAAGCCTTACGATGCAGCAATGGTCGGCTTTGGAAGCGGCATGGGTGCGCATTACTTGCTTGCCGACCCGCTGGTGCGCGATTTTGACTGCGTAGAAATCGAAGAAGAAATGATGAACCTCGCTCGCGGATTTTATCCGTGGAACGCTCGTGGTTATGATGACCCGCGAATTCACATTTTCATTGATGACGCACAGACGTTCTTCCTCACGAACCGCCGCAAGTACGACTTGATGATTAGCGTACCTTCGAACCCGTGGGTGAGCGGTGTCGCAAGCTTGTTCAGTCATGAATTTTACACCAAGATGCGCCGCTACATGAAACCGGGCGGACTTTGGGTGCAATGGATCCAGACATATGAATTCAATGACTTGCTGTTCCTCAACATCTTGAAGGCGCTCGACGTGACGTTCCCGTACGTGAGTTTGTACAAGGCTCCTGAAGAACCGGACATTATCATTGTTGCAAGTGATGAACCGGTGATGCAGCGTGCCATTGGTCGCTTCAGCACGGATCCGACGCTCGTGAAGGAATTCAAGCGCATTCACCGCGAACCGGATTTCTTTGGCGAACAGAATTTCCTCTTTACGTCAAAGATGATTACGTCGCTCCTGGATGGCGTGGAACCGAATAGCACGTTTATCCCGATTGTCGACAACAAGGCTGAAGAAGCTCGCTTCGTGCATTCGAATGCGCGTATTGTGCAGGTGTTTGACAGCTGCGAAATTTGCTGGCCGGAATATTTGGACTCGGCAGATTATGCATTGCGCCGCCCGATAAAGGTGCAATCCATGCTCAAGGCGGGTACGGACAAGTACCGCGAACGCGCTTTGCTCGCTTATATCAAAGAAGTGAAAAAACGCAAAAAGGCGTTCGATGGCATCTCGGCGATGCTTGACGCGAATGCTGACGATTCTAACAATGATGCGGATTCCGCGGCTGTCTCTTCTGCGGCAGTCTCTTCCGCTGCGGTCACGGTGACGGTTGCCGGTGAGGAAAAAGCAGAAAATTCAGCGACGGCGGTGGATAGCCTCGTTCGCCCGAAATTCAAAGTGGATGAAACTTCCCCAGATTGGAAAAAATTCCGCGAAGAGTATGTGGAATGGATGCGTGGCGTGCCGATGGAAGCTCGCGACACGAACAAGGTCTATGTTAAGGTTCGCAAGCTTGTGAATGCGGGGGCATTGCCGGAATCGTTCGTGGATGAGTTCAACATCATGGAAGCAGCCCGCGCCAAGAATTACAGGCTTGCAGCGGAATATGTTGCAAAATTCTACGAGAAGTACGAAGTCGCTGCGATGGATGAATTCTTCTTGCGCAACGCAATTTTGATTGCGTTCCTGGCGCACAACCCGACGCTTGCTAACGTGCTCTACAAGGAAGCGATCAAGCCGCACGAAGAATTTGCCCCGATCGAGAAACTCCTTATCCAGAAGGAAATCCCGAGACTCCGCAGAAGGTAAGTGCCCGTGTGGTGTCCTGGGCGAGGCGAGCGTTGTTCAGTTATAAAAAAGGAAGCGTTTGACGCTTCCTTTTTTGCTTTTCATAGTTCTAACTATTGACTGGTGACCACTGGCCAATAACTATTCGATTAGAACAAGAATGCGATACCGACGTTGGTGTAGAACGTGAGGAGTGTCGAGTTCGCAAACGACTGTTCCACCGTCAAGCCTTGGTTCAGCAAGTTCGTAAAGCTCTGGACAATGCGGAGGTTCAAGTGAACGTTACGCGTGAGCATGTAGCCGCCTTCAAGAGCGAGGCCCACTTCCATATTCGTCGAAACAAATGTGTTGGTGCTCTTGTCTACGTTTCCGGTGACCACGCCGCCATTAGCTTCGGAGCTGAATTCTGTATCGCCCATTAGCTTAAGCCCGAGGTGCAAACCGGCGGCTGCAAAAAAGTCGTATTGTTCGAACGTGTAACGGAACATGATCGGAAGCTCAAATAGCATAATGTTGAGCTTTGCCTTGTTCGTGTAAACGCCCATGTTTTTTTCGTAATTGTACTGACGGTAGTTGAACGTAAGTTCCGGCACGAGGCTGAAGTTCTTCGAGAACATGGAAATCTTGATGATAAGACCTGCACCGGCGTTCCAACCTGCGCCCCACCCTTCGGAATTGGAACCGAGGAATGTGTTAAAACCACCCTGTAAACGAGCTCCCAAGAAAACAGATTGCGAAAAGCCTTCGCTGCGCTGCTTGCTAATTTCGGAGCGGGAAGTTGTTTGGGTCTTGTATCTTGCGTATGCACTTGCGTATTCTTCGTCGTTTGCGAATTCGCTGTCATTCGATCCGTCGTAAGAACCGGACTGTTTGTTTTCTGACCAACCCGAATTGTTGGAGTCGGCAGAGACCCATTCGTCATCGTCTGAACTTTGAGCGAATGCACTTGTGGTAAGTGCTAAAACCATGGACGCAAGTAAACAAGATTTTCTTAAAAGCATGGCAAAATTATAACAAATCGTGGAGGTTCAACGACTTAAAAATATTTTAATACGGCTGAAATAAAAAGAAAAAAATGTTTACAGAAGGGCGGAAATGCGCTATTTAAAGGGAATAAAGGCTAATTGGGATGAAAAGTCTCTATTCCACCTAGAGCCGTTCTCTTGTTTATCATATATTTTTGATAAAATTTTAAATAAAATGACGCTTAATATGCTATTTTATCAAGTAGTATTTAAAAAGGATGGGCCCTTTTTATGTTCAAAAGGAATCGTGTTTCTGTGCTGGCTATGCTGGCGTCTTTCTCGTTGTTGCCGTTCACGGCGTGCAATGACGATATCGTAAGCGGTCCATTTCAGTTAATTGCGGAATCGTCTTCGTCGGAATCGGGCGCTGTGGAGTCGTCGGCTCAGGAGTCTTCTAGCGATGTGGTTTCGAGCAGCTCGGAAATTTTGCTGTTGGAATCGTCCAGCAGTTCAGAGCCTTTGCCGCTTAGTTCGTCGAGCAGTATCAAGTCTTTGATACCTGAATCATCGTCTGCGACTCCGGAATCTTCGTCGTCTGTTAAATCTCCGATTGACAGAGTATGCAATGATGAAAACGAAGGTGAAGTCGATTCTTTATGGACAGGGAATGACGGTAATCCTAGATTCCGTTTTGTGGGTACCGAGGAGTATTATCGTTGCGAAAAGGGCTCGTGGATTCATGGAGATAAGTGGCTCGCATGTGATACGACCGGACTTACGCCGGGGGCGGTTTGCTCCAAGACGGAATGGATGGCTGGATTAGGATCTACTGAGTATTTCTACACTTATGAAGGAGGTGGCATTTGGAGTACTTTGGGTACTTTGAGTGATGTGCCTGGCGGTATTATGGACAGAAATCGTATAGTTGTGCCCAAAGAGTGTTCCGCTGAAAATGAAGGTTCGCTAGAAAAGATGACGTTGGGAAATGAAACAGGCAATGTGGTCATTCTTTTTAAATGTGTAAGCGGTACTTGGAATAGAGTAACCAATGTTGATTCGGGTGAAGATGCCCCGTAAAGTTTCTCTAGACTTGCAAATGAGCCTGGGCAAATGCCTGGGCTTCTTTTTTTCTTACAAATTTTTGTAAAAATGGTTTTTGAAATTGTGAGTTTGTATTTTACTGATAAATTTTGGAACATAATGGGAGTTGTTTTTATGTTCGGAAGGAATCATGGCTATGCGCTAGCGATGCTTGCATCTTTTTCGTTTTTGTCTTTTACGGCATGCAGCGACGATGTGGTGAATAACCCGATGCCCATGGCAACCGAATCTTCGGCGGCTGAATCTTCGAGCAGCGAAACCTTTTCAAATCCAATATCTTCTAGTGATGTGGCTTCGAGTAGTTCTGTTCAAGAAATTGAGCGCCCGTCGTTGGAAAAAATGAATGAAAAATGTAGAGAACAACATGATGCTGTTAGTATTGCTGCGTTTGACGGCGTGAAGACGGAGTATTTTTGTTTGCTCGAAGCCTATGGCCCTAAAATCGAAGAAACGTTTTCGATTTTGGACCATGCTGAAATTTCTCTTTATACCTATGCAGAAAATGGATGGCAAGAAGTAAAATGCAATGCCGAAAATGAAGGCCGCAAGGAACTTTATGCCTTTTTCAATACGCACTGGCCAGGCAACTTATATTACAAGTGCACTAACAATCAGTGGGTGCAAATTGGATATGAGGAATACCATAGTTTGTCTGAGTTGGCGTGCTCTGCCGAAGAAGAAGGCAAGGTGGATTCTGCTTGGGTGGGGGCGAATAATCCTAGATTCCATTATGTTGGACAAACAAAGTATTATAGGTGCGAAAAGGGGCTGTGGACCTTAAGAGACCGGAGAATAACCTGTGATACGACGGGTGTTGCTGTTGGTGACGTGTGCACTAAGGAAGAATGTTTTGTAGGTGTAGGATGCTCCCAGTATTCTTACACGTATGTTGGGAATGGTGCTTGGAGAGAAGCTTCACTTTCGCTCACGGATAAGGCTCAAATAATCGCTAATTGCCAAAAAGAGGATACCGTTGTCGGCGATACTTGTTCTGTGGAAATGTCTGATGGCACGAAATGCTACAGGTTCAATGAGCAGAACGACTGGGAAGAATGTGAATCCTTCTAGATATTTTTCTAAATTTTGCCTCGAAATTTAATGAGGTCGCGGCGGTTTCGCTGTGGCGTTAGAGGAATAAATAATGGCAAAGTATAATCCGCAAGAAATCGAAACCAAGTGGCAAGCCTACTGGGAAGAACATCAGACGTTTAAGACTGGCGAAGACAAGTCCAAGCCGAAGTATTACTGCTTGGATATGTTCCCGTACCCGAGTGGTGCTGGCCTCCATGTGGGCCACCCGGAAGGTTACACTGCAACGGATATCATTTGCCGCTATAAGCGCAGCCGCGGTTTCAATGTGCTTCACCCGATGGGTTGGGACGCTTTCGGCCTCCCCGCTGAACAGTACGCCATTCAGACCGGTACGCACCCGGCCATTACCACCAAGAAGAACTGCGACAATTTCCGCCGCCAGATCAAGCGCCTCGGTCTTTCTTACGACTGGAACAAGGAAGTCAACACCACCGACCCGAAGTATTACAAGTGGACGCAGTGGATTTTCAAGCGCCTTTACGGCACCTGGTTCGATGAAGACCAGCAGAAGGGCCGCCCGATTGAAGAACTCCCGATCCCGGCCGATGTAGAAGCCAAGGGCAAGGACGAAGTCCGCAAGTACCGCGATGGCAAACGCCTCGCTTATTACGCCGATGCACAGGTGTGGTGGTGCAAGCACTGCAAGATTGTCTGCGCTAACGAAGAAGTTTTGAACGACGGTTCTCACGAAAAGTGCGGTACCAAGGAAGTCGAACGCCGTAACCTCAAGCAGTGGCTCATGCGTATCCCGCATTATGGCGACCGCCTCTTGAAGGGCCTCGACAAACTCGACTGGCCGCAGGGCGTGAAGGACATGCAGAAGAACTGGATCGGCAAGAGCTACGGTGCCGAAGTGGATTTCCCGATTGCCGACGCTAACGGCAAGCCGACAGAAAAGAAGCTCCGCGTTTACACAACCCGTTGCGATACGCTGTTCGGTGCAACCTACATGGTCGTCGCCCCGGAACACGCTATGGTGCCGGAACTCACGACTGCCGAACAGAAGGCCGCCGTGGAAGAATACGTGCACGCCGCCGCCTTGAAGAGCGATCTTGACCGTACCGAACTCGCCAAGGAAAAGACCGGCGTGTTTACTGGTTCTTACGCTGTGAACCCGCTCACTGGCACGAAGATTCCGGTGTGGGTTGCTGACTACGTTTTGACGGGCTATGGCACTGGCGCTATCATGGCTGTGCCGGCTCACGATACTCGCGACTTTGACTTTGCAAAGAAGTTCAACCTCCCGGTGATCTGCATCATGGAACCGGATGCAAGCTGCCCCGAAGACGTTCGCCCGAAGGTCCTTGCAGGGGACGCTTGCTGGGCTGCCGACGGCACCTACATCAACAGCGAAAATGCAACGCTCTGCCTGAACGGTCTCAACAAGAAGCAGGGTATCGCCAAGGTCATCGAATGGCTCGAAGCCAACAAGATCGGTAAGGCTACCGTGAACTACAAGCTCCGCGACTGGCTCTTCAGCCGTCAGCGCTACTGGGGTGAACCGTTCCCGATTATCCACTGGGAAGATGGCGAAATCTCTACGGTGGACGATGCCGAACTTCCGGTGCTCTTGCCGGAACTCAAGGACTACAAGCCGGGTGACGGCGGACAGTCCCCGCTCGCAAACGCCACCGAATGGCTCCAGGTTACGGACAAGAACGGCCGCAAGGGTATCCGCGAAACGAACACCATGCCGCAGTGGGCAGGTTCTTGCTGGTATTACCTCCGCTACATCGACGCTTGCAACGGCGACGCATTTGTGGCAAAGGAACTTGAAAAGTACTGGATGCCGGTGGACCTCTATGTGGGTGGTGCCGAACACGCCGTGCTTCACTTGCTCTACAGCCGTTTCTGGCACAAGGTTTTGTTCGATCTCGGCCTCGTCTCTACCGACGAACCGTTCCAGAAGCTCTTCAACCAGGGCATGATTCTTGCCTTTGCATACGAAGATGCCGCTGGCTCCAAGGTCCCGACTGACGAAGTCGAAGAAAAGAACGGCAAGTACTTCAAGAAGGGTACTGACATCGAACTCAAGCAGATCGTGGCGAAGATGAGTAAGTCCCTCAAGAACGTCGTGAACCCCGATGACGTTGTGCGCGACTACGGTGCTGACAGCCTTCGTTTGTACGAAATGTTCATGGGCCCGCTGGACGCCGTGAAGCCGTGGCAGACCAAGGGCATTGAAGGCATGAACCGCTTCCTCGGCCGCGCCTGGCGTTCTGTTGTCGGCGACAGCGATGAAGCCCCGGTGTTCGTTGACGAAACTGCTCCCGAGACAATCGAGAAGGTGATGCACCAGACCGTCATCAAGGTCACGAGCGACATCGAAAACATGAACTTCAACACCGCGATTAGCCAGCTGATGATCTTCAACAACGAAATGATGAAGATGGACAAGCGCTACCGCGAACCGTGCGAAACCTTCGTCAAGTTGTTGCACCCGTTTGCCCCGCACATCGCCGAAGAAATGTGGAGCATCCTCGGCCACAACGAATCGCTCACGAACGTCGCCTGGCCCGAAGCCGACCACTCCAAGGCTGTGGAAAACACCGTGGAAGTCGTGTTCCAGGTGAACGGCAAGGTCCGCGCGAAGGCATCTGTCGCCAAGGACTTGGACAAGGCTGCTTTGGAAAAGCTTGCACTTGACAACGATCGCGTCAAGGAATTTACCAAGGGTATGCAGGTTGTCAAGTCGATTGTTGTGCCGGGTAAGTTGGTCAATATCGTTGTCAAGCCGGCATAATATTGAGCCTGCCCCGGACTTGTTCCGGGGTGGTTCCGGGCAAACTCGTGAACATTGTGGTGAAGTAGCCGCAAGCCGAGTGCAGCGGAATCGCTTGCGAGTCCATTGCCGAGGCGCAGGCTACTGCGACGAAGTCGCAACTAGAATTACGTCATTGCGAGGAGCCGAAAGGCGACGAAGCAATCTATGATTATGTCATCCTGAGCGGAGGCACATCGCGCCGAAGTCGAAGGATCCAGTGATTTACAAGAAGACCGTAGCTTATTCGCTGCGGTCTATTTGTATGCACCCTTTTTTATAGTATCTTTATCACAGTTTTTAATGTGACAATATTTGTCATATTGTTTTCATATATTATGCTCAAACAAGGAGCTAATATGACACTCGAAGAAAAAGTGAAGGAACTGTATAACGAACTGAAACCCAAGTGCCAAACTGAGGGTCTGAACTTAAATTGGGAAATCCATAAAGCGCTAAGGCGATTCCGTAAGGAACACCCTGATTTGGATGACCTGTGGGCCCGTGAAGCCGAGGGGTTGTAAACTGTTTGATTGTTTTGTTTCGAAAAAGCGAAATTTTTGGTCGTTTTAACCCCTAAATGTGCTCCTCGCTCTAGCCCTATAACGTTCGGGCTTATGATAAACGACTCTTTTAACCTTAATCGCTTGTTCTATAACATACGGATTAAGTATATTGCGTTCTATGTTCAAAAAATATAAAGAGCCTTGTTGTATTGAATTTTTTAACGCTTACGATTCCATATTGAAAAATATGGGATTTCATGCACAATTCTTTTTCTTCTTCAAAACAAAATTTGAAGAAATTCAATCAATAGAACACGCTCATAAGGCTGTCGTTGAATCATTTATTGATTTTATAAAGTTTGAAAAATTTGATCCACAAATCATCTCTCCAGAAGAAACGAAAAAAAGAAGTTCTCTTTCAAAAAAGATTTTTGATTTTTGCTATCGTACTTTCTTTAAGGTCTCCTCAACACCATCAAATCCGAGCGAATTAAAGCAATCTTTATTTGAATCAGAACTCAAATGTCTTAAATTATTTGAAAATGTAAATCGTTGCTTGTATTCAAAGGATTTTTCTTCAGATGATAAAAAACTGCTTCAATATTTAATTGAACAATTTATATTCGTTCGGACGTTTTCGTCCTTTATATACAAATACAGAAGAATAGAGTCTGTAGAGTTTTTTAAAAGGTTCTTCTTTAATTATCCATACGATAGAGAAGACACCCCATGTGACTATAATAGGGAATGGCTTGAGAACCATAATCAAAAGTTCGAAACAATAAAAAACTATATAGATTCCCCATCGGATGAATTACATAATGTTCGTGAGTGGTTTAAAGAACAATTGGATAAAGTTGATTTTGCCAAACTTAGCGAGGAAAATAAATCAATTTTCTTCAAGGAAATGTTTGTTGCCTTTGGTAATGTTTCCTCTGAAAAAACTGGAGACGTCAAAGGTTTTCGCGTTCCGTTGAAAAATTTATTCTACTTAGGTCGATACTATAACGTACAGCTACTTCGATTGCTTTATGTAAAAAAAGAAAGAAGTACTTTGGAATGCATAGCGCATGAAACTTGGCGGCGTATCTGCAAACTAAAATTGACGTCAAAAGAAGAAGTTGAAGAAGCGAAAAGGAAGAATATTTCAGGAAAAATGTCTGAGTCGAGCGAAAAAGAACTTTATGGTAAGAAAGCTCCTAAAATTGATATTGAACGCTTAATGACGCAATTTTCTAATCCTATTCCAATAGAGCAGGGTGATAATTACGAATCATTAACGACAAAACTTGTTTCTTGCTTTGACGTTTCAAGAATCCCAGAAATAAAATCAGTTCAAGAAGTTCCAAGATACATTGCTGATACCTTAGGCGCATTAGGGGTAAATACGGAAAAGGTTAAATCTATTTCTAACTTAGGCAAAATAAAAATTCCGGAAATAAAATCTACGGAACAAATTCCAGAAAGTATCTTTGATATTTTTGATGCTATGAGCGAAAAGGGTTATGTTGATGCGGACTATAGAGAAGGTCTCAAGCGTGATCTTCTTGGCCCCAAAATCAACATCTTAAAAATAATGGGAGATGCAGGCATTTCTCTCTCTGCAGTACTTTCTGTTCAAAAATCGGGAGTTGGCTTACTTACTCATTTTGACATGCGTGAACTACAAACTTCTCCAAGGGAAATGCAAAAGGTAGTGGAGGATATTGTTCGACGATTAGTCTAGTTTCGTTCATCATATACCCCCGTTTTTTTTCACATTTTTCCTCTATCCCCTCTTTTTTTCTTTTACCCCTTTTTTTTGAAAATTTCTATCGACTCGAATACCTTGTTCTTCAAAAGCGAACAAGGTATTTTTGTTTTGCATCAAGGGCAATTCCGCCTAAGGTGAAAAAAGAGGAAAACAATTATGCCTAATAATGAAAGTGATCAGAAAAACGGAAACTGGGGTACGCGTGGAACGAATATAACCTGGGACAAGGTCCAAGGAAATCGTGGCAGGCAGATTCAAGAAACAAGGACGAGAAATGGAGGTAAATAGCCATGTGTACTTGTTGTGGTAAAGACGGTAAGAGAAAGAATCTTTATCTTACCGAATATGATGCAAATGCGGTTGCTAGTGAACGTCGGTTTGTAACGGGCATTACAATGCACGTTTATCGTTGTCCCGAAGGCGGCGGCTGGCATATAACGAGTAATCAAAGACAATGGTGAAATCAAATAAAAAATCCGCTTAACAGACAGGAATCAGCGAAAATTTCACATCTAGCTAAACGGACTCTGCAAAGATAGCTTTTTGATATCTTATGCGAAAATTAGGCGTTGCCGATGGCAACGCCTTCCTTAATTTCTTACTCCACACTTATTCGCACTTAAAACCTTGCAGCTCGAGACCGGCGCGCATTTCGCCATAGGTGGATGTGCGTTTCATGTCCATCGCTTTCATAAAGCGGCAATCGTTGTCGATGTGCATTTGGAATCCGGCCATGGTCGGGGTGACTTCGCCTTTGCCGCTTGCTTGTATGTGTGCCATCATTTCTTCGCGCTTGTCGTACATCTCTGGTGGAACGAATACGTCTGTAACGATGTCGACATTTTTGATTTCGGTGTCGCCGAATACGAATGAAATTGTGACGAGGTTTTTGAGTCCATGAAATTGACCGTTTACTTTGCAGACAAGATTTCTGTCTTTGCCGGTCTTTTTCGCAGGCTTCTTGGCTTGCTGCTTGACGGCTTTGGGCGTGTAATCGAGCGCCTGCAAGAGTTGTTCTTCTTTAACAACGCCGACGAGACGGTTTACGATTTGTCCGTTTTTGATGAGGAAAAATGTAGGGAATGCTTGGATTGGGAGTGTGTTCTTTATTTTGTCTATGCCGGGCTCGTCAATGCCGACGGAGGCCACTTTGATGTCGCGGTAGTTCTTGGCGATGCCAATGAGAGTCGGAATCATCACGAGACACGGAGGGCAGCTGGTCGATGAAATTTCAAGGATGACCGGTGTCTTGGAGTGCAGAATTTCTTTTTCGAAATTGCTGTCATCTACTTTGACGATTCGAATGTCTTCGCTATCTGTGTTCTTTGCTTGTGCCTGCGAAACGCTACCTACGGCAAGGACTGCCGCTGTAGCAAATGCGATTGCGTTTGAGAAAAAGCTTTTTTTTAAAATGTTCATATAGACTACCTTTCCAGTTTTTGAAAATAGAAAATATTGCAGAGGAAAGGTAACTTGGTATAGTTTTTTCTTATAATCGAGAGCGGCTTTATTTTGTTTGTTCTTCTTTCTCTTTGGGGAGCACCAGGTTCAATGCTACGGCGAGGAGGAATACGACGGCCACGCAGTTTTCTGCGAAGATGGTCTGGATGGTTTGCGGGAAGATTTGGAACATCTTGGAGGCCGAAGTAAAGCCGAGGCCCACGCTGAGCGACATGCTGACGATAATCATGTTGCGCTGCGAGAATCCGCTCTTGGCGATCATGCCGAAACCGGCGAAGAGGATGGAGCCGAACATCATGATGGTGCAGCCGCCGAGAACAGCTTGCGGGATGGTCGTGAGGAGCGTGCCGATAGGCGGGAAGAGGCCGCCGAGGAGCATGATGCCTGCGCTTGTCGCAATGGCAAAGCGGTTCACGACGCCGGAGAGTGAAGCGAGACCAACGTTCTGGCTGAAGGACGTAATCGGTGTGCAACCGAAGAGGCCGGAGATGGTGCTTACGAAGCCGTCACAGCTGATGGCGCCTCCCATTTCGACTTTGTGGATCTGGCGCTTGAGGGCACCGCTGCAAAGGGCGCTGGAGTCACCGACTGTTTCTGTAGCGGAGACAAGGTAAATCGCGACAACGGAGAGGATTGCACCGAGGTGGAATTCCGGAGTGAACGGGAGAATCTTCGGGAGCGCGATAATGCTGCTGTTGGCAAGTCCGGAGAAATCAACCATGCCCATGCAAAGTGCGAGAACGTAACCCACGATGAGGCCAACCAAAACGGAGAGTGAACGCAGGAATCCTTTTGCAAAAATCTGCGTGAGCAAGCAAGTGAGGAGTGTGACGCTACCAACAATCCAGTTCTGTGCGGAACCGAAGTCAGCGGCGCCTTGGCCGCCGGCAAATGAGTTTGCGCCGATGGGCAAAAGCGAAAATCCGATGGATGTGACGACCGTGGCCGCAACGATGTGCGGGATGAGCTTGAGCCAGTATTTAGCGCAAAGACCGAGCAAACCTTCGACAATACCGCCAACGATAACCGCTCCCATGAGCGTTCCCATGCCTTGCGTAGTGCCGATTGCAATGGAAACGGAGAGAAACGTAAAGCTGATGCCCATTACGATAGGGAGCCTGGAACCGATTTTCCAGATGGGGTAGAGCTGGATGAGTGTGCCGATGCTCGCGATAATCATGCAATTTTGGATAAGCGAAGCGGTGATGCCCTTTTCGATCCCGACAACATTTGCAAGGATGATGATGGGGGTAATGTTGCTCACGAACATGGCGAGTACATGCTGTAAGCCGAAAGGTATCGCCTGCAAAAGCGGAACGCGTCCGTCAAGTTGATAAATGTTGTCCGAAGTCTTCATGCTTCACCTTAAATGCTTTGTTTTGCCATTGCGAACTTTGAATGTTTTATTTCGTCATTGCGAGCCCCGAATGGGGCGAAGCAATCTATGATTTTATTGTTCGCGGAACTTGATAAATCCGGTTTCGGGGTCCATGCTATCGACGATGGCTATGGATTCCAGGCGTATGCCTGCAGCACGGAGCTTTGCGCCACCGGGCTGCATGCCCTTTTCGATGGCGATGCCGACACCGACGAGTTCGGCGCCTGCTTGCTTCACGAGATCGATAAGCGCCTTGCTTGCTTCACCATCCGCAAGGAAGTCGTCAACAATCAGAATCTTGTCGGTCGGCTTGAGGTACGGGCGCGAAACGAAAATATCGTTGAATTTTTTGTGCGTGAAAGAGTAGGCCTTTGCCACGTATTTATCGTCGGTGCTGTTGACGGTCTGACCTTTCTTTGCGAAAACGACCGGAACATCGTTTAGATAGGCGATAAATGCCGCGATGGCGATGCCGCTAGCTTCGATGGTGAGAACCTTGTTGAACTCAACATCGGCAAAACGACGCTTGAACTCTTCGCCGATTTTGTGCATCAGGCGAATATCAATTTGATGGTTCAGGAAACTGTCAACCTTAAGAACGTTGCCGGGCTTGACGACGCCATCGGCAAGGATTTTCTGCTCAAGAAAGTTCATGTTTGAAATCTAGCAAAAGGCAAATTTTTTGCAAAGACCGCATATTAATAAGGGGATGCCCAAATTTCCTTAGAAATGGTCAAATTCTCCATATATATGTAAAAGATAAGGATTTACGCCCGTTATAGCGGGGCTTTTGCTAGGGTAATAGTAAAAAATTATAAAAGTTTAGCCTTGACTAATTAGCCTAGGCTTACTAATTTTAGTCTTGTCTAATAAAATTAGGCGACGTTAACGTTTAAAGGATCATCAAATATGGAAAACAATCACGTGAAGCTCAGCCAGAGTCTCGAAGACTACTTGGAAATGGTGCACATGCTTCGCTTGGCGAACGGGATTGCCCGTGTCAAGGATATTGCCGCCGCCCTTTCTGTGAAGATGCCTTCTGTGGCAAAAGCGATTCTTGAACTTAAAAAGCTGGGCCTTGTGACTCAGGAACCCTATAGCGGTGTGGAACTCACCGAAGAAGGGCGTAAGGCGGCTGCCGATGTGCTGAACCGCCATATTCTTTTGAAGGGTTTTTTGATCCGTCTGGGCGTTTCCGAAGCTATTGCTGACAAGGACGCCTGCAGCATGGAGCATATTCTTTCTGCTGAAACTCTTTCGACAATTGAAGACTTCATGAAGAGGGGAAATGAAGGCGCTGTTGCGAAAAAGGCGAATGCTTTAAAGGCAAAAAAAGGAAAATAAAATGGGTTGTAATTGCGGTTGTGGAGGCAAAACCTCTACAAAGAAATGGAATCTTGAACCAAAGTTTTCTGACCTCAAGAAAGGTGATAAGGTGGAAATCCTTGGTTATAACGAGGGCGATGCCCGCTACAAGTCCAAATTGCTTTCTATGGGACTTGTGCGTGGCGTGACGCTTGAAGTCTTGCAGATTGCACCTCTCGGGGATCCGATCGAGGTGAGTGTTTTGTCGTACCGTCTGTCGCTTCGCAAGCAAGAAGCGAACGTTCTTAAATTGAAGAGGGTCTAATGGCTCCGAAGCTTTTTACTATTGCTATTGCCGGTAACCCGAACTGTGGTAAAACGGCTCTATTTAATGCTCTTACGGGTGCTCGCCAGAGTGTTGGTAACTGGCCGGGTGTGACTGTCGAAAAGAAAGAAGGCTTTTTTGAACTCGGTAACCAGCACATTCGCGTGGTGGACTTGCCGGGTACTTACGCTCTCTTTGCGAATGCCGAAGACGAACGCGCCGCTGTGGACTACTTGCTCACTCGCGAAGCAGACCTCATTGTCAATATTATTGACGCTTCGAATATCGAACGCAATTTGTTCTTGACGTCGCAGCTTGTCGATATGCAGATCCCGATGGTGATTGCTGCAAACATGATCGACATTGCAGAAAAACGCGGCTTGCACTTGGATTTGGATGTCCTTGCTGAACGTTTTGGCGTGCCGGTGATTCCGCTTTCGGCTGTGAACGAAAGAAGTATCACGAACTTCATCAGCGAAATGGCTCATGTTGTCGCTGGCAAGAAGATGACTCCGAAGGCTATCCATTACGGCGAGAATGTCGAAAATGCCGTGAAGTATTTGGAACCGCAGGTTGAACCGGTTGCAAAGCTTTTGGGAACGGATGCCCGCTGGGTTTCGCTCATGTACTTGGGAAACGAAAAGAGCTATGCAGATAAGTTTGCCGAAGCCAAGGTTAAGATTAACAAGGCTGAAGTGACTAAGATGCTGAACGAAGAAAGCGAATTTGCAATGGCAGATGCGCGCTACAGCTTGGCTCACGAAATTGCAGGCAAGACAATTCTTTCGAACCGTTCCAAGAGAACTTGGTCGGACAAGCTCGATTCTGTGCTTTTGAATCGCTGGGCTTCGCTCCCGATATTCCTCTTGGTGATGTACCTGGTCTTCTGGGTTGCAGTCACGATTGGTTCTGCATTCATCGATTTCTTTGATGTGCTGTTTGGTGCCATCTTTGTGGATGGCCTCGGTTACTTGCTCACGGATGTGTTCCATGCGCCGGGCTTTGTGTCCGCCATTCTCGCCGACGGTATCGGCGCCGGTATCCAGACGGTTTCGACGTTCATCCCGGTCATCTTCTTCATGTTCCTCTGCCTTTCTTTCTTGGAAGACTCGGGTTACATGGCGCGTGCGGCTTTTGTCGCTGACCGCTTTATGAGATTCCTCGGGCTTCCGGGTCGTGCATTCGTGCCGATGATGGTCGGTTTCGGTTGCGGTGTGCCGGGCATTATGGGCTCTCGCGTGCTCGAATCCAAGCGTGAACGTTTCCTCACGATTTTCCTTGTGCCGTTCATGAGCTGCGGCGCTCGCCTTCCGGTGTATGCGTTGTTTGCTGCGGCATTCTTTGGGGCTCAGGCAGGAACCGTTGTGTTTGCGCTTTACCTTGCGGGTGTTTTGTTCGCGATTGTCTACGGTTTGATTCTCCGTCGCTCTTTGTTCGTTGGCGAAGCGAGCAACTTTGTAATGGAACTTCCGCCGTATCACTTGCCGAAATTCAAATCGCTGATGATCCATTCTTGGCTACGTCTGCGCGATTACATTATCCGTGCGGGTAAGGTGATTACGATTGCCGTTGCCGTTCTTGGCTTCCTCAACAGTTTTGGCTTTGTGGACAAACTTTATACTGAAATCAATGGCGAAAAGACCGAAATCGTGAAGAGCGAAGAAGGCTACGCTATGGTGCAGGATGAAAAGGAAGTCCCGCTCCCCGAAGGTGTCGTGATTGACGAATCCAAGATTAAGACGGAAACGGAATTCACGGCTGGCAATGGGGATTCCGAAAACAGCTTGCTCTCTGCAATTGGTAAAGCGATTACTCCGATTTTTGAACCGTTCGGCGTTGAATCCAACAACTGGCCTGCTTCTGTGTCGCTGTTCACGGGTCTCCTCGCTAAGGAAGCTGTGATTGGTACGATGAACTCCTTGTATTCCATGGCGGGTCCTGGCGACGTGTCAGACGAAAGAACGCTCGCCGGTGGCTCGCTACAGACGAAAGACGAAAGAATAGGTGGTGGGGAAAGCCTTCCCCTCGCTCCTGCCACTGACACGGCATCCGCTACCCCTTCTAGCGGGGACACCCCGCAACGCCCCGACGCAGAAGGTAACGTATCTGTAGTAGATTCTGCAAAGGTGGCTGTGGTTGACTCTGCAACTGTCGCGGATAGCGCGGTTGCTGAAGCCGACTCAAATAAGGTCGCTGAGCCTGCTGAAGCCCCTGCCGAAGAAAAGCCCCTTATCGCTGGCGTGGATGAATGCCCGGCCGAAGAAGAGGAAGAAGGCGGTGCTCCGGATATTCTCGGTGCATTCAAGGAAGCCCTTGGCACGATTCCTGAAAACTTGAGCGAAGTCTTTGGTTCTCTTACGGATATTCTCGGAACTTCTGGCGAACTTGAAGCCCAGAATGCTGCAGAACTCAAGAAGGTCACGCTCGACAAGATTCTTGAAGCCAAGGCGATTACTTGTGAAGAATATGCTTCTATCGAGACCTTCAGCGAAGATGAAGGTGCCGACAAGGCTCGCGAAGAGGTGTTTGCAAAGCTCGCTGCTGCTGGCCTCACGCTGAGCGAAGATGAAATCGGCGCTCTCGAAGAAGGTGACTTGAGTGAAACTGCTGACATCTATGCCAACCTCCGTTCTTACTTCCACAACCCGGACAAGAATGGAAATCCGGTAGACGGATTTAACTGGCAGGTGTTTGCGTTCTTGATCTTTATCTTGCTCTACGTGCCTTGCCTTGCTGCAATGGGCGTGGTCGTTCGCGAAATCGGCCTTGGCCTTGGTGTGTTGATGGCTGTAGTCCAGACGGTGCTTGCCTGGGCGGTGTCGATACTCCTCTACCAGATTCCGGTGGGCGGCGACAAGTTCTGGATTGTGTGCTCGATTGTTGTGCTTGTGGCGACATTTGCCTTCCTCAAGCTCTTCGGTATGAGTGCAAACAAGAAAGGTCGATTTGAAGATTAAAATCTAGATCCAGTTTCATTTGAGTCAAGAACCATTAAGGGCCGATGGTCCAAAAGCCTTCGGCCCTTAATTAAACCCCTTAACTTAGACTAAACTAATAAAGATAGAGTAGGCTAAAATGATTGAATCAAATGAAGAACAGGAATGGATTGAACTGATAAAAACTTGGCACGCTCTTTGCTTAAAACATATCGAAAAGGGCAAAAAGCCTAGGATTTTGTGACACAAAATGTAAAAGTCTAGACGGGGTGTTACAAAAAAATAAAAAACCGTCATAGGAGAGTAAAAATGAAGACACGTTTAACATCCAATCTCTTGTTTGGTCTTGCTACTGCATCTATCCTTGCCGTTCCGGCTCTTGCTCAGGAAGCTGAAGCAGCATCTAAAGGCCCGGAAGTCAAGTTCTCTGGCGAAGTTGAATTTGACGCTTACACGGGTGATGTGATCAATGACGATACGCAGAGCCATAGCTACGCTTCTACATTTGATTTGAATGTTGATGTCAAATTTAACGAAAAGTGGTCTGCATCCGTACAGCTCGAAGCTGACGGCGAAACGACCGATCCGGCTGCCATTTATAATGGCGCATTTGTCCAGTACACGCATAGCGATAAGTTTGCTGTGAAGTTTGGCGACTTGACTTTCTCGGAAGGCGCTTTCCTCAACTTCTACGATTATGATGATCCGGCTGATAACGCCGCAGGTATGGCAGAACACGATATCCGAGGTTTTGAAATTGACTATAATGGCCTTGTTTTTGGCCTCGGCTTTGGTCGCGGCGACAACGACAATCAGGTGTGTGTTGAAGAAGGTGATGAAGAAGCATGCGTAGGCGTTGCTTATGACCTCCACCTCGCTTACGAACTTGGCGTTGGCGAACATGTGCTGCGTCCGTTCATTGATTACAAGTCCTATCAGGAAGCAAAGCACAATGAATTGCATGCCGGCTTCGATGCAAACTTGAAGTTCGATGCATTTACATTCCACTTCGTTTATGGATTGCATGTAGATGCACTTAAGGAAGATGATCCGAAGGCTACGCACGCACTCCTTGCTGAGCCGGCTTTGGATCTCGGAACGTTCAGCATCAAGGCTTCTGTGCTCTACGCTATTTTCGACGACAAGACTCCGACTGTTCATGGCGAAGAAATTCCTGAATACTTCTTTGTCTATGGTGAACCGGGCGTGAAGATTAACGATGCTCTTGCTCTTGGTCTTCCGTTGGAATACCACACGAACACGATTGATAAGGACGATGACGTCTCTACGTTCAACGTAGGCCTCCGTGCTTACTTCACTCCGGTCGAAGGTCTTGAAGTGACTGGCTTTGCCTTGTTCAATATCCCGGTCGGCGATGATGCTGGCGACGATACGGGTCTTGGCTTCGGTCTCGAAACTGTATTTGCTTTCTAATAAACTATTCTAATTTTTTGCCATAGGATGAAAATCCCGCCACGATGAAAATTGTTGGCGGGGTTTTTCTTTATGTTAGCTTTGTCTAATATTTGGATTGTTTCAAGTCTATTTGGAGTAGCATTTGGTTGTATAGATTTCTAAAATAAGGATAAAGGAAATTTTGCCATAGAACCTCAGCTAGTGTATAAGATTCGTTACCTCATATATGCTGGATAGGTTATCCCGCCTACGGCGGAAGTCGTAGGCGGGATTTTTTTTTGCTTTTTGCTTAGGTTGTTCATGATTGAAAATATCGATTCTCGCCTTGTTCGCCATTGCGCTCCGACGCTTGCCGGTCTTAAAACGGCAAATTTATTTTGCCTTGATGATGCGGATGGTGTTTTGCTTTGCAATATTTTGGCTCGTTGGAATCGCGTATTGAATCCTAAGGGCGTTTCGGCTCGCATTGTTGCAGAACGATGTGGCCGTTATTTTATATATGTCTACCGAAATAGCGCTTTACAGGAGTTGGGTAATTCTTATGAGATTAGGGATTTTTTGAAAGGTTTTGGCTACATCGGGTTTGATGTAGAGTCGTTATTGAATTTTTTCCAAGTGCGCATGGCGCGTTCCGTTTGTTTCCCTCATGAAGTGGGAGTGTTTTTAGGTTACCCGTTGCAAGATGTGAAAGATTTTATTGCATATGGTGGAAAAAATTACAAGGTGATAGGGTGTTGGAAAGTTTATAACGATGTACCGAATTCGATGCATATCTTTGATGTTTACAAAAAATGTCACAAGATTTTCAATGAGCGTTTTGAACAGGGCGATTCTTTGGATGAATTGACTGTGGCAAGTTAACTAACCGATAACAAAAGGATAAAAATGAATAAAATTGCTGTTATTTATTGGACAGGAACGGGAAATACCGAAGTTATGGCGAATGAAGTGGTCGCTGGAGCAAAGGAAGCTGGTGCCGAAGTGACGCTTTTCAATACGTCTGCTTTTAAGGTGGAAAAAGCCAATGAATTTGACAAGTTTGCTTTGGGCTGCCCGGCGATGGGTGCCGAAGAACTTGAAGATAGCGAATTCCAGCCGCTTTATGATCAACTGAAGACGCAGATTTCGGGCAAAAAGGTCGTTTTGTTCGGCTCTTACGGCTGGGGCGGCGGCGAATGGATGAATCCGTGGAAAGAAGATGCTGCGAATGCGGGCCTCGTGCTTGCTGATGATCCGCTCGCTATTGAAGGCGCTCCGGATGATGCTGGCAAAGAAAAATGCCGTGAACTCGGCAAGGTTCTTGCGCTTTCGTAATTGTAGTACCGTCATCCTGGAGCGTAGTTGGTTGTTGTCATCCTCGACCGTCAGGGAGGGGATCCACAAAATGTTAGACTCGCTAACAAAATTAGAGAGTCTAACATTGTTAGAAATTCACTAACAATGTTAGCGTCGGTCGCGTGAAACTCAACTGCGACGCGGGGTCTCGTGAATTATGTATTTAGTTTGTTTGTGATTTGCAATCGCAGGGGAGAGTATCTAATTTTTAAAAGCGGGCAGGTGTTCCGCTGATTTTTCTTTAATAAGGAGAATAGATATGTCGATGTTCAAAAACGAAAAATTCTGGCTCGTAGTTGCAGGTGCTGTGGGTTCCGCAGTCGCAAAGAAAGTGCTTAAGGCAAAGAAGACTCGCGAACTCGCCGTTCAGGGACTTGCTCATGGCATGAAGTTCACTGCCGATGCCAAGGCTGCTTTCCAAGACATGAAGGACGAAGCAAACGATATCTGCAACGACGCCAAGGCAGAAGCAGGGATTAAGTAATTTAGTCAATAGTCATTGGTCATTGGTTTTTATAATCGCGGCGTAGCCGCCAAATTTTAAACTAGTAACTATTGACTAATGACTGATAACTTGCAGTATTTGCTTAAGATTCATTATGAGATTCAGAATCGTTTACGATAAGCCGGGGCGTTTGCGTTTGCGCGCCGGAGCGTATGCTTTTGATCGTGAGTATGAAGCGCGTGTTCACAAGGCGTGTGTAGGCGTGCCTTGCGTAAAAAGTGCCGTGGTGCATAGTGCCAATGGCGGACTATTACTTGAATATGAGCCGCAGAACGGCGATTACGGCGCGAGTCGTAGCCAGATTCTTGAATTTGCAAAATCGCTGAACCCCAAATCGCTGCCGGAATGCGATGGCGAAACGGAATACCAATTGCAATCTCTTGATGACGGCTTTAAGGCTAGCCTCATGGGGATGATTGCGCGTCGCTATTTGTTGCGCTGGTTTGTTCCGTTCCCAATTCGCACGGCAATTACGGTGGTTCGTGGGTTGCGTTATGTGGCGCGTGGTGTTTCAACGCTCATGAGCGGAAAGCTCACCGTTGATGTGTTGGACGGTGCCGCCATTGGTGCTTCGTTGTTGCAACGCAATTACGAATCTGCTGGGACGGTCATGTTCCTTTTGGGCGTTTCGGGCTTGCTCGAAGATTATACCAAGGCGCGTACGCGTACGGCGCTTACAGGGAGCCTTGCTGTTAAAGTCGATAAAGTCTGGGTCGTGAAAGACGGCGTGGATGTGCTGATTGAACTCAAGGATGTTCAGGTTGGCGACTTGGTGCGTGTGCGTTCTGGGAGCATGATTCCTGTGGACGGTCGCGTCATGGAAGGCGAAGCGCTTGTCAACGAATCGACGATGACGGGCGAATCCAAGGCGGTGATGAAAACTCGCGGCAAGACGGTGTTTGCGGGAACTGTTCTGGAAGAAGGTGCGATTGTCGTGAAGGTTCGCGCGGTCAATGGCAACACGAAAATTCAAAAGATTATCGAGCTGATTGACCATAGCGAAGATTTGAAGGCGAGCGTGCAGAGCCGTGCCGAACATTTGGCCGATAGCATCGTGCCGTTCAGTTTCCTCGGCTTTGGACTCACGCTTTTGTTCACGCAGAACATCTCTCGTGCGGTTTCCATCTTGATGGTGGATTACTCTTGCGCGATAAAGCTCTCGACTCCGATTTCCGTGATTTCTGCACTGCGTGAAGCGGCGGATATGGACATGACGGTGAAGGGCGGCAAGTATCTCGAAGAGTTTGCACTTGCGGATACGATTGTGTTTGACAAGACGGGAACGCTCACGAAGGCAGAACCGCGTCTTGAAAAGATTATCCCGTTTGGCGGTCGCAGCGAAGATGAAATCCTGAAAATTGCAGCATGCATCGAGGAACATTTCCCGCATAGCATGGCACGTGCAATTGTGAAGGCTGCGCTTGAACGCGGAATCGCTCACGAAGAAGAACATGCCGATGTCAAGTACATTGTGGCACATGGCATTGCGACAGCGCTTGACGAAAAACGTGCGGTCATCGGCAGCAAGCATTTTGTGATTGAAGACGAAAAGGTGATTGTGTCCGAAGAGGACCAGCGCATCATCGATAAAGAAGCGGGGGCTGCGTCTGTGATTTACCTTGGCATCGGTGGTGAACTTGCCGGCGCCTTGTGCATTAGCGACCCGCCTCGCGAAGAAGCGGCTGCTGCCATACGCAGGTTGCGTGAAAGTGGCATCAAGAATGTGGTGATGATTACGGGCGATAGCAAAAATGCGGCTCAACGCGTAGCGGAACTTTTAGGAATCGATACGTTCTTCGCTCAAGTTTTGCCCGAAGATAAACACCATTATGTGGAACAAATGAAGGCCGAAGGCAAACGTGTAATTATGGTGGGCGATGGCATCAACGATGCCCCTGCGCTTGCTGCGGCAAACGTCTCTGTCGCAATGAGCGATGCTTCGGACATTGCCCGCGAAACAGCCGATGTGACGCTCCGTCGCGAGAATCTCGAAGACCTCGTGGAACTGCGTCTCTTGAGCCAAAAGCTGATGGAACGCATTATGATGAACTACCGCTTTATCGTGGCGTTCAATACGAGCTTGCTCTTAGGCGGATTCTTCGGCATGCTTTCTCCGACAACGTCAGCTTTCTTGCACAACGTATCGACCATGGGCATTTGTGCAAAAAGCATGACTAAGTTGAAGGTGGAATAATTGATGTGTTAAAAATGCGCCTGAAAAAGTCAGGCGTTTTTGCGAAAGGCTTGTCATTCCCGCCTCCGAGCTCTTTGATCACTTAGTGCTTTGACGCTTTGCGTCAGCATCTTCGGCTCAATCATGACAGTCTGCAAGCAGCCTGTCGCGACACTCGCCTTGAATGCAACTAGCACTTATGTGAGCATGATCCGCGAATGGGGAGGGAATCTCCTTCTTGATTTATGTATTCCCTTTGTTTTAGGGAATACTTTTTTTATACGAGATGGCGATCCCCGAACTAGTCGGGGATGACATTGCGTTAGCGGATTTGCTTATTTGCGCTTCTCTCCTCCATACGGCTTGGTGACGTACACGAGGGCGGTGGTAAGTGTGTAAATTAAGCAAAACTCCGCATGGACGCAATAGCAAAATTACGGCTAGAATTATGGGTTTTACGGGATATACAATATTTTTGCCAAAACAGGCTAAAAAAATTCTCTTTTGGCAGATTTATGGTAGTAAAATCGCCAAAACTACTTATTCCACCGAGAATGTCGCCTTCACGTTCCCTTTGCCGAGAATCTGCTGGAGGCGTTTCTTGTTTACGTTGTCAATACGGGCGAGGCGCGTGAAGTTCCAGGAATTCTTGTCGTAGTAGATAGTAATGGAATTACCCTGGTAAAGGATGATGTCGCCTGCGTCGGTGTCGATTTGTTTGTCATTGCGCGGGAAACTGCGCGGCAGGTCGGCCACCTTCTCGAAACTGCCGTAGTCATGCATGTCGAGCGTCATGTCGCCCTGCGCGAGGAATTCGGCGAAGGCCTTGGCGGAGGAATTTTCTTCGAGCGTCGCCGTGAAGGTGGTATCGTTCACATGGATCTTGAGTTTCACGGGAGCCTCCGTTTGGGCGGATGAATTGGCGGACGATTTCGGCGTCTGAGCTTCAGGCTGCGACGGTTTGACAGACGACGCCGCGTCAGAAGAGCAAGCTGCGAACAGCAATAAAATGACAATGTATAGGATACGTCCTTTCATAAAAACTCTCTGAAAAATTTAATTCAATAATAAAAAGGAGATCCCCGCCTACGCGGGGATGACATCAGTCAAGTTACTTCAAATTTGTCTTGAAGAATTCTTCCATCTTGTCGTAGGGAATTCTGCCGTTCACGTCGTCGTAGAGGTCGGTATGGACTGCACCCGGGATAATCAGGAGTTCCTTGTTGCCGACGGTCATGCTCCAGTTCTTGCTGGGGTCAAGCTTTGCGGGGACCTTGACCTTCTTGCCGGTCATCTTTTCGAACGCACCTTCGCTGAAGTAGCGGCTGTGGGCCTTTTCGCCGTGAATCACGAGCACGGCTCTTTCGATTTCGTTGGCGTAAGCGAGCAGTTTTGTGTTCAAGAGCGACGTGCCAGCCGATTTAATCCAGCCCATGTTGCTGTTGAGCGAACGCTTGTGGTAGCCACGCGGGGTCTTGTAATAGTCGTAGTAATCCTTCACGAAAAACGGAGCGTCAGTCGGGAGCGGGTCTACCACGCCGCCTGCGAGTTCGTATTTGCCATCCTTGAATTCCTTGGTGCGTTGTGCCATCAAAGCTTTGCGCATTTCGTTACGTGCCTTTGCGTTGTTCGCCTGGTCGAAGTAACCGTTGGCGGTGACGCGGCTCATGTCGTACATGGTCGAAGCGACGGTCGCCTTTATGCGGGTATCGATGCCGGCAGCGTTAATCGCCATGCCGCCCCAGCCGCAAATGCCGATGATGCCGATGCGTTCCGGGTCAACGTTGTCGCGGGTCGAGAGGAAATCTACAGACGCCATGAAGTCTTCGGTATTGATGTCCGGGCTGTTCATGTAGCGCGGCTCGCCGCCCGATTCGCCGGTAAACGACGGGTCGAATGCGATGGTCAGGAATCCGCGTTCCGCCATGTGCTGCGCGTAAAGCCCAGAGGACTGTTCCTTGATGGCACCGAACGGGCCCGAAATGGCGATTGCAGGGAACTTACCGTTCGCCTTGAGGCTCGTGTCCTTGGGCACGAACATGTCGGCGGCGAGTTCAATGCCAAAATGGTTCTTGAAAGTGACCTTGGAATGTTCCACCTTTTCGCTCTGCGGGAAAACCTTGTCCCATTCGGCGGTGAGGTTAAGCTTATTCATATCTTTCTCCGGTGCAGGTTGAGCTGTTTCAGTTGTGGGCTGCGCGGCCGGCGTTGCGGCACCCTGCGCAGCATTGTTTTCTTTTTCGGGGCAGCACGCCATCAGGGTGCAGGCGGAAACCACGGCGAACGCCGCACTTAAGAATTTGGATTTCATGAGTTATCTCCTTGTCGTTAAACTTTACTTCCCATTGCGTACACTTTCTTCAAAAGTGTAGTGCGTTCCTTGACATCGCCGGGATTCTCGGCACCGGTGGCACATATGCCGCCCTTGAACTTCACGCCGTCAAAGCAGGCTATCCAGCCGCTGATGCCGCGCTTCGCGATGTTCATCGCCTTCTTGTCGGTATCGGCAGCAGAAGCGAGCAGGTAAATTTCGCGGAACTTGTAATCACTTACATAAAGGGAATTTGCGCGATCGAGCATCGTCTTGAGTTGACCGCTCATCTCGTAATAGTAAATCGGCGTCGCGAACACGATGACTTCGGCCTTCTTCATTTTCTCAGTGATGGCGTTTGCATCGTCCTTGATGACGCACTTGCCCTTCTTTTGGCAGGCAAGGCAACCCGTGCAGAAAGCAATCTTCTTGCCACGCAGCGAAACAACTTCTACCTTGTTGCCCGCCTCAATAGCTCCCTTCGCAAATTCCTGCGCCAAGGTCTCGGAATTGCTCTTGGCACGCAAACTGCTCGAAATCACTAGAACGTTTTTCATAATTATTTTCCCTTTAAGGTTGTGCCCGCGTTTTTTTTCCTTTACGTTCTTAATATAGCTAAACCGCTATGTAATAGCAATTACTTATTTACTATGGCTTGCTATGCTTTTTAGACATAATAAAGTATATTTATACCTATGGAATTACGGACTCTTAAATATTTTTTGGCGGTGGCCGAGCAGGAATGTTTTTCGCAGGCGGCAAACAATGTGCTCTTTGTGACGCAGCCGACGCTTTCGCGCCAGATGCAGGAACTCGAAGAAGAAATCGGGGCGCAGCTCTTTGTGCGCAGCAACAAGAAGACGACGCTGACCGAAGAAGGCTTGCGTTTTAAGAAGCGCGCGCAAGAAATCATGGAACTTGTGAAATACACCCAAAAGGAATTTGCCGAATCAAGCAAGGAAGAAATCGCGGGTGACGTGTATATCGGCGCAGGCGAAACGCAAGGTTTCAAGCCCATCGCCGATGCCTGCAAGCAAATGCAGAAACAATATCCGAAAATCTGCCTGAACATTTCTAGCGGAAATGCGGAAGATGTTACGGAGAAACTAGATCGAGGCTTGATTGATTTCGGGTTATTGGTAGAACCTGTCGACAAAACAAAATATGAATACCTGACGCTCCCCGACCGAGACACATGGGGGCTTCTGTTGCGCAGGGATCATCCGCTTGCAAAGAAATCGAAGATAATCGCCCGTGATTTTGCGAATATTCCGCTGTTAGTTTCACGACAAACACTTGATTCCCGAGAATTCACGGGGTGGCTTGGGCGAGATTTGAAATCGCTCAACATTGTCGGCACTTACAACCTTATATACAATGCCGCCGTCTGTGTAGAACAAGGAATGGGTGCCGCCCTTACGCTTGAACGCCTGATAAACACCGGGAAAGACAGTCCCTTTGCGTTCGTGCGTATTTCACCCGAACGTACTAGCGGTCTCGTGGTCGTGTGGAAAAAGAATCCCGTGTTCAGCAAGCCCGCCGCGCAATTCCTAAAGTTTTTGAAGGCGGAACTGGACAAGCGAGCTGAATAATTAATAATTTCTTATTTTGCTTTGTACATTGCTAGATAATCGATGACGCCTGAATCGGCGCCCTTTATGGGTATATAGCGTAAATTGTTATCTGCGCTAATGATGATGGCAAGCCCAGCGATGTAATTAATCCAATGGTAGTCTTTATGATACTTGAGAGCTACATTCTTTTGTGAACCGAAAACGGTTAGTGGCATTACGAAAATATCGTGCGAAACCATGATGCTGATGCGATTCCATTTGCGCAAGTTTTTCAAGATGACGCTTTGCATAAATTCTTCGGCACGGGATTCAAGATCGTAAAATGCTTCGGGGTATTCGTTGTCATAGGCCCAACGGGCCATCAATTCAACGGAACCTCCTTTAAGACTAAGCGATGTTGCGTATTTTGCGAGCGAATCGGCTGAAATTTTCAGGAACCAGTTTCCTGTGATGTCGTAATTTGTGATGAGTTTAGGGAGGCTGGATTCTCCTCGACCTTTTGAAATGTTGTTTGCCGTTTCATTTGTGCGTACGAATCCAGAAGTGATGTACGAAAAATCTTCGCTACTTTTGAGAGTCTTGCCCAGGTCTTGAGCCATCTTGATGCCGTTTGCAGTGAGTTCTGTTTCCATGGCGACATCATCTTCGCGCTCGGAATGGCGGATGATGAATACCGCTTTTTCATTGGCGGCGAGACTCTTGTAAACGTCGGCTACTGTAGCGAAGCCATTCTCGTCAAGAGATACTTTTGATTGCGATGCGCTTGAGGATGATTGGGCAGGTATATCGTTGTTAGAACGTGTTGATTCGGATCCCCATTGATAATCGCCTGCTTCGTAGACTGGATTTTCTCCATTGAAACCTCGAGGTCTTTTTATGTTATCGTCATAAACGGTTTTGTTGAAAATGCGGAAGTCGCCTCGTTCGTAGCTTTGGAAGGAAATGTGACAGAAAATGGGGCCTGCGGGCATGTACTCGCTATAGCTCATGGTGCGTTCGCCCACGGAGTAAAGGTAGTTGTAATATTTGCCGTTCAGGACGATGTGTAGTCCGATGTTGCCAACGGTGAACCAGCGGCCTTTTGCGAGAATGTTTTCATGGTGCGTGTCGTCATAATCCATTACGACGAATTCTGCATCGCCATTTTTGTCAAGGTGAAAGCGGTATTTGTGATTGCCGCCGCAGCAACGACCATCAAAGAACCAAGTGTATCCACTTTCGGCTGCGATGCGTTTGTCGCGAATGCTTGTGTCTGGGTGTAAAATTTGCTCATCGCTTACGAGACGCTCGGGTTCTACTGCGGCAATCAACTGTGATAATGTTTTGGGATTACTTACGGTCGGAAGTGATATTTTGTTCTTGGCTTCGGTAGCACTTCTTTTGTATAGGCGATAAGGAATCCCGTCGTCGCTAATCATGGTGAGTTCGTCTTCACTGAAGATGTAGTAGGCGTATGTTTTGGTGCCTGTTCTTGTGACGACGTTGAAACTGCGATTGTTGAGCGTGTACCATTGGCCTGAAATGTTGGGGTAGCCCGATACGGCGGCAGTTCCATCTTCTCCGATGATGACTGTGTAATCGTCGCTAATCCAGGCTTCATCGGCATTTGTGATTAGGCGGCAATCGCGATTCTTTTCTCCGCTGCAAACGGCTGCGGAAGGGTTTGCGGCTTCGCATGGGCTTACCATTCCGGGCGGGAGTTTTGAAGATGTCCCTATTCTAAATCCCATATCAGCGGCGCCGTCGCGGCTGCGGATTGCCCTGCGGCTCACTCTCGCAAATTCTGCGGGCTCGCCATAGCTTCCGCCACGACGCGTCTTGTTGCCCGAGCCTGTGAGCTGTACTGGATTTATTTTATCAGAAGATGTGTAAGCGACAAGCCAGTCGTAAACCCATTCCCAGGAATTGCCGCTCATGTCGTAAAGTCCGAGTTTGTTCGGTTTCTTGGTGGCGACGTCATGTGACTTGCCTCCGCTATTTTCGGAATACCAGGCGACATCGTCTATTTTATTGCTTCCAGAAAATTTGAATTTGTCAGCGATTCCGTCTTTGCCGCCACGCGCTGCGAATTCCCATTCAGCGTCAGTGAGTAGGCGGTATTGCCGCCCTGTCTTTTGTGTTAACTTACATGCAAAATTGTTAGCATCAAACCAACTAACGCCAATTTTGGGTGCTTTATCGGATTCCCATGCGGATTTTTTGCCGCCCATGATTGCATTCCATTGTCCGATGGTCACTTCGGTTGATGCTATGTGGTAATCGTCCAAGGTGACTTTGTGCGATGGAGATTCGTAAATTTTGTCTTGTTCGGCGCAGTTGTCGCATCCGCGCGTGTATGAACCTCCGGCAACGTACACCATATCAAAAATTGCACCATTTACAGTATCCGAGAAATTTTCTGGAGCGGTGTATATAAATGCGTTTGTGCTAGATGAAGAAGTTTCGTTTGATGGTGATTTGATTGACGATGATGAATGTTTTGAAATGTTTTCGTCTGAGGACGAACTGCTTACGGAATCTACGCCCGAGGCTTTGCCATCGCTTGAACTGGAGAGATCCTTTGCGGAACTATCCCCATGTGAATCGTCTGATGATTGTGAAATGATTGTGGGCGGATCGCCATCATTTGGTGAATCCGGTGAAACCCCTTTTTCGGATGAATCCGAGCAACTCCAAGCCATCCCCGCGGTAAAAATCGATACCGCTAAAACACCCGAGGAAAGTTTGTGCATACGCACCTCCACGAGTAGAAATATCCATAACCCTATTTTTTAATATACATCGAATGCTACAAATCTGTTTGTAAAATTTTTTCTAGCTGTGGACATTTTGTATTGTTCTATAGCGCGCTGTCGAGTGCCATCATGAGCGTGAAGCCGACGGCGAAGAGAATTGTGCCTGCGTCAAAGTGGTCGCCTTCGCTCACTTCGGGGAGCATTTCTTCAACGACAACGTAGATCATTGCGCCTGCCGCAAACGAAAGCAGATAAGGCATGAACGGCGAAAGAATTTCTGCGGCGATTAAGGTAATCAATGCACCGATCAGTTCGACAGCTCCAGAGAGCGCTCCGAGCGCGAATGCTTTTTTGCGTGTTGCGCCTTCGGCTTTTAGCGGGAGTGAAACGACGGCTCCTTCAGGAAAATTCTGGATAGCGATACCGATGGAAAGTGCGAATGCTGCCGAGAGTGTGATGGCGACGTTCCCGGAAAGCCAACCTGCGAAAACAATGCCGACAGCCATGCCTTCGGGCAAGTTGTGGAGTGTCACGGCGAGCGTGAGCATCGTGGTGCGTTTGAGCTTTGCTCTCGGGCCTTCGGGCGTTTGACTGCCCAAATGCAAATGCGGCGTGATTTTGTCCAAAATGTACAAGAATAAAATGCCTGCCCAGAACCCAACTGCGGCGGGTACAAAAGCCAATTTACCCAAATGCTCGCTGGTGCTGATGGCCGGGAGGAGCAGGCTCCAGACGGATGCCGCTACCATGACGCCTGCTGCAAATGCTAAAAGTCCGCGCTTGAGGTTCTGCTTCATTTGCCCGCGGATAAAGAATACGCAGGCTGCGCCGAGAACCGTCCCTAAAAACGGGATGGTGAGACCTTGGATAATGGGTAAAATGGGTTGAATCATACGAAAAAAGATAGTATTAAAACTTGACAATTTCAAAAAACGCGCTGGAGTTTTGAAAGTCTAATTGGAGTAGCGTGAACGATTGCATTTTTGTATCGTAGATGCATGAATAAGTTAAAGTCTTTTGTTGTCGCGGCCTCTGCCGTATTGCTTTTTACAACTTCTGCAAATGCGTGCCTTGCCGCCTGCAAGGAAAAGAAGCGGGACGAAGCTTACAGTAAGCAACTCTCGGCAGCTACGTTGCAGACGATTATTGATAACGCTTTGCCGCAGAAGGCTGTGGACCCGGAACTTGGCGAACCTTATCAGGTTTACCCGATTGACGTAAAACCGTATGATAAGGATTTTCATGCAACGTTAATTGAATATCCTTACGGAAGTTCTCCGCGTGCGGTGACGCATGAACCGAATCCGCGCGGAATTATCTTGTATGTGCATGGTTATAATGATTACTTCTTCCAGGAAGAACTTGCGGAAAAATCGGATTCTGCGGGTTTTGCGTTCTTTGCAATTGACTTGCATTACAATGGTCGTTCGTATAGTGAAGGCGAGCCGCGCTCGGATATGCGTAGCGTCAAGGAATACTATGCAGAGTTGGATGCTGCTGTAGCTCTCAGCAAGAAGATTGCGGCGAATGGTTCGAATGCGAAATTGCCGTTTGTCATTCTCGGTCATTCGCAGGGTGGGTTGATTACGCCGAATTACCTGAATGAACGCAATAGCGAAGATTTTGCAGCTCTCGTTTTGAACAGTCCGTTCCTAGATTATAAAAATAGCTGGTTTGTTCGCAATGTGGCTTTCCCCGTGTTCTCGGATATTGCGCTGTTGTTGCCCGATGCACCCGCTCCAAAACAGGAAGCCCCTAAGTACAACATATCTCTTTTGAAAAGTGAAAAAGGCGAGTGGGAATTCAATCGTGAATTGAAAAGCGATGAATGGCCACAGCAGTACTTTGGTTACCTCCGCGCGACGGAACGCGGCATCAAGTGGATCCATGCGGGAATGCAAATCAAGGCTCCTGTTCTCATGATGCGTAGCGGCTGCACCGTGAACACGGTCAAGTGGGATGACGACTACATGCGTTGCGACTGCATGCTTGATGTGAATCTTCTCGAAAAGTGGGCTCCGAAATTGGGCAGTGATGTCACGACCGTGACGATTACGGATGGCATGCACGACTTGTTCCTCTCGCGCAAGGATGTTCGTGATAACGCTTACCGCACGATGTTTGAATTTTTGGATGGTGCCGTTTTGCGGAAGCAGATTGTCGTTGCACAGAATTTTTAATAACTAGATTTTGTTTTAATCGGTTGGCGCACTTTCCTTGTCATGAGGGAAGTGCGTTTTTTAGGAGAAAATGATGAGTAAGAACATTTGGGATATCTTTGCGCCGGTTTATGAATTCACGATGCGTTCGCAGAAGAACATTTATGATTTTATGTATGAGCGGATTGGGGAGGTCGCGCGGGGCAAGGATGTGCTTGAATTGGCGACTGGTCCGGGGATGATTGCGCGGCATATTGCGCCGCTTGCGAATCATGTGGTAGCGACTGATTTTGCTCCGAAGATGATTGAGACGGCTCGCAAGGCGAAGAATCCTGAAAACGTGCGCTTCGAAGTGGCTGATGCGACATCGTTACGCTTCTTGGATAACTCTTTTGATGTGGTCGTAATCGCGAATGCGCTCCACATTATCCCGGAGCCCTCAAAGGCGCTTGCGGAAATCCGCCGCGTCTTGAAAGATGACGGCGTGCTGATAGCTCCGAACTTTATATTCCCTGCTGACGGCAAAAGAAACTTGTGGCAAAAGTTTTTGAGTCTTATCGGTGTCCGCTTTGCGCACGAATGGACGGAAGACGAATACAAGTCTTTCTTAAAAGGGAATGGCTGGACGATAACGGAAAATTGCGTTATCAAGGGGCGGATTGATTTAGCGTATGTGGAATGCGGGAAATGAAGATTATTTCGCTTCTTGTCTGTAATAAAAGATGCGCAAAATGACGACTTCTCGCTTGTCGTGATTGACATGATAAAAAAGTCGGTAGTTTCCGACTGGTATTGAACGCACTTCGCGTAAAAACCAAGGTTCGTCTTGACATAAGGCGAATGCTTCAGGAAAATCGGATAATGTGTTAACCGATTCTTGAAATTTTCCCATTAGATTCTTCGCGGCAATAGGCGAACAAAGAGTTATGCTGATATAATCAAAGATTTGCTCGATGTCGTTTTGTGCGGCAGAAGAAAAGAAAACTTTGAAATTCATACCTTGTATTTTTTCTTGACATCGGAAAGGACCATCGCTGCAGGGCGGGTGCGACCTTTCAGCATGTCATTGTATCCTTTTTCGAGTTCCGTGTCGAGGCGCTCTTTTGACCATTTAGCGGCATTTTCGGGAGCTTTAGGCAGCTTCACATCGAAGGGAATTCCCTGTTGCAGAATAATCTGCTTATAGAACATGTTGATAGCGCTGGAAACGGATATACCGAGAGTTTCCAGGATGTTTTCAGCTTGTTCTTTGACATCGGGCTCTATGCGGGCGTATAAATTTGCGGTTTTGTTCATGTTATTCAATATACATATTTGTCCGCACAAAAGCAATACATTTGAGTGGGGCGCTGAACAAAAATGGAGATTCCCGCTCGGAGGCGGGAATGACAAGAATATGTTAAGAAAATTGCCCCGGATTTCTCCGGGGCAATTTAGTAGGTGGTTATTGAATGAGTTCTAATTTACTTCTTGGAGCTTGAGCATTTTGCCGAAGAGGCCGCCCTTTGCCTTGAGTTCTGCGGGGGAGCCGGTTTCGACAACTTGACCGTTTTGCAACACCACAACCTTGTCTGCATTGGCGATGGTGCGCATGCGGTGGGCGATGATGATGACGGTCTTGTTCTGCACGAGTTTCGAAATGCTCTGCTGAATCTTGGATTCGTTTTCGACGTCGAGGCTTGCGGTGGCTTCGTCAAGGAGCACGATGGGGGCGTCCTTGAGGATGGCGCGGGCGATGGAGATTCGCTGGCGTTCGCCGCCGGAGAGTGTATCGCCGTTTTCACCGATGACTGTGTCATAACCTTGCGGGAGCTTTTGGACAAAGTCATCGCAGTTTGCAAGTTTTGCGGCTCGCAGAATTTCTTCGTCTGTGGCGTCGCGTTTACCGATGCGGATGTTGTCGCGGATGGAAGTGTTGAACAGCACGACATCCTGGAAGACGATGGAAAAGTTTTTGAGGAGCGTTTCGGGATCGATTCTTGAGATGTCCTGTCCGCCGAGCGTGATGGTGCCGCCTTGAATGTCCCAGAAACGGGCGGCGAGCTTTGCTGCGGTTGTCTTTCCGCTGCCAGAGGGGCCCACGAGTGCGGTGATTTCGCCTTGCTTGGCGGTGAACGAAGCCTTCTTCAAAACTTGCTTTTCTTCGTTGTAGTAGAAATCAACGTTCTTGAATTCAATGTCGTAATCAGCGGGCTCAAACTTTGTGGAACCGCGCTGGACTTCCATATCGTCCATTTCCTTGAATCGCTTGAGACGAACATCCAAGAAGAATAGTTCCGTTATGTTGTTTAGAACGAGATAGATGGGGCTGTAAATCGTCGATGCGCAGACGATGTACACGAGGTAATCAAATACGCTTAATTTGTCTTGTGCAAGGAGGATAGAACCGAAAATGAGAACGGAAGCAAGGCCGAGTTTCAAGAAAATCTGGGCGCCGTTCAATATGACACCAGACATGAATTCGCCTTTAATCTGGGAATGTTCATAGAATTTGGAGTGATCATCCAATGCTTTGCAGACGCTTTCTTCTTCGCAGTAGGACTTTATTTCTTGAATATTTTCAAGGCTTTCCTGAATATCTTCGGTAATGACGCGGGCGGCATTGTAGGTATGCTTGAAGTTTTTGAACTGTAATTTGCGGGACAGATAAATGAGCAAGCCTGCAAATGGTGCTACCCACAAAAGTGCTGCCGCCATCAACGGATTGTAAATGATGAGTGCGACTGCGCAGATAACGAGCATCGCGGCGACTGCGAAAATTTCAGGAACGGCGTGCGAGAAAATCATTTCAAGGGCGTTCACGTCGTTCATGATAGTCGATGTCAAGTCGGAAAGATCCTTTTTGCCAAAGAAGGCGAGCGGGAGCTTGCGCAACTTTTCGGCAAGCGTGATGCGACGTTTTTTGCATTCCGAATAGACGGATTCGTATGTGCTGTCGTAAGAGAGCGCATAGATGAAGTACATGACAAGGTAAATGACGACCGCAATTGCTATGTAAACCCAGAAATTATGCGGTTCTGCCGACGGATTTTGCATTTTCGCCATGAATTCCTTGAGGAAGAGGAATACGAACGAAAGCGGGAGCATTAACGAAAGGTAATGCCACGTTGTCCAAAATACGCCTTTGATAAATGTTTTTGTACCTTCATCAGAGAGGACAAAACGATTTTTAATCCAGTTATACATTCTTGCCTCCGATAGTCCAGCTGACGGACTGCTGATAATCTTGCCACATCTTGGCGAATATGCCGCCTTTTTCAACGAGTTCCTTGTGCGTGCCGCGTTCCACGATGCGGCCACCTTGTACGACGAGAATCTGGTCGGCATTCACGATGCTTGTGAGTCTGTGTGCAATCATCAAGACTGTTTTGCCCTTTGAAAGCGTTTGCAGTGCTTGCTGGATAAGGCTTTCGTTTTCGGGGTCTGCAAATGCGGTCGCTTCGTCAAGAACGACGATCGGTGCATTCTTGAGAATGGCGCGCGCAAGAACGATTCGCTGCTGTTCGCCACCGGAGAGGTATGTACCCTTGCTACCGATGATGGTGTTGATGCCTTCGGGCAGGCGGTCAATGATTTCGCGGCATTGGGCGAGATTAAGCGCCTTGTTGACGCTTTCAATGGAAGCCTCAGGAGTTCCGTAACGGACGTTTTCCAAAATACTCTTCTTGAAGAGTCGAGTATTCTGGAAAACGAATGATGTGTTTTTCATGAGGACTTCTTGGGGTATTTCCTTGATGGGCGCGCCGCCGACTAAAATTTCACCATCGTTGGCATCGAAAAATCTCGGGACGAGCTTTGCAATGGTGCTCTTGCCGCCACCAGATGCACCGACGAGTGCAACCGTTTCGCCTTCCTTTATTTTGAATGAAATGTCGTGAAGGACTTCATTTTCTGTGCCGGGGTAGGTGAACTTGACATTCTTGAATTCAACATCGAAATGCTTGACTTCTTGCGGGTTTGTCGGTGTAGCAAGTTCCGGGTAATCTGTCAACGATTCAATGCTACCAATGGCGAGTTTTGCCTGGTTTACGGCTTGGCTCAAGTACATGCTGCGCATGACGCACTGTGAAAATACCGGGGTCACGAGGACATAGAGCATCAAGTCCACGATTGTTGCGGCGATGTTGCCTGAACTCGTTGCGATGAGGAATGTTGTGGGGACGAGGATGAGGGCGACGCCGTTGATGAGCGTCGTGTAAGAGCACATGATGAACTTCCAACTGCTGGAATATGCAGTGACCATTTGATGGTAATCATCAATCGTTTTATAGAAGTTCTTGAAAGAGTAAATAGTTTGCTGGAAGACTTTCACGACGGGGATGCCGCGCACGTATTCGACCGCTTCTGTATTCATGTCTTCGAGAGACTTCATGTACTTTTGCATAAAGTCCTTGCTCTTGTTCATTTTGGAACCGAGCGTGATGATGGCGTAGGCAATTGGGACGAGGGAAGCAATGCCAAGACGCCAATCGAAAATGAACATCAATACGAGCGAGGCGATGGGAACGACGATGGTCCCTGCTAAATCCGGAAGCTCGTGCGCCATGAATGTATGTGTGACGGCTGCGTTGTCGTCGATGATTTTGCGGATGCGTCCGGTGGGATTCTTGTCGAAAAAGCCAAGCGGGAGCCTGAGCAATTTTTTCATGGTGATTCTGCGGATGTTGCCTTCGATGCGGAAGGCGACTAAGTGCGAACAAACGAGCGCGGAAAAGTAAAGCACGACGCTGGCTGCCGAGAAAATGACGGCCATCAATGCGTAATGCTTGACCATATCGTATGAAATTTTACTTGTGTCTGCGAATAATTCACGGACGATGAGCCATACATATATAAAGGGAGCGATCCCTGCGATGGAACTCAGTGATGAAAATAAAAGTGCAAACGGATATAAAATTTTTCGCGATTGCATATAAGGTGTTAGTCTTTTGAAAACACTCATAGTTACCTTCTGTTTGTTTTTCGCACCAATTTTAATTTATTGATGTCTTGTTTTAAAGGTTATATTAGTCATATCTAACTTTTTGGATTGATTTGAGTCCATTTGGAGTTGAGGCGGTCTTTTGGGATTTCTAAAATGCGGGCGAAACTTGAAAGGTGTATAAACACTAGGAGTCATGTATGAATAAAAAACTCATTGCACTTACTTTTGCGGCAAGCCTTTTTGCTGCCTGCGGTAGCGATTCTTCGAGCAACGCAAGCTCTAATTCGGATGATTACAAGCGCGAATTTGCGACTTCCATTTCGACGGGCGAAACGATGTTTATCGGCACGATGTCCCTCGATCACACGGATGATTTGGGCAAGGACTTTGTTGAAGTCGGTACGCGTGCAGGTGTTGTCTATTACGATAATTCCCTGTTCATCGCTGATTTGGATGTTGGTTCTATTTCTCGTTACAGCTTGGCTGAAAACAACAAGCTTGGCAAGGTGACCGCAAAGCTCTCTCTCCCGGGAACTTGGGTAAACCACATTTATTTTGTCAACGATGAAAAGGCTTATTTGGGCGGTATGCTTGATTCCTTGATCATCATCAACCCGAAAACCATGAAGAAGACGGGCGCCATTGACCTTTCCAAGTACAAGGATAAGGACGCTCTCGTGGTGAGCCCGGGAACTGGCGTGATTGTTGACGGTCGCCTCTATGTGGGTCTCTTGCAGAACGTGAGCGATTATGCTACGGGTAACGAAGCTCAGGTCGCCATTATCGATGTCAAGAAGGACGAAGTCGTCGCTGTTGCTAAGGATGACCGCGTTGCTGCCGTGGGTTCCTTGGATGACTCCCAGAACCAGGCGTTTACGGTGCTTGACGGTTACATCTACTGCTACAGTAATGCTTCTTGGGGCTACGCTCCGGGCCAGGTTGATGGCTTCCTCCGTATCAAGGTGGGTGAAACCAAGTTTGACAAGGATTATGCCTGGTACATCACGAAGGATGTCGCTATTGATGGCATTACAAAGAAGGATAATTTCAAGTACCTCTCTCCGGCAACGTATCCGTCGGAAGATGGCTATGTCTATTCTTTCTTGAACGTGATGGTCGATTTGCAGCAGACCTGGACGGATATGGATAGCTATCACAATAACACTTGCAAGCCGGTGCAGATTGACCTTGCCAACAAGAAAATCAAGGCTTTGCCGATTGGTTATTCTTCGAGCTGGGCAAGCTACGGCAAGTATGTGGAAGATGATGGCAACGTAATTTTTGCGGTCTCTACTGAAGAAGATGACAATGCATACTTCCGCTATGATCCGAAGACGGATAAGGCTGAAAAGATTGCCAAGTCTGAACAGATCCCGATGTGGATTGTTCCGCTGAAGTAATGAATTGGAGATGCCCGTTCGGAGGCGGGCATGACAGTGTTGTGTTATTCCCGGCTTGACCGGGAATCTCCTTCTTGTAAAAAGTAGTTCTGGGTTTTATTGAAGATGAATATTCGTAAGTTTGCTACTGTTTTTGCCGCTTTTGCGGCATTTGCCGTTGTTTCTGCTTATGCGCAGGATGACGAAGTTACTTCGTTCGAAGATTTTGATGAACCCGTCGCGGAAAGCAATGCGACTGATGCTCCCAATGGTGGCGCTTCTGAAGTAAATGCTGCGGGCGCTTCCACAAGTTCCGAAGACGTGACAAAGCTGGATTTACTCTCGGTCGAGACGGAATCTGAAGCGGAGCAGGCGGCCATTGCAAAACAGGTTGAAACAGTCTCTACGATTGATGCCGCAGAATTGCAAAATACGAGCAAGAGCGTTTCTAAGGCGATTAATTCTGCGTCTGGCGTGAAAGTGCGTAAGTCTGGCGGAATGGGTAGCGAAGGCAAAATCAATATCCGCGGCATGGAAGGCAAGAACATCAAGGTGCTTGTCAACGGCGTTCCTGTCGAAACGCAGGGAAATTTGGGACTTGACGATATTCCTATTGACCAGATTGCAGATATCGAAGTTTATAAGGGCTATATTCCGGCGCGTTTTGCGACAGACGGCGCGGGCGGTGCCATTAACATTGTGACTAAAAAACGCCCGACAAATTCTGTAGACGCTTCTTACAGTTTTTCGAGCTTCAATACGCACAAAGTGTCAGTTTCCGCAAGTCATTTGATTGATAGCATTGCGGGTGCTACAAGCCTTGAAATTGGCGTGTCTGGTTACTTTAACCATTCCGATAACGATTACGAATTTACAGCTCCATACATGAAGAGCTCTACTGGCGCGGATACGAGTGTTGTTCGTGATCATGACCATTACACCTCTTACAATGTGCAGGCTTTTGCGAATTTGATGAACGCCTGGTTTGACCAGATTTCACTCGGTGCAAGCTTTGGCACGTTTGACAAGCAGATTCAGGGGATTGAAAATCGCATTAAGGAATCAACCTCCGAAGGCTATAATTTCGGTGCTTCTTTTGGACTAGACAAGAAAAATTTCTTTGCGAAAAACTTGAATTTCGGTGATTATTTTTCGTTCGGTTTTGCAGAAAATAAAATCATCGATACGAGCCGAGTCCATTGCCGCAACTGGTTTAGCTGCGATACGGCGCAAAAGAATGTGGGCGAACTCGTGTCTATGGGACTTCCGAGATTGCGCACGGTGCAGGTGTATGATTTCAATAACTTGCTGAATTTTGATTACCTGTTTATTAAGGATCAAAAGATTTATTGGAATACACTCATCAAGTACCACAAGGAAAATCCTGAGGACGACTACGGCGCAAAAATGGCCCAGTTTAACACGGCGGGGCTTCCGGGAGAAGTTTTCTCGATAACGACGGGACTTTCTCTTGAAAATAATTTCTTTGAATCTCGCCTCCAAAATCTTCTCGGTTTCAAGTTCCATTACATGAAGGCTGAAATTTCCAATATGCCGACGAGCCTTCTGATTGAACCTGCGGTGGAATCGAATGATTACAATGATTTCAGTTACGATGAAAGTTTGATGTTCAAGGTGGCAAAGCCACTTTCTGTGAAGGCTTCGTATCAGCATGCTGTGCGCTTGCCGACTCCTGAAGAACTCTTTGGCGACGGCATTCGCGTGAGCGCGGCGACAAGCCTCAAGCCTGAACAGGCTGATAACTTCAACTTTGGAATTTCTGTAGACTTGCAGGAATTGCCGCTTGTGACAAGGCTCCGCTTTGATGGTGATGTGTTTTATTCGTACTACAAGGATAAAATCCATTACATGGGTTCGGCACAGATGTCTACGCCTTACTTTAACATGAATCCGATTCGTGCCTGGGGTTACGAAGGTGATGTGAAGTTGGATGTCAATGAATGGTTTTTGCTCGGGACAAACTGGACTTTCCAGGACTTGCGTAACATGAAATATACGGCAAAACAGGGCGTTCCCAAGAAGGCGATTGTGCCTAACATTCCGCGATTCTTTATGAACTATCTTGCGGAATTCCATATTGGCGATTTGTTTGGCAAAGAAGACTTCTTGAAAGTCTGGTGGTCTGCAAATTATACGGATGAATATTTCTACGGCTGGAAAATTAGCTCCCGCCAGAATCGTAAAATTGAAGCCTCGTTCACGCAGGACGTGGGCGTTGAATATTCCATTTGGGATAATAAACTGGGCTGGAGCTTTGAAGTCGATAACATCACGGATAGCGAATCGTACGATAAGTTTGGTGAAAGTAAACCGGGTAGGAGTTTTGCAACAAAGATTCGCTACAGTTTTAGATAGAAGGAGTTTGTAAGAATGTGTTTGTCTGAATTGCAGGAAAATCAAAAAGGTTTGATTCAAAAGATTAACGGGGATTCCCGTTTTGTTTCCCGTGTCGTGTCAATGGGACTTCCTCCGAGCAGTCCGTTTTTAGTGCTGCAAAATGATGGACGTTCACCGATTCTTGTGTATTCGCACGATACGATGATTGCGATTAACCGCAAAGAATGTATGCAGATTGACGTGGAGAAGGCATGAGAACGATTGCTTTGCTGGGACAGCCGAATTCCGGCAAGTCCACTCTTTTTAATGCATTGACGGGTTCGCATCAGCATGTCGGTAACTGGCCCGGAAAAACGGTGGAAAGGGCGGAAGGCTTTTTTACGCAGGGCGAAGAACTTTACCGCGTTGTCGATTTGCCGGGTAGCTATGGGCTTACGGCAAACTCTGCCGAAGAAGTTGTGACGCGTACTTACATTGAGCATGGTTATGCCGACATTGTCTGCATTATCGTTGACGCGTCGCAGCTGGAACGCAGCCTTTACATGCTTGCAGATTTTGCGGGCGTGAAAAGCCCGGTGATGCTTGTGCTCAACATGATGGATGTGGCCGAGCAGAAGGGCAAAAAGATTGACGTCCAGAAAATCGAAAAGCTTTTGAACATTCCGGTGCTTGGCTTTACCGCATCGGATTTAGAAGGCTATTCGAAATTCTTTGAAATTTTGAAAAGGGCGGTTGAAAAACCTGCTAAAATTTCATCGACAAAAATTCGTGAAATAGCTTTGGCGAATGTATCGGATGGTCGCGAATCCTCGCCAATCTTGAAACTCGAAAAGCTGCTTGATTACCTAGACTTCGGTAATCGTGAAAAGTTCTGGATTGTGTCAAAGCTCTTGGAAAATGATGTGCTTGTCTGTGCAGAAGTTAAAGCAGCGATCAATCCGGAACTTTGGCGAGAGATTCAGAATGTCCTTGAGGCAGAAGGCTCGAATGGCGGGCTTATCACGGGCGAAGCGAAGTACCGCTTTATTTCGGAAACGCTCCGCGAAGTCGCTTCGGCTAACGAAAAAACAATAAAACTTTCCAGATTTGATAAGATTGCAACGCATCGCATTTGGGGAAAGTTTGTCGCGTTCTTCATTTTGGTGATTACACTTGCGGTAAGCATGATGATCGCAGTTCCGATTATTATGGGTTGCTTTGGCCTTCAGGGGGGTGCGGAACCGTTTGTGAATCGTGTCTGTGAATCGCTTGGCTGGTGGCCCTCTGTAGCGTCGTTTATCAATAGCGTTATCATTGGCGGTCTATCTGTGACTGTCGCCATGATGAGCTTTGTCTTTGCGATTCTCGTGACATTTGGCTTGATGGAAGATACGGGCTACTTGGCGAGATCTTCGTATGTGTTTGATTCGTGGCTTTCACGGCTTGGATTGCATGGCAAGGCGTTTATGCCTTTGGTATCGGGGCTTGCTTGCACGGGCGGCGCCGTTTGCGGTACGCGCGTGCTAGATACACGTGGACAGCGCTTGTTTGCGATGGTGCTTTTGTGGTCGATCCCGTGCGGCTCAAAAGTTGCCGTAGTGCTTTTCCTTGCTTCCGTTTTCTTTGGCTCGGCGGCTCCGCTGTTTGGCTTGGTTTATGTAGCGATGATTTTTGCATCGTTCTGGCTCTCGTCTAAACTTTTTGGAAACAAGCTGATGCCGGTGAATGAACGCGTGGGCATGATTATGGAACTCCCGCCGTACCACAAGCCGCATTGGAAAATTTTGCTCAAGACGGTTGCTCGCAATGTCTGGGCGGTTTTCAAGAAGGCGATTGCAGTTATTTGGTTTGTGTCCCTCTTGTTCTGGCTTATTTCGTATTCGAAAGATGGAAATGTGGAACATAGCGTACTTTACACCATTGGCAATGCGATTGAACCGTTTACGCAGATTTTCGGTATGCGCTGGCAACTGTTTATTTCGTATATCGGCGGAATCTTTAGCAAGGAAGCGTCGCTTGGCGTGATGAGCGTTGTCTTCTCGAGTACAACGGATGCGTTCTCGCTTGTTGCCCGTAATGCGGCGGGTGCAAATCTTGGCGAAATGATGCGTGCCGTGGTGACCATCCCGGAAGCTCTTGCATTTATTTTTGCATCGATGTTCAATATCCCTTGTGTACTTGCAATGGGTACAACGTATCGTGAAACGCATTCCCTTAAGTGGATGCTTGCGATTGCGGGTTACTACTTTGCAATTTCGCTCGGCTTGGCGTTTATAGTTTACCGTATTGCGCTGTGGGTGCTTTAGGACTTCTTCGAAAAACCCAGACTACAATAGAAGCGGGGATGGCGTGCCGAACGGTGCGCCATACTTGTTTACGTTACGTCATCCTGAACGCGTAGCGTGAAGGATCCAGTGCTAAATATGACTGGATTGGGCTAAAGCTCCAACTTTTTGACTCGGTTATGACAACGCAAGCGTTGTCGCAACTCTCGCCTGCTGAGTTGTCTTCGCTATGCTTAGAATGACGAAAAGTTACCCGTGTCTAATCGGATTGATTAAGACCCTTTTAGAGTAGAAAAAGACGTCCATTTGGATTTATTTTTACACGTCCTAAAGTGACCACCAAAGTGATGAAAAAATGACTCGCAAACGGATTTACTCAGCACTGTCTTTCAACAAGGCCTTTTATGTCGGGCTTGCTGTTGCAATCCTTATCCATGTCGCAACCCTCTTAAATCCGCTATTCCAAAAGAAAGAAATTCCTGTACATCGCGCAGATTCCCCCGTAATTCATGCGGAACAGGTTTATATTGCGCCACCTCCCCCACCTCCTGAAGCGCCCAAAATTGAAAAGAAAGTCGTACGGAGCAAAATAATCCCGAAAGTCGTTGAAAAACCGGTTGAAGAAACACCTCCAGAACCGGATCCGCCCCCCATCGTGGAAACAGCGCCCGTGGCTACCGCAGAACCCATTGTAGAAGCACCACCAGCACCACCAGCGCCAACGCCTCCTGTAGCCAAGGCACCTCCAAAACCATCGCCGGATTCCTTGAAAATGGTAACGCGCACCTACTTGCGTTCGCTCAAGAAACAATTGGAACAGATCAAGGACTACCCGGCGACAGCTAAACGCTTGAAGCAGGAAGGCACTGTCCGCGTGAGATTCACCATCCTTGCGGATGGCAAGATTGAACAGATTGAAGTTTCGGAATCGAGCCGCTATTCCTCTTTGGACAATAGCGCTTTGGAAGCCGTTACAAATATGGGCAAATTCGACCCCATTCCAAAACTTTTAGAAAAAGAACGCTGGCGGATAGAAATTCCAATCCAGTACAAACTTAATGCAGGGAGATCGTAATGAATTTTATTCTTGAATTTGTAAAGCAGGGCGGATCTATTGGTTACATCCTGGTGGCAATAAACTTTATCGGTTATGCCATTATCATTTGGAAAGTCATTTCGTTGATTGTATTTAACAAAACGGTACAACCCCGATTGACGGACAAGGTAATACATCGCGTGGTGACTTGCAATACCGACCATCACATCATTACAGAAAGCATCCGCACCGAAATTGGCCTTGCGTTTTCGCCTTTGACAAAAGGGCTTACTACTGTCGAAAATATCGCTTCCATTTCTCCTATGCTTGGCCTCCTCGGTACGGTGGTGGGCATTTTCAACGCATTCACGGTGATAGCGGCCTCGGGTCTTGATGATCCATCCGCTTTTGCGACGGGCATCAAGTTTGCCCTCGTGACAACGGTCCTTGGACTTGTAGTCGCTATCCCGCACGTGATTGCTTTTAACTACCTGAACGCCCGCATGGAGCAGGAACAGGACGAAGTTGAAAACCAGGTGCTTCTGCATTTAGGAAAAATTTTGCAGGAGCGCGACGCCAGAAGAACGGAGTCCCGTAATGGCTAAAAGACGTCATCGCATATCTTTGGACATGACACCGCTTATTGACTGTGTCTTTTTGTTGCTTGTTTTCTTCCTGGTGACATCAGTCTTTAAGCAGGACAAGTCTGTCCTTAAACTTCTCTTGCCCGAAACTTCAAGCGAAGTCAAGCAAGAAGTTTCCGAAGGTTTCTTTATCGAACTTTCCGAAACGGAAATTGCCATCAATGGCGAAATCGCAACGGTTGAACTCTTGAAAAGCAAGAGTGCCGCGGTGCAAAACAAGAGGGCTCCGGTCGCTTTGAAAATCGACAAGAAAACGCCTTACGAAAAAGTTGCCGAAGTGTTGGACGTTCTCCAGATGGAAAAGATTTACAATATACAGTTCGTCAATGAATTGAAAAAGGAGTGAGAAAAATGTCACGGATTCGAATCAACATCGAAAAGGTAAACCAAATGTTCGAGAACTTTGCGAAGTACCTAATCTCGCACCGATTGGTATTTTTAGCGGGTCTCATTGTTCTTTTGGTGTTGTCGGTTATCGGTGCCAAGAAGATTTATGTAGAAACTTCTTGGGACAGCTATTTTGTCGAGGGCGACCCGATGCTTGTGCAGACGGACAAGTTCAAGGAACTCTTCGGAAACGATTACTTTGTTTCGGTTCTCACGGAATGTGACGATATCTACAAGCCGGAAAATCTCCGCTTGCTGCGCAAGCTTTCCGAAGACCTCCGCGACAATCTTTCGTATTCTAACGGAACCGTCACTTCGCTCACGAACATTGAATACACGCTCGGAACCGAAGACGGCATGGAAATCACGCAGATTGTCCCGGAAGAAATCCCGACGGATGAAGCTGGCATTGCCGAAATTAAGCGTCGCGTGGCCGCAAAGCCTGAATTCTTGAAAAAGCTTGTGAGCGCCGATGGCAAGAATACATTCATTATCGTGAAACTCCGCCCGTTCCCTGAAGATTCCGTGTGGAAGGCCGAAGGCAAAATTTCTCCGGATATGCAGACCGGTGCCGAAGCTTACGACATCATCAACAAGCCGGAATACGCCCCGCTCCATCCGAATGCTGGCGGTATGCCGTACATGAGCTCCGAAAAGATGAAGTTCATCAACGTCGAAATGGGCCGTGTGATGATGCTTGCTATGATTTGTGCCATTATCGTGATGGCTCTTGTCACGCGTTCTTTGCGCGGTATCGTCTCGCCGATTTTGAGCTCCCTTTCGGGCATCTTGATGACGTTTGGCTTGGTGGGTTATTTCGGACTCTACATGGATTCCACGAACATGATGATTCCGCCGTTCCTAGCGTTTGCTGTGTCTATTGCGTATAATATTCATTTGTACTCGTTCTTCCGTAGGGAATTACTCTTGCACGGAAAACGCAAGGATGCGGTTATCCACGCCGTTCGCGAAACGGGCTGGTCGCTGTTGTTCTCTGGGCTTACGACGATTGTGGCGTTGTTGTCATTCCTCACAGTGATGCTTCGCCCCATTCGTTCCGTAGGTCTTTTGTCCGCCATTTCCGTGGGCTTTGTGCTTGCGGTGGTGCTTGTGGTATCTCCGATTCTTCTCAGCTTCGGTAAGGATAAACAGCCGAATCCGAATGTCTTGAAACGTGGCGATACGCGCATGGCATTGCTTATGGAAAGTATCGGCAAGTTTGTTTTGACACACCGTGGCAAAATCCTCGTTTGCTTTACGATTGTCGCTGCGATTTCTGCTGTTGGCATGCTCAAGATGGAACCGTCCTTTGATGTGGAACGCACAATGGGCCGCAAGGTTCCGTATGTGAGCAAAATTCTCGAAATGGGTGAATCGCCGCTCGGTAGCGTCTATTCTTACGACCTCGAAATCGAATTCCCGACTCCCGATGATGCTAAGAAAGTCGAGAACTTGAAAAAACTCGATGAATACGGTAAGTATATCGAATCATTCCCGCTGAGCAAGCGCCTCACTTCGATTCTCGATATCGTCAAGGATTTGAACCGTACTGTAAACGAGAACAATGAATCGTTCTACCGCATCCCCGATACCGAAGAACAGGTGGCGCAGCTTCTCTTGCTTTATGAAAATGCGGGCGGTTCCGAATCGAATTATTGGATTGATTACGATTACCGTTACCTCCGTATGATGGTCGAAATCAGCACTTACAACTCTAACGAACTGGACAAAGAAATTGCTGCCATCACCAAGAAGGGTAAGGAACTCTTCCCAGGAGCGATGGTTTCTGCTGTCGGTAATATTCCCCAGTTCACCACAATGCAACAGTATCTCGTGAAAGGGCAAATTCGTTCCTTCGGTCTTTCCATCGTGATTGTCGCTGTGCTCTTGATGATTGTCTTTGGCTGCCTGCGTACGGGACTTATCGGCATGATCCCGAACGTAGCCCCTGCCATCTTTGTGGGTGGCTACCTCGGTTGGATGGGACTCCCGCTTGACATGATGAGTGCAACGATTATCCCGATGGTCATTGGCCTTGCTGTTGACGATACGATTCATTTTGTGAACCACACGAACGAAGAATTCGAACGCACCAAGAACTACTCCAGTGCCATCCTCCGTGTGTACCGTTCTACCGGTACAGCCCTTGTGATGACAACGTTCATCATGTGCGCGACCTTCGGCGGCTTCATGACTTCTAAATGCACGATGCTTTTCAACTTCGGCTTTGTGCTCTCGATTGGCCTTGGCTCTGCCCTTTTGGCCGACTTGCTCGTGACGCCGGTACTCGTCAAGAGATTCCATATCTTTGGAAAAGAAACTGTTAGTGGAAAGGAAAAATAAAAATGAAAAAGAATTTTATTGCAACAATGTTGCTTTCGGCAACGTTCCTGTTTGCCGCCGAACAAAATGCCCGTGATATCATGATTAAGGTCAAGGACCGCCCGGATGGCGACACGCGCTCTTCCTCGATGGAAATGAAGCTCGTGAACAAGAACGGCAGCACGCGTGTTCGTAAGATTACGTCGTATGCGATGGACGTGGGTGCAGACACCAAGACCATTATGTTCTTCCAGTATCCTAACGATGTAAAGGGTACAGGATTTTTGACCGTGAATTATGACGATGTCAATAAGGAAGACGATAAGTGGCTTTACTTGCCTGCTCTGAAAAAAAACTCGCCGCATCAGTGGTAAGAGCTCCAAGACCGATTATTTCATGGGTTCTGACTTTACCTACGATGATATCGGTAAACGTAATGTCGATGAAGATACGCACAAGCTCTTGCGCGAAGAATCTGCGAATGGCTTCAACTACTACGTTGTTGAATCGACTCCCAAGAAGGATGGCGAAATCTTCTCCAAGAAACTTGTCTGGATCCGTAAGGATTGTGATGTTGTCGAAAAGGTCGAATTCTATGACAAGCTCGGTAAGCTCCACCGTCAAATGGTTTCTTCGGACATCAAGAAGGTAGACGGCTTCTGGACTATCGGCAAGATGGAAATGAAGAATGTGCAGACGGGACACTCCACAGAACTCCTCTTCCTCGATCCAAAATTTAACATCCAGGTCGATTCCAAAATCTTTACTGTCAATAAGCTCGAACGCGGACTGTGATAGTAGGAAGTAGACAGTAGTAAGTGATGTTCTCTGTCATCCTGTAGGGGCGAATGATCCAGTGAATGTCCGGTTGTCATGCCCGCCTTGAGCGGGCATCTCCCATGGAGAAGGATATGATAAAAAAGTTGAGTCTCGCGTTGTTGTCCGCAGCATTCGCCTTATCCGCGTATGCGCAGGACGAACTTTCTCTGCAACTGAACGGCTTTGTGGATTCGTATCACGCGTTGCAGGTGGAGCATCCGCACAAGATTATGTCTTCGCGGACACGCCTCCGTCTTGAAATGCGTGCGAATTACGGCGAGGCATCGCTCTATTCGAGTATGAACCTTGCTTACAATAGCCTTATCAAAGATCAGACTGGCGCGTTTCTCCGTGAGGCCTATTTCGACTATGCCGGCAGATTCCTCGAAGTCAAGGCGGGTCGCCAAATCATTACGTGGGGCGTTGCCGATGGCCTCCGCATTACCGACCTCATTTCGCCTATGGATTACACCGAATTCATGGCGAACGATTATGATGATATCCGCGTGCCCGTGAATGCAATCAACCTCAAGTATCCAGGCGAAAGTTTTTCTGCAGAACTTGTTTTTGTGCCGGTTCCCGAGTATTTCGTGATTCCGACGGGCGATGATAATCCGTGGCAAATGCCTGTGCCCAATGGCATGCGTATGGATTTGAGCGGAACGCCGGAAAAACGTCTAAAGAACAGTGAAGTTGGCGGACGTCTGCGATTCTTCCTCGAAAATCTGGATTTCTCGCTTACCGCGCTGCGAACCTTCAACAAGTCGCCTGTGACGATTGCAGGCTACGATCCGGAAACGAAATCTGCCGTGATTAAGGGAATATACGAGCCGATGAATGTCATCGGTGGCGATGTCTCGATTCCGGCGGGTGAACTCGTGATTCGCGGTGAAGTGGCGGCGTATTTCGGTGAACCGATTGCCTTGAAAAATTCAATGGATTATTGGCATAGAAGTTCGTTCAATGCCTTAATCGGTATCGATTGGTATGCTGGCGATAACTGGACCATCATGGCTCAGTACATGCACAAGACTATCATGGATTACCGTGAAGTGTTGGGAATGGAACAGAATACGTCCATGATTACAGCGCGAGTTTCCAAGGAAGTCTTGAACAATACGCTTAAACTTTCCGTTTATGGAATATTTGACGTCGATAATGTCGGTTTCTATGTGCGTCCGGCGGCAGATTACCTCCTGAATGACCAAATAACGATTTCGTTAGGCGGCGATTGGCTCGGGGGAAGGCGTGGAACGTTTAAAACTTACAAGAAAAATACACAAATATGGGCAAAAGGTAAGTTTTTCTTTTAGATAAGTTACTTGACGCTTTCTTGAAAATTGCCTAAATTTAGTCTAGTCTAAGTTAGTTGATTTAATCTAATAAAATTGGTTTAATCTAAAATACTTGGTTTCGTCTAATTTTTGAGAGAGTGAATTATGATAAAGCCTATCCCTGATAGAAATCTGATTCTAATACAGAATACAGATTTCTTTTCGCATTATATGCTTCAAAATAAAACGGGAACCGGGCATCTTCTAGTGTATAATGTGTTGCCTGGATTGCAGGTCTTTTACAGCAATTTCCACCTCAAAGAATTCACCTTCAACTTTGAAAATCAAGGGAAAAGCCTAATCGTTTTACATTGCCATAATGGCAGCTCGGAATGGCTGGATTCGAATTCCTTGCCGCGTTCCATGGAAGAAAACGGCTTGTTGCTCTTGGACCAGATGCCTTCTAGCAGGACGTTCCAATTCCCGGTGCATTGTTATCACGGCATTGCTGTTGTCTTTTCTATGGAACGTTGCCAAAGCGAACTTATGGATATGTTCAAGGCCGTGGGGGTGGACTTTGCGGCCGTAATTCAGAAAATCCAACCGCTTACGCTCCCGTTGAAGCTCCCTTCTAGCGAACATGTGAGCCACATCTTTTCGGAACTTTACAGGCTCCCTAAAAATATCCGCTTGCCTTATTTCAAAATCAAGGTGCTTGAGCTGATTCTCTTCTTGAGCCGTCTTGATTCCGAAGCCAAGTATGAGACTGCTGCAAAAATTCCGAGCCAGTACAAAGGTAAAATGGAACTCTTGCGTGAAATCCTTCGCGAAAACGTTGAAGAGCACCTGACGCTCGAAGAACTTTCCAAGCAAATCGAGATGAGCCCGACGCAGATGAAAAAGTATTTCAAGCTTGCATACGGCGATTCCATTTACTCGTACCTCAAAACATACCGCATGAAAAAAGCCACCCAGCTTTTGTTGGATGGCAAATTCAACATTGCCGAAGTTGCAGGCCGTGTGGGCTATACCAATTCCAGCAAGTTTGCGCAGGCGTTCAAGGAATTTACGGGTTGCACGCCCAAGGAATTCCGGAACAAGGCTTAATTTACAATAACTGCGTTTTCGATTTTAGCTTTCGCTGTCTTCTTCGGCAGTGTATTTTGCTTCGTGCATTTCTTCGTCGCGGCTCAAAGGTCTGTGTTCCGCAATTTTAATGGCACGTTTGTTCTTGTACATGTTCTTGTCGGCTTTGTTGAATGTTTCCGCGATAGTCGTTGATTTTGCGACAGGGGCGATACCAATGCCATAAGCAATGGAAATTTGCTTCCACGGGAATGATGCGTTCTTGGTCGAATTCATGCCGTCCTTGAGTTGCCTCAGCAGGTTATGGTGATTGTCCAAATCATCCCCGATAAGGATTGCTATAAATTCATCTCCGCCAATTCTAAAGACCGGGCTATGCGTGAAAACCTGGCAAATCAATTTACTCGAATTGATAAGGTAAGCGTTTCCGTTTTCGTGACCGTAAGTGTCGTTGATTTCTTTAAGGTTGTTCAAATCCAAAACGATGATGCCGTATGACTCTACTTCGCCTTCTTGAATCCGTTGTTCCAAATCATTCAAGAAACTGTCGTATGCCATTTTGTTACGCAAGTTTGTGAGCGAATCCTGAAAGGCGAGCCCTTGCATATGCTTCATGTATTGGTTGATATGGAACTTGGCCGCAGAGAAACTTTTGGCGAGGTCCCCGATTTCATCGTTCTGGCGAATGTTGAATTCTGCATTCATGTCGCCCATAATCATCTTTTTTGCTTCTGCTGTAAGTTTTTTGAGCGGCTTGGTAATGCTTCTCGAGAAGAAAATCGAAATAGCCGTTGTAAAGGCCAAAAGGAACAGGATGAATATGATACTTTGTTTGAGGTGCTTGTTACGCTGGGCGTTTATTTCGAGAACCGGAGCGACCATAACAAGTTTCATGCCGTTTTGAAGCGGGTACGATAATTTCACTTGGTCGTCTTCGGGTTTGAAGGTGAGCCCGTTGGGAAGAGTGGGGTGGTAGACGACAAGTCCTTCGCTGTCTTCCAAGAATGCAAATCCCGTTTTCATGATGTGAACTTGCGAAAGCTGCTTTGTCAACAAATCGAAATCAATGTCTACGCCCGCAACGCCAATTTCTTTGTTGTTCAGGAACATGGGGATAACATAAGATATGATATAGGCGTTGTAATTTTTGTTAAAATAAGGCGAAATCCAAAGTGCGTTTCCCGAAAGAATGGGCTTGTAATACCAACCGACATGTTCGTTGTCTGTCGGGCTGTACTGTGAAATGTTTGTCGGTGTGCGTGGCTTAAAGAAATCATCCGGACCATCTCTAACGAGAAGCACTCCGTCACTTGGGTTTGTTATTTTGGGGTTGAATCTCACAAAAACGCTCTTAGTGCCCGAAAGATTGTAAATCGTTGAAACGAGACGTTCCTTGATTCCCTCAATATTGCCATGGTGTTTTTCTTTATTTGTTAAAAATGTGGAATCTTCGTTTATTTGCGATAAAATTCCAGCAGCCATTGCCATCGTGTATTTTTCATGCGATTCGAACATGTAATTCAACTTGGCGGCTTCGGCACTTGCCTGGTCCCTCATGTATTGCATGGAATTGCGCTGTGTCGTTCGGCTGATAAATACGGTGCTGAGTATGCCGAGTGAAAGTGTGCCGATGAGGGTGCAAGATAGAGATAGAATTAAAATTTTTGATTGAATCGATATTTTCATAATTTACTCGATGCTGTCACGGCCTTTTAACATGTCATTTTCGGCGATGACCAATTGTTCGGAAAGTGTAGTCGATTGGACGTTTTTACAAATGGCGGTTCCAAGGGATATTTCGACTTTTTCCCACGCTTTTTCGGCGTTAGCTGTTGCTTCGATGCCTTCCTTTAATTTTTCCTGGAGCTTTTTGCAGTTCTTTAAATCGTTATTCATGAGGATGATGATGAATTCATCTTCATTTACTCTAAATACCGGGCTGTGATCAAATGTGGTGCATATAAGCTTGCTTGCGGCTTGCAAGAGCGCTACGGCCTTGGTGTTGCCAAACTTGTTCTTGACCTTAAAAAAGTTATCGACGCTTGCGACGAGGACTCCGTAAGAACTGATTTCGCCAGATGTTGCTCGAATGTGGAATTCGTTGATGTAATGTTCAAATGAATTCCTGTTGCGTACGTTTGTTATTGGATCTTTGAAGGCAAGGCCCTTGATTTGTCCCATCGTTTCGGCGAGGCGCATCTTGGCGTTGACAAAACTTTTGGCGAGGTCTCCGATTTCGTCGTTCCGCTTGATGTTTAAGCTGATACCCATTTTACCGTCGATAAGCCTGTTCGCGTAATCTGTAAGGAGACGGATTGACTTGGTGAGCGAACTTGCGAAAATCAGCGATGCGAAAATAAACACGACCAAAATAAGCATCGTGATGAGTACCAAATTCTTGATGAGATTGTCGCGATTTGCGGAAAGCGAGGCTCTCGGAATAACAAAAGTCAAGTTCATCCCGTTAGTGAGCTTGTTATGAATGAGCAACGTATTGTTCGGCAATGTAAATGAATGGCCTTTAGGAATAGTTGGGTGGAAAAGCGTGTTGCCGTATTGGTCCGTCAGAAATGCGTAATCCTTGTCGAAAAAGCGGATAGATGCGATTTCTCGGGTCAAGTAATCAAAGTCAATATCAACCCCTACAACGCCAATTACTTTATTAAACTTGAATATCGGAATAACGTAAGAAATCATGTAAATGCCGATGTTCTTGTTCAAGTAGGGCGCCATCCAGATGGGCCTCTTGGATTTAATGGGCGCGTAGTACCAGCCGACGTGTTCGGTATCGTCAGGTTTGTATTTCGAAAAATCAGTAGGCTCTGTGAATCGAAGGACGTGGTCTGTCGGAGTCATCGCCATGAAAACGCCCGAGGTCGGGGAGGTCAGTTCTGGATTGAATCGCAAGTAGGCTGCGACAGTCTTTTCTGTATTCCCGATGGTAAGGTGAATGAGTTCGCGGCTTTTTTCAGTAAATTCTGCGAGTTGCTTTTCGTTGGTCAGCTGTCCGAGGCTGTCGAGCATGCCGTTGATGGCGATGTTCAGCGTGTTCACGTACTGCTCGACATTTTTGAGCCGGTTGTTTATTTTGATAGTCTCGATGTTGGTCAGACTTTGCAGGTTCTTTTCGGTCCCCTCGTAAACAACCTTATCTGTAGTATACAAGCAAAGCCCGCCAAAGGCGAGCGCGCAAAGGAGTAGCCCGGCTAGGGCCAAAAACAAAACTTTTGTCTGAATTGAGGCTCTAAACCGGTTTTTCATCTTATCTCCCCAATATTTCGATGACTTTTTTGTTGTTTGTTGATCCCACTACCACTGAGACATCTCGCTTGTGCACGTGGAAGTGTTCCGCAATAAGTTCGCAAATCGCTTCGTTTGCAGCGCCATCTACCGGCGGGGCCTTGACATCGACCTTGTAGCTTCCGTCGGGGAGCGGCGTGATGCTTTCGCGCTTACTGCGTGCATGTACCTTTATGTTTATTCTCATAGCGTAGACTATGTGAGGGCGTAGCCGTCATTTCGCGGAGGGACCGGAGCTTCGAATTCTTTTTGCTGGTCGTTTTCCATTGCGGCGAGCAGCTCGTCTTGGCTATGGATGAGGGCGCGGCAGCGGATGAAGTAATTTGTGCGGAGCTGGCGGAGCTGCTCGATTTCGGTGCGCAGGTTTTCGCTCTCGCGCTTGATGCTTTCGACTTCGCGCAATGCGCGTGCCTTTGCTTCGGCGACGATGATTTCGGCTTCCTTTTCTGCTGAAGCTTTGACTTCGTTAATCGTGCGCTGCATGGTGACTACGGCATCCTGGATGGTCTTTTCGATTTGGCGGTAGTAGTTCACGCGTTCTTCGGCGACCTTCAAGCGTTCGGTCAAGTTGGTGCGGTCGCGGAACATGTTTTCGAATGCGGTCGCGGCTGTTTCCAAAAACGCTTTCACTTCTTCCGGATCGTAACCCTTGAAGCTTTTTTTGTGGAAAGTTTGATTTCTGATGTCAAGTGGGGTAAGTTCCATAAAATTCTACTATTGCTCCATTATATATGTAAAAGATATAAAAGGAAATGCAAGTTGGTAGTTGTTAGTTACTAGTTACTAGTCAATAGTTGCTAGTTATGAGTTAAATCTTGCTTGAAAATGTGTTGGCGTTGTTATGCCCCGCTTGACGTCTTTGACTACTTGCAGCTTTGCTGCTTAGTAGTCATGATCCGCGTATGGGGAGGGCGTCTCCTTGTCATAGAGAATGGAGATTCCCGCTCAAGGCGGGAATGACATGAGCTTGCATGTCTATTATCTACTGACTAATGACCATTGACCACTGACCTGCTCTTTAAAAATATCTGTTTATATCTTGTGAATACATTGTGCTTTCGTTGAATGCTTTTTGTTTGGGTCTCGTTTGGGGCGATTTTTTAACCTTTAGGGGAGGTGTAACCCCTTGATAAAAACCAACATTTTACTAAATTTGAGTCTCAAAAAATTCTGTTTTCATAGAAAGGTTTTATCATGAAAAGAACATTCCAGCCTCACAATCGTAAGCGCGTTAACAAGCACGGTTTTATGGCCCGTATGGAAGACCGTTGGGGTCGTGCTGTTTTGAGCCGTCGCCGTGCTAAGGGCCGTAAGGTCCTCACCGTTAGCGACGAAATCTATAAGAAGTAAGTCGGGGCTGGCTTATAGCCACTCTGCGTTCTTATCGGCTGCCCAATCAGCCCGCTTACCGGCAAGTAGCCGTCCAAGGAAAGTTCGTCCGTGCGCCTTCTTTTAGTATGCGTTGGATTGAAGCTCCGGACGGTTTTTGTCGTTTCTGCTTCTTAGCCAAGAAGAAGAACGGAAATGCCGTGTATCGCAATAAGTGCCGTAGGATTCTACGTCCACTTTTTTATGGTATTGTCCCGAACATCAAAAAGCCCGTGTGGGCGATGATTATCGTGAGCGACAATTCCAAGGAAATGTCCTCTGAACGTTTCCGTGAATCCGCCCAGAAAATTTTCCACAAGATGGAATGGGATAAGCAGCCGGATGTGGCAGAAGGTTAAACAAGCCTTGGTGACGGTGTTGATCGCCCCCATCCGTATATACCAAGTGGTTCACCCCTATTTTTTTCATGGGGTCTGCAGGTTCCAGCCTACGTGTTCAAACTACGCAATTGAAGCTTTACGCCTACACGGACCGTTCAAAGGTTTCTATCTTGCGGTTTTTAGAGTCTTAAGATGCAACCCCTTCTGCAAGGGCGGATATGATCCCGTTCCGCTCCCTAAGGATAAAAAATGAACAAGAATACAATCATTGGTTCCATTCTTATCGCGGTCATCGTGATTTGGTGGATGGCTGTCAATAATGCAAATGCCGAGGCGCAGGCTGCCGCTCGTGCCGCAAAGGCTAAGGCAGCGGCTGCTCAGGTTTCCAAGGATTCTGCAAGCACGCTCGTGGTGCCGAAGAAAACGCCTGAAATCAAGGCAGCTCCGGTCTTGGGCGGTGCTCAGGCTGAAGCCACTTCAGATAGCGTCATTGCGAGCGAAGCGAAGCAATCTGTCGCCCCGAAGGCAGAAATTGCAGAACGTTCCGTGACGGTCGAAAACGACAAGTTTATCATGACCCTCACCAACAAGGGTGCTAAGGTCAAGAGCGTCATCGTTAAGGCTCTCCCGGATTCTACCGGCAAGTTCCCGGAACTCATCCAGGATACGACGCTTGGTGCATTTGACTTGGTGCTCGATAACGCCGACCTCAGCGAAGCCATGTTCGAACTTGGCAACACGCCTGCAAAGATTGTCGTGACCGACAGCGCCAAAGTCCAGTTCGCATTCCAGGATGCAAACGGCAATCAGGTTATCCGCTCTTACGGCTTTACGAAGGATGGCCCGGCAGTCCGTCAAGAAAACAAGTTCATCGGTTTCCAGCCGAATGCTTATGAACTCGCATGGAAGGGCGGTCTCAAGGAAACTGAAGATATTCCGAAGTCCAAGGGTTTCATGGGTCTCGGTGGCGGTAGCACTTACTACTTCAGCGAAGTTGTCTTTAACGACCGTTATTCTGTGGAACGCGAAATGCCGCGCGAACAGGCTTCTTTTAATGCTACTGAAGGCAAGATCGTTTGGGCGGGTCTCCGTCGCAAGTACGTTGCCATGACGGTCCAGTTCGACGAAGCTGTTCCGGCAGTGCTCAAGACGAAGCATATGAAGGTTGACGATAGCGAAGTGGATCCGGGTACGTACAAGCTTACGATTGCCGACGACGTTCGTGGTGCTCAGTCCATCAACTACGACTTGATGATTCTTCCGCTCAAGTGGGATGATCTTGCCTCGCTCAACAAGGACTACGAAAAGATTATTGTGAGTGGCTGGAGCTGGTGCGGTGCAGACGTTTGGTTCGTCTGGATTTGCAAGATGCTTCTCAAGCTCTTGAACCTCTTCTACAGCATCATTCCGAACTACGGTGTGGCTATCATCCTTGTGACGATTATCGTTCGCGGTATCACGACTCCGTTCACCGTGAAGCAGATCAAGTCTACTCGCGGTATGGCCGCTCTCAAGCCGCAGCTCGACGAAATCAACCTCAAGTATCGTACCGACCCGCAGAAGAAGCAGGCCGCTATGATGGAACTCTACAGCAAGAACAACATCAACCCGCTCGCTAGCTGCACGGGTGGCTGCCTCCCGATGCTCATCCAGATGCCGATTTTCATGGGCCTCTTCTTTGTGCTCGGTCGTGCAATCGAACTCCGTGGTGCTCCGGCATTCCTCTGGATCTCGGACCTTAGCCGCAGTGACGTTGTCTGGAGTGGTATTAGCATTCCTATCATCATGCCGTCCGGCCTTGCCATTCTCCCGTGGCTCATGGTTGCAACGACTTACTTCCAGACCAAGGTGACGATGAGTTCTAACGCCGGCATGGATCCGGCTCAGCAAAAGATGATGGTGTGGATGATGCCAGCCATGATGCTCTTGTTCAGCGCCGTGATGCCTTCCGGTCTCGTGCTCTACTGGATTATCGGTAACATTTGGAGCATTGCTCAGTACAAGTACATCTACAGCAAGTTCCCACCGATCAACGGCTCTACTCCGAAGACTTCTTCCAAACTCAAAGGCAAGAACGTCAAGGACGCCGAAATCGTGAAGTAATTGAGAAAATGCGCGGGTTCTCCCGCGCATTTGTCATAATAGCCGTTAGCCGCACATTTGGTATGCTCGTTGTGCGATGTCACCCCGGACTTGTTTTCTTTGACCACTTAGCGCTTCAGCGCTTACGTGGTCATGATCCGCGTATGGGGACGGGATCGCCATTTAAAAAAGAAGCCGCATCCACGGCTTCTTTTTGTATTGTAAGTCATTCCCGCCAGAGCCTGTCCTGAGCACAGTCGAAGGAAGCGGGAATCTCCTTTTTTATCTGCTTTGTTTGAGTTTCAAGATTCTCTTGACGCTTTCGTCAATGCGCGATTCCTTGATTTCACCTTTTTCGACCGCTTTGACGACGGCATCGAAAACCTGTGTGAATTCTCTGGAACAAAGCACCACGTCAACGCCTGCCTGAATTGATTTGATGGCAGCTTCGGTATTGCTGAACTGCTTGGTGATAGCGCCCATGTCCATCGCATCCGTCACGATAACTCCGTCAAAACCGAGCTCACCGCGCAGCTTGTCTTGCAAAATCACTGACGAAAGCGTTGCTGGCAAATCATCGCCAGAAACCTTCGGGGCGGCGATATGTGCGGTCATAATCATCTGGGCGCCAGCCTTGATGCCCGCTTTGAACGGAATCATTTCGCATTTGAGCATTTCTTCCCAAGTCTTGTTTGTTGAGGCGTAGCCGTAATGTGTATCCGTGCTCACGTCACCATGTCCGGGGAAATGCTTGAGCGTGCCGATGACGCCTGCGGATTCAAGACCGTTCAGGTAGCTTACCACAAATTTAGCGGCAGTCTCCGGATCATCCGAAAATGCGCGCGCCCCGATGACAATGTTGTCTGGATTTGTGTTCACATCAGCGACTGGTGCGTAGTCAATGTCGAAACCGTATTTCTTGACATAGCTTCCGATGGTAAACGCGGCCTCATAGGCTTTGTTGGCGTCGCCTGATTCCGCGATGGCGGCCATGCTTTCGTATTTGGGAACGTCAAAATTTCCGTTGTTTGCGATACGTGCCACGCGACCGCCTTCTTCGTCAATAGCAAGGAGCGGTGTGCCATTTAACTTTCGAATTTCATCAATGAATTTCGAAAGTTGTGTTTCGTCTACAATGTTGTGTGCATAAAGAATCATGCCGCCGATAGGGTAATCCTTGTTGACCGCTAACATGGTCTTGTTGACTTGCTCGAGCTTGTAATCGGGGAGCTCTGCGTATTCGTTCCAATGGATGCTTGTGTCTAGTGCTTCGGGGCGTACAAAGAACATCTGCCCGACCTTCTCGCGGATGGACAATTTCTGGATTGCGGAATCTTCAGACGAAGGCCCGCTCGAAGAATCGTCGCCGCACGCGGCTAGGAAAAATGCTGTCGCTGTACATCCAAGTATGCTCGCAATAACATGTTTGTTGTAAAACATAAAAACACCTCAAAATTATTCTTCAACATCGAAAGTCTTTCCCGCAAACATTTTCAGCAATGCTTTCGAGAGAGGCTGTGGAACTGTGATTTTGTCTGTATCAATAGTTTTCTTTTTGCCCTTGATGTCGAAAGAAATTGTAGTTCCGTCGTTTGTCACTTCCATTTTTACTTTGGAACCCATTACAATCGGTACGTTTATATCGTCATGCCCGGCGGGAAATCCGCAAATCACAGGAATGTCGTATTCCTTCAAATATTTGGAGAGCATGGCTTCAGTGCTTTCGTAATCGAGGTCGGTCCCGGAGCTTACAAATTCACCAAGGATAACGCCTTTTACGTTCTCCATCACGCCGTGAAGTTCAATGGAATGAAACATGCGGTCGATATTGCGTAAGTTCTCGCCGATTTCTTCCATAAAGAGGATGATACCGTCATTCTGGAAAACATCGATGTCGCTTGCTCCGATAAGCGGCACGAACGTTGCCATATTGCCGCCTACGAGAATGCCTTCGGCTTTGCCTTGCTGATTGTACTTGTGCTTAGGTACTTTGTATGTGGGAACTTCGCCTTTGAGCAAATCGCGCAGGAGTGTGCTGTTGTCGTCCTTGCCTTCGGTTTTTGCAATGCTTGAGCTCATGGTGCCGTGAATGCTCATGACGCCTGCTTTGGTCTGCATGGCGTGTAACGTGGTTACGTCGCTATAGCCGATAACCCATTTCGGGTTCTTTTTCACGAGCTGCGGGTCGATCAAATCGATGAGCTGGATGGCACCGTAACCGCCGCGGTTGCAAAGGATTGCCTTGATGCTTGTGTCCTTGAGTGCTTCCTCAAAATCTTTGGCGCGTTCTTCGGCGGTGCCTGCAAATTTGCCTGCTTCGATTTTGTTGACGCTCTTGCCGATAACCGGCTTGAATCCCCAATCTTTGAGGACTTCTGCGGTCTTTTGAATTGTGGAATCGGGAGTCGTATAAGAGGGCGAAAGGAGTGCAACTTTGTCACCTTCCTTCAAAAATGCAGGAGCCGTACTTTCGGCAATCGGTGTATTTTTCAAGTTTGCTGAAGCGCCAGAAGAATTGTCGTCGCCGCATGCGATAAAAAATACGCACAAAGCGATGGCAAAAAATGGCCATGCGTGCTTCCCAAAATCCATAGTGCTCCCCTCTGGATAGATTTTAAATGACCTTTATGGAGAGAAATATATATCAGAATTTTTAGAAAAGTAAGCTTTCCGTATCGTTTAGGGCGAGGGGCGATGTAATTTAAATGGTGAAATAGATGTATATCACACTTTTTTGGGGAAAATGTGTAATTACATCGTTCCGGATTCAAGTCCCTTCACGGGGATGTAGCGCACGGAACCGTCGGCGGAGATGATCATTGCAACGCCCGAGAGGTAATTGACCCAGCGCCATTTTTCATAGTAGCGCACGTTCGCGTGACCGTTAGTGGTGTAGGCGAGGAGCGGCACGACCATGTAATCGTGCGTGCACATGATGCTGACTCGTTTCATGGCCGGGAGGCTTGCGATAATGTTGTTCTTGAGGAGTTCTTCGCTGCGTGTTTCTAAGTCATAGAAAGCGTCTTCGTAGGCGCCTGTAAATGCGTATTTAGAATAAACAACCCAGCCACCTTCGGCATTGACGTAGTTGTTTGCAATACTCGGATTCATGACATACCAAGCGCCATCCATGTAAGGGAGAACATCGAGCGTGTAACCCACTTGGCCTTTGCCCATTGCGATTTCTTCGCAGGTCTCTTGCGTGCGGGTGTAGCCAGAATAACCGTAGTAGAAGTCTTCTTGAGCGATGGCGGCGAGGCGTGCTCCCAAATTGCGGGCGTACGTTTTTCCGTTGCTCGTCAAGTGGCCGGTGGGGCCTGTGTCATCGGTGCGTTCGCTGTGGCGGATGATGAAGACCGCCTTTTCGTTGGGCTTGAGGTTGGCGTAAACTTCGACAAGGTCGGTGAAACCGTCCGCTTCTTGCGGGGTAGCTACGCGCCATGTGCCGCTATCGAAAATGTAATAGGTGTCGTGACTGACGCGGCCTTCGCGGATTTCCTTGTCGTATTCGCCGGGGCCAAATCCTGCGGTGTCTTTTTCGATGGGTTGTGCAATGCGCCATTCCTTGGAATTCACGTCGCAGATGAATCGAACGGTGGAATGGTCGGCATGCTCATAGTCGTTAGCGAAAAGAGCGCTTTGCCCTTGGTTCACAAATGTAACTTGCCCTGCGTTTATATCGGTGCAGGCTTCAAAGCCGTAAGCGATGGGGACAAACGCGCGCATGTAACGCTCGAAATTCGGAATGGCTGCAACACCCCAAGATGATACGTTGTTGCGGATGTCGTTGTATTTCCAGAGCGTGTCGAGGCCTACAATCCAGTCGGCAATTTTGATTTTCCAGTTCGGGTCGTTCCAAATGCCATCGCCCTTGATGTCTTCGGCGAGGTTGTTCACGAGGCTCATCATATCAGCTTCGCTGCGGTCTCCCTGTAACATTGCGGAAATCGCAAACAATGCGGCGCTATATTCACTGTTCCCGAACATGTCCAAATCTTCGGCAACGGGCTTATCCATGCGACCGTCGGTGAAGTATGGTTGCGAATAAAGTTGAACTGTATCGATGCCGAAGGCTGCAAAAATTTCGCGTTCCGCTTGGGCTTTTGCTTCGGTAAAATCAACGTGGTTCATAGCGAGCTGCTCGATGCGTGAAATTTCCAATTGCGTGAGAACGTTCACGTTGACAGAATTACGAACGCGAAGGGGTATTGTTGCGCCTGCATCTTCGGAAGTGTTTGCAACTTTAGTCAAAGCCGAAAGTGTCACGGGACTTGCGGACGTGCCTCCGGTCACCATGTTTCTGTAAAATCCCGTAGCAGAAATTTTCACATAGTTTGAATTGGTGCTGACACTTTCTAGCGTGTAGCGGCCGTCGTTGGTTTGCACGCAAGTGCTTGCAGTGTGTCCGATTCCGTCGGCCCTGTAGAAGTTCATTTCGTTTGCTTCGTTCTGAACAACGGAAGTTCCAAAAACAAAAGGCCCGTTCTGTATGATTCCCTGAATGGAATCTCGCAGTAACCCGTTGAATCGAACGGTATCTGCATCGAAATTGGGCTGATTTGCAATTTTATCGACGGCGTGCAAAAATCCGTCGCTGCAGGTAATGCTAAAATCTGTAGTGTCCGCGGTGCTGCGCCATGAGCCTTTGATGCAAAGGCGTGGCATGTTTTCGTTCTGAACAAAGAAGGCGCGACCTTCATGGTTCGCGTCACATGCAGGCAAGTTCGCTGCACTTAAAACACTCAAGGTATCGAGAAGAGAAATAGGCGTGTCCGGTCCGCTGCCGGAGTTGTTGCCGGTTCCGCTTGATGGATTTCCGTCAGAACCACAACCATTAACCAACAATGCCGCAGCAAAACCAATCGCTGTTAAACCAAAAAATCTCATTCCATACCTTTTTTTTGATTATGAATGACTAACGCCATTCGTGTCATTCCCGCGCAGGCGGGAATCTCCGTGCAATCAACGTTATTTCTTTATCTTATCCAACAACCTTTTCGCAGGGAATCCAACAAGCTGGAATCCCTTTTCCCATATAAAGTCCTTGATGCGCTCGGCGCGAGTCTCGTTGCATTTCGGGAGCCAGCTTTCGTCAAAGTCTTCGTCGAGTCCAGCGTTTTTTACAAGGGCAGCATAGTCCTTGTTGAGAGCATCGTAGGCGTGATGGCGTACAAAGTGCTTTTTCTCTTCATAATCGAAGCGGCGTTCCAAAAGTTTGCGTTTGATGAATCCTGCGCCTTGTTGGGTGATCTCGTCGTATGCGAAGAATACAGGGCGCTCTGTGTGATAGAGCGATTCCATGAGGACTTCGGCTTCGGTGAATTTTTCGCTTAATCCCACTTCGAGTTTGCGGGTGACATCGTAGAATTCCGTTTGCTCCGGCGTCTCGAAAATGTGCAAGAAGAACACGCCGAGGGCGGCGGGTTTCATGTACAAGAAGAACGATTGCAAATGCGGTGCAAATTCGTCATTGCTCGTGAGCGAAACGACATCTGCATTGCTTTTTTCGGCGCGTTCAAAGAATTCTTTGAATTTGTTCTGGTAATAGACGATCGAATCGTTGATGAGCAGCAAGCGCTCCACATCGCGTGTGATGATGCCGGGGGCGTAGTTGCCTGCAGCGTCTGTGCGGTTCGCCTGCAGTTGCAAATAACGCCGCCACATGCCAAAATCAAATCCACGATTTTCGGTGAGGAAAAGCTCAATGTGGTTTTCCTTTAAAAAATCGTAGGTGTCGCTCGAAAGCGTTCGGCGATTCGTGAGGAGAACGACCCTGAAGTCGGTCTCCGCGAGATGTTTGAGCGCAAAGCGGACATAGCCGGGGAGGTCTTCCCCGGTCTGGTAACTGGCATAGAGGGCGACTTTATTGCATGCGTCCATCAACTACCTCTCTTATCTCCCGCGACGGCCTCCGCGGCTGCTGCGTCCGCGACCTTTTTCGCTGGACCTGCGGCCACGTCTTGCTTCACGCGGTTCGCTGGCCACATGGAATCCTTCGCCGAAATCACGGGAATCGCGACCTCCGCGCTTGTCAGAACCGTGTTTTCCACGCTTGTCAGAACGGCGGCCTTCATCGAATTCGTTACGGTCCTTGAGGAGCCCTTTGCGACCGCGAGAATCGCGACCGGTGCGTTCGAAAATCGGACCGTCAAAATCTCTGCGACCACGGCGACCGCCAGAAATATATTCCGGTTCGTCGAAATCGTCGTCTTCGTCCGGCTGGCTTACATAGCCAAGTGCTTCGGCAGCTGCGGCGCGGTCAGCGCGTTCATTGAAGTTGCGAATGTCGCGTTCGGTATCTTCACGGCTGCGGCGCTTCTTCGGTTCGGGGCTCAGCTTTTCGGTGATGCTGAAGTCTGCCTGACCGCGCAACGGATCAACGCGCAACAACTGTACCATCACCTTGTCGCCACGGCGGAAGGTGCGGCCACTGCGCTTGCCGAATGCAAGGCCCTGGTCCGGATTGAACACGTAGAAGTCGTCGCCAGCGATGTCGCGGTAACGCACAAGACCTTCGGCAATCGGATCGTCGATGGAAACGTAAATGCCCCATTCTTCGATACCCGTTACATTTGCTTCAAAGCTATCGCCAATGCGACTCTTCAAAATCCAGCAACTGCACACCTTGATGGCGATGCGTTCCACCTTCATGTTCTTGATTTCATTTGCAGAAATCAAGTCGCAAACTTCAATCACGCTGTTCACGCGTTCGGCTTCGATTTCCTTACCCTTGCGGGCCAGTTCACGATGGCACCAAAGGTCCGCGTAACGGCGGATCGGCGAAGTGAAGTGGCTGTAATCTTGCCAGTTCAATGCGAAGTGCCCAAAGCTATTGCTATCGTAATGAGCTTTCTGCATACTGCGTAAAATGCGATTTGTGAGCGTTTCGTCGCCCGCGGCACGCTTCACCAAATGTTCGTACAGCTTGAATGCTGTCGGGTTCAAGTTCGTATCGCCGCTGCGCGGCTTGCCCAAATCACGCAACATCACCGGAGCGTCCTTGAACAGGTCCGGGTACATGTAGTACAGTTCCATGATGTCCTTGGTGTCCGGAGCTTCATGGATACGGTAAATGCCTTGCAGCTTGCGCTGCTTGAGTTCCTTAGCGCAGCAGTTGTTTGCAATAAGCATGCACTCTTCGACCCAGGAATTCGATTCATCGTGTTCGCGCGGCACAATCTTGACCGGTTCGCCATTCTCGTCGAACTTGCAACCATATTCCGTTGTCTGGAATTCGAGCAAACCTTCCTTGGTGCGGTTCTGTTTGAGGAGCGCGGTCACTTCGGCAAGGGCCTTGATAGAATCGTCGCCAGCTTCCATCATTTGCACGGCCTGCTGGTACGTGATGCCCTTCGTAATCTTCACGACACTGCGGTGGAAATCCCAAGAGAGCACGTTGGCATGCTTGTCCAATTCCATCATGCAAGTGAATGCGCAACGGTCTACACCCTCGTGCAAACTGCAAACACCGCTAGAAAGCTTTTCCGGGAGCATCGGCACTGCCGTCCACGGCAAGTATTGAGTATAACTTCTTTCGAGAGCTTCTTCGTCGAGGTCAGATCCTTCAGGCACGTAGTAGCTCACATCGGCGATGTGTACGCCGAGCTTGTAACCGCCACCCGGCTTGCGTTCCACGCTGATTGCATCGTCGTGGTCCATGGCGCCTTCGGGGTCAATGCAAAGAATGTCCAGCTTACGGTAATCCACGCGGCCCTTGAAATCCTTTTCGGTCGGGTCCGTAATGGAGGCCACGTACTTTTCAATAGCGGGGCTAAAGCCTTTCGGAAGATTGCTCTCTTCCATGAATTGCTTTTTAACTTCATCCCAACTGATGTTGTTCAGTTCGGCAGAACGATCCACCTTGGCCAAATAGCTATGCTTGAGCTTCGGATGCGGATAAAGTGTAAAGCTAATCGTCTCGCCTTCCTTGCCCGGAGCCTGCCTGCGGTGGCACATCTCGTAAACCTTGCCCGTATCGAGTTCGGTCACCTGCCAGTCTTCTTCACCGGTCTGGTGCAGAATGCCGCGCTTCACGCGTGTGCCGGAATCCTTTTCGGTCTGACGGCGGCTACGTGCGCCCAAACGGCGGTTGTCTTCGACGCCCTGCTCTGCAAGTTTCTTGCGGCGCTTTTCGCGCTTGTCTTCGAGCGGTTCGCCATCGCCCAGCTGGTATTCCTTGTGTGCAGAACGCTTTAAAACGCCACGCTCGATCATGTCGGCGAGGAGCTGCTTAAAAGCCATCTTCTGTTTTTTCGGGAGGCCGAGAGCGCTACGGAGCTGGCTCCCTACCATGGGTTCGTCACGAAGTATTGCAATAATTTGTTCTTCGCTCGGTAATTCTCTAGCCATAATTAAGCCTCCTTGTTCTGCATGTAAGGCATCGCGGATTCAATCAAATCGTGGGTTTCGTCGCGGAGGTCGGCCATCGGCTTCTCGGCGTAATCTTCATAGCGGATCAGCGGGTGAACGACCATCTCGACGGTGCCGGAATAGACCGCCCATTTGACCTTTGGGAGAATCTTTCCGGTATTGATAAATGTAACTGGCAAAATGTCAAAGTGCTGTTCTTTTGCCAAACGGAAAATTCCATTTTGGAACTTGAACATGTGCCCGTCTTCGCTGCGGTGGCCTTCGGGGAACACGACAATGTTGTAATTGCTTTCGAGGCGTTTCTTGAGGATTTTGCCGAGGCCTGCGTTTTTGCGCGGGTTCGTGTGGATAGGAATGTTGCCGGAGCGGTTCAGGACCCAGCCGAATACGGGCGCTTTCCAGAGGCTTGCCTTCGCCATGAATGACGCCGACGTGATGGAATGCCAGACGACGTTGATGTCCAAAAAGCTCTGGTGGTTGGCGACGATGACGTAGTTTACGCCCTTTGGAATGTTTTCTGCCCCCTTGATCGCGACTTTAATGCCGAAAAGCTTGAAAATAATGTTCCTGAAGGCGAAAGTGCAAATCTTGGTGCAGTTTTCCCAGTGCCCGCGGATACCGCAATAGAGGGTGTAGGGGATACCCGCAACAACCATGATAGTGAAAACGACGATGTAATAAAGGAGTGCAAGAATAGCGCGCATGGTCTCTGCTTGTTAAAAGTGAATTATGACCCACTCAATATAAATAGGTCCCTATGGGCTTAATGTATATTTTTTGAGCGGAGTAAATCGGTTGTTTTTATTACATGCGCATAAATATGCGCTTGACATTCCTGATTTAATCGTGAATCTCCTATTTCCTTGAGAAAAAACTATATTCCTCAACGTAAAACATGGAGTTTTAAATTATGGAAATTAAATGGCTTAATCCCGATGCAAAGTTTGACCGTCTTGTTTTGGCGGGTGATATCGGTGGTACGAATACGAATCTTGGTCTTGTAGGCTACAAGGATGGCAAGTTTACACTCATTCTCGAAACCGTTTGCCCGAGCCAGTGCATTGAAGGACTCGACACTCCGATCCGCGAAACGCTCAAGGCAGCCGCTGAAAATCGCGCCGATTTGAAGCCCTCCCACATCTGCATCAGCGCTGCAGGTCCGGTGGCAAACAACAAGTGCGTCATGACGAACCTCCCGTGGTGTGTTGACGGCGATGCCATCACGAATGCAACCGGCATCCCGACCCTCGTGATTAACGACTTTATGGCCATTAGCTATGGCATCCCGACTCTGGATGTCGATGACCCGAATCAAATTCTCAAGTTCAAGCATACCGACGGAAGTGAACCGAAGCCGCAGAAGGCAACCAAGGCCGTGATTGGCCCGGGTACCGGCATGGGCGTTGGCTTCCTCGCATTTGATGGCGAAAAGTACATCCCGGCTTGCTCCGAAGGTGGCCACTCCACGTTCGCACCGTTCGACAAGGAATCTCAGGACTTCCGCGACTACATGGAAAAGCGCATCGGCACCGTGCCGGGCGTCGAACCGCTTGTCTCTGGCATGGGCCTTGCTCACCTCTATGAATGGTGGCGCGATACCAAGGGTGTACCGCAGAACGATGCCTTCAAGAAGATTGAAGAAACCGATTGGCATGACCGTCCGAAGTACATCAGCCGCGCAAGCGATACCGATCCGGTTGCTGCCGAAATGATGCGCATGTTCGTGAAGATGCTTGCCCGCTTTGCTAGCGACGCTTGCACGTTGTTCCTCCCGCTGGGTGGATTCTACCTCGCCGGTGGTACGGTGCAGAAAGACCTCCGCTGGCTCGAACGCGATAACTTGTTCATGACCTGGTTCGAAAAGAACTACAACCCGAACATCCGCCCGCTTTTGAACAAGATCCCGGTTTACCTCATCAAGGATTACAGCATTAGTTTGTACGGTGCTGCTAATGCAAGTTTGAATTTGCAGAAGTAAAAGCGGGAAATCTCCTTGCGAAGCGACTATCGTCCCAGCCATGTGCTGGGATTTTTTTATCGCATCAGGCGATTCCAAAGGGCATCTTCGAGGTCTCGCCTCGAATCGACAACTGCGAGAATTACAATCTGGTTTGCCTGCTTGCGGTAAAAGATTCTCCAGGGATTGATGGATAATTCGCGGTAGCCACCAATCTGTAACGCCTCTAGCTCAACAGGAATTTTGCCCAAATCAGGGAACCGCTCAAGAAGCAGACATTCCTTCTTGATTTTTGCGAAAGTTTCGCGTGCATTTTGCATGCTGTCCGCTGCAATGAACGAGACGATAGACTTGAGATCGAATGCTGCCGATTCAGACCATACAACTAGATACTTCTTACTTGGCATTCAGTTCGCTCTCCAGAGAATCGAATAGGTCTTTCTGGTGGATGACTCGACCGCGGGCAACCTCGCCTTCGCTCTGTGCGAACAGCTTGAAAAGCTTTAGCCCATCTTGCATTTTTTGGTAGGTGTCAACGTCGAGAATTACTCCGCGAGCCTCTCCATTCTGCGTTACAATGTAAGGGGCATGTGATTCGCATACATGGTCCAAAACTTTTGCAGCATTAGCCTTGATGTACGAAATAGGCTTGATGTTCTTGATTGTAGACATGTTTTCCCTTTCTTTGCTGAAGGACTGAATTTGATACTAAATATAGTCTTATTTGCGAGACTAAGCAATGGGGGTGGGGTGTGGATTCGTGGGGCAGTTGGAAACTATCAGTTTTTTTATGAAATCACGCCACGGGCCCAGCCGTAACCCTGTACCGCCATATCGATAAAATGGTTCAATAGCAGATTACTTTTCGCATTGAACAAGTCGATGTCATAACAATCTGGCAAATGCGGTGATTTGGGAGCATCTAGAACTTCTTCGATTGTGCTCTTGACTTTCGCACGAGTCTGCTCGTCTTTATACCAATCGACGACAAGAATCTTTTGACGGTTATCCTTCAACTTTTTGTACAAAGCTTTTGATGTCAACAGAACTTCTTGTTCTTGTGCATTTGTGAGTTTCTTGCCCATCACGAGCAAGTCGAAAATTTCCAATTCTTCGTCCGACAGGCCCATCGTAGCAGCGCGAGAATCTTCTTTCTTCAATTCTTCGACAAGCTTGATTAGCTGCTCGTAATAATCTTCGTTTTCTGTTCCGCCCGCATTGTAGCGATTGATGATATTGCGAAACCTTTCGGAGAACTTGATTCGCGTGACATTCCTGTTGATCATCTGCTGCAAGGCTTTTTCGATGAATTCCTTCATGTCGTTGATTTCGACAGCCTTGTATTTTGCCTGCTTGATTTCTTTGCGCAGACCTTCCGCATCAATTTTGGAAAGGTCTATCAGTTTCGACCCGCGCACATACGATTGTGCTGCGCCGTTTTTCGCGACACTCGAAACATCGCGGAATTCGCCAGCTCCATCAACTTTCACGCTTTCCGATGAAACACTGTTATCCAGCAAATCGCCCATGCGTTTGCGAGCCTTTTCAATCTTTTCGTCGTTTATAAGGCGGAAAAATTGTCCGTGCAAATAGATGAGCGCACTGAAAATCGGATTGCTCCAGTCGCGTTCAAAAATTTCTGGCTTCGAAGCTTCGTAAAGGTTCAGCAAGGTGTTCAAAATGACCTTGAACTTTTCGGCATCTTCGTCAATTTCAACAATTTTGTTATACGCTTCGCGAATATCATCCAACTTGTCGAAAGTAGACGATCCTTCCAAAATCTTGTAAAGATCGATGTTTCGTTCCAAAAGGAACTTATTGGCTTCTTCGATACAGGCATCAATGTAGCCAATCAGTTGGTCAATATCTTTGGCCGGGAATTTGCTGCCGTCATCGCCAATGGCGTATGCGGCCAAGGCTTGCTTCATGAACTTGAATACGTTCACATAGTCCACGATGATTCCGCACGGTTTCCCAGGGAATACGCGGTTTGCTCTTGCGATGGCTTGCATCAGCGTGTGATTTTTCATGGGTTTGTCGAGGTAAAGTGTGCTTAGACTCTTTACGTCAAAACCGGTAAGCCACATGGCGCAGACAAAGACCAATTGCAAATTGTCTTCAGGATCCTTGAATCGGTCTTCGATATCTTTACCTTCGGGGGTAATTGCGTTCATCTTGTTGCGATGAGCAACGATGTCTAAACCCTGCGCCTTGAATTTTTGAACTTCGTCCGCTTCTTCCGATACGATAACCGCCATCTCGACTTTGTCCATGTAATTCAAGATTGCGGTTAGGCGATCGCGTTCTTCTTGCGTAGCAACATTATTGCGTTGGATGGTCAGCACTTTCTTTTCTTCTTTCCAATAGTGCTGAACCTTGTCGTACATTTTTACGGCTGTGAACTTATCGACGGAAACAACCATGCCTTTGCCGAGGAATCCGCGACGCGGGAAATGGTGGGCTATATCTCTTGCAATTTTGTCTAAACGATCTTCGCGTTTGATGACTTCCAGAATGCGAGAGCTGGAATTTTCTAACAGCTTTGCTTCTTCTTCGTTAAGGTTTTCATCTTCGATAATCGTAACGACATCATCATCGAGGAAGTTGTTTTGAAGGCCAACTTCGGGAACGCGCCTACTGTAAAACAGCGGGACGGTGGAGCCGTCTTCTACGGATTGAGCAAAGTTATATTCCGAAACATAATCGCCGAACCATTGATTCGTGAGGCGCTTGCTGCCGAGTAATGGTGTGCCTGTAAACGCAATGAAGTTGGCGTTCGGCAACGCCGTTCGCATGTTTTCGGCTAAAGTCTTGTATTGCGTGCGGTGGGCTTCATCTACTAAGACAAAAATGTCATCACGGGTCGAAAGTACCGGATATTTTTTGCCCTTTTCATAACCAAACTTGTGAATCAGCGTGAAGATGAAAGGCTTGTTTCCTCTCAAATAATCACGAAGTTGTTCGCCGTTCTTAGGCTGACATTCATCTTTCGGTCCGATAATTTCGGTACGCATAAAATTTTTGTGAATTTGCGTATCGAGATCTTCTCGGTCAGTGATGACGAGGAAAGTGAAATTCCCATGGAACTTGCGATTGACCTTGCGGGTAAACATCGCCATCGAATAACTCTTGCCGCTACCTTGCGTGTGCCAGAAGACGCCGAGCTTGCCGTCCAGTTCCTTGCGGTTCTTGACCGCCTCGCACAAGTTGTTCACACCCATGAACTGGTGATTCTTGGCGATAATCTTGATGGACTGATTTTCGAACAAGATGAAGTTTTCGATGTAGTCGATAAGAGTTGCTTTGTTCAGCAATCCCTTGACCATGTACCCGGCACTGACGCCTTCGCCACGGATATACTTGCGGTCGATTTTATCGTCTTCGCTAGACTTGAGCCATTCAAAGAAATAGTCGTAGCTGGCGTTGAACGCTCCAAGCTTTGTTTCGAAACCGTTCGATAGTACGCAAATCTGGTTAAGTGCAAAAAGGTTCGGAATATCCTTTTTGTAACTCGTCAAGTTCTTGTTGTAGGCTTCTTCAATCTTGACAGTGCTGTTCTTCAATTCGATAAAGACGAGTGGTAAACCGTTGACAAATATCAAAACATCGGGGCGGCGGTAATTGAAACGTCCCTGAATCCACATCTGCGATACTGCCGTAAAGGTGTTGTTTTCGGGATTGTCGAAGTCGATAAAGGCTACATCGTCAAAATCTGATTTGCCATCTCTGATGAATTTTACGCGAACACCATCACGCAACTTTTTATAGAGCGTGTAATTGGTTGCGGTGATATCTGTGCCGGAATAGTCTCGCGACAGTTCGTGGGCAATCTCGTCCAGTTTGTCCGAAGGAATGTATGGATTGAGTTTTGTGAGCGATTCTCGTAAAATAGTTGGCAAGACGCATTGCTTTTTATTCGCCCTGCCTGTACCATCGTTGAGGTCTTCCATTTTTTCTGGAGACGGATCGCAACGAACAACCTGATAGCTGTAAGGGGCTGCCTCCAGCATTTTCAGGATTGCCTGTTCAATATCGTCTTCAGAAATAAAGGACTTCATTTTAAATCTCTGATTTAAATATAAATAAACACCCATAGAAAAAATGCTACGAGTGTTAATGATTAGTTTTCTTTTGCGAAAATGAATGAATTTGCTGAATTTCGGTTTCTTTGGAATGTTCCACTTTGGAAAGGCAAATTATGCTGCTCTTGACTTTCGTTAAATAAGAATGTATATTATTATAAAAGCATCGGAAAACACGCGCCGGCTGGTGATGCCGGGTCGCTGGAAGGTTACCGATGTTTTTTTTGTATATAGGGCATTCAGCGACTTTTGAGGAAGTTTATGGTGTCCTCGTATTTTATAGGATGGACCGGTGTCGCGTGAATGCCTTTCTTGGCATATCGAATCGATATTACATTCGTCCTTACAAGCTCTTCGCAACCGGCAAAGCCTATATCGTTGCTGAATTTGACGATTTCTTCTTTGATTTTTCCGGTTTTGTCGAAAACGACTAGGCCCGTCCCGATAGATTGTTGCACGATTTTATAAACATCGATGTTGAAATCGAAATAGGCAGCTCCGGCAAATCCTTTAGCTTTGGAAACCCTGTTGTAGTTTTCAAAAGTTTTTGTACCCACGATATGTTTTTTCTGACATTCTGGGTTTATGCGTTTTGAGAGATTTTCTTTTAAAAAAGTGGGCCACAGGACATATAGTTCGTGTTCTGAATAGATTCCCCTTGCTTTAGCTTGCTCGATTAGTTTTTCTATTGTTGTGTATAGATCCATTGCAGAACACCAGTTCACAAACCTGTTGAATGACAGATTGATGATCCCACGGAATGTGGGGGTGCTCTACGTTAATCGCCAGGGGGCCAGTTTCCCCATAGGGTGTATGCTGCCTCGAATTGTGAGCCTGTCGAGCGAACAAAGGGAGGTCGGCGTTAAGCAGAGAGTTGAACTACCCGCCCTGAATAGTACTGAGTCGAGAGTCGCAGTTTCAAGCTTGCTTGAAACTATGACCGAGACTATGGTACGGACGCCAACGGCGTCAATTTCTCGGTGTCGGCGGGACGAATGCTATCGCGAAAGAATATACAAATTTTATTGACTGCAAGTCAAGTGAAAATGTCTAATTGCATCTAAATGTCGCACATCTAAAAAATACAAGTGTAAAGAGTTCTTTGTGCGAAAAACATTAAGATAGTGCTATTCTAATTGTTAAAAAAACTTGTGGGTGATGTTTTTTTTATCAGTGAAATAATCCCGTCATGTAGGAATTTTCTTGAAAAACGAAGTTTATTATAATTTATTCTGCAAAAACATGATTCCCTGCTTTGTTTGCTATTTTGTAATATTTTTTTTGTATATAAAATGTTTTAGTCTTGTTGAATAACAAAGAAGTATATTAAGGAATACTATTTTTTTTGAGGAAAAAATGTATAGAAACGGTAGCGATTCAAGATTTGAAATGAGGTTGCAGCCTCGTACTTTTACTTCTCGTCGTGAGAATACTAATAATAATTATGAGCACTCTGATAATAATCGTGAGGTCACTAGTAATAATTGCAGCTACGAAACAATAAAATCATTTTTGGATAGAATTGATAGCAGAGAGTCGTTTGATTTTGTATCAAAAGAACCCGATGAAAGTGAACAAATAGATTTTGAAAAGTCTTTAGATGGGTTTCTTTCTAGATGGGAAGATGATAAAAAAGCTGTTCTTGGAATTGATATTTTTAAATACAGTCAATTCGATTATAAAAAACAGAAACTTATTCCATTTGTTTTTTCTCTGCTACGAAAAGAAGCTGAGAAATGCTTTTCTTATGCGGAATCTTTTTTTTCATATCGGTATGTAAATGATAGGATTCAACATGATTTAATTGATACCGGTGATGGTGGCTTTCTTATATTTGACGAACCTATAGATGCCGTTGTATTCTTATTACATTTCAATGCGTTTTTACATCTATATAATTCATATCATCTTTATCCAAAACTTCGAAAATATGTAGGACCACTTACAATAAGATATGCGATAACATATGACCTATTATATAAGATAAATTCTAGGTTCTATGGCCGAGCGATAATCAATAATGCAAGAATTATAAGCAAGGATAAATTGAATCGTTTGTTAATAGATGACAAAACGTACGAATGGTTCTTGTTAAATACTAATGGAATTGAAAATTTACCCTATGTTAAAAAAACAGATTTAAAACATTTGAATCAAAATGCGCAAGATGAAGATCGTTTATTCTCGGTTGCGTTAGGTGATATTGACGATGGAAATATCAGAAATGTTTTTTGCCAGAAACTTGAAAAAATTCATGTAAAAGATGATGATTTCGATATTTATAATCTGATGATCCAATCTTTTTTAACGTTCCATGGAGAAACTGAGAATAAAAGGATTCCTGTTGTTACGACAATAGGAAATATGAATTGTAATGGGATTTAGTTCAATGAAGACAAAAAAGCCGAAACGGTTGTGCCAATAGACCATATGCCGGAAGATATGGCTCCTGAGGCAATGTTCTTTAGTAAATCTATGGCAGAAGTTTCGTTTTGTTCTTCAACAGACTTCTTTAGTAAGGCGATTTGTTCTTTTAACGAGTCAATCTTTTCTGCTTCGATATTTTTTGCTTTCTCTAAATCGGTTTCTATTTTTGTAATGAGTTCCTTTAAGGCGTTGAAATCAAAGCTGTTATTATTGTTGATTGTTGCGGAAGAATTCGTCATCGAGCCAATGACGTTTGATCCATTTATAGATAATCCATAAAAGTTCATTATCGTCATTGTTTTTGCTATATCCTTTTCTTGTTGACTGAATTGATATTCTTCTCCTAAAATACCTTTTTGTTCTAAATAAATAGACCAATCAGATATTATGCGTTTAACGGTTTCAAGAATGGTTTTATATTGATGTTTTGAAAAATGAGCGCGAATATCTTTAGATGATAATGATGGCTCTAGCGTTTCGAAAACTTTATGTAATTCTGAGTATATTGGAGCCGTTATTATTTCGTTATTAGAGTTAAAAAAAGATTCTATTTCAGGAACGCCCTGTTTTACGGGAATATGTTGATATTTAGTTAAAGGATCATTTTCTTCTAAAATGATTGGTTTCCAAGGACCATTGGCACTTTTTGCTTTGAATATTGCATTGATGTATCGAAAACTCGGAATCTCTTGATTGCCATATCCATCAATTTCATTTCTTAAGAAATCTGCCATTTCTTTTTGTTCTAATTTGCGTGCGATGAAATACGCTTTTTGAAAAAGGGTGGTATAGGAAATGGTTGGGTTAATGCAATCTTTTTGTAATTCTATAACCAATTTAGACATTTAATCCTTCCTCTGCGTCTGTATGTTTGATATAGAATCGTTTAGCACGCCGGCAACATTCGAACTAGTCACATTGCCATTGATGATGATTTGGATTGAGGGAACATCTTTGACTTTACTTTGTTCTTCGCTGGAGAAAATAAGGTCTTCTCCGAAAATACCTTGTTTTTCTAATTTCAACGCCCAATCTAAAATGAGTTTACGGACAATTTGGAGTATCGAAGTAACCTTTGCAGCCATAAAAATTTGACGAACATGTAACGGTTTGGGCATGTCAATTATTTGATAAATGGCTAGTTGTTCATCGTAATTCAATCGGACTTCGAGCATTTCTCGTTTGGATTGATCAAGTTTTTCGATTTCGGCAATGGATTCAACAATGATACTCATGGACCATGGACTGCCAGCTGGAAAAGATATGGGCTCCCAACGTTTTGCAGTCTCTTTGTATGCCTCTGCATTTACATGAATTTTACGATATAATGGGATGGTTTTATCATCTATGTCATAGTAGCCGTTGATTTCATTGGTGCAAAATTCAGCCATGTCTTTGATGTTTAATTTTTCAGCAATTGCATACGCCCTGAGTAATAAATTATAGCAGGACACTTTTTCGTCGAGACAGGCTTGCTGTAAGTCAAGAACCATTTTTGCCATAATAATTACCTATACGGCGAGTTTGCCGCTCATTAGGCGGGGCAAGAGCAGGTCGCGTTGTTTGATGAGGTTGTCGTTTGTTTTTTGCAACATGTTCTTTTGTTCGATAATTGGCTTAATTATATTTCCAAAAGCTGTTAACACTTTTAATTCTGGAACAAGAATTTTATGTCTACGCATGAAATTTAAGCCGACAAACTGTTGTGATGCACCGTTTGTTTGTGTTGCAAAAACGGCTTGCATAGAATCGTTTAACATCCAATAATAGAGATATGCTGTTTTAGATGTATTGTTTGGCTTGAAAATAATCACGTTTTTTACACTGAACTCTTGGTTGTAATTTACTATACAGCAATTTCCTACTGTTCCAATATTGCTGAAAAGAATATCTCCTGTTGAAAGCCCACTCCGTTTTTTTATGTTTTCATGGTCTTTAAGGCTAATAAAATATGCTTCATCAAAGTCGATAAATCCATTTGATATACATTTTCCCGTTATTAAAGGAACTCCTTCTTCAACAGGTTTGGGAGAGTCATGTGTCCCATCTGTTACATAGCAAAAATCGTTCATTCTTTGAACAGTCCAACCTCGAGGAATTCCGTTTTCGATGGGGGTGGTTTCGTGGCCGGGGAATCGGAAGCGGACGAACCATTCTTTGTATAGGTTCTCCGCCATTTGTTCCAAAATTTTGATGCGTTTGTTGTTGTTTTCTATCAGGTTGTCGTAGACGGAAAGTACGGATGCGATTTTCTTTTGTGTTGGTAAAGAAGGGGCTTTCAATGTTATATTAGAAAAACTGCTCTTACTAACATTTTCTCTGCCAGATGTTGTTCCGCTGTCAAGCTGTTTTACATAAGCAAGTCTTGTTCGCAAACAATAGTATAAGAAAACTCCGTCAAATTCTTTGTTTGGGATAACTGCGTTTACAGCTTGATTCGTAAAACTTGGCTCGTCTGTCAAGCACATTTTTTTTCCAAGCGAGCCTATTGTGACTACGCAAGGAGTATTTTTCGGCAATAAACTTTTTTGATATTTTTGAAAAGCTAATTCCGAGTAGTATTCTTCTGTTTCTGGAACAAATCTTTGCCCTTCTTGCATATCTGTGGGCTTAATGAATTTGTATTCCGTCCCATAGAATTCTCTTTTAGATGTCGGTGGAGTGTTGCCGGTAACAACTGTACCAACATCTTTTATTTTATAGGATTGCCATTCACTCATATATTACCCAAACAATCCTTTCATGTTCTCTGCAATCTGTTTTTCCAGTTTCTTCGCTTCGGCGCTCAGCTTGGCGAAATCGTCGTTCAGTCCGAGCATCGTTTCCTTGAATTCTTCGGCGGTCATGCCGTCGTCTTCAATGACAACGCCCACATATCGGCCCGCGTTGAGCGAATAATCCTGATCCTTGATTCCATCTTCGCCTTCGATTTTTGCAACTTTGCAAAGGCCAATTACGTCTTGGTATTTTCCGTCCGGGAACCGTTCGGTGAGCCAGTTGATTTGCGCCTGCCAATAATCCTTGTTTTTGACTTCTTTGTCGTCGCTGTTTACGGGAGCGTTCTTGAGGTTTTCCTTGTATTCCTTGAGCAAGTCCTTGAACGCCTGCGTGTCGCCTTCGTATAGGCGGCTGATGATGGCGAGGTTCTTGATTTGTTCGTCGTTGAACTTGCGGTGAGCCCTGTCAACTTGGGTGAACACATTTCGTGCATCGATGAAAAGGATTTCGTCTTTTTTCTTGCTGCTCGCTTTTTGCTTGTCGAAGAACCAGAGCGTTGCAGGGAGCGTGACCGAGTTGAACATGTTCGAGGGCAGGGTGACCATCTGGCTGATGACACCTTCTTCAATCATCTTCTTGCGGATTTCGAGTTCGCTGCCGCCGGCGTCGCTTGCAGAATTCGCCATGACGAGTGCCGCCTTGCCGTGTTCGTTCAGGGCTGTAGCGAAGTATCCAATCCACAGGTAGTTTGCGTTGGGGACGGTTTCTTTCTTGTCCGAGGTCTTTTTGCCGCCTGCCTTAGATTTGTTTCTGGGAACGCCATAGGTGCTGAAACGTTCGTCTTCCTTGACTTTATCGACAACGACTTCGTCCACGTTGAATGGGGGATTCGCCATCACGTAATCGAATGCGCCGAATGCGTTGTAGGGGTCGCTGTAGAAGGAGTTTGCTTCGGTGATATCGCCGCGGACATTGTTCAGGAGCAAATTCATCTTGGCGAGTTTGACCGTGTCGGGCTCTTTTTCCACGCCGTAGCAACGGAAAGACATTGTGTCATCTTCTTCGCTCTTGTTGTGCTTGTGCATGTAACGGGCCGCCTGCACGAACATACCGCCCGAACCGCAAGCCGGATCAAGGAATTTCTTGTCGTGACCGCTTGGCTGCAGGACTTCGACCATGTAACGCACGACTGTCGCTGGCGTGTAGAATGTTCCGCCGTCCTTGCCTTCGGACAAAGCGAAATTGCCTAGGAAGTATTCGTAGATTTCGCCGAACAGATCAATGCCGATATCTTCGGGAATGTCCTTGAATATGCGGACAATCTTCGAAAGTAAATCGGGTTCCTCTTCGGGAACGAGCTGTGCGTAAACATCTTTGGGGAGGACCCCTTCCATCTTTTCGTTTTCGTCTTCAATAGCCTTCATCGCACGCTTGACGAGAGTCGCTTTCTTGGCGTCATCCGGGGCGTCGTTGATAAAGTCGAAGTAGGCGCATTCCGGCAAGTAGAAACCGCACTTTTCGATGGAGATTTCTTTGAGTGAGCGCGCACGACGGGTGCCCTTGAGCTTTTCGAACTCAGCGTTGATTTCGTCTTTATGCTGTTTGTAAAGAATGTCCGCATAGCGCAGGAAGATTAGGCCCAGAATGGGCTGACCGTATTTGTTGGCGGCGAGGTGCGCTCCAGCGCGGAGAATGTCTGCGGAATGCCAAAGGCGATCTTTCAAATTCTTGAGTTCAATATCAGTCATAGGGGGTCTCGAGTATTTGGGAGGAATATAGATTATTTGAGGGGAGATTGGGGAGTGGTTTTTTGAGGTGTCATGTGCATTTAAGGGAAAAAAGGTATATTGAATTTTAAGGATGAAGGTTAAAAGGTTGTTTTGAGAGAAATATGAATCTTTTTGATAAAACTCCCAAATTTATCAGAGCCTATAAATTTGTAGGCTCTATGAAAGTTGCTTTTCTTAGGTTTTTATATCGGATTTGGGGTGAAAAAAAATTTGATGTTAAAGATGATACCTATTTTGTGAGTCTCTTTATTAAGAATTCTGTAAAGAGCATTATTTATGCGGCTATAATAGCGTTGGTATTTTGGTTTTTAGAACCTTGCTTTACCAAATGTGTAGAAAAAACGAAGTTCTTTTTTGACAATTATGTGACTATTTTAGTTGCTGTTGCGGCTATTGAAACTTTATTTATTGGTCTTTATTATGCGGGATTGACATCTGTTGCTAGCGTAGCCTATTCGAAGGTCCCATATGAAATTCGTAGCTTGTTAATTGAAGACCGTGTTAGTAGTTTGTTTATGCGATTTGCTACTATTTCGAGCGTATTCGTGTATATAATGCTCGGAAAATGCTTGATTTTTGATGAGTATTCGATATTGGCTTTCGGTTTTTCTATAGTAAGTGCCATTTTGATAATACCGTCTTTTCTTTTTCTAGGAAAAAGACTTTTTAATTTTTTTAGTCCTATAAATTGGGTGCCTCTTTTACGAAATCAATTGGAACGGCAATGGGAAAATTTGCACCAATTGAGCCAAAAAAGATTTCCTGAAGATTGTGCTGAGTTGTGCAAAAAACAAGGTTGGAGGATAATTCGTCGGTTTGAGTGCTTGAGCCAAATCTTAATAAGCGAATCGAAATATTCCAAAAGAGAACTTTTTGAATTTGATCGAGAAATTATTGATGCCTTGCAAAGGTATCAAGTAATAAAGAGATTTTTTCCGACAAATAGCCGTTGGTATGGAAAAAAACATCGCTACAAAAGTGTTGTATTGCAAGATTATATGCGATTGAATATTATGTTCAATTTCCAAAATCAAATGCCGCTTGAAGAAGCGGATGATTATTGGTTTGAAGATAGCATGGAAGAAATACTTTTTTCTGATATAGTTCTTTATGCGAATGATGTTGAATTTACAGCTATTGTACCTGAATTTGGTAAATATATTAAGACTCTTGCATATAATAATAATAATTATGATAAGGCCCATGCAATTATTGATAGGTTGTGGTCGTTAAAGCCTGCTATTTTTTCCAAAGAGAAATGGGCGATATCTTTTATTGAAAATATTTTCATTCATGAAATAAACCTGATTGTTTATTTATCAAATTCCCATGATAAAAGGGCTCTATTCTCAATTGTTCAAGAAATTGAAATAGATAAAAAAGAATCTTTTTATAAACATGGATTTAGTATGGCGCTATTGAAGGATATGGAGTTATTTAATGCTAAAGTTCAAACGGAATTGAAATTAGAAGGAAATGTTAAAACTCCGCATTGGTATATATTAGATGTACTTTGCCAACAAGAAGCGATTCGTTTAAATGCCAATTACAAATTGCTGACTAAACAGGTTTTTAATCGCTTTGAAAACAGGCTCAAAGATCCTCAATTGCAACCCATTTATAAAGCGGCTGTATTAAAATGTATACAAGAGTATTGGGCAAAGTTGTTTAAATTAGAAAATCAAATAAATTCTATTTACGATTCTTTGGTAAATGATGTAAAAAATCCCATCATTGCATTTGAAAATTTGGTTAAGAACGACTATAAAAATCAGTATGTTACTCATTTAAAATGTTTGACAATTGAATCAGCAAATGTTATTCCTCTCGTTTCTGTAAAAGAACGTGATGAAGAAATCCCTGATTATGCGGGAATGTTGATTTTGAAAATGTTTGATGACAGTATGGATTTTGCGATAAAGGGAGATTGTAGTGTCGCAGAAAAATGTATTACAAATGGACTGGTTTCCATTTTTTTGCGAACTATTTATGCGAAAAATAATGATGAAATAAAAGAATTTATTGATTATGCAATTCTTATATCCAGTGTATTTTTGATCTGCTCTGAATATTATCAAAGTGACAAACTTATGTCTTTGGTTGATTCTGTATGGAATAAACAAATGGATCTTTGGTTTAAAGAAAAACCGATGAATTCTTTATCCTCAAAGGGAAAAGAATACTTATTCGCGAGTATTGACAATACGAAAATGGGAATGAGTTCTCAAATTGTCAAGGAATTAGAAAGAAAAATAATCACGTTGCTTGAAAATGTATCTTATGAGATGAAAGATTCCAATAAGACGATGCTCTTTGAACAATATGCGGATGTAAAACACGAAAGTCCACTTATTAGACATCTTGTAAAAGAATATAGAGAAAGTCCGCGCTATGCTTGTGACTTGAAGATAGAACATCTTTTCATTATACACTATTTTATGAAAAGTCCTTATTTGCAAGATTGTGATTTTGGGTGGGAAAACGAATGTCTGAAACGTGATTTGGAAGGGAACAATGATGAAGAAGAATGATTCCGGGTGGTCCTATTCTGTTCTGTGTGGAAAAGGCCCTGTGTTTGGTTTCCATACAAGATTTATCAACCAGTATACTTATTTCCAAAAATTTGATGTTAAAATCATTGGGGCTGAAAATGTTAATTTGATGGATTTGTTTTCACAGATATCGCATTGTAGCGAGCGTCAGATTGCTATCCAATTAGGACATTGTGTGAAAGAAATTGTGACTAAAATGCTTATTTCGGGATGCTGTATTTATCATTTTGAGAAAAAACAGCACGATTGGAAATTTACCATTCCAGATGAATTGGGTGGAGAAAAGCTTTTTTCAAAAAATGTTCTTTTGTTGAATGATTTTTTGCAAGAAAAAGTAAATCTATATATGCAAGATTCGAAAGAGTGTGAGAATACTCGTGATTTGAATTTAAAAAATATATATGATAACCATATTGTGGCCGCATCAAAAGCTTTTATATCATGGGGCTTCAGTTTGATAGATCCTTCAAAGGCGACGGCCTTCTATTTGGCTTATATGCATTTAAAAACAGAACGCGCAAAAGCTATTTTGAGGGATTCTGTTTTGTTTTCGATGGAAAAATACTTGAATGAAATGGGTTATGATATTAAATTCAAATTATCAAAAGTTCGAACAATGAATGACATTGATAAGGAAATAGAGAAGTTGAATAATGGAATGCTGCCCACAATAGATGCTCTTAATATAAAAGAAGCTTTTGCTTAATTTTGGAGAGATTTTATGCTGGATGGAAAATTTTTAATACCCGCTACAATAGGCGTTTTGGGAACGTTTATCGGTGCTTTGATTGGAGCCTTGTCCGCTCATTGGCTTTATCATAAAAATAAAAAATCCGAAGAACGAAGGATAATCAATGAATCAATTCATTATTTGTTGGAAGTATTCTTTTTAGTAAATCGTTTGAATGCGGATAAGATGGCGGATGCTTATTTGGATTACTATTTTAAAAGAATAAAAGAAATTATTCCTGCATTGAATGAAAAAACTATTGATTCTGCAAAGAAACAATATGGTCCAATGATAAATAATTCACTTTTTTTTAGACAAAAAGAAAATTTTGAAAACCTGAATAAACTAAAAGAACAATATGAAAAAATGATTGCAAATTTAGCAACGATTTTGCCTATAGATGCATATTACTTAAGGGGTAAAAATGATTTAGAGAATTGGATGCAATCTATATCGGAATATTTTGAAAATGTAAAAAATACGGACGTAAAAGATAGTGTCGCTAAAGAGACTATAAATCAAATACAATCGTCATTAACAAAAGAGTTGATCGATGAATATCAAAGTGAATTAAAAACGGTGTTATTTGCTTTACTATCAAAAACAAATTGGTCGACTCGTCGTGCTGGAAAAAAAGTTGTTAAAGGAATAGAATCTACGGATCTTACAGAAAATGAGAAACGAAAAGTAGATAAAGAAATTAAAAATATAGTGAATTTGATTCTTCAGAATACAATGAAGTACGGGAGTCAAAATAAATGACATCACCTGTATTGTACAAATATCTTGATGCTGATGGTGGTTTGAATATGTTGAAATATCATAATCTGCAATTTACCAACGCATCAAGATTGAACGATCCTTTCGATTGCCATCCTAGTTTGATAAATTTTTCAAATGTTCCTGAGGCAAAATGTAAAGTCTGGCCGGCACATATTGTCAGATTATTAGAATCGTCTTCGTACATAAGAAGTTGGGAGAATGCTTGGATTTGCAGCTTATCTAAGGTCAATGATGCTTTGCTTATGTGGAGCTATTATGGAAATCATAAAGGCGTGTGCATTGGAATAGACATGGAAAAGGCTGATGCGGACCTTTCTAATAAATTTTTTGGAAAATGTATTGGTGTACAAAAACTAGAGGTACAATATAAAGACATTATCAAGAAACCTGATTATTTCCATGATTTTGATAATGGACGATTTTTTGATTACCAACTATCTACCAAAGCGAAAGCTTGGGAGCATGAACAGGAAGTTCGACTAATATTAGATGAGCCTCATCCCGGACTTACGCCTTGTGAATTTCAGCCTAAGACAAAGAATAGAAAAAGAAATAGTGACATTAAAGATCTTCGTTTTTACCCACAGATTGGGAGAGAATGTTTCTATTCGCTATATCTTAGCATTAATATCGCAGAAGATAAACAAAAAGAAATTGTGAAAGTTGCACGAGGGCTCAATCCTGAAATGAAGATTTACAAAATGACTGTTGACCCTGATGCGTTTAGACTGAGGCCAGAGCCTATCGATGTTTTGAAATGAATATTTTGCTGCAACAATCCTACCTATTGCACGAGGTTATTCAAGAACCTATTTTAAGGACTAGAGGAAAAACGGGAATTAGAGGTTTTAGATGTCAGAGAATAAAACAGGTGAAATTGTTATATACCAGACTGATGATGGACAGACAAAGATTGATGTCCGGTTTGAAGACGAAACTGTCTGGCTTACGCAGGCGCAGCTTGTAGATTTGTACCAGTCGAGCAAGGCGAATATCAGCGAACACATCAAGCATATTTTCGAAGAAGGTGAACTTGACGAAGGGGCAACTGTTCGGAAATTCCGAACAGTTCAAATTGAGGGATCTCGCGAAGTTGGCAGAGAACAGGTCTTTTACAATCTTGACATGATTATTTCTCTCGGTTATCGCGTAAAGTCGATCCTGGCGACTCGTTTTCGGCGCTGGGCAACCGAGCAACTCAAAGAATACTTGAAAAAGGGATTCTTGCTGAATGACCAGAGGCTCAAGGAAGCGGGTGGCGGAAATTATTGGTATGAACTTTTGGATAGAATTCGCGATATCCGCTCTAGCGAAAAGGCTTTGTATCGGCAAGTTCTCGATTTGTATGCGACTAGCGTTGATTATGACCCTAAAAGCAAAGAGTCCATCGCTTTTTTCAAGATGGTGCAGAACAAGTTACATTATGCTGCGCATGGGCATACCGCAGCCGAAGTCATCTTTGAACGGGCGGATGCCGATAAACCGTTTATGGGTTTGACTACATTTAGCGGGAGCATGCCGACAAGAAAAGATGTAGTGGTTGCTAAGAATTATTTGGACGAAAAAGAACTCAAGGTGCTGAATAATCTAGTTTCGGGTTATTTTGATTTTGCGGAAGTCCAGGCAATTCGCCATAATCAGATGCACATGAGCGATTATGTGGAGCATCTAGATAAGGTGCTTTCTTCGACAGGGGAAAAGCTCCTTGATAATGCGGGAAGCGTGAGCCACAAACAGGCTGTTGATAAAGCTCTTGATGAATATCGGAAATATCAGGTATTAACGCTAAGCCCTGTGGAAAAGGCATATCTTGAGACGATTAAAAGTATTGAGAAAAAGGTGAAAAAGAAGAAGGGGTAATGCGGATGTTTCCGCAGGTTGCGGAAAAGCCTAATATGGGACTTACATCGTGGCATGGCTCTATTGTTCGTAAGCAGGATATAATAGAGAACGAAGCGAAACATCGCGAAAAGTGATTGAGTATCTCCTCCGTTTCACTCCACTTCCACCACAAAATCTTCCCGCCTCAATCCATATTCCGCATAGGGATTTTCATCAGGGTATCCAACGGGATTGCATAGGAGCAAGTGACGTTTACCCTTTGCATCCATGAACTCCCGTTTCATTGCGGTGTGCGTGTGGCCTGCTTGCCAGATGCTTCCATCGTCCAAGTTTTCTAGGTAGGTTGCTCCATGGAAATAGAAAAAGTTTGAGTATGGGTCGTTTCGGTAGCGTTCGGGCATTTCGAATTCCAGCGGCAGAAAATGCGACATCATGATTTTGGGTCGCTTTAGGGAGAGTGTGCGAAAAACGCTGTCGTAGTGTTTCCAAAGGCGTCCGCTGTCATTTTTCATGTAATTCCAATGTCTGCCATCGAACCATCGCGTTGCCCATAACATCTTATTCATGATTTCTGATGCTGCGGGTGAATGCATGTACTTGAAATCGCACATTCCCATGCAACCAGCGATGCCGTCTGCAATTCGATTCTCGAGCAACATGACGTTCTGAATTTTATCTGCTTCTGCAATGAAGTAGGCAATTTTTTCTTCAGAGGTTTTAAATTCGCGGTCAACTCCGAATCGTCCGTCTAGCTCCATGATGATGTCGTGATTTCCAAGGCATACGTATACGCAGTTGTATTTTTCCGCAATGAACTTCAGGAATTCTACGTAGGTGAAATAGTCGTTTGCGATATCTCCAGCGATACAGCAAGCGTCTGCTGGCAAAAAGTTCCGTTCGAAGAATGATTCAAAATACTTTCGTAATGTTGAAACATTGCGGGACAAGGGTGCATAGAAATCGACATGTAAGTCGCTTATAAAGAAATACTTCATGCCTGTAATCTATATTCCCGTGCATTTGGAAACAAGGCTTCGAATTTTTACCCTACAAGTACCCATCAACCACCCATCATGTCCCCGACAAGTGCCGGACATGCTCCCGAATATATTTTATGGAAAAAAGAGAAATGTAGGTGAAAAATTAAGGAACTTGACTTTTGTGAAATTTGATTGTATATTATCTAAAAAGCATCGGAAAACACGCTCCGGTTGGTGATGCCGGAAAGCAGGAAGGTTACCGATGTTTTTTATTTACCCTTCCACCCTTTCATCCTTCAGTCTGTATCGCATGCTGCGGCCGCCTTTGTTGTTTGTTTGCAAAATTCCTTTGTCCATGAGACTCTGGATTTCACGGAGGGCGGTGTCGTGGCTTGCGTTGAAGAAGGCGGCGGCTTCTTTAGCGGTGAAGGGTTGCGCGAGGCGGCCTGCCATGATTTCGTCGATGAGTTGCTGTTCGCGGGCGCTGAACGTGTCGTTTGCGTGGGCGCTGCGGAACTGGATGCGGCTGATTTCAGAAGCGAAAAGTTGTTCGCTATCTTTGATGGCGTCCCGCATCATTTGCAGGAACCATAAAATCCATTCGGTGAGGTCACCGCTTGCGGCTTGTGTGCGTGCGAGGATCTTTAAGTATTCGCCTTTGTGAATGTTAATTTGTTTGTTCAGCGCGTATTGGCAATGAGTCGTGTTCTCGGTGCGTGCAAGTTGCATTGCCGTGATGGCGCGGGCTAGTCTTCCGTTTGCGTCGGCGAATGGTCGGATTGTGATGAACCAGAAATGTGCAATTGCGGCTTTAATCACCCCGTCTATATTTGCGCTTTCAAACCACGATAAAAAGTTTTCCATTTCGCTTTGGAGGCGTTCCGGATTCGGGCCTACAAAATGGAGTTGCTTTTCGTCGATGGTCGTTTGCACTTCATTCGGGACTTCGCGAAACTTTAAGACTTTGTTCTGACCCATCGCGGAATGCCAGTTGAATAGGCGTTCTTCGGTGAGTGGCTGCGAGGCGTTCTGGATGGCGCCGAGGTAGTTTTTGATAAAGTTTTGTGAGCCCTTGCTTTTGAGTTCCACTTCGGCAAGTGTGTGCGCGGGGTCCAGCGTGTAGCCGTCGATGGCGTAATTGGCGACGATGTCTTCGGCGAGGAGTTTTGCTTCGATGTCCTTGAGTCCGCAGATTTGCATGATTCCGATGAGCTTGCCTTCTTCAAGGCGTGTCTGCCCAAGCGCTTGGAGCACCTTGGGAGAATCGAAGCGGAACCGCGTCCAGTCTGGGAATTGATGGATGTAAAGCATGGTCTTTTCTCAAATATATTTCTTTTTCCGGCGTTATTTGGCGCGCGCGTTTCAATGCTCCGTTGAATTTGATAAATTTAAACTATGCAGAAAATTGAAACTTGGTACAAGGCTGAGGGCAATTGCCCCGATGAAGAATATGAAATTGCAAGCTACCTGCTTTTCGAGGCGGGTGTTGCGACGCTCGAAGAACTCGACCCGGTGACCGCTGGCCGCACGGAGTTCTGTTTTTACACGGGCGACAAGGCGGAACGCGACCGCATCGTGGCGGAATTTCCGCAGTACAATTTCAAGGTCACCGAAGAGCCTGCAAAGGATTGGGACAAGTGGTGGCGTGACCGCGCACAGCCGGTGGCTGTGAGCGAGCACCTTTGGGTGCGTCCACCTTGGGTGGAATTCACGCCGGAAGATCCTGAAGCGGTTGTCTTGGAGCTTGAGGCAAAGACTGCATTTGGAACGGGCGAGCACGAAACGACGAGTAGCTGTGCTGCGCTTATGGAAAATATCGATTTTAAGGGCAAGACTGTTCTCGACATTGGAACGGGAACGGGCATTCTTGCGATGTTTGCTCGTCGTAAGGGCGCAAGCCTTGCTGTGGGTACGGAAATTGACCCGCTCACGATTCCCTGCATTGCGGAAAACTTTGAACGCAATGGTTTTGGTGAAAGTGACTGCGTGCTCGGATTCCTGGATGCGTTCAAGGATGGAACGAAGTTCGATGTGATTCTCTGCAACATGATCCGCAGCGAACTTTGGCCGCTTCGCGACGACATCGAAGACTTGCTCGCCGAAGGCGGCGAACTCATCATCAGCGGTCAGCTCGAAGTCGAAAAGGATTACATCCTCAAGTGGTTCGATGAGGCTGGTTTCAAAGTCTCCGTCGAACGCACCAAAGGCGAATGGTGGAGCGTGCTTGCACGCTCCTAAATGAGCCTTTTAGGGCGACAAACGCATAAGGCGAGTGTTGCAGCCAAGCTCGCTTGGCTATAACCGAGCCGCGCGTTTGGCAAAATCACGAAGTGATTTTGCAATGGTGGAGTGTGCTTGCGCACTCCTAAAACTACTTCTTAAACGATGGCTTCTTGAAGCCTTTACCGTGTGAACGGCGGCTGGCGAGGTTTATCTCGCCGCTGTTGAAGCGGTTCTTGTCTTCAACGTTACGGTGCTCGCGGAACGGCGCATTCTGCTGATTCCCGCGGCGGTCATCAAATACATTGCCTCGGCGGTCAAAGTCGCGACGTTCATCTCGATGGAAGTCGCGGCGATTTTCGCTAAAGCGGTTCCCGCGGCTTTCACTAAAGCGTTCTTCGCGGAACTGGAATTCGCGCGGTTCCCTTTGCGATTCACGACCTTCGCTGAATCCACGACTTTCGTACCCGTCATCGCGCCAGCGATTCTTGACCTTTTCTTTTTTCGGGCGTAATGCATTTGTGCGTTCGTCGCGCTTTTGCATTTCGCGATTGCGGAAGTCTTCGTTTTCTTCGCGTTCCTTGCTCGGGAAGTATTCCTTGCCCTCCGCCATTGCAGTGCGGCTCAGTAGCAAGCGACTGACCTTACCCATCTTGAGGCGTTCCAAAACTTCGCGCAAGTGCGGGCGGTTTGCAGGAATGTACCAGAAGAAGAATTGCTTCTGGTTTGCTTTTTCTTCGGGCGTTTTGGCGACAAAGAGCGGCTTTCCGTCTGGCGTCATCTCGGCGTAGAACATTTCGGTCGCAATGGTCATCGGCGTTGGTGTAAAGTCTTGCACTTGTTCCAACTGGAAACCCAATTGCTTTGTTTCGAGTGCAAGTTCGGCCATATCGGCTTCGGTGCATCCCGGATGGCTACTGATAAAGTATGGAATCAGCTGCTGCTTTTTGCCGATGCGTTTACATTCGTCGTCAAAGAATTCCTTGAACTTGTGGAACAGCGTAAAGCTCGGTTTGCGCATCAATTTCAGCACGGCATCGCTTGTGTGTTCTGGAGCGACTTTCAAGCGGCCACTCACGTGGTAGTCGATAAGTTCGCGTGCGTATTCTTCATGGTCCTTGCGGAGCTCTTCGTCGTCGGTCTCCTGCAAGAGCATGTCGTAACGAACGCCGCTTCCGATGAACAGGTGCTTCACTTTCGGGTGGTTGCGCACTTCGCGGTACAGCTCCAAAATTTCTTTATGGTGCGTGTCCATGTTGTCGCAAATCTTGGGCGTGAGGCAACTGGCTCGTGCGCACTTTTGGCAACGGCTCGGATCTCGGCCACGCATGTTGTACATGTTTGCGCTGGGGCCGCCAAGGTCTGTAATCGTGCCGGCAAAGCCTTCCATGTTGGTGACGATTTCGACTTCGCGCAGAATGCTTTCGCGGCTACGGCTTGCGATGAACTTGCCCTGATGTGCGTTGATGGCGCAAAAACTGCAACCGCCAAAACAGCCACGGTGCGTGTTAATGCTGAACTTGATCATGTCGAACGCCGGAATGTTGCCGCGCTTCTTGTAGCGCGGGTGCGGTTCGCGGGCGTAGGGGTATTCAAAGCTTTCGTCCAGCTCACCGTATTCCAGCGGCGGGTAGGCTGGGTTAATCACCACGGTCTGTTCTGCGACATCTTGCAGAATGCGGTGCTGGAACCACTTGTTACATTCAATGTCCACCCTGCGGCAGTTCTCGATTTGGTTCCTCTTGCTTTCCAGACATTCTTCGTAGCTGTACAGTCGCAAGTCTTCCCACTTGCTGTTCTTCGGGACGTTCCCCTTGGGCGCCAAGTAGGCGGTCTGCGGAACGGAATTCAGGCTCGAGAACGGAACGCCTTTTTTGAGCAACCGAACAATTTCTTTCAGAGGCTTTTCGCCCATGCCGTAAACGAGAATATCGGCCTGCGTATCGAAAAGAATGCTCGGCTTGAGTCTGTTGCTCCAGTAGTCGTAATGCGTCACGCGGCGAAGGCTCGATTCGAGGCCGCCAATGAGCAGCGGCACGTCGGGGTAGAGCTTCTTCAAAATCTTGGCGTATGTGTATGTCGCATAATCTGGGCGGAATCCCGCCTTGTTCCCCGGCGTAAAGGCGTCGTCACTGCGGAGGCGCTTTGCGGCGGTGTAGTGGTTCACCATGGAATCCATGCCGCTCGAAATCGCAAAGAAAAGTCTCGGAGTGCCAAGCTTCTTAAAATCGCGCAAGTCATCGCGCCAGTTCGGCTGCGGCAAAATCGCTACGCGCAAACCCTCATGTTCCAAAAGTCGCCCGACAACCGCATGCCCAAAGCAAGGGTGGTCCACGTAGGCGTCGGCGCTGATGATAATCACGTCAACGTAATCCCAACCGAGTTCGTCCAGGTCTTCTTTGCAAATGGGTAAAAATCGAGGATCGTACATAATGGAACTTTGGGGTTGAAAAGTTTATAAATCTAAAGATAGAAAACGCAAGTGCCGGCGAAATTTATTTTCGTCTTATTCCGCGTTCCCTTTGACGCAACGGACGGATAGCCCGTATTCGTTTTTGTTATGGGGCCAAAGGGTAGCACCATCGGATTCATTGAAACTAGCCGCATAGAAGGAAGGATCTTCAAATTCTGTTGATGTCCAAAATAATGCGTATTCGTTGTACGAATGGAATCCGTCTGTGTAGTGAATTCCTGCTGCAACGACGGAAAAACCGTTGGGATCCTTGTTGACTTTGCCCCATGTTTCGGCTGCTTTTAATTCGCCTCCGGAGCAATTGAAAATGAGAACGGTGTCTTGATAAGGTTCAATGCTGCAAGAGTGGTCCTTTAAAAGTTCCCCCCATTCATCGACAGTGGGCAAATGCCAACCTTCAGGACATACTTTTTTTGCGGCTTCCCAAGTGTAGAGCCTTCCAAATTTTTGGCAGTGTTCGGGGTTGTTGGCGTAACACCAGTTGGTTACTTCGTCGTTCTCTTCGGTCTCGATTTTATAGTTCATGTTTTGCGCGGTCCACACATGATTGCTAATGACTATGGTGCGGTAAACCTGGTCATCGCGCTTGTCCAAAAATTCGCCGTAAGAAACGTCTGGATTCAAGTATTCCATGGTGACGCAGTCGTGCTCGGTGCAATCGTAAAAATAGAGTGCGGCACTGGATTTGGGGGCGTCGGAACTGGAGCTGCTCTGGGTGGCGCTGGAACTTTTGGGTGGTTCGGAACTTGATGATTTCGCCTCGGAACTGGACGATTTTGGGACCGGCTTTGAACTGCTTGATTCCGGTGCTTTGCTCGACGACGAGGGCTCAATACTTGACGATGAAAGAATTTCTACGTGGTTTGAAAAAAAGATGTTTGTTATTTTCGAGCGTGAAAACGAACTTGAAGAACTTTCGCTGTCTGTGCTGTCGGGGACTCTGATAATTTCGATATTGCCGGAATGGGGTTCTTCGCTATGCGCGTCAGCGACGTCGTTGCTACAGCCTGCTACGACGGTGAATAATGCGGCGAATATGTATCCCCTGATTTTGGTCATTTAATAGAATTATATATAATAACGCCTTAAATGTCACGCGGTTTTATTCGTTTCGCGTTCTTGTGCCTCGCGCATGGAATACACGCACCCGCAAAAATTCTGGCGGTAAAGGTTGTATTCGTGCGATAGCTGGATGGAGCGCTTGTAGCCGCCCTTCTTCTTGAAGTCGCTCGGGAGGCGCTTGATGCCGTAAATGTCGCATTGTTCCTGAACCACCTCGTTGAGCACCTGGGCATCCTTCATCGGGCTGATGGTAAGCGTTGTGGTGAAATAGTCGCAGTTCAGTTCCTTGGCAAGTTTTGCAGATTCGGCGAGGCGGAGTTCAAAACATTTGCGGCAGCGCTTGCCCCCTTCGGGTTCATGCTCTAGTCCGCGAGCGATATCGTAAAATTTTTTCGGGTCGTAATCGCCTTCGACGAGTGTAACGGGGTATTTTGTCTTAAATTCGGCAACAAATCGTTTAATCTCGTTTACGCGGTGCTGGTACTCTTCGGCGGGGGCTATGTTTGGGTTGTAATAGAAAAGCGTAATTTTGAAATATTGGGAAAGGTATTCGATTGTGTAGCTGCTGCATGGCGCACAACAGGCGTGCAACAAGAGCGTCGGCACTTCGCCGGTCTTTTCGAGCCTGCGAATGATGCGGTCCAAATCGACCTGGTAATTGTGTTTTGGTGCAGCCGTTTCCATGTCTCTATCGCCTTTCGTCTCTCGTCTTTCGTCTAAACAGTCCCTACCGCGACAATCCAAAAGCAAATGGTCGATGCTATGGCGAGCGGTCCCATCACATGGCGTTCTTTGGCGCTCAGGCTAAAGAATACCGTTGCCGTGTAAAACGTCAGGTAAACTGCATAGAAAAATGCAAGGATTCTGATAATTCCAAATGGAATCGTCTCAGGCAGCACGTGCCCTGCGCTTAAAAGGGTAAACAAAGCCACAAATTGCATGATAATCGGCAACACGAATGCCCGACGGACTTCTTGCGGTACGACCTTGTGGCGGCCGTTCATGGCGTACATGCCGAGCGGTGCACCCAGTGCAAGCGCTATGTTCAGTGCGATGGAGGGCAAAAAGACGATAGAACCGATGATTGCTGCGATATAAGACATATCCCTAAGATAAAAAAAAGGACTCCTTCAGGCAAAGGAGGGAACCTAAAGGAGTCTGAGAGTGTTTGGGTATTATTAATAATAGATTTCTTTACGGCTGTAAACCTGTTTCCTCAAGAAAATTATGGTTACAAATGTGTCCAGTTTATTGAAAAGGGTGCCTTTTGGGATAAAATGTCTCAAAATTTGAGGCTAGCTTGCAAATGGGCGTAGCTAGGACTGAATGTTTTGGTTCTGGTTTTCTTGAACGCAAAGACTAAATCACACCCAAGCCAGTCGTTGTTTAGCTTGATTTCGTTTTGAACGGATACGCTTTTTGCGGGGTTTGTTTGCGGGAATGCTATGGTCAGTTTGGTGAGGGCGTTGTTGCTGTGGTAGCCTGCGCCGAGTTCGATTTTGGGTGTTTTTGTGCGGCTGTCCTCGCGGCGGACTTTGGCGCTTGCCTTGAACGTAAACGATTCCCATGTAGATTCTAAGCTGCCGTTCCATTCGGTGCGGTTGCAGTTTTCGCTTGCTTCGATGCAGGTTGCGCTCAGGCTTGGGCGGAATCGGTCGGGACCTGAGGTCAGGGTTGCCTTGAAGCGGGCGTTTACAGAATCCGAGGCAATTGGGCTTAGCACGCGTGCCTTGATGGAGAAAACGGTGTTGTATACTTCGGGCCATTGGACGTTGATTGTTTGCGATGCCCAAAGGCGGTTCTCGGCTATGATTTTGCTCAAGTTGAGACCTTGCGGGATGGAATCGCCGTGGATGTAGGCTGTTGTTTTCCAGGAGATGCGGTCGCCTTGGTTTTGCAGTTGAATTTTGATAATCGGGAGGTCTTGCCCGAATTGGTACCAGCTGGAAATTTGCCCTAGCGTGGTGTGCGCTTGCAATGCGATGGCGGTTGCGCTTGGGAATTTCCAAAATAAGGTGGAGATTTGGTTCGTGCGGTTGGGGCGAAAGTCGAGCCCGGCATGCAATGTCTTGCTTGTGTCGATGTGCGCGCCTAGCCGGAATTTACCGATAGGGTAGAGAACTGTTGCTCCCCAGAGGGTGTCGAGCGGCAAATGGCTGTGAAATTCTAGGGTTGAAATTTGTCCGAAATGAGCTTCGTAACCGTCACGCCGGTAGGATAGCAATTCTTGTGATCCAAGGCGGAGCCTGAAGTAATAGAACTGGACTTGAAGTTCTTCACGGTGTTTTTTCAAGTGACCGTTGCTGTCGTATTGGCCTTTCCAAGAAGCGTACCCGTGCGGGATGATGGATGGTGGCGGCGTCGTTTTTGCGGACTGCGCGCTTTCTGCGGTTTTAGATTTCCGCTTTTTACGTGTTTTGTTTTCGATGGTTTTGTTGAAATTTGCGCAGGGTTCTTGCGCGTAAACTTCAGCGAGTAAACAGGCTTCGTCGTAGTTTTCTTCTTCGAGTCGGGAGAAAATTTCATCGGCCTCTGCAGGCGTGATGATGCCGTCGTCCCACCATTCGAAAACTTGCGCAGCATCTAGCGGTGGCGCGGTCGTTGCGGTTTCTTCGGCGTAGGCTTGGGCTATTGCGAAAATAGCGAGTGCAAAAATTAAAAGTATTCGATTCAAAAGAACCTCCCTTATATAAACACACGCGAGAGAGCCTTTTGGACTAAAAAAGAATGAAAAAACTTTCTAAATTTTGAAACATGGCAAATTCTTCTTGGTCAAAAAATTCCAAACCCCGTGGTGCGAGTGCGCTTGGCAAGGACTTTATCCCTCACATGAAGGCTCCTCGCACGGAGTTTCCGCTTTTTAACGGAAAGCGCGTAACGCCCTCGCTTGCGGGGCTTGATAAGCTTTTGCATTACTACGGTGTGGAACTCCAACCCGAAACGCTCAAGCAAATTTGGGAATTTCACCAGTTGCTCCGCGCGAATAACGATGATCAGGATTTAACTCGCCTCAATGCTTTTGAAACGATGGTCGAACGCCATTATGCCGACTGCACGCTCATCAACGCTTATGTGCCCAAGTGGCCTGCCCGCATGATAGACGTTGGCAGTGGTGCCGGATTTCCCGGAATTCCATTAAAAATTGTGAATCCGTCTATCCAACTTACTTTGTGCGAACCGCGCCCGAACCGCATCAATTTCCTCAATATGGTCATTGAAAAAATGGGCCTCAAGGGAATCGACGTGTTTGGTCACAAGGTCACGAGCCGCAGCATGACAATCCCTGTCGATGGCGTGATTAGCCGTGCATTTGAACTCATGGAAAAAACGCTCCCGCGCATTGCAAATTCGCTCAAGGTTGGCGGCCGCGTGTACTTTATGAAGGGCCCTGCCGTTGCTGACGAACTCAAGACTTTCTACCCTGAAGATTTCGGTTACAAGTTTGTCGGGAAGCATTTCTACACGATTCCGAACAGCACTCAGGACCGCGCGCTGATTATTCTTGAACGCGAAGAATAGAGCTCGTGGAATAGGGCGCGATTTTTCCCATTATCATATAAAAGGAGATGCCCTCCCCATTCGCGGATCATGCTCACGTAAGTGCTAGTTGCATTCAAGGCGAGTGTCGCGACAGGCTGCTTGCAGACTGTCATGATTGAGCCGAAGATGCTGACGCAAAGCGTCAAAGCACTAAGTGATCAAAGAGCTCGGTGGCGGGCATGACATTAAAAAAGTCAGGCTCATCACCTGACTTTTTTCGTTCGTTGTAATGCGGCGAAGCCGCCAAGTTTTAACTAATGACCAGTGACTAATGACTGATAACTAGCAGCCTAGAACTTGAACAGCATGCCGAAGCGCATCTGGCCATCGCGAACGCCGTCTGCACGGCCTACGTTCTTGATGGTTGCCCAGTCGAACTGCAGCACATCGGAGAGCATCACGCCCACACCGAAGTCCACTTCGTTACGTTTGCCCTTGTAGTCGTACAAGTAACCGAGGCGAAGAGCAATCGTGTTAGAATAAATGAATTCAGTACCGAAGTTGAAAACGCCCTGGAGGAACGTGTTCGTCTTGTCGTCTTCCGGATCAAAGAGCGATTTCCAGCAAGCGATGTAGAACGGTTCCGGATTGCCCTTGTCGTCGTCCATCACAACCTCGCGGTTGTAGTCAAATGCGACTGTCCACTTGTAATCGGCCATGCTCAAGATTTCGTAAGAAAGTCCGAGGCGCCAAGTCAAAGGAATCGGGTCTTCGATTGTCTTATCTACATAGTAGACGCTCGGACCGATGTTTGCAAGGACCAATGCAAAGTTGAGTTTCGGGATAATGAGGTTCTTTTTCAAGACGCCGATATCGAATGCATAACCGAATGTCGTTGCTTCTTCTTCGCCGGCGGCTGCACCGGAACTCAGGTCGGAGTAGAAGAACTTGATAGAAAGGCCGAGGCCCCAGTCGTTCGGGAAGCGCGTGCCGTAGCTTACGCCGCCGACGATTTCGGAACTGTTGTAGGCCACGAGGTCATCTGCATCCAGGTCGCCCGAAACCACTGTAGAACCGAACGAAACGAAGTTCACGGAAACACCGAGCGTTCCCCAGTCGTTCAGCGGAATGGTCATACCGCCGTAGAGGTGGTAAAGGTCAGGAATGTTCAAAACCGGTAAAAGCTTTTCGTAGAATGCGGTGAGCTGGTAGTCAGCGTCCTTGTACTGCTCCATGCCGTTTGCCGTGCTGAACCAAACGTCGTTACCTTCGGGGAGCACTGCCCAGACTCTGTTGGTCGAAAGGCCATTGCCCTGGTGGTAGTGCGTCCATTCGTCGTCGCGCTTGGTGGCTTCGGGGTCTTCCTTGGAGCTGCGTTCGAGTTCTGCCTTACGTCCGCTTGCGGTAGCGTAATCCGGCAGGTGGCGCCAAACACCGAGGTCGGTTGCAATCCAAATTGCACCCTTGCGGTCTACTGAAACGTCATTTACAGTGTTGTTGGCGAACTGTACCTGTTCCCACTTGCGGAGCGTGAAGTGCGAGAGACCGCCCTTGTGGGTTGCCCAAACGTGACCCGAACTGTCGACTGCAAGTGCGGTCGGGTTCAAGTCCATGATGCCGTCTTCCTGGTTGAACAGGCTCCAGCGGTCTTTGTCGTTAGAGCTCTTTTTCGGGGTAAGGCGAGCAACACCAGCGCCATCGACTGCCACGTAAAGTTCCTTGCGGTTTTCGGACCAGACGAGTGCGTTAATCTTTTGGCTCGGGAGAACTTTACCCTTCTGTTCGAAAGCGCCATTGCGGTAGACGAAGAGGCCGTTGTCTGTACCAATCCAGAGGGAGGCGCCTTGTTTGGTGAGTGCTGTAATGCGGCGTTCGCCGAGTTCCGTTTCGAAGGACTTCCAGCCCTTGCCGTCAAAGCGGTAGAGACCCTTCGGGGTTCCGACCCAGAGCTTTTCGGTAAGGCTTTCGTAGAGGATTGCTGTGATGGTGTCCTTGACGACCAAGTCCCAAGGCATCTTGACTTCGACGACGTGAGATTCGTCGTCTGCGTTTTTCACATCGTTAAAAGCTTTGACAACGCGCGTGTATTCATCGAGTCCGCGTTCGGTACCGACGAAGGTACGTACAGCGTCCTTAATCTTTGCGTTACCCTGCAAGGTGACGGAGTAGTAGTTGACCCACTGTTCCCCGTCGAATTTGAGAATACCCTTTGTAGTACCGGCCCAGAGTTCGCTCTTGTCGAAGAATCCGTTCTTGGAACGGGATGCCATGTGCGTAAAGAACGGCGCTTGCTTGGCATCGGCTTTGTAGGAACTGCGCCATTCGTCGGCGAGCGGTCCAAATGCGAGGCCTGCCGGGTTGTAATACATGGCAGTAGCGTCATCGGCAAGTGCGGCACCGACTTCGCCCATACCAAGTTGGCGGGCACCAACGGGCATTTGGAGAGTAATGATTGCCGAGCCTGTGGCAAGAGCCATGGCTGGTGCTAAAAGAATTGCAGATAATAGTGACTTACGCAAGTTGCCTCCAATCCGGGACGCTATAGGTGTTTCCGTGTGTCGGGATTACTGCCTTCCATCCGGATTTACTCGGGTTTTCCCAGGGTTGCTTCGGTAAAAGCTTACAGTCGCAGCCCAAGACATAGGGGGGTAAAATTTCCGCGTGATTACGAATCTGTTCGCGGGTGATGAAATTTTCTTCGCTGACGAATTTGCAATAATTTTTGCCTTTAGGACCAAGCACGATTCTGTAAGTGGCCGTGCCGTTCTTGTCCCCTTCGTCAATGGTCCTGATGGTTTCCTCTAGCGTGGCGTTCCACTGCTCGATGTAGGATAACCTTTGTTCTGGTGTTAAATCTTGCGTTTCGAGCCATGCCCTGATCGATGCTTCGGAAGGCTTTACGGCGGTGAGCGTCTCGCGGGCGGGGCGACCGATAGCCGCATACTGGCCCGATACGTCGATGACCGGTTTGGACGGCTCTTTTTCGTCGGAATTGCGCGTGCCCACATAAATGCCGATGCCGGCGAGGACGATGGACAATAGCACAATCGCGATGACGATAATGATTGATAGCATATTTAAATCCGTTTACGATAAATCCTTACTCTCAAAAACTAGCATTTTCTATTTTATAAGATAGGAGATATTATGTTAAAATTAAAGTTTTTTCTTGTGTTACTTGCTTGTAGTGTTGCTTGGGCTGTTCCGTTCAGCTCTGAAACGCTCAAGGAAGGTAGTGGAGAGCCCATTCGTGCAGGTCAATTGATCCAGGTCCATTATAAAGGCTATTTGGCAGTAGACAGTGCCATTGTGAACAAAGCGACAACCGATTCGACTATAGAAGTTCCGTATTTTGCAAATTCCTATTACAGCGAAAAACCGCTTGAATTCACGGTTGGCGTGGGCCAGGTGATTGAAGGTTGGGATAAAGGTCTTTTGGGCATGAAGATTGGCGAAGTCCGCAAACTCTCGGTGCCCTCGGTGATGGCTTATGGCGACAACTCGCTCGAAGGTATTCCGCCTAACAGCGATTTGATGTTCGTTGTTGAACTTGTTCATGCTGAAAAGCCGCTCGAAGCAGACAAATTCCCTGCCGATGTCGAAAAACTCAAGTGGCGCGACATGGGCCGAGGCCTCAAGGTCTATGACGAAAAGGTCGGTAACGGCAAGTTGAATGCTGCTGGCAATACCATTAAGGTTCACTACACGGGCTGGCTCTTGTCGGGCCGCAAGTTCGGTAGCTCCAAGGATTTGGGCAAGCCGCTCGAAGCTGTGATGGGCGCAGGCAAGATGATCAAGGGCTGGGAAGCAGGCCTTGAGGGCATGCGCGAAGGCGGCGTGCGCTGGTTGCGCGTTTCTCCGGCGATGGGTTACGGCGCTATGGCGTTCTCGATGATTCCGCCGAACTCTACGCTCGTGTTCCGCGTTGAAATGGTTTCTTCTGAACTGGATCCGGAACTGGCAAAGAACATGGACTTCTTCCCGGATACGACGCTCCTCAAGTACGAAAACGGCCCTGAAGGTTTGCGCTATGCTGTCGTGAAGCAGGGCGAAGGTGAACCGGCTCGTTCTGGCCACCGCGCTATTGTGCATTACACGGGCTGGATGGTGAACGGTTACAAGTTCGATAGCTCCCGCGATCGCGGTCAGCCGTTTGCATTTGAACTCGGTGCAGGCAACGTAATTCGCGGCTGGGAACTCGGCGTGCAGGGCATGCTCCCCGGCGAAAAGAGAATCCTCGTGGTGCCGCCAGGTCTTGGCTACGGTAGCCGCGGCGCAGGTCCGATTCCTGGTGGCGCAACGCTTATCTTTGCTGTGGAATACCTCGGCGAAGAATAAGTTAGAACGCCCGCCTTCAATCTCGTCATCCTGAACGGCATTAGCCCAATCCAGCGAAGTCTTGGTTATAATAGAAAAGTCCGCCGTGCGCGGGCTTTTTTTTGTGCGATGCAAATTTGGCGTCAATTGAAATTTTATTTATTTTGAATAAATTAATTTTCTGCGGAAAGTTCAAAAAAATTGTGAAATAGTCGTTTTTTCGCCATTTCCCTCAAAAATGATATTCTATCTATTTATTATCTTTAATTACCTACTAATAACCAATGACTAGATCCTTCGACTTCGCCCTTACGGACTCCGCTCAGGATGACACATTCTCTAACCCAATGACCTACCCATTGACAAAATATCCATACCAAATGTTTACATTGTAGGTTCCCAGCGGTAAGTTTTAAATATTTTAGATATTGATGGTTACTTTTTCTGACATAGCGGATTACCGCGACTTCTTGAAGGAATTCTACGACAGGCGCAAGGTCGAGATGCCCTTCTACAGCTACCGCATGATGGGTGATAAGCTCGGGCTAGACTCCAGCTATCTCTATCGCGTATTGCAAAAGAAGCAGCACTTGCCTGCTCATGCATTACCTGCGGCAAAGGAAATCCTTGCGCTGAGTGGTCGCGAGGCCGAATACTTCGACCTCCTCTATTCTGCTGCTGTCAGCAAGGATAAGACCAAGCGCGAAGAACTTATGGCGAAGGCCCTTTCGCTCCGCGATGTGGAACGCCATTCTTTGCAAGCCGCCGAACTTAAACTTCTTGAAAACTGGTGGATTCCTGCGGTACGCGCCTACCTGGAATTGAACGGTGGAGTGGTAAATGTCAAGCAGATTGCAAGGGACATTTGCCCGCCGATTACCGAGGATCAGGCTCTCGAAGCCATTGAAACTTTAAAGAGCGTCGGTCTCGTGAAAAAGCTTGCATCGGGTAAGCTTGCTCTCACCGAAGCCCATTTGACAGTAGGGGGCCCCGAAAAGGCCAAGGCTGTGCGCAATTTCCAGCGCCAGGTGTTGAGCCTTGCGAGCGATGCGCTCGAAAATGTCCCCGTCAATGAACGCAATATTTCTACACTGACTCTTTCTGTAGACCAGTCCTGCTTCGAGGATTTGGGCGACATGTTGAGGGAATTCCGCCGTTTAGTCCAAAAAAGAGTAGACGGAGCCAAGAATCCTGATCGTGTTATGCAGCTTTCTATGGCATTTTACCCGGTAGCCCGTAAAGGAGGGGCTTCGGAAAATACTATAATAAAAGGGGAAGGTGCAGGAGATAAAAAATGATTAAACGGGCGTGGACATATGGTTTGGCGACGTTGGCACTGTGCAATGTCGCCTGCGATAGCGGTCGTACCGCTGGATCGTCGATGGAAACGGAAAATTCCATCGCGGTGCTTACTCAATTGGCCGATGGCACGCCTGCTGCACGTATGGACGTTATTGTCCGCCCTGAATCTTATTTGTCGGGTGCAACCGAACTGGGTTCGGACTCCCTTTACCAGTTGCATTTCGAAACGGACGAACAGGGCCGAGTGGTTCTGTCTGATGTCCCGTCGGGCTCCTATGTAATCGAAGCCCGTAATGATTCCTTGAATTTGAAGGGCTTTGCAAAGATTGCCTATGTGGAATCTGATTCCACGACTCCTTTGACAGTCGAAGTTTCTGAACCGACCAAGGTTTCCGGTCGTGTCGGTCTTCCGCAGTTGGTCCGCCGTTCTGCAACCGTTTCTGTGCAGGGCTTGGACTACCAGGTCCCGATGGATTCTACCGGTTACTTTGAATTTGAATCGCTCCCGAACGGCAATGTTGAGATTGTTGCATTTGTAAATGAAACTGACGCAGACTCGGTTACGGAATATGGCCGCATTGAGGCAGACGTCGGTGCGCAGTCCGATGCTGGGCTTTATCTAGGCGACTCTGCGTACGTCAAGAACTATTTTGTATTTGACGACTTTGAAAATGGCGCTGGCGTTTGGGAAGCTACCGCATCGCTCAACGCTGAGGTTCGCTTCAACATTGAATCGGCAGGTCTTGGTCGCGAAGGTAAGGCCGCCCACTTTATCTGCAAACGCGATTCTGCGGCCCAGTGGGACTGGGCACTTATCGGTCGTGAACTTGGCGGTTATGTCAACATGAGCAATCTGGATTCCATCCGCTTCTGGGTCCGCGTCTCGGCCCCGTCTAGAGTCTCGTTCTCGTTCGACAGGTTCGTAAACGATGATTCTGTGACAAGTTCTGACAATATCAAGTCTTGGCGCCATTTCGATGCGGATACGGTCTGGACGCAGTTTACCGTGATTCCGGCGGAACTGGATACGGCTGACAGCAATGGCGGTAACTACGGTTGGGAAGCGGTGAAGGACAGTGTCACAAAGATTGGCATCTTCGGCGCTATGGATACGGAAGTCTGGGTGGACGATATCGAAGTCTTTGGCTACGGTATCTTTGACCCGTACGCCCCGGTTGTGAAGAAGAGCGTTGTCCGGAAAGAAGAGTAGATTTATCCACTATTGACATTTTATCAATGGACCTGCATCGCTTTGCAGGTCTTTTTTTGTTGTTTGGAGGTAGATTAATAATGGATGGATTGGCGGTGTATGGCTGGTCCGAAGGAGTGTGTATGAACATGAAACGTTTGGCTGCACTGGGCTTATTTGCTGGCTTTGGTGTAAGTGCGCTTGCTGACAACCCTATTTCTAGCTATCACTATCTGGCGGACCCTTCTTGCGCCTCTGACGGTGATACCTTCTACATCTTGACCGATGTGGATGACTATAACAACCAGACGAACTGGAACTACGATATTGTCGGCCTTTACGCCTTCACGTCTGAAGACATGAAGAACTGGACTGATCACGGCATGATTTTCCGCTCCAGGCGTGAATTCGGGAACTATCCGAACAATACTTGGGCATCGGGCATTGCCGTCAAGAATGGTAAGGTCTATATCGTTTACCCCGATGGTGCAAGCGGCGTGGGTATGATTACCGCCCCGGCTATCGACGGGCCTTATACCGACCCCGTTAAGGAAACCCATGGTGTCAACAGAATTGCTGGTGGCGGAAGTCTTATCGGAGGTTGCGATGGCATTGCGCATTGCTTTGACCCGGGCATCTTGATCGATGACGACGGCAAGGGTTACGTGATTTTCGGTGGTGGCGAAAGCGGCCAGCGCCCCTACGGCAACAACTTTGACATTATCAGTTTTACCGAAAGCAATGGCAAGATTACTTTCGACAAGAACTCCTTGAAGAAGGTCTCTTTGCCGAACTCTTTTGAAGCTCCTTACCTGCATAAGAAGGGTAGCACCTATTACTTGAGCTTCAACAACCGTAGCCAGGTGATTGACTATGGTATGTCTAACAATATTTGGGGGCCTTATACCTTTGTGGGTACAGTCATTCCGGGAATTGGCTCTGTGCCGGACGCTCATGGCGAAGGCGGTAACAACCACCAGGGCTTCGCTCCTTTTAAGGACAAGTGGTATGCCGTGTATCACGACCGTCGCTTGGTGACTTCCGATAACCATCCGGCTGCAACGACGCAGCAGGGCGTGCGTTCCGAAAACCCGAACTACGAAAACCACAGAAGCGTGTCCATCGACGAACTCACCTGGAGTGGCGACAAGATGAACAAGCTCACCTTCACCCGTGAAGGACCGAAGCAAATCAAGAACTTTGACCCGTACAAGACCTACAAGGCAACGACGAGTTCCAAGCAGATGAACATCCGTAGCCGTACGGACTGGACTCAGGGCAAGCCCGTTGTGCATGTGCTCTTGCCGCTTACGAGCCGTAGCGAATCTTGGATTCGTGTTTCTGGCGTGGACTTCGGTAAGGGTGCTGAAAACCTCCGCATCAAGGCCGCTAACGTGGGCGAAGGCAACAAGATTGAAATCCATACGGGTAGCGCGAGCGGCACGTTGGCCGGTACTTGCGAACTTGCTAAGACCGCTAATAACAAGACCTTCGTGGATAACGATTGCGCAATGAAGGGCCTTACTGGTGTTATCGACCAGGTGTTCTTCGTGTTCAAGAATAATGGCAAGGATTCGACCATGGGTGTTTTGGAATGGGAATTCCAGGGCACGAAGCGCGAACCTGAACCGCAGACTCCGTTTGGCGGCAAGGCTTGGGCAATTCCGGGCAAGATCGAAATGGAAAACTTCGATGAACCGGGCTATGGCGCAGGTAACGATTCTTACGCCGATAATGATTCCGATGACCATGGTGCAGATTCCAACGATGGCAAGAGCTACCGCGAAGGCACGGGCGTCGATATCTACAAGAAGGCAACAGGCTATGTCGTCGGTTACAACCAGGCAGATGAATGGCTGGAATACACCGTGGATGTGGCTGCAGAAGGCGACTACACAATGTTTGCAGCGGTGGCTTCTGCCAATGCAACTTCGGGCTTCAAGCTCTCCGTCGATGGCGACGATATTACGGAATCGATTGCTGTTCCGAAGAACGATGGCGAAGAAAACTATGACGACTACAGCAAGGTGAAGGCTAACGTGAAGCTCCCGGCTGGTAAGCACATTCTCCGCTTTACGGTGACTGGCGACTGGATGGACATTGACTATATCCAGTTTGCAAAGGGCAAGGACGCCAAGGATCCGGATGAAGGTGAAGAAGTGGCTATCCGCCAGAAGATTCGCATGAATGCGATGGCTACCGCAACCTTCGACGTGTTCGATTTGACCGGCAAGAAGGTGGCCTCCTTTGTGGCTCACAACTTGGCCGATGCTAAGAAGATTTGGCGCGAAGGCGCCCATGGTGTGCAGGGCTTCAGCCTCATTCGCAACCGTAGCACTGGTGCTACTGCCAAGGTTCGCACCACCCGCTAATTTCTTAATACACGCATCCATCCAATAAAGGCTTCTCGCAAGAGGGGCCTTTTTTGCATCCAAATCTTTACGGTCTCGTTGACGTTTTGTCCATGATGCTTGCGGACCGCCGCGTTCTTTTTTGTGATTTTGGACATACTTTTAGATTGGATGGATTGACGGTGTATGGTCGATCCTAAGGAGTGTTATGAAACTACTTAAGAAAGCAACGATGTTTGGATTGATGGCGGGCTTTGGAGTAAGCGCTCTCGCTGACAACCCGATTTCTACTTATCACTACTTGGCTGACCCGGGTGCAGCTGCTGACGATGATTACTTCTACATCATCACGGACTCCGATGATCCGGCGCCTGCTAATTCTAACGGTTACAAGATTTACGCCCTTTATGCATTCCGCAGTAGGGATATGCAGAACTGGACCGACTTTGGCATTATTTACGATGCCCGCAAGGTGAGCGGTATTAACGACATTTGGGCATCTGGCATCGCGGTACACAACGGCACGTTCTATATCGTGTTCCCCGATGGCGGTGGCGGCGGCATTGGCTACATCAAGGCGCCTGCTATTGAAGGTCCTTGGACAAATGCTGTGGGCCAGGGCAAGGATAAGCTTGTTGGTGGCCGTGGCATTATCGGTTGCGATGGCGTTTCCTGGTGCTTTGACCCGGGTATCTTTATCGATGACGACGGAACCACCTACGTGACGTGGGGCGGCGGCGAAAGCACTAGCCGTCCAAACACTGATAACTTCGACATTGTCAAGTTGAACGATGCCAAGAACGCCCCGGTGGGCAACGGTTCCCATGTGAAGGTGAACAACTTGCCGACCCGCAAAATGCTCGAAGCTTCTTACATCCACAAGCACAAGGGTACTTACTACTTCTCTTACAGTACCGGTTGGCAGCAGGGCGCTCCGACGATTGACTATGGCACATCTAACAACGTAATGGGTCCTTACACCTGGAAGGGTACGATTCTCGGTGATCCGAGCATGAACGGTCGTAGCATCAACGGCAACAATAACCACCATGGTATTGCCGAATTCAAGGGCCACTCTTATGTTGTCTATCATGACCGCCGTATTGCCAAGGGCCATAACGGCCTGGAAATTATTCCGGCCGATGACGGTCAGCCGAAACCGAACGAAGGCTATCACCGTAGCGTTTCCGTAGACGAAATGTTCTACAATGCTGACGGCACCATTCAGACGGTGAAGGTGACGGATGAAGGTCCGGCACAGATTGAAAACTTTGACCCGTACGATTGGTATCCGGCACTCACGAGCTCCAAGCAGAAGGGCATCCGCAGCCGCTCTAACTTTGTGCAGGGCAAGGCTGCCGAACACGTGTTGCTCCCGCTTTCCTCTAAGGAATCCTGGCTCCGCGTTTCGGGTGTTGATTTTGGTACGGCTGCAACGGGCTTCACAGTCGAAGCTGCAAGCGCTGCCGATAACAACAAGATTGAAATCCGCACTGGTTCTGCAACGGGTACGCTCGCTGGTACTTGCACGCTCAAGAATACTGGCAACAAGAATACCTATGCCGAAAACAAGTGCGAAGTTGAAGGCCTCAAGGGCATTGTAAAGCAGTTGTTCCTCGTGTTCAAGGGCGACAGGGACTCTACCATGGCTATCAAGGCTTGGGGCTTCGAAGGCAGTGGCACGACTCCGCCGGAACCGCAGAAGCCGTTTAGCGGTAAGGCTTGGGAAATCCCGGGCAAGATTGAAATGGAAGACTTCGACATTCCGGGCTCTGGCCGCGGTAGCGAAATCAAGTCCTACAGTGAAAACGATTCCGACGACCATGGCATTGAAAACGGTGGCAAGAGCTACCGCGAAGACACCGGCGTGGATATCTACAAGAAGGCAACAGGCTATGTCGTGGGCTACAACCAGTCTGGCGAATGGCTCGAATACACCGTGAACGTGAAGGAGGCTGGCGACTACACGATGTTTGCTTCTGTGGCAACGGACAATTCCACGGCTAGCTTTACGCTTTCCATTGACGACAAGTCCATCGCTGAAGTCCCGGTTTCCGGCGACAGCTGGGATGACTTTGTGAAGGTCAAGGCCAACGTGACGCTCCCGGCCGGCGAACATATCCTCCGCTTTGCCGTTACGGGCGACTGGTTCGATATCGACTATATGACGTTTGCTAAGGGCAAGGATGCCAAGGACCCGGACGACGAAACGATTGGTATCAAGGGCTTCAGGGTGCTTGGTGCAGATGCAGTCGCAAACTTCGACGTGTTCGATTTGACCGGCAAGAAGGTTTCTAGCTTCACGGCTCGCAATATCCACGAAGCAAAGAAGCTCTGGCGCGAAAATCCGCAGTCCAAGAACGTGCAGGGCGTTTGCATCATCCGCAACCGTCAAAATGGCGCGGTCGCAAAAGTCCGCGGAAACCGCTAATTTTCCATAAATCACACACCTCTAGAAAGGACTCCTCGCTCAGGAGTCCTTTTTTTGCTTTTTTAACAGCATTTTTTATCGAATTGTAATGATTTACGTACTTCTAGGATTGAAAAAAAAGTTATAAGGCGTAGCCTTTTATTGACTTTTTGTCCATAATAGATATGGCGAAAGTGGCTCTTTGGGGCGTTTTTTGAGATAGTTTTATAAAAAAAGATGGATTGACGGTGTGTAATCGATCCTAAGGAGTGAACAATGAGACTACTTAAGAGCGTAACAGTATTTGGGATGCTTGCGGGCTTTGGTGTGAGCGCGCTTGCCGATAACCCGATTTCGGCTTACCATTACTTGGCCGACCCGGGTGCCGCTGCCGATGATACTTATTTCTATGTCATAACCGACTCGGATGACCCTGCTGCATCGAATGCCAATGGCTATAATATCAAGGCCCTTTACGGTTTCCGCACGAAGGATATGAAGAACTGGACCGACTTCGGTATCATTTACGATGCCCGCAAGGTCGACGGTATTGGCGATATTTGGGCTTCCGGTATTGCGGTGAACCCGAACGATGGTAGACTCTACATTGTATTCCCGGATGGCGGTGGTGGCGGCGTTGGCCTCATCGGTGCCGACAGCATTGCTGGCCCGTGGACAAACCCTGTCTCTGGCAACAAGAAGCTCATCAACAACTGGGGTGGCGGTCTTGCGGACTGCGACGGTATTGGTTGGTGCTTCGACCCGGCAATTTTCTTCGATGACGATGGCCAAGGCTACTTCACGTTTGGCGGTGGCGAAAGCAATAGCCGCCCGGCAGCCAATAACAACAATAATATCTTCAATATTTACAAGTTCAACAAGGATATGAAGGGCTTCGATGTGAGCTCCAAGACCCAGCTGAAAATCGGCGGTCCAAAAGCGATGGAAGCATCCTATATCCACAAGTACAAAGACAACTATTACCTCTCTTACAGTACGGCCGATTTGCGTATTGCTTACGGTATGTCCAAGAACCCGATGGGTCCTTACGAATATAAGGGTATCTTCATGGGGAACCCGAACATTGGCGGCCAGAACATCAATGCGAACAACAACAACCATCATGGCATTGCCGAATTCAAGGGGCACTGGTATGTGGCTTATCATGACCGTCGCATTGCAAACGGCTATGACGGTTTGGAAAAGATTCCTGCTGACGACGGCCGCCCGAATCCGGTGCCGGCATTCCACCGCAGCGTGAGCGTCGATGAATTTACTTACAATGCCGACGGGACGATGAAGGAACTGACCTTCACGAAGGAAGGCCCGAAGCAGATTGAAAACTTTGATCCGTATGACTGGTACCCGGCTTTGACGAGCTCCAAGCAGAAGGGCATCCGTAGCCGTTCGAACTGGGCTCCGGGCAAGGTCGCAGAACACCTCTTGCTCCCGCTTTCTACCAAGGAATCCTGGATTCGCGTTTCGGGTGTTGACTTTGGCACGGCTGCAACGAGCTTGACCGTTCAGGCCGCAAGCACGGATGATGGCAACAAGATTGAAATCCGCACGGGCTCTGCAACGGGTACGCTCGCTGGCACTTGCACGCTCAAGAATACCGGCAGCAAGAACTCTTTTGCCGATAACTCCTGCGAAGTCGAAGGCCTCAAGGGTATTGTCGAACAGTTGTTCTTCGTGTTCAAGGGTTCCAAGGACTCCACGATGGCTATCAAGGCTTGGGGCTTCGAAGGCAGTGGCACGACTCCTCCGGAACCGCAGAAACCGTATGGCGAAAAGGCTGTGACGCTCCCGGCAAAGATTGAAGCTGAACATTATGACATCCCGGGCGTTGGCCGCGGTGGCGATGTCGATTCCTACAGCGATAACGATTCCGAAAACCAGGGCGATGCCAAGTTCCGCGAAGATTTGGGCGTTGATATTGTCGAAGGCGGCTCGGGCAAGGCTATTGGCTACACGGCTTCTGGCGAATGGCTCGAATACACGGTCGAAGTTCCGGAAGATGGCGATTATGCCATCAAGGCCTCGGCTTCTACAGGCATGGAAAGCGCAAGCTTCTGTTTCTTGGCCGACGGCAAGGCAATTGGCGATACCATTACGGTTCCGCAGACTGGCGAGGACTGGAGCGTTTATAAGGAATTCGAAGGTGGTAAGGCCAAGCTTACCAAGGGCACTCATGTAATCCGTCTCGTGATTACGGGCGACAATGTGAACGTGGACTGGTTCTCTCTTGGCGATGTGGAAAAGGTGGGTATCGGGAACGCTGTGCGGTTCCAGACGAACGGCTCCCGCGAATTCCGCGTGTATAGCGTGAGCGGAAAGCTCATGGGCACGGTGGATCTCAGGGGTAAAAAAGCTGAAGTCGCGCTCTCCGAGGCGGGCTTTACCAAGGGCGTTTACATGCTCAAGAGCATTGACGGCCGCAAGACCTTCATGACGTCTGTTGCTAGATAAAATTCATACAATTCCGAAACCAAATAACGAAAAGCACCCCGAAGGCAAAAGCTCTGGGGTGTTTTTTATCGCTGCCCCATTACCAAAATGTCAATGATAAAAAATGGCAGAAATAGGGAATTTGGCAAAAGAAAATCTAAATTTCAAAGTGGAAAATCTTGCAATCATGCAAGGGAAGTTATGGGATGATGATTATGAGTTTAAAGCAGAATGCTTTAGCAACTGTTTTTGGCTATGGAGCCGCTGCCCTAGCCGTATTCATCTAAAAGATCCTCCTAAACCACACACCCTAATGATGCCGCAAGGCATTGTTACGCCTCGGAGCGAGTGCTCCGAGGTGTTTTTTTATTATAAACAAACTTGACGAAGTCGTGTTAAAAATGTATGATTTATGTAATTTTTGAGGGATGCTCGACTCATAACAAAGGAATTTTATATGAAAAATATATATCGTGTGGTTTCTGCACTATTATTTGTTGCTTCAGCAACGTTTGCAGCAACGGAATACAATATCTCAGTCTATCCTAAAGATGGTGAAGCACTTTTGCTAGAGGATGGTGATGTCATATATGGTACCATTGATGGGACTAAAAGGAAGGTCAGAATTTTTGTCGCCAACAATGCTAGAATCACGCTTTCAAACGCTGAAGTTCTTGGCGCGAATAATGGTTTTGAATCGGCTGGTATTAGGTGTCTGGGGAACTGTACCCTCGTTCTTACGGGGAAGAATATCATGAAGGGGTATGATCGTAATTTCCCGGGCGTCCAGGTGCCAGATGATAGAAATGGCCAAAAATATACGATGACAATTGAGGGTGATGGTTCCCTTGAAGCAAGTAGCAATGGTTATGGAGCTGGTATCGGCTGTAACCGTTATACAAATTGTGGCCATATAGTTATCAAAAGTGGTGTAATTAAAGCAACGGGTGGTTTCACTGCGGCCGGCATTGGCTCTAGCATGGATGCTCATGGAGGCAATATCTCTATCGAAGGTGGTGAAATTACCGCCGCTGGTGGTCTATATGCAGCTGGCATTGGCGGTGGCGGTTATGAAGAATCGGGGTGTGGCGATATAACTATCAGTGGCGGTAAAATTATAGCAATGGGAGGTGATGAGATGCCGGGAATGGGAGGTAAAGGTGCTGCCGGCATTGGCTGTGGAAACAGTGGGTCCTGTGGAAAAGTTACAATTACAAAAGATGTTGCTAAAGTTATAGCAATAAAGGGAAAGAAAGCTCCTTATAGCATTGGAGGATCTGATGGACTTGTCGGTACTGTTACCGTCGATGATGTAGAAGGAAGTATTGAAGAAAATCCTTTCATGCGCCCAGCAAAAGCTGTCGAAATTGTAACTCCTGGTAGCAAGACTATTGGTATTATTGACGGCGATTATAGCGGCAATGAAGCTGTGAACTTTGCGAAGGATACGGTTGTTGACACGATTATTTTTAAACGTACGTTCCCTGTTGTCGTAGGGGGAAATAATTATTCCACTATTATGTTCCCGTTCGAAATCAAGGCTGAAGAAATCGAGAATTTAGATCTGGTCTTCAAGTTCCTCGGCATAGGCGTTGATAAAAGTAATAATAAGTATGTGGCTGTGGAACTTGTTTGGCGCAGTATTTGGTTAAGTGTATCATATACGATGGAAGCGTACAAGCCGTATTTAATCAAGCTCAAATCCCAAGCAACGAACATTGTAATCAATAAAACGACTGACCTTGTTCTTAAGGCGACTCCGACAGAGGATGGTGATTTTGATGTAATGCAGTCTGATGATTACAATAAGTATGGTAATTATGTATTCCGTGGCGTTGTCCAAGGCAAAACCTGGGATGCCAACAGTCCGGAAGTGTTGGGTACGAACAAGGCTGCGGCCTATGGCTTTGCGGGTACCGCCACGTCTGACATCTCGGTTGGCCAGTTTGTCAAGGTGGGCGAAGGCGCCTTCATCAAGCCACTCCGCGCCTATATCTACAAGAGTCCGGTACCGCAATCGGTTAACTCGAACGGTGCCTATGTCTTGCGCCAGACTGCATCTATCGACAACGACATTCCGGAAACGATGAACGTTGTTGTGGTTGACCGCAAAAAGGATGGCGAGGAACAGACGACGGTTATTGGCCAGTTCAACAGCCGCACCGGAGAAATCCGCCTGAACCATACGAAGCAGACTTACGACCTGAAGGGCCGTTCTGTCCGCGATGCAAGCCACATGGCCAAGGGCGTTTATTTGAAAAAGTAAAACATTCAATAATACGAATGGGTAAATATGAAAAACGAAACCGAACAGAAAAAAGAATACTCAACCCCTACAGTGAAAGTGGTTGAACTCAAGCATCAGGGCCATCTGTTGGAAGCTTCGCCGTCGGATCCTCCATCATTTGGCGATGTCTTGGGATAGACTCTAGTCTAATAAAAATGGCCTCCAAACCTAACGGTTTGGGGGCTTTTTTGTTTACTCTTTTATAGAGTTTTTCATTCATTACCAAAGTGTCAACGGAAAATTTTCCCGCTTTTGCGAGATGTCCACGGGGGAGGTATAGATTTAAATTGCAACCTTTTGTGTAGGGGTTAAATCTTTAATTGGGAGATAAACAATGAAGAGTTTGGGTAATGTTTTGAATGTTGCCGCTTTTGGTTTAGCTTTGGCTATTCCGGCGCTTGCTTCTACTGTGAACGTAGACGTGACCGAAGAACACCAGGTGATTCGCGGTTTTGGTGGCATGGTGCACAACCAGTGGCAGGGCGGTGGCGGCCTTTCCGAAGCCGATGCGAAGATTGCTTTTGGTACGGGCGATGGCACAATCGGCCTCAACACGCTCCGTATTCCGGTTTACGCCAATTCCAATGACTTCAACAAGGAAGTTCAGGCCGCAAAGTATGCCAAAAAGTACGCCGGCGATGACTTTATCCTTTATGCGACTCCGTGGACATCGCCGTACGCAGGGGCGAACCAGCACATGTCTTCTTCGAATTACCAGAAGTATGTGGACCACCTGAATAGCTTTAACGATTACATGAAGAATCAGGGCGTTCCCCTGTACGCTATCTCCATCAGTAACGAACCGGACTGGTGCGGTGAATGGGCCTGCTGGAGTGCCGACGAAATCTACAACTTCACCAAGGGCTATGCCGACAAGATGCGCAAAAACGGCGTGAAGGTGATTTCTACAGAATCCTTCCGTTATGACAAGAACCTCTACAACAAGGTCTTGAATGATGCCAATGCCCTCAAGAACTGGGACATTCTCGGCGCGCATTTTTACGCGAGTGACCGAAGGACTGGGGACAACTTCTTCCAGTACAGCCTTGCCGATCAGAAAAAAGTCGAACGCTGGATGACGGAACACTACACCGAAAGCCAGGGCAGCGGTAACTACTGGCGCACGATTACGAATACGGGTGACCAGGCGAATGCCAACAAGCGCGATACCGTGAACGCCATGGACGTGGCTTACGAAATCCACCGCGCCATGGTCGTGGGCAATTTCAATCAGTACACCTGGTGGTACATCCGCCGCTGCTACGGCCTCATCATGGAAAAGGATTTTGGCAACAAACTCCAGATTCCGCAGAACGAAATCGGCAAGATTTCTAAGCGCGGTTACGTGATGAGCCAGTTTGCTCGATTTGTCCGCCCGGGGGCTGTCCGCGTGGGCGCTACGGCAAATCCCGAGAAGGAAGTTTTTGCAAGTGCTTACAAGAGTGCCGATGGCGACTCTGTGATTGTGGTGCTCGTGAACCGCGACTACAAAAATTCCAAGAGTGTCACCGTGAAGGTGCAGGGCGCCGATGTCCAGTCCTTCCACGTGTACACCACCAGCGAAGCAAAGAACGCCAAGTACGAAGGCGAAGTCGAAGTCAAGAACGGCTCCGTGACGATTTCAATGGATGCAGGGAATTCGAGCAACAAGGATTGCATCGTGACGCTCGTTGGCGTTGGCACTCCGGCAGATCCTGTGCCACGTGAACCCTTTGGCGGCAAGGTCGCTGAAATCCCGGGCAAGATCGAAGTCGAAAACTTTGACGTTCCGGGTACAGGCAAGGCTAACAAATCCTACTACGAAAATGATTCCGAGGACCGTGGCGAAACGAATTTCCGCGAAGGTACGGGCGTTGACATTTACAAGAAGGCAACGGGCTACGTTGTGGGCTACAACGAAGAAGGCGAATGGCTTGAATACTCCGTGAACGTGAAGGAAGCAGGCGATTATACCATGTTCGCTTCTGTCGCTACGAGTAATTCAACGTCTGGATTCTCACTCTCCCTGGATGGCGAAACGCTTGTTGAAAATGTCGCTCTTTCGGGCTCAAGTTTCGATGAATTTACCAAGGTCAAGGCCAACGTAAAACTCCCGGCTGGCGAACATATCCTCCGCATGACGGTGACGGGTTCCTGGTTCGATATCGACTACTTCAACTTTGCAAAGGGCAAGGATGCTGCCGATCCGGACGATAAGACGATTGGTTTGCGCGGTGCTAATTTCCGCATGCCGACCGAGGCTGAAAACTACAGCGTGTTTGATATGAACGGCGTGCTGGTGGGTAAGTTCGAAGCCACGACTAAGGCAGATGTCCAGCGCATGACCAAGAGCGTTGTGCACCAGAATGGCGTTTACTTTGTGAAGTCGCTCAAGGGCAGCAAGGCCTACCGCATTTCTGTGGCGAAATAAATTTCATATTCCTAAAGCGGGAGTCGAGCAATTGGCTCCCGTTTTTTTTTGAGAGTTTGAAAAAAGGAGATAAAAAATGAGTGTGGAAATGAGATTCAAAAAGTTGATGGCTCTCGCGGGCGTAACGGCGGGGCTCTCGATGTTTGCGGTCACGGGTGCAAATGCGGCTCCGGATCCAAACTTCCATATTTACATTGCCTACGGACAGTCGAACATGGAAGGCAACGCGACGAACTTCGACAAGAATGTCGATGGCAAGGAACATCCTCGCGTAAAAATGTTTGCGACCACGTCTTGCTCGAATCTTGGCCGCCCGACGGTGGGCGAGATGTACCCGGCCGTGCCTCCGATGTTCAAGTGTAATGCCGGCCTTTCTCCGGCTGACTGGTTTGGCCGCCACATGGCAGATTCCTTGCCGAACGTGACAATTGGCATTATTCCGGTGGCTCAGGGCGGTACGAGTATCCGCTTGTTTGACCCGGACGATTACAAGAATTACCTCAATTCTGCGGAAAGCTGGCTGAAGAACGGAGCCAAGGCTTACGGTGACGATGGCAATGCCATGGGCCGCATTATTGAAGTCGCCAAGAAGGCTCAGGAAAAGGGCGTCATCAAGGGCATCATCTTCCACCAGGGCGAAACCGATGGCGGCATGAGCAACTGGGAACAGATTGTCAAGAAAACCTACGAATACATGCTCAAGCAGCTTGGCCTGAATGCCGAAGAAACTCCGTTCGTTGCTGGCGAAATGGTCGACGGCGGTTCGTGCGCAGGCTTTAACAGCCGCGTGCATAATCTTTCCAAGTACATCGTGAACTTTAGCTATGCAAGCTCCAAGGGCTACGGCAGCAAGGGCGACGGTCTCCACTTTACAGTGGAAGGCTACCGCGGCATGGGCCAGCGTTATGCGCAGGAAATGCTCAAGCTCATCAATGTGGCGCCTGTAGACCCGGTTCCGCAGGAACCGTTCAAGGGTTCTGCGATTGCTATTCCGGGCAAGGTCGAAGTCGAAGATTTTGACAAGCCTGGTATCGGCAAGAATGAAGACGGCACGAGCAATGCCTCTTACAGCGATGAAGATTCCGAAAACCATGGCGATACCGATTACCGCAAGGATACGGGCGTTGACCTGTACAAGACCGCTGATGGCATTGCTCTTGGTTACACGCAGGCAGGCGAATGGCTCGAATATACGGTTGACGTGAAGGCCGATGGCGAATACAATATCGATGCTAGTGTCGCTGCCGGTAATTCCACCTCTGCGTTCAAGCTCTACATCGACGAAAAGGCTATTACGGATGAAGTTTCCGTACCGCAGACCGCCGATAATTCCTGGGACACGTACAAGACGATATCCGTGAAGGAAAAGGTCGCCTTGAAGGCCGGAAAGCATGTGCTCAAGCTCGAAATTACCGCCAATTACGTAAACATCGACTGGATTCAATTTAGCGTGCCGTCGGAAGATCCGCCGAACGCTATTGCAAAAGTCCGCCTTGACATGGCCGAAACCGAAAGTAGCTTTAGCGTGTACAGCATGCAGGGCAAAAAGCTCGGAACGTTCACGGCCAAGGGCATGGCTGATGCAATGAATCTCGTCAAGACTGATGCAAATCTCCGTAAGCAATCTCAGGGCGTGTTCTTCATCCGCAAGGATGGTGCAAGCCTCATGACCAAGAAGGTGGTTGTCTATGAATAGCAAAGATTTGGCTGTTGTAAAACAGATTGCGTTTTTCGTAGTCGTCGCAGTGGCTCTAGGCCTCGTGTACGGGTAAAAAATTGAGACTCCATGAAAGGGTCCTGGCGAAAGCTAGGACTCTTTTTTTTTACAAAATGCGCTTTTTGAACGAATTTCGCAATTCATTGACAAAACGTCCATATTATATGGAGCTTACAGGCGTGCTAAATCCGCTTTTAGAGGATAGTTTTAAAAAGGATAATTTTTGGATTAAGGGATATAAAAATGAGAGTGGAAAGAAACTTCAAAAAATTCATGGCCCTTGCTGGCGTTGCCGCTGGGCTTTCTGTGTTTGCGGTGGGGGCAAATGCCGCTCCGAACCCGAACTTCCATATTTACATTGCTTACGGGCAGTCCAACATGGCGGGCAACGGTGATATCGTCCCGTCCGAGGACCAGGCAAATCCGCCCAAGAACTTTATCATGCTCGCTTCGCATAATGCAAATGCTAGCCAGCGTAGCGGCAAAACGAACCAGTCTTTCAAGACGGGTGAGTGGGTGGCGGCTATTCCGCCGATGTTCCACCCGTTCGAAAACCTCTCCCCGGCAGACTACTTTGGCCGCGCGATGGTGGATTCCTTGCCGGGCGTGACCGTGGGCATTATCCCGGTCGCCATCGGTGCTGTAAGCATCCGCGCTTTTGACAAGGACCAGTACGAAGCTTATTTCAGAGGTGATGGCAAGGATATCATGTCTTGGGGCTGGCCCAGAGATTACGACAACAACCCTCCGGGACGCATTTTGGAACTTGCCAAGAAGGCAAAGGAAGTGGGTGTCATCAAGGGTTTCATTTTCCATCAGGGCGAAAGTGACGGTACCGATGCCAACTGGCGCAAGACGGTTTACAAGACATATAAGGACGTGATTGACGCTCTCGACTTGGACGAAAACGAAGTGCCCTTTGTTGCAGGCGAACTCCTCCAAGAAGGCCAGAACTGCTGCTCTAGCAAGAACGGCGGCATTCGCGAACTCAAGAACAATTTCAAAAAGTTCGGGCTTGCTTCTTCCAAGGGTTTGCAGGGTAACGGCAAGGACCCGTATCACTTTGGTCGTGCCGGCGTGATTGAACTTGGCAAGCGCTACTGCTCTGAAATGCTCAAGCTTATCGACAAGACGATTGATCCGGATGCTCCGCCGGTAAACCTTGTGGACCCGAGCCAGTCTACGGTTCCGGATGAACCGCCCGAGGAATATGGCCCGTACACCGAAGCTATCGCTATCCCGGGCAAGGTGCAGGCTGAAAACTACAACAAGGGCGGTGCCGAAAAAGCCTACCATGACGAAAGCAAGGGTAACGAAGGCGGCAAACTCCGCAAGGATGACGTCGACATTTACCAGCCGAACATGGGTATTACCGTGGGCCACTGCCAGAAGGGCGAATGGCTCAAGTACACTGTGAATGTTGAAGCCGATGGCGACTACGGAATTACAGCCAATGTCGCTGGCGAAAACGGAACCGGTAGCTTTGTCCTCTACATCGATGACAAGAAGGTCGGTACGGAAATCGCAAACGAAGGCAAGGGCTTTGATACATTTACCGAAGTGGAAGGTGGCAAGGTAACGCTCACCAAGGGCGAACACGAACTCAAGCTCGAAATCACCAATGACTGGATTGATATCGACTACGTTGAGTTCAAGGCCATCAGTTCCCAGCCGCCTATCGGAATCAAGAATGTACGCTTTAGCATGACCGAAGCCGAAAGCAACTTTAGTGTGTTCGACATGCAGGGCATTAAGCTCAGTTCATTTACCGCAAAGGGCATGGACGAAGCGATGAATCTAGTGAGGGAAAACGCAAAACTCCGTAAGCAGGCAAAGGGAGTGTTCTTTGTCCGCAAGAACGGGGATAAATCTCTAACGAAAAAGGTGGTGATACATGAATAAAAACGAGTTGGTAGTAGTAAAGCAAATCGCTTTCTTCTTTGTCGTCGCTGTCGCTTTGGGCTTCATATACGGGTAAAACGCGGCATAGTCAGTCGCAAGGCTTAAAGCGCAACGTAACACGATAAAATTTAAATGAGAGACTTCTTAGGGTCCTGGCGAAAGCCGGGGCCCTTTTGAGTATGTGATGTGGAGGCCTTTTTCTCGTAACGACGATTGCGCGATATGTAAATGGTTGCGTGGTTTGGGGAAGGGACTGCCGCGCGGTTGTTGCCGGTAATTGCGCTAGCGTTAGGTGCAAAAAAGAATCGCTCCGGCTTTTGCCGGAGCGATTTGTAGTGTCTATAGGATGAATTATGAAATCAAACTTGATTCATTACTTCACGAATTCTGCCGGAAGCGTGAACTGCTTGAGGAACGGCCAGCCGATATTGCCATTGCCCTGTTCGTGGCCACCACCCTGCTTGGTGCAGAGCACGACCTTCACGCCGTCCTTGCAGTTTGAGTATTCCTGGCAACCATCTTTGTTCGTTGTCGGAGAGCCGGTGCAACCGTCTGCTTCTGCCCAGTACTTGAAGGTGCCTTCGGCGCCGAGGAAGTTCAAACCGTCGTTGAAGCCGCTATCGCCACCCTGGTAACGGCAGACGTTGTCAGCTGTACCGCGGAAGTTGATGACAGAAATCGGACGTGCCTTCGTGCATTTGGCGCTGTTGGTCTTGTTCAAGTCCATAGCTGCCGGAGCAACTGCGGCGAAGACATCGGACATCATGCAGGCCACGTGGTTACTCATACCGCCACCCATCGAGAAACCGGTTGCGTAGATGCGCTGCGGGTCGATACAGGCTTTTTCTTTGACATACTTGATCATTTCACGAGTAAACTCAAGGTCATCGTCGTTGGAGCAGCAAGGACCGACGTTCCAACCCGGGCCCATCGTCTTTGTGGTGCCTTGCGGGTACAAGGAAATAACGCCTTCGGGGTCGGTGAGTTTCTTGTAGGTCGTGCTACCCATCTGGCCTGAACCTGAACCGCCAATCGGGTGGTAGTCAATAACGAGCGGTACGGCCTTGTCGCCCTTGTAGGCACTCGGCACATGCATGATGAACTCGCGTTGGCCTGAACTGCCTTTGACGGTCAATTTTACAGTCTGGTCACCGGCTTTTGCAGTCTTGCCAGCACAGTCAACGATGATTTGCTCAATCTTCGCGCTGCTAGAAGATTCTGCCTTTTCGGAAGAACTTTCCGGCTTAGCGGAAGAGCTAGATTCAACTTTCTTGCTAGAGCTGGACTGGGCGCTAGCCTTGGTCATCCTTACGATGACGCCTGTTTCGATTTCGGCCTTGGCCTGGTAGGTGGCGTTCTGGTATCCATCTTTTGCGAACTGCAAGAACGGCAGCGGATCGCCTTCCTTCATGAGGGTGACCGTTTTGCCCATCTGGTAGGTAGCGCGATTTCCATCGGCGTTGATGCGGAGGAACTTGGCGCCCTTTGCCATAGTCTTGTTCAAGTCGACCTGCATAAAGCCGTCGATGTTGTGTTCTGTCTTGGAAGCGCAAACCTTGCCAAGAGCATCCATAACAGATACTGTGATGGTTTGTGCTTTAACGTTAGAAATGCTGATTACATTGTGATTGAAGGTAATGGAGGCCTTCGGTGCGGCTACTCCGTGAATGCCGATTCCATCATTGCTCAATGCGAAGGAACCATCCGCTGCGGAAACGGTTTCGAACCCTGCGAAGTTGAACGAGCTAATTTTTACGCCAGAGAGTGGCTGTCCGCTTTCTTTCTGAACAACGCCACTGATGCTCCAAGCGAAGGAAAGTGAGCTAAGCAAAGCTACTGTTCCCGTGAATGCCATGAATTTAGACATGGTCATAACGACTCCTTTTAAGTTAAAAGTTTCCAACCCTTTTAATACACCCGGCCTGGCCTTATCCAGAGACTCTTGCCAGGCCTACCACAAATATAGATGGATGTTTCTTTGGTGTTGCGAAATAGTGTTGTGAAAAATTATAAAGCGTTGTGAAAATTGTGAAAAGGAATTTTTACAAAAAACGCGTTTTGGGGGCTGTAATGTGGGGCTGTAATGGGGTGTTATTGATAAAAAATCCATAAAAAGGGTAGACGATTGCAGGTAAACAACATGTAAATGGGGTAGATTATGGTTGTTAATCTTATCTAGCCTTGGTTGGAAAGGAGTTGTTTATGGGATTGTTTAGTAAAATGACAAAGTCGGCTGTGGTTTTGGCCGCTTTTGCTGTGGTAAATAGTGCAGCCGTTAAGGTCAATAACCCGATTATGTATGTCGATAGCCCGGACCCCTCGATTGTCCGTGTCGACGATGCCTATTACATGGTGACGACTACGATGCACTTTGCGCCGGGCGTGCCTGTTTTCAAGAGCACGGATTTGGCCCAGTGGCGCACGGTGGGGTATGCCTACCAGACTCTTTCGAACGGCAATAATATCAATTTGAATGGTGGCCAGGATGCTTACGGCAAGGGTTCGTGGGCATCGAGCATCCGCTACCACAAGGGATTCTTCTACGTATTGACTCCGTCCTACACGACGGGAAAAACGCATTTGTACAAAACCGCCGATGTCGAAAATGGCCCGTGGTCCGAAGTGCAGCTTCCGTTCTATCACGACCCGTCGCTCTTCTTCGATGACGATGGCACGGTTTGGGTGTTCTATGGTTCTGGCGACCAGATCAGCTACGTGCAGCTCAATGACGATGCCAGCGGCGTGAAGGCCGGTGGCAAGAGCGGTAAGGTTGGCGGCGTAAGCGTGAATCAGGTGACGGGCACCAACAGCTATTATGTGCAGCAGGAAGGCTCTCACATGGAAAAGGTGAACGGCGAATACTACCTGTTCACGATTTCTTGGCCGGCCGGCAAGAGCCGTAGCGAAATAGTTTACCGTTCCAAGAACTTGCTTTCTGGATTTAGCGGAAGGTACTTCCTCTCTGATAACGGTGTTGCTCAGGGTGGCATCTTCGATACGCCGGATGGCAAGTGGTATGCTCTCTTGTTCCGCGATTCTGGCCCTGTCGGCCGTATGTCGCACTTGGTTCCGATGGAATGGAAGGATGGCTGGCCGGTTCCGACGAGCGGTTCCAAGGCCCCTTCTACAATTGACTTGCCTGAATCTCCGCTTCCGGGCTATGGCATGGTGACTTCCGATGACTTTGATTCCGACGTGCTTCCGCTGGAATGGCAGTGGAACCATAATCCGGATAACAAGAATTGGTCTTTGACGGCAAATCCGGGATTCTTGCGCATTACCACAGGTCGTACTGATAACCGCATTGTCAACGCTAAGAACACGCTCACGCAGCGTTCCTTTGGCCCCAAGAGTTCTGGCCGTACGCTTGTGGATGGCAAGGGCATGAAGGATGGCGACATGGCGGGTCTTGTGGCATTGCAAGATGACAAGGGCTTTGTTGCACTTGCTAAGGAAAACGGCAACTACAAGGTTGTGATGTACACTGGAAACAAGGACGGCGAAAGACAAGCTGCAAGCCAAGCTCTTTCGGACTCCAAGGTTTATTTGCGAATTGATTTCGATTTGCCCATTGACCGCGGTACTGCATATTTCTACTACAGCACCGATGGCAACACTTGGACAAAGATTGGTAGCGATGTAAAACTCAATTACGACCTGCACATGTTCGTGGGTGTACGCTGGGGCCTTTTCAACTTTGCAACAAAGACTGCAGGCGGCTATGCTGACTTCGACTGGTTCAAGGTCGGTGTAGATGCAAATGATGAAATTTACCTCGACGGCACTGCTTCGGAACCTGTACCGCAGACCCCTTTCTGCGCTGCTGGCGAAAACTGCCCTGCAAATGCAATCCCAGGCAAGATTGAAGCCGAAAACTTCGACGTTCCGGGCAAGGGCAAGGATGGCTCCTCTTACTATGACGGCGATTCCGAAAACCACGGCGACTCTGACTACCGCAAGGGTACCGGCGTTGACCTTTACAAGAAGGGTGATGCTGTGGTTGTGGGTTATAACAGCGAAGGCGACTGGCTCGAATACACCGTGAACGTGAAGGAAGAAGGCGACTACACTGTGTTTGCATCTGTCGCAGCGGCGGGCTCTACTTCTAGCTTCAAGCTTTCTCTGGATGGTAAGGAGATTACCGAAGAAATTGCAGTGCCGGCGGCAAGTTCTGGCGAAGATAACTACGATGAATACAACTTGGTAAAGTCCAATGTGAAGCTCCCCGCAGGCGAACACGTGCTCCGCTTTACGGTTGTTGGCGCCTGGCTCGACATTGACAACTTTACGTTCGTGAAGGGTAAAGATGCTCCGGGACCGACAGGGATTGCAAATACTATTCGCTACGGTAAGCAGGGCGCGCAGGCATATCGCGTCTACAGCCTCAATGGTTCTTTTGTCGGCCGCGTTGATGCATCGAACTCTTTCGACGTTCGCTCTAAGGTAAGCTCACTCGTGAAGGAAAGTGGCGTGTATATCGTCAAGTCCCTCACCTCCGGCCTCACCCACCGCCTCTCCGTAACAAAGTAATCTCTATAGTTTATTCTAATTCCTCCAAACACCCCCGAGGCTTGGATGCACCCGCGGAAAGCTTGCTTTCCTGCGGGTATATCCAAGCCGTTTTTGGTTGTTCTTGAAACACCCCCCACTACACATTTCCGCCTCTCAACCCATTGTCAAAACCGCAATGGAAAATGTTTACCGCTAAGTGATAATCGCCAATCCAAAAGGTATTTTCTTCATAGGTAAAATGGGAAATAAACCTCAAGGAGTAGAGGAATGTTTGGTAAAATCTTCAAGAAGGCGCACTGCGCCTTGACGGTTGCCGCCTTAGCTGGCTTCGCGACCTTTTCTTTTGCAGACAACATTAATGTGAACGGCACGAACCGTACCATGAACGTGTACGCCCCGAAGAATATCGAAAAGGGTCGCCCGCTCATTATCCAGATGCACGGCATGAATCAGGATGCCCCGTATCAGCAGAACGCTGCCAAGTGGGAACCGATTGCTGATACCGCTCGATTTGTGGTCGTGTTCCCGAACGGTCAAAATAAGGCTTGGGACATTGGAGGTGACAAGGACATCAATTTCCTCAAGGCGATTATCAACGAAATGTACAACAAGTATGGCATTGACAAAAGTCGCGTGTATGTTTCGGGATTTTCGATGGGCGGCATGATGAGCTACCATGCAGCAAATAAGATGGGCGATATGATTGCGGCCATAGCCCCTGTTTCCGGTGGCGGTGGGGTAAACTCGCCCAAGCGCGCCATGCCGATTATGCATACCCACGGCACGAGCGATGACGTGGTGAATTACAACAGCACCGTGAATACCCTCAAGGGTTGGGTTTCTGCACAAAAATGCTCTTCAAGTTCCAAAGTCACAAAACCGTATCCATCAAGCAAGCCGGGCTCTGCCGCCTCTCTTGAAGTCTGGAGCGGCTGCAAGGACAATGTCGAAGTTCGTTTGCTCACCATTGCAGGCAAGGGCCACTGGTATTCCATGGACGAGGCAGTCAGTGTCAACACGAGCGTTGAAATCTGGAACTTTGTCAAGAATTATTCGCTAGACGGTTCAAGCATTACGCCGCCAATTCAGGTGCCGACCGACCGCGATAGTATTTTCAATGGCGGTTTCGATTCGACAGATGTTGCCTGGACTTTGCAGACTCACGGCAGTGCCGCTGCTACAGGTGACGTGAAAAATGGCAAGTATCAGCTCGACATTTCTGCCGTCGGCACGGAAAATTACCAAGTGCAGGTAATTCAGCATGACTTGCATCTGGAGAAAAATCAATGGTACGAAGTGAGCTTCGAAGCTAGCGCTGGCGCCTCCCGCACGCTCGAAGTGAACGTGGAACAGCACACGGATCCGTGGGCAAGTTACCTCACCGAAAAAGCGAATTTTGAGCTCGGCACGGAATCTAAAAAGTATTCTTTCCAGTTTCAGATGACCGCGGCGACCGACAAGGATTCTCGCTTGAGCTTCAATGCGGGCGCCTCGACAGGCACGCTTACGCTTGATAATGTCACGCTCAAGAAGATTGCGGAACCCGATCCGGGGACAATTTCGCTTGCTCCATCTATCCGCCTCAAAACGGCAAGCGGCAAGTTCGGTGTCTATAACTTCGCGGGCAAACGCCTCGGATTTGTCGAAATCATCGAAAACGATGTGCCGAACATGCAAAAAGCGATGAAAAATGCAGGCTATGGCAAGGGCGTTTACATCTTGCGTGATAAAGCCCGTTCGTTCATGATGCACGTTGACCGATAAAAATTTGTCTCTCTCTCTCTCGAATCAAGAGCAGTCCCCAAAAAAGGGGCCGCTCTTTTTTTATTCATAAAGAATTGACAACGGATTTCACATCGTCGATAAAATATTGTAGCGAAGAAAATTTGAATATGGGCAACTTGGTAAAATCAATGCCGGGTAATCCTTTTTTCTCGTCTGTGTGTCTGCCTGCTTTGTTGGCGAGAATTTCCTTGTGGTCTTTATGTCGGTCAAAGAATGATTGCTTAAGAAAGACGGTTTGTGCCAGTTTCATTTTTTCCTCAAAATAAAAAAGGCCGTATTTCATATAAAACGAAATACGGCTCATCTTAGACCTTTCTTTTTTATCTTAGGTGGGCTGGTCTGCCACCCTGTCATTGGTTGACCTTTCTTTTTTATCTTAGGTGGATTGGTCTGCCACCCTGTCATCTACAAATAATATACAAAAAATCTGCGGGAAAGTCAATATGCTGGCTTTGCTATCCATCTTCTTATCCATCGTGGATAAAATGTCAAAGGAACATGTGTAATTCCTTTAATTTTTTTGTTTTTTAGGGGGTATTTTTAGTTTGGGGATGATTAATACTTAGGATACAGGAGTGCTTATGTTTGGTTTGAAGAAAAAGAACGGTTGCAAGCTTGGAGTGTTGGCAACTTTGGCTTTAACGGGTTTGGTGGGTTCGGCTTTTGCCCATCCCGATAGTTTGGTGCTTACGCCCCCGCTCGGGTGGAACAGCTGGAACGTTTTCCACGAAAACATCAACGAAAAGCAGATTCAGGAAATTGCCGACGCCATGGTCAGTTCCGGTTTGAAGGACGCTGGCTACATTTACTTGAATCTGGACGACAACTGGATGGATACCAAGCGCGATGCTCAGGGCAACCTCCAGAACAACCCGAAAACTTTCCCCAGTGGCATGAAGGCCATTGCCGATTATGTGCATAAGAAAGGCCTGAAATTCGGTCTTTACGGCGACCGCGGCAAACGCACCTGCCACCATTACAATAGCAACTGGCAAAGCGAAAGTGGCTCCAATGGCCGCGAAGAACAGGACGCCAAGAAGCTCGCTGAATGGGGCGTGGATTACTGGAAATACGACAACTGCGATTCCGATCCGAGAACTCAGGAAAAAGATTACACCGCTATGTCCAATGCGCTTCGCAATTCCGGACGCGACATCGTGTTCAGCATTTGTATGTGGGAATACAAGGACTGGATGCCTAAAATCGCGAACCTCTGGCGTACCACTTTCGATATCGGTCCCGAATGGATTTCCACTTCTTGGTATCGCGGCGTCTACGAAATTATTGATGCCAACAACAAGTACTGGCAGATTGCAAAGCCCGGCCACTGGAACGACCCGGACATGCTCGAAGTGGGCAACAGGGGCCTTTCTTACGAAGAACAGCGCTCCCAGATGACGATGTGGTCTATTATGGCGGCACCCATCATGATCAGTTCCGATGTGCGTAACATGAGTAACGAGACCAAGGAACTCTACCTGAACAAGGACATGATTGCCATTAACCAGGATTCCTTGGGCGTTCAGGGCCACCGCATTTCTGACAAGCAAGGCAAGCAAGTTTGGACCAAGCCTTTGAAAAATGGCGACATTGCCGTGGCGCTCCTCAACAACAACGGCTCTACCCAGACTGTTGAATGCAACTTTGCTGACATTGGCGTAGAAGGCGAAGTGGAAGTTCGCGATGCTTGGAAAAAGAAGGATTTGGGACCTGTTTCTCACGTTTCAATTGAACTCCCGGCTCACGGCTCTGCACTGCTCCGTTTGATTCTCAAGCCTGTTCCTCGCGAACCCTTCAAGGGCAAGGCTCTTGCCATTCCGGGTAAGATTGAAGTGGAAGATTTTGACATCAACGGCGTGGGTGAGGGCAACACCACTTACAACGAAAGTGATACTGAAAACCATGGTGACTCTGACTACCGCAAGGGTACTGGTGTTGACTTGTACAAGAAGGCAACTGGCGTGATTGTCGGTTACAACCAGGCTGGCGAATGGCTCGAATACACCGTCAATGTTGCCGCGTCTGGAAAATACACCATGAAGGCTTCTGTGGCTTCGGCCAACAGCACTTCGAGCTTCAAGCTCTCCATGGATGGCAAGGACATTACTGATGAAATTCCGGTTCCTGAAGCAACTGCTGGCGAAGACAATTATGACGAATACAACGAGGTCAAGGCCGACGTGAACTTGACCGAGGGTGAACACATTCTCCGCTTTACTGTAACCGGCGACTGGATGGATATTGACTACATCGAGTTCGTTGATGAAAAGGTGGGGCTTGCTAAAGCTCGTTTGACTTCCTTTGAATCAGAGAACTCCTATAACGTGTTCAGCGCTACGGGTAAACATCTTGGTCGTGTCGAATTGAACGGCGCGAGCAAGGCTCAAGCCCTCGAAAACGCTGGCTACGCACGTGGTACGTACATGATGCGCTCTGTCAAGGGTAACCAAATCCAGCGTGTGAATGTTCGCTAATTAAAACTTGGGGGAGGCGTAGCCTTTTCAAAAGATTTCTCCTCACAAACACATTCAAAATGCCTCGCGCTCCCGCGAGGCATTTTTTTGCATCCCGACAAAACCCACTTACCACCAACCACTTCCCTTCATGGATAAACAGTCCACAAATTCTTGTGTAAAGCCATAAAAAAATAAGCATTTCAAGGATAATTTTAGAGTGTTGTTAGGGCAAACTATGTTTGGTTTTTAACGTGAGGTTAGGTATTATGAGCTTCAAAACAATTGGTCATCTTGCCGCAGTTTCTGCACTCTTCCTGGGTGTTACTGTTGCTACCGCCGCTGATCAGGCTACATTCTATGTCGCTCCCAATGGTAGCGATTCCAACAAGGGTACCGAAGAGGCCCCGTTCAAGACGATTACGCAGGCCCAGAAGGCTGTGCGTGCCATCAACGGCACCATGACGGGCGATATCTCCGTCATTCTTCGTGGCGGAACCTATCAGCTTTCGTCTACGGTCAATTTTACTGAGGCTGATGGCGGTAAGGATGGTTTCTACGTCCGCTATAAAGCCTATCCGAACGAAACTCCGCTTATTACGGGCGGTATCCCGATGTCTGGCTGGACGATTCACGATGAAAAGAACAATATCTGGAAGGTCGAAGGTGTCGATGCCCGTTTCCGCCAGATGTACGTGAACGGCAAAAAGGCAATTCGCGCGCGTATGCCGAACTTGCTCGATAACGGCGACCATAACTTCTTCCGCTTGAACAAAGTGGACTCTGCCGGCAGTGCCTTCCTCCTCAACAGCAGCGATATCAAGTCTACGGACTGGAAGAATCCGAAGAAGGTCGAAATCCATTTGATGATTGCGTGGGCCGAAAGCATCTTGCGTCTTGACAAGATTTCCCAGCAGGGCAATACCTTCAAGTTTGAACCGCAGGATCCTGAAAGAAGCAAGCTTTTCCGCCGCAAATACCCGATGCTTGGCACTGCTTTCATGAGCAATCCGCCGAAGCAGCAGGTTTACTACCTTGAAAATGCTTACGAATTTATCGACCAGCCGGGCGAATGGTACTTGGACGAATCGACCGGTACGCTTTATTACAAGGCCCGCGCAGGCGAAAACATGGCGACCGCAAATGTTGTCGTTCCGCGCGTCAATACGCTCTTCAGCATTCTCGGTAAGGATACTAAGAACAAAGTTGGTTACATGTCTTTTGAAGGCATAACCTTTGCAAACTCCAATTTCTTGCGTCCGAGCGAAGAAGGCTTCCTGGATTTGCAGGCAAGTATGTTCAACATCGAAGTCATGGCTGAAAACGGCCGTCTTGGCTCTAACAAGTTCCTCCTCTGGCGTCCGGATGCTGGTTTCCGCGTCGAAAATGCGCACCATTTCAAAATCAAGAATTGCACGTTCACGCAGATGGCTGCAACTGGTCTTGACTTTGTCTCTGGTACAAATGATGACGTGATTGAAGGCAACGTATTCTATGAAATCGGCGGCTGCGGCATTATGCTCGGCAAGTTCTCTCAAGACTCCACGACCGAAATTCACATCCCGTACAATCCGAAGGACAAGGACGAAATCAGTACCCGCGATACAATCCGTTACAACCTCGTGACAAACGTGACGAATGAACATCAGGGCGCTGTGGGCATTGCCGCCGGGTATCCGCGTTATGTCGTCATCGAAAATAACGAAGTGTCCTATACAAACTATTCCGGTATCTCTGTGGGTTATGGCTGGACCAAGAGCGAAACAGCCATGACGAACAACAAAATTAATAAGAACAACATCCACCACATTGCCCGTTTGCTTTGCGACTCCGGTCCGATTTATACATTGAGCAACCAGGGCACGGGTAGCGAAATCAAGGAAAACTACATCCATGATATGTCCCAGTCCAAGTGGTCGGATTACTGGATTTTGCCGATTTATCTTGACGAAGGCTCTAGTGGCTTTGCTGTCGAAAACAACTCTTACAAGAACGCTCCGAGCGGCGTTGGCCGTAACGCTCCGGGTCAGTTTACCGAAAAGAACAACGGTGGCTACATCGCTTCTGTTGCCGAAGCTGCTGGCCTTCAGGGCGAATTCAAGAACATCGGTGACCGCATCAACACCATTCCGCTTCCGGACTTCTCCAACGTGGTTCCGCAGGCTCCGTTTGTTGAAAACATGACCATTCCGGGCACCATCGAAATGGAAAACTACGATGAAGGTGGCCAGAGCGTTTCCTTCAACGACAAGGACTTTGTGAACGAAGGCGGCGTCTACCGCGAAGATGGCGTGGACATCACTCAAATTGATTCTACTGACAAGTCTAAGGGCTACGCTGTGGGTTACACACAGGCTGGCGAATGGATGGAATACACCTTGAAGGTCACGACCGCTGGTGAATACGTGTTCCTCGCTAACGTGGCTACCGGTCTCGAAGGCTCTAGCTTCCAGCTCTTCATGGATGGCAAGGCAATCAGCGATACGATTGTAGCCCCGCAGGGCGAAGACTGGAATACTTATGGTACGGTCGAAGGCAAGACAACCGCTCTTGAAGCTGGCGAACATGTGCTTCGCGTGGCAATCACGGGTGCTTACTTGAACATTGACTGGATCAAGTTCGGTAAGACTAAGGAAGAAATCCTTGCGATTAAGCCGAACGTCCGTTACGGATTGAATATGGATATCTCTCGCAGCTCTACGCTGAATGTGTTTGATATCCGCGGCCATCACATGGGCGTCATTCGCGTGATGGGCATGCCGACGACAAGTTCTGTAATGCAGGCTATGCATGCAAAGAACTTCAAGTCTGGTGTCTACTTTGTCCAGAGTGTGAACAAGGTCTTTGGCAAAATGATCCAAGTGAAATAGTTTGGGAAATGGGGTGCAATATGAAAATGACAAGTAAAATACTTCTCGCGTTTGGACTTGGTTTTGCGTCCAATGCGCTTGCTGAGAACCCGATTATCCAGACGTACTATTCGCCGGACCCGGCTCCGGTTGTGTTTGGCGATACCGTCTGCGTGTACACGGGTAACGACGAAGGCGGTTCCTTCTTTACCATGCACGGTTGGCGCGTCTCTTGCACCACCGATATGGTGAACTGGACCGACATGGGTGAGCTCATCCTTTCGAACAAGGACTTTGGCGGCAATGCGAAAGATAACGGCGACTGGGCTGCTCAAGTTGTTCGTCGCAATGGCAAGTATTACTACTACGTGACTGTAGAATCGACTCGCGGTGGCCGCGCTATTAACGTCGCTGTGGCCGACAAGCCGGAAGGTCCGTTCAAGGATGCTCGTAATGGTCAGCATCTTGCAGGTCCGAACTGGGATTACATTGACCCGACTGTTTGGATTGACGATGATGGCCAGGCTTGGCTCTACTGGGGCAACCCGAAGCTTTATTACGCTAAGCTTAAAGAGAATATGATTGAATTTGACGGACAAATTCAGGTGACGGACATGAGTCGTGGATTTTCCCCGAATGGAAACTCTGTCTATACCGAAGGTCCGTGGATTCACAAGCGCGACAAGAAGTATTACATGATTTATGCTTCCCATGGCGTGCCTGAAAAAATCTCGTATTCTACCAGTGATTCTCCGACGGGTCCGTGGAAGTGGGGCGGCATCATCATGGACCAGGGCAATGGAACTGCGTTCACGAACCACTCCGGCCTCATTGACTTCAAGGGCCGCAGCTTCTTCTTCTATCACAACCAGAAGAACGTGAGCGGCGGTGGCTATAGCCGTTCTACCGCAGTTGAAGAATTTACCTGGAATGCTGACGGTACGATTCCGACCATCAAGTCTACGAATGATGGCGTCAAGAAGCCCATCAAGAATCTTGACCCGTTCGAACGCGTTGAAGCCGAAACCAAGTCTTGGGTGGGTGGCATCAATGTGGACAAGAGCGGTGGATACACCATCATCAAGCATGTGGCAAAGCAGGGCGATAACGTTTACCTCACCAACATGGGCAGCAACTTCTACACGAAGGTTCGCTCTGTGGATATGGGCGATGGTGCCGAAAATATCATCATCTGCACCAAGGGTAATGGCGGTAAGCTTGAAGTTCATACTGGTTCTACGACGGGTCCGACGATTGCAACGATTGATGTGCCGAAGAGCTCCAGCTGGCAAGAAAATACATTTGCTTTGACGGATGCAGCCGGTGTCGAAGATCTCTACTTTGTTGTAAAACAGGGCGGTTTTGATTTCGACTATTGGTACATGGAAAGTGCTGCAACCAAGATTCCGCAGGAACCGTTCAAGGGCACAGCTTCCGCAATTCCGGGCAAAATCCAGGCCGAAGATTATGACAAGGGCGGCCACAATAAGGCCTTCTACGATAACGATCGCGCTAATCAGGGCGGCGCCTATCGCGAAGACGAAGTGGATATTGTCCAGCTCGATTCTACCGACAAGTCTAAGGGTTATGCCATCGGCTACACCGAAGACGGCGAATGGGTCGAATACACGGTCGATAACCAGATTGCATCTGAATATACAATCGTCGTGAACATGGCAACAGCTTCTGACGATGTGGGTGTCAAGTTCTACATCGACGACAAGGCTATTACCGATGTCATCAAGGCTGAAAAGGGCGAAGACTGGTCTAATTATACCGAAGTCAAGGCAACGACCAAGGAAATCCCGAAGGGCGAACATGTGCTCAAAATGGAAATCAATGGCAACTTCGTGAATGTAGACTGGTTCAAGTTCTGCATGGGATTCGATTGCGATGACAAAGTTGGAATCAAGAAGGCTCGCGTGGAACTCCCGATTGCCGAAAAGTCTTACGCAGTGTTCACCATGACTGGCAAGTACCTCGGACACATTGACGCTAAGGGCCAAAGCCTTGCAAAGTCCATCCGCTCTGCAGGTTATGTTCCGGGCGTGTACATGGTTCGTGGTCTCGGTCACTCCAAGACCTTCCGCGTTCTCGTGAAATGACACGAATAATGTCATCCTGAGCGAAGTCGAAGGATCTATAATTTTTTATCTAACCTCACTGGGCCCGCCTCTGGCGGGCTTTTTCTATTGCTGAATTAATTATCAAAAAATGTGACGCTACAGATTAAAACATTCCAAATTGCAGTAATGACGGGCGTTTAAACGAACGTGACCTTTGATAAAATGTCCACAGAACCTTGATTTTAAAATGAAAAATGTCTCGTAAATTGGGGTATTTTTTATGCAGGAATATGAACGGGAGGACTCTATGAAGTTCGGAATTAATTTGTCTTTAGCGATGTCAGCCGGTTTGGTTTTGGCGACGTCTTTGTTTGCTCAACCCAACGATGAATGGAATGGCAAACCGAGAATTTTTGGCGTGAATAGGTTGAATCCGCACGTGACCTCGATGCCGTACTCTACGGTTGAAGAGGCTGTGAAGGGCGACCGTCACGCTTCTGAATGGTATCAGACGCTTTCGGGTGAGTGGAGATTCTTCCATGTCGATAAGCCTAGCCAGCGTAACAATGATTTCTACAAGGATAACTACGATGTTTCCAAGTGGGATAAAATCAAGGTTCCGAGTTCTTGGCAGCTTTTAGGCTACGATCATCCGATTTACACGAACGTTATTTATCCGTGGTCCCAGAACAACCGCGTTTCTGCGCCTTACGCTCCGACGGACTTTAACCCGGTCGGTCATTATCGCCGCAACTTTACGGTTCCCGAAAGCTGGAACGGCAAGCGCATCCGTTTGCACTTCGAAGGCGTTGAATCCGCTTACTATGTATGGGTGAACGGCAATTACGTTGGCTATAGCGAAGACACGTTCACGGGCCATGAATTTGATATCAACAAGTACCTCCGCAAGGGCGAGAATAACATTTCCGTACAGGTGTTCCGCTGGTGCGACGGCTCCTGGCTCGAAGACCAGGACTTTATCCGTCTTTCTGGCATTATGCGTGACGTTTATATTTACGCAGTGCCTGAGGTCCACATTCAGGACTTCCAGATTGATGCGACTCTCACGAATAACTATAAAGATGGCCTCTTGAAGACGACCGTTTGGGTCTATAATTCTACAGGTAAGCAGTCTGGCGAATACACTGTCGAGCTTTCCTTGTACGATGCTTCCGGTGCCGAAGTCATCAAGCCCTCTGCCCAGAAGGTTTCTGGCATTGGTGCTGCTGGTGAAAAGAGCGTGCATTTCGATCTCCCGCTTTCTTCTCCGAAGCGCTGGTCTGCCGAAACTCCGGACCTCTATTCCGCAGTGCTCACGTTCAAGGACGAGTCCGGCAAGATTATCCAGGTTGAAAGTAACAAGGTTGGCTTTAGAAAGATTGAAATCAAGAAAGAAAACGGCGCTCCGCGTTTGCTCGTGAACGGCATGCCGGTGAAGTTCCACGGTGTTGACCGCCACGAACTCGATCCGGATAACGGCCGTGCAGTCACTTACGACCGCATGGAAAAAGACGTGATTCTCATGAAGCGTTTCAATATCAATGCGCTCCGCATGTCCCATTACCCGAACAACCCGGTGATGTATGATTTGTGCGACAAGTATGGTATCTACGTGATTGACGAAGCGAACGTCGAAAGCCATGGCGCCAACAACGACCTTCCGAAAAATAGCGACGACTGGCGCGCCCCCGCTGTGGACCGCATGAATTCCATGGTGCAGCGCGACAAGAACCATCCGTCCATTATTCTCTGGTCCCTCGGTAACGAAGCGGGTAACGGTAACGTGTTTGCCTCGGAACGTGAACGCGCCCACCAGATTGACTCCACTCGCTTTGTGCATTACGAAGGCGACTGGAACAATGCCGATGTGAACAGCTGGATGTACTTCGGTCCGGATGCAATTCAAAATTATAGGGATGCCAACAAGCCGATTATGTTGTGCGAATACGAGCACGCTATGGGCAACTCCGTGGGCGACCTGCAAGAATACATGGATGCCTTCTACGGCAACCCGCGTGCTTTCGGTGGCTTCATTTGGGACTTCATCGACCAGGGTCTCCGTCACAAGGGAACTCCGTACTTTGAATTTGGTGGCATGTGGGGCGACTGGCAGAACGACGACAACTTCTGTGCAAACGGCCTTGTGTTCCCCGATCGTAAAATCCAGCCGGAAATGTGGGAAGTCAAGTACCAGTACAGCCAGGTGCGCGTCCATAACGTAGACGCCGCTAAGGGCAAGATTGAAATTGAAAGCCGTTACCTCTACAAGAATCTTGGCGACTTCCTCGATGCCTTCTGGCAGATCAAGGAAAACGGCAAGGTGATTAAGGAAGGCAAGATTGATGGTTCCCAGATGAATATCGGTCCGAACCAGAAAAAGACCGTGACGATTGACATGCCGAAGATTGAAACGACAGTCGGTGCCGAGTACTTCCTGGATATCGATTTCCGCTTGAAAAAGGATGAACTCTGGGCAAAGGCTGGTTACAGCATCGGTCATGAACAGTTCGGCATTGATTTAGGCCAGCTCTGGTCTACTGAAATTGATGTGAGCACCATGGAGGCCCACAAGGTCACTAAGAACAATGGTCTCACGATTGAAGGCTCTGATTTCAAGATTAAGTTTGACGAAAAGTCCGGTACGCTTGCAAGCTACGTTCTTGATGGCGATACGATTATCAAGAACGGCGGCCGTCCGAACTTCTGGCGCGCCCCGATTGATAACGACAAGGGCTTCAATATGGAACGTGGCCATGGCGAATGGCGCAAGGCAAGCAACAACCGCTCTGTCACTTCCGAAGTCAAGGAAGTTTCCGCTCGCGAAACGCAGGTGACGTTCAACTTCGGATTCCCGGATGTGGGCAGCTCAAAGATGAAGTTGACATACACTGTTTATGGCAGCGGCGATATTGTTGTGAATTACACGTTCAATCCGGATGGTTCCAAGAGTTATATCCCGAATGTGGGTACGCTCTTTACGGTGCCGGGCGGTTACGAAAAGGTCCGTTACTTTGGTCGTGGCCCAGATGAAAACTACATGGGACGTAATCGTGGAAGCTTCATGGGACTCTATTCGACGTATGCTGATTCTATGACGGTCATGTACATGGAAATTGGCGAAACGGGCCAGCGCACGGATGTGAAGTGGGCCACTCTCACGAACGAAAAGACGGGCAAGGGCCTCATGATTGTGGGTAATCCGCGTATGGAATTCAGTGCTCAGCACTACACACCGGAACAGCTCACCAACGTGAAGCTCCCGTGGGAACTCAAGCGCGATAAGGATATTACACTCCGAGTGGATTTACACCAGATGGGTGTCGGTGGCATCAACTCCTGGGGTGCTGAACCGCTCAGTCAATACCGCTTGCCTGCAAACCGTGAATACACTCATGCATTCCGCATTGCTCCGGTTCGTAAGCAGTTGAACGACCCGACGGAATACTCGCTCCTCGGTTTCAAGAACTTCGGTTGGAATAAAGAAATTCCGCCTGCTAAGTACGGCCTGGATGAAATCAATAAGATTTACGAAAATCAGCCGGATAAGGACATTACGGAAGGTGCAAATCCTGATACGGAAGGGCTTATTCCTGTAGCGCTCCCGGGCAAGATTCGTGACCTCTCTGTCGCAGAAAAGAACTACAATGTCTTTGATGCTCAGGGCAAGAAGGTCGGTGCGTTTACGACTCGCGGTGTCGAAGATCTCCATGCGATTACGTCTGGGCTCGTCAAGAATTCTGGCGTGTATATCGTGAAGTCCAAGAACGGTGGCCAAGCCTTCCGCATCACCGTCAAGAAGTAATAAATAAAAACGATTGAAGCACAGTCATCGCGAGGCTCGCAACACGTCCCGCGATGACTTTTTTCATTATGTCACCCCGCACTTGTTGCGGGGCCGCCATTTATAAACCTTTTCCTATTGATAAAAAATCAATGAGAAGAATTTTAAACCTATATGAAAACCCCTCTCCGAGGGGTATTTTATATAAGGGTGAATTTAAATAGGGTAGTGGAGGACACTATGCTTAAAACAAAGAAATCTTTTGCAAGTCGTATCCTTGGTACTGCAGCAATTGCTTGTGCAGTAGGTTTTTCAAGTGCTGTCGCGACGACGGACAATCCGCTTACGCTTTGGTACAATAGCGATGCCGGTACCGAATTCACGAACGCGCTTCCGATTGGTAACGGCTACATGGGTGGCCTTATTTACGGTGGTGTTGAAAAGGATTACATCGGCCTTAACGAAAGTACGGTCTGGTCGGGCGGCCCTGGCGATAACAACAAGCAGGGGGCGGCAAGCCATTTGAAAGATGCCCGTGATGCCTTGTGGCGTGGCGACTATCGCACGGCAGAATCCATCGTGAGCCAGTACATGATTGGACCGGGGCCTGCAAGTTTCCAGCCGGTGGGCGATCTTGTGATTTCTACTTCGCACAAGGGATCTTCCAATTACCGCCGTGAACTTGACCTCAAGACTGCAATCGCAAAGACAACCTACACGGTGGGCGGCGTCAAGCATACCCGTGAATATTTCGCTAGCTACCCGGACCATGTGATTGTCGTTCACTTGTCTGCGGACAAGGATGGCTCGGTGAGTTTTGGTGCAACCATGACCACGCCGCATCGCAATAATAAAATGTCGAACAGCGGCAACACGCTCATTTACGATGTGACCGTCAACTCCATCAAGTTTCAGAACCGCTTGAACGTTTTCACCGATGGTGGCACGGTTTCTGTATCCAACGGCAACATCAACGTGCAGGGCGCAAATAGCGCAACGCTAGTGCTCACGACTGCGACGAACTTCAAGTCCTATAACGATGTGAGCGGTGATCCGGGTGCCATCGCTTCCGACATCATGTCGAAAGTTGCCAAGAAGTCCTATGAAGATTTGCTTGCAGCACATCTCAAGGATTACCAGACGATTTTCAACCGCGTTAAGCTCGACCTTGGCACGGCTGACAAGAGCGCAGGCGATATCACCTCCACTCGCGTCAAGAATTTCAATTCCACGAACGACCCGTCTCTCGTAGAACTTCATTACCAGTATGGCCGTTACTTGCTCATCGCTAGTTCTCGCAAGGGTGGCCAGCCGGCTAACTTGCAGGGTATCTGGAACAAGGACACGAACCCGATTTGGGGCAGTAAGTACACCACCAACATCAACCTCGAAATGAACTACTGGCCTGCAGAATCTGGTAACCTTGATGAATGCGTTTGGCCGCTCATTGACAAAATCAAGTCCATGGTCCCGCAGGGCGAAAAGACCGCCAAGGTGCACTGGGGCGTAAATGAAGGCTGGGTAGAACACCACAATACCGACCTTTGGAACCGCTCTGCTCCGATTGACGGTGCGTGGGGACTTTGGCCGAGTGGCGCTGGTTGGCTCAGCACGCACCTTTGGGAACACTTCCTCTACAATCCGACCGACAAGGAATACCTCAAGGATGTTTACCCGACGATGAAGGGTGCCGCACTCTTCTTCGTGAACAGCCTCGTCGAAGAACCGACTACGGGCAACAAGTATTTAGTCACCGCTCCGAGCGATTCCCCGGAAAATGACCATGGTGGCTATAACGTTTGCTTTGGTCCGACGATGGACAACCAGATTATCCGCGATGTGCTGAACTACACGATTGAAGCTTCCAAGATTCTCGGCGTTGACGAAGATGTCCGTGCCAAGATGGAAGCAACCGTCAAGCGCCTCCCACCGACAAAGACGGGTAAGTACGGACAAATTACGGAATGGCTCCAAGATTGGGATGATCCGAACAACAAGAATCGTCACATTTCTCACTTGTACGGCCTTTTCCCGAGCGCTCAGATTACCCCTGAAGAAACTCCAGACTTGATCAAGGGCGCAGGCGTTACGCTTCAGCAGCGTGGCGACGATGCTACCGGTTGGTCTCTCGCTTGGAAGATTAACTTCTGGGCACGTATGCACGATGGCGACCATGCTTACAGAATGATTCGCATGCTTCTCACGCCGAGCAAGACTTACAATAACTTGTTCGATGCGCATCCGCCGTTCCAGATTGATGGTAACTTCGGTGCAGTCTCTGGCGTGAACGAAATGCTTATGCAGAGCCACAACAACAGAATCAATCTTCTTCCGGCACTCCCGTCGCAGTGGGCAAACGGAACGGTTAAGGGCATTCGCGCTCGCGGTGGTTTCGAAATCGATTCCATGGCATGGAAGGGCGGCAAGCTGACCTATGTTGCAATAAAATCTCTCGTCGGTAGCACGCTGAACGTTGTTTCGGGTACAAACAAGTACTCTACCGCAACTGTTGCTGGTAAGGTCTATGAATTCGATGGCAATCTCAAGGTGACGAACGCTCCGTTCGAACCGCTTGAAATTACGGACAAGATTCAGGCTGAAAACTATGTGGCTATGGACGGCGTGCAAATCGAAGAAGATTCTCTTGGCACTCCGAACATTGGTTGGATTAACGATGGCGATTGGACTCAGTACTACATAAATGTCCCGGCTGCAGGTAGCTACGTCTTGACGGGTCGCGTTGCAACAGGCTCCGAAAAAGAAAGTGTCATCACGGTCACGGATTCTACGGGCAAGATTCTCGGAACGCTCTCTGTGGACCCCGCAAAGTCTAAGGGATGGAACGACTGGTATGAATCTTCTACGAAGATTACGCTTCCGGCGGGCAAGCAAAAGCTCACGTTCACGTACACTGGCGAAGATACGTACCTCTGCAATGTGGACTGGTATAATTTGAAGGCTGATCCGACGGCACTCCCGCAGGCCAAAATGCATAATGCTTCGCTTTCCGTAAGCCGCGTGCCGTACTCTCACGCATCCATTGCCTTGATGGTAAACGCTCCCGCAAACGATTACGTTGTCCATCTCGTCGGTGTGAACGGCAAGTTCATTGGCTCGCAACGCGGCCACGGTGAAGGTCTCGCCGAATTTGGCGTTGGCGCTCCTCTTGCGCCGGGCATGTACTTTGCCATCGTCAAGAGCGGCTCCATGCAAAAGACCATGAAACTCACTGTCCGTTAAGCTTGTCACCCCGCACTTTATGTCATCCCGGCCTTGTGCCGGGACGGGATCACCATACACAATTGTCATCCTGAGCGCAGCGTAGCGAAGTCGAGGATCCACGCAATTGTCATCCTGGAGGGCGAAGCCCGATAGGATCCATAAAACCATTCCTCCTCACTCACAAGGCCCTGAACCACAACGGTTCGGGGCTTTTTGCTCATATTACTTTAAAAAAGTTATATTGATATCGCCAAGTAACTTTTTGAGAATTCATGAACATGAAAACCCTTCTGCTCGTTTTATCCGCTATAGCCGTTAGTTTCGGGCTGTTAACCGCTTGCTCCGAAGACTCTAACGCTGACAATTCATTAGTCAGTGTTCCGTCGAATACATCGGCTGTAAAAGGTAAAACAACCGATTACAAAGAATCGAAGTCATGCAGTGAACTTGGCAGTAACCTGCTTGCAAAATCATCGGCAGAAGAAAATAAGTCCATTGATTTTCTCATGAATGAAGATGGCTCTGCGACCGTCGTTTTTGAAATGAATCACAATTGCATAATTAACACGATTCTCTACGAAACTCGTAACGATACATTGTTTGTTTCAAGCGATTACATTCTTCGTATTCCGGTTGTTGACTCTGTAACGCACGACACTACTTGGATAGAAGATAATAGTCTTGAGGCTATGTGCTTTTGCCGTTCGGAATTTGAGTTGACACTCCCATCAAATTTCATCGGCACGCAATACGTCTCTTTTGAACGTGAAAATTATACAATCAATTACAGAAAACGTGAATAATCGCTAACAGAACTTGCAATTGTATGTAGGCTCCCGTCCTTAGGGAGTCTTTTTCCTATTGATAAATTGACAAAAGAATTTTAGCATCCCCATATTCGCTCGCCCCTTTCAAAGAATACTTTTATAAGTGGGTTAGTAGAACGATTAAAAAAGGATGCTATTATGAAAACGTTAGGAGTTCTTGGTTTATCTTTTTTTCTTTGCGCAAACTCATTCGCTGTTACAAGCCAGTTCCGCGGAGTCAACTGGGCGGATAAGCGCGACAACTTCGTCTCGGACGTCCTCGTGCTTTCGGGCTTAAGCCTTTCCGACAATCATGAATCGGCTTATGCCATTGCCGACCGTATTGTCGGGCAGTTCCAGGAAGTGCTTGGTACAAACAGCGTGCGCATGCCGGTGAACGAACCGACCATTCTTAAAGCTTTTGACATGTATTCGGGTGCTTTGGATGCTGCTCTTGAACATGGTCGAGTGGCTATGGGCTACTGGGGCCCCGCGCAGCCTGCGGGACCCAAGAACATGGACGATTGGTGGAAAATGTGGGCGAAACTCGTCGAAACATACGGCGACCATCCGAACGCCTACTTTGAAATTTTCAACGAACCGCACATGTATAACAAGACGGACCTTCGCAATCTCTATGCGGACTGGCTCAAGAAATTCCCGAACGTCCCGCGCGACCACATTTTGCTCGATGGCTCCGGCCTCGCTTGGAACGTTCCGGACATCGCTGACGACCCGCGCTTTGAAGGCTGCCTCTTTGCCGTTCACGAATACACGTTCTGGAACATGAGCATCACTACCGAACAGGGTTGGAAAAACAGCTTCAAGGGCAAGGTTGGCAAGTACATTGACCGCACCGTTTGCACGGAATGGGGCGGCGCCATGAGTCCTGGCGACAAGGCGGGCGTGCATTACGATTATCAGGATTACAACAAGGCTCCCACCAACTACTTCACGGCTTACATCCGCGGCATGTCCGATCAGCTCCGCGAATGGGAAATGGGCAGTTTCTACTGGCCGGGCCTCCGTGATGGTGACTGGTACAGCATGACCAAGCGCAGCGGGGAAGGCGTAAACACCAAGCTCCAGATTGTGAACCAGTCCGGCGTGGACCGCATGCAGATGGCCTGGGCCGATACTGTTGAAACAACGCCTCCTCAACAGGATCCGTTTGGCGGTTTTGATGCGGATGGAAAAGCAATCGCAGGCAAGCCTGCCGCAATCCCTGGTAAAATCGAAGCCGAAAACTACGACCTCGGTGGCAGCCGCGTCTCGTTCTACGACAAGTCTTCCGACAACGAAGGCGGTTTCTACCGCAAGGATGCTGTGGATATCGTCGCTTTAGATTCCGCCGATAAATCGAAAGGCTATGCCATCGGTCATACGAATGATGGCGAATGGCTTGAGTACACGGTCAATGTCGCAAAGACTGCAACCTACTCAGTCGAAGTGCAAATGGCGACCGCTTCCGAAAAGGCTGGCGTGCAATTGTTCATTGACAATAAGGCTGTGTCCGACTCCATTTACGCAAAACAAGGTGAAGACTGGTCAAATTACTCCGCTATTCAATCCAAGTTGGGCGAAATCGCAGCCGGCGAACACGTCCTCAAAATGCAAATTGTTGGCAATTACGTGAATATCGACAATATTCGCTTCTGCGAAGGTGAAAAATGCGAAGAAACCGTCGGAATCCGCGCAATTCCCTCCACGCGCACTCTCGAAAATGCAACCCCCCGCCTCCGCATCCAAAATAACAAGCTTTTCGTCGAGAAAAACGGCAAACGCTTCGACCTCACCGGCCACCGCATCAGGTAAGCATTGTCATGCCCGCCGAAGCCTCTCATGCCCGACTTGATCGGGCATCTCTATTACGAATATTCCATCATGGACTTTTTATCAATGATAAGTATTTGCGTTTTTTGAGCATTTTTCAAAAACGAGAATATGTTTAAAAAAGTCATACGGGTATTCAACTTTTGGGTATAGGATTAGGATTATGAAAAAAATCTCTCTTTCTCTTGCTGTTGTAGCCATCGCCGGATTTACTTCTCTTGCAAATGCCGCTTTAGCCGATGGCGGTGCAAAATTCCTGGGCAATATTACTACGGGCGGCCAGATTCGTAGCGACTTTGCTCAATATTGGAACCAGATTACACCCGAAAACGGCTGTAAGTGGGGCTCCATCCATTCCCTTTCTAATGGCAACAGCGGTACAAGCAAGTTCGCCTGGGACAACTTCGACAAGTGCGAAAGCGCCTACAAGTGGGCCAAGGAAAAACCGGGCGAACGCCACTTCAAGTTCCACGCCCTCGTTTGGGGTTCCCAGTACCCGAACTTCCTCTGCAAAAAGAAAAATCCGGGCATTACCGTAGAACTCACCAAAAAGTACATCACGGAATGGTTTGATGCCGTTGCCGCCAAGTTCCCGGACCTCGAATACATCGACGTGGTGAACGAAGCCATTTGGGCGGGTAACAACTACCACTCCGGTTACGGCAAGCCTGCTGCAGGTGCCGAAGGCCACAGCACCGACGATACCGAATGCGGCGGCTCCTACATTATCGAAGCCCTCGGCGGTGACCGCGTTGTAAATGGCAAGCACCAGTACGACTTTATCACCACCGCTTTCAAGATGGCTCGCGAACGCTGGCCGAAGGCTGTGCTTATCTATAACGACTACAACACGCTTTCCTGGCAGATCAACGAAGGTATCGAACTCATCCAGACTATTGTCAAGAACGGCGCTCCGGTCGATGCTTACGGCCAGCAGGCTCACGACTGCAAGGGCATGAGCAAGTCTGATTTCGAAAGCAAGATGACCCGAATCCATAACGAGACAGGCCTCCCGCTCCTCGTGTCGGAATACGATATCGGCGAAGCGGACGATACCAAGCAGAAAAACGATTATGCAAACCAGATCCCGTTCATGTGGGAAACTCCGTGGGTTGCAGGCATTACCATTTGGGGCTATATCAACGGCTCTACCTGGGTTGCAAACACCGGCCTCATCGAAAAAGATGGCCGCAAGCGCGCTTCCATGAACTGGCTCGAAGAATATTTTGCAAACAACTTAAGCAAGGGTAAGAACGATGTGACTTTCACTCCGGTGGAACCTGAACCGCAAACTCCGTTTAAGGGCAAGGTGCGCGAAATTCCGGGTAAGATTGAAGCCGAAGACTTTGACGTTCCAGGCAAGGGTGTCAACGAAGATGGTACAACCAATGCTTCTTTCAGCGACGATTCCGAAAATCATGGCGATTCCGACTACCGCAAGGATGACGCTTCGGCTGTCGACCTTTATGCTAAGGCTACAGGCGTTATCGTAGGTTACAACCAAACGGGCGATTGGCTGGAATACACCGTCAACATCGCAGAAGCTGGCGATTACACCATGACCGCCTCTGTGGCAACAGAAAGCGAAGACGCTTCCTTCAAGCTCTCCATTGATGGCAAGTCCATTGCCGAAATTCCGGTTTCGGGCACGAACTGGGATGATTACAAGGATGTCTCTGCTGATGTGACGCTTCCGGCAGGTAAGCATATCTTGCGCATGGATGTTACGGCAGAATACTTCGACGTGGACTACTTCAACTTTGTAAGTAAAAAGGAAAATGCCATTCGCACGAATGTTCGTATGGCAACTCCTGAACTCGCCGATTACGATGTCTTCGACATGAACGGTGTCCGCCTTGGCCGCATGAGCGCCTACTCCGTAGACGAAGCCGTGTCGATGCTCAAGAATTCGAAGTCCATCAAGATTCAGGGCATTTACATGCTCCGCTCTGTCAAGAATGGCTCTGTAAAAACGGTTCGCATTACGCGCTAAAACAAGTTCCTAATCCAAAACTCCCTAAAGGGAGTTACTTATTCAAAGACCTTCGAGTTCACCCTCGAAGGTCCTTTTTGTAAACAATCCATTATGGACATTTTGTCAATGATAAATTTTTGCCTTTTTGCGGTTATCCCCTAAAACAAGGATATGTTTATAATGGTTGTATGGGTATTTAACTATGAGGATGTGGAAATGAAATCAAAATTCATTAAAAGTATCGTAACTGCAGCACTTTTGGGTGGAACTGTAAGTGCTTTTGCTGGACCGGGCTTGGCTGATGGTGCAGCTAAGTTCGTTGGTAACATTACTACTCGTGGCCAGGTTCGTAGCGACTTTACGAAGTTGTGGAACCAGATTACGGCTGAAAATGAATGTAAGTGGGCTTCTATCGAAGGCTCTCGCGGTCGTTACAACTGGTCTGGTTGCGATGCCGCCTATAACTGGGCGAAGAACAACGGCGGTCACTTCAAGTTCCATGCGCTTGTATGGGGCTCTCAGTACCCGAACTGGTTGAACGGCCTTAGCGTTGACGAAACCAAGAAGGCGATTACCGCTTGGTTCGACGCTGTCAAGCAGCATTACCCCGATCTCGAAATGATCGACGTGGTGAACGAAGCTATCCGTACGGGCAACAACAACTATCACTCCGGCTACGGCAAGAACAACAACATCATCGGTGCTCTCGGTGGCGATAACGGCGGTAATTACCAGTTCGTGACCACCGCTTTCAAGATGGCTCGTGAACGTTGGCCGAAGGCAATCTTGATTTATAACGACTACAATACCGTTCAGTGGAACAAGGATCAGGGTATTGATCTTATCAACACCATCAAGAAGAACGGCGCTCCGGTGGACGCCTACGGTCTTCAGGCTCATGACATGATGAGCCAAGGCGGTGGCGCGGGTGGTACCGGTGGCGGCGGTTCCTGCTTGAACATCAACACTCTCAAGAGTGTCATTAGCGAAATTTGGAACAAGACCCAGATGCCGATGTTCATCTCTGAATACGATATCGGTACCGATAACGACAATATCCAAAAGCAGTGCTACCAGGAACAGATTTCCTACTTCATGGAAAACGAACATGTTGCCGGTATCACCTTGTGGGGCTATGTTTATGGTGCAACCTGGATCAACAATGGTAACTCCGGTATCATCAAGGATAATGGCGGCGACCGTCCTGCAATGACTTGGCTTAAGGATTACCTCTCCAAGAACAAGGGCGCGAACACCACTGGCCTTAACACTGGCGTTGTCACTCCGGTTGAACCTGTTCCGCAGGAACCGTTCAAGGGCGAAGCTCTCGCTGTTCCGGGCAAGATTGAAGTCGAAGATTTCGATAAGCCGGGCCAGGGCAAGAATGAAGACGGTACGAGCAATGAATCCTATGGCGACGATTTCGAAAACCATGGCGACTCTGACTACCGCAAGGATACCGGTGCCGACCTTTACAAGAAGGCAACTGGAGTTGCTCTCGGCTATAACACGACTGGCGACTGGTACGAATACACCATCAACGTTGCTGAAGCTGGCGATTACACCGCTGTTGCTTCTGTCGCTACCGAAGGCACGGGCGCATTCACGCTCTCCCTCGATGGCAAGTCTCTCGCAGAATTCGAAGTCTCTGGCACCAGCTACGATGACTTCTCCGACGTAAAGAAAAAAGTGACGCTCCCGGCCGGTAAGCATGTGCTCCGCCTCGATGTGACTCAGCAGTACTTCGACATCGACTACATCAACTTCGTGAAGGGTGAAGTTGCCGACAATCCGGGTGGCAATGGCGGTGACAATCCGGGTGGTAACGGTGGTGACGAACCGGGTCCGGAAATTGGCATCAATACGAAGGCCCATTATCAGGCTCCGAGAATCAGCAGCTACGACGTGTTCGATGCAAATGGTGTCCGTCTTGGCCGCATGAACGCTTACTCCATGAGCGAAGCCGTCCAGATTCTCAAGAGCTCCAGCCAGATCAAGAACCAGGGCGTCTACATGCTCCGCTCCGTCCAGAATGGCGCTGTGAAGTCTGTTCGCATCTCTCGCTAAAGAGTTCCTAATCCATAACTCCCGAAAGGGAGCCTTAAATACCCAAAGGCCTTCGAGGAACCCCCTCGAAGGTTCTTTGGTTTATTTTGTATTGTCCCCCGCACTTGTTGCGGGGTCGCCATTATGCATGTCATGCTCGGCTTGACCGGGCATCTCCTTGTATAAACGAAAATCACCAGCTAGGTTGGTGGTTCACACTCTAGTTCTAATACTGAAACAGGGAATTATGATGCCGAGATTACTATGTTAACGCGACTAGTAAAAATACGGCGAAGATTATTTTTGATCATTACTCAATTTATATTCAAAAATTGTCAATTTAGTGACTGTTCCCGCCTTAACCTAACTTAATTAGGTTAAGGACTAGGACTCCATTGGCTGGATTTAGCTAAATAAATTTGATAACATATCGAAAATGTACCATGGAACCCACTGATGCTCAGCTATCCATAGATAGATTTGAACCAATTTCTGATTCCTGTTTAACCAAATCCACGCCTTTTTCACCTTATTACTCATTTTTTTGAGCATAATCTAACCCTCTGGGTTCATTTACCCATAGTTTATAGGTTGGACGTTTTTTTTGAAATACACAAGACCGATTTAGCGGTCATGCATTAGAGTGTTGTTTGTTGTAGGGCCAGCCGTTTTCAAGCGGTACTCGCCAAAACCAAAGACCCCAATATTAAGTTCTGAGATAAGCGCCTATCCCGAATGCCTCAATAATATGTTGAAACAATTAGGATAGCCTTTTACGGAGGCAACCCCTTAAATAAGGCTTCTACGACCGCTTTGCTTGTAGCGTTTTTATGTAATACAATGTAAACTTCCGTTTATCGACATTTTGGCAATGATAAATTTTCCCCTCTTAGAATAAACTGAGAAAAATGAGAATAAGTTTATAATGGTGTTAAAGGAGTTTTAACCTAAGAGGATGTGGAAAATGAAATCAAAATTCATTAAGGGTTTTATATCTGCTGCCCTATTGGGTGGTGCAGTGAGTGCATTCGCAGGTCCTGGCATGGCTGATGGTGGTGCCAAGTTCCTCGGAAATATTACAACACGCGGTCAAGTCCAAAGTGACTTTGGCACTTACTGGAATCAGATTACTGCTGAAAACGAATGTAAGTGGGCCTCTATCGAAGGCACCCGTGGCCGTTATAACTAGTCGGGTTGCGACGCCTGCTACAATTGGGCCAAAAAGAACGGTGGCAAGTTCAAGTTCCATGCTCTCGTTTGGGGCTCCCAGTACCCGAACTGGCTCAACGGCTTGAGCACAGCCGATACCAAGGCCGCAATTACCAAATGGTTTGATGCTGTTGCCGAACATTATCCCGACCTCGAAATGATTGACGTGGTGAACGAAGCCATTAAATCGGGTGGCAGCTATCATTCCGGTTACGGCAAGAACAACAACATCATTCCTGCTCTCGGTGGCGATAACGGCAACTACGAATTCGTGGTAACGGCATTCAAGATGGCTCGTGAACGCTGGCCGAAGGCTATCCTTATCTATAACGACTACAATACTTTCAGATGGCAGATTAACGAAGGTATTGACCTTGTGAACAAGCTCGTGAAACAGGGCGCTCCGGTTGATGCTTATGGCCAGCAGGCCCATGATTTGACCGACATGAACGCCAGCGATTTCAAGAACGCCTTGAACAAAATCCAGAATAGCGTGAAGAATGGCAAGGGCGAACCGATGCCGCTCTTCATTACCGAATACGATATCGGTACGGATAACGATAGCCAGCAAAAGCAGCGTTATTCTGAACAGATCCCGGCATTTTGGGAATCTCCGCAGGTTGCAGGCATTACCCTCTGGGGCTATGTCTATGGCGCTACTTGGACCACGAATGGTAACTCCGGCCTTATCAAGAACGGTAATGACCGTCCGGCAATGACCTGGCTCAAGGACTATTTCAAGCAGCACCTCAAGGATGGCAAGGACAACACGGGCCTCTTTGCTCCGTATGTACCGCCTGAGCCAGTGCCGCGCAAGCCGTTCAAGGGTGCTGCATTGCCAATCCCGGGCAAGATTGAAGTCGAAGACTTTGATATTACCGGTGTCGGTGAAACCGATGGCGTAAGCAACGTGTCTTACAGCGATGGCGATCCTGAAAACCATGGTGATTCCGACTACCGCAAGAGCGATGCCGCCGATGTCGACATCTACGGTAAGGCAACCGGAAAGATTGTTGGTTATAACACGACTGGTGACTGGCTGGAATATTCTGTCGACATCGCAGAAGCTGGCGAATATACGGCAACGGCTTCTGTCGCTGCTGATGGAACTGGCTCCTTCAAGCTCTCCATTGATGGAAAGTCTGTCGGTGAGTTCGATGTTACTGGGTCAAGCTGGGACGACTTCATTGATGTGAAGAAAAAGGTGACGCTCCCGGCCGGTAAGCATATTCTCCGTATGGATGTGACGGCACAATACTTTGATATTGACTACATCAACTTCACGAAGGGTGATGAACCGCCTATCTCCATCCAGACTCAGGTTAGCTATGAAACTCCGGAAGTCAGCGACTACTATGTCTTTGACGTGAACGGTGTCCGTATCGGCCGTATGAGTGCCTACAGTATGGATGAAGCCGTAGAAACGCTCAAAAATACGAGTGCAATCAAGGTTCAGGGCATCTATTTGCTCCGATCCGTCAAGAATGGTGCCGTGAAGTCGGTCCGTGTCGCTCGCTAAGTTTCTCTAATCCACAGAACTCCCCCAAAAAGGGTGTTTATACCCAAAGGCCTTCGAGATAACCCCTCGAAGGTTCTTTTTTTTGTTCCTCTTGGAAAAAATGATGTATTTTATTTAAATGCAGAGCGGGAGCAAAAATGAGTGATAGTAACAATCAAGCTGCATATGCCGAATTATTTGCTGATATTTTCTATGAGCAATTTATTTCTGCATATTATGTAAACTTATTGGACTACACGTATGTTGTTTACTATCGCAGAAAAGGGCTCGAAAAAAAGTATGGAAATGGCGAAAATGCCGTAAAAGCCATAAAAAAGTTTATTTCCGAAGATGTCCATCCCGATGACCGTGAGCAACTGAAAAATATTTCATCGGCAGAATATATCCGCGAACGCCTTAAAAAAGAAAGCAGTTTTTCGTACGTGGTGCGCGAAGTTGTCACCGGTAAAGAACGGTATTGCAAAATTCAGGTGACTCGGGGGCGCGACGAAGACCACATTGCCTTCTGTTTTTTGAATGTGGATGATGAAATCCGCAAACGCATGAAAATTGATGAAAGTAACCGCATCATTCAGGCGCTCGCTGCAGAATATAGTGTGCTTTATCGCATCGAACTTGATACCGAGAAGATGCTTTCTTATATCAAGTCCAAGACTGAAAGTGGATTCGAAAAGAAAATCCGCAGAGATACAAAGTATTCCGATGCTCTAGAACGATACTGCAAAGAAATTGTGTGCGAAGAAGATGCCAAACGCCTGTTATCCATGGCGTCAATCGAGAATATTCGAAAAATGCTCTCGATAGTTCGCCATTTTGAAATTAACTACCGCCAAAAAAATGGCCGTTATTTCGAAATGAAGTTCGTTCGGATATCCGATGAAAATACATCTACGGTAGTGCTTGGTGTCGCCGACTGCGACGAGGAAATGCGTACGGGGGTGATAAACCGCGAGTTTTCCGAAATCGCGAATGCGTTGAGTGTTGAATACGAAATCATTTATTACGTGAACCTGAAAGACGAATCGTACGACGTATTCAATCAGGAAGACAGCTATATCAAGCTAAAGCTTTTGCTGTCCGGTCAGAATTTTTTCGATGAATGTGCAAGGGACATCAAAAAGATTATCTATCCGCAAGATGTCGAAAGACTGTCTTCTGTTATGAGAAAGGACTATTTGCTATCCCAGTTGGCTAGGGATAAGTCCTTTTCTGTAGAGTACAGGCTTATTGTCGATGGCGAACCGCAGTATTATCGTCTCAAGGTTCTTTGGTCTAAGGCTGCAGACGACCATATCATAATTGCTGTTGCAAATGTCAATAAGGAAGTCGTTGCAAGAGAAGAACACAAACGCGATATGGAGCGCAATTTCGATATCATTAAAGTGCTTGCGACGGAATATTCGTCAGTCTATTACATTGACCTTGAAACGGATAGCCTCACGCCGTACACGATGAATGCAAATACGGAATCGAAGTTCGGAACGATTTTTTCGAGCGGCATCCACTATTCCGATGCATTCAAGATGTATGTTGATAGTATTGTCTATGAACTCGACAAGAAAATGGTTCTTGAAGCGGGATCTATCGAAAAAATCAAGGCCCAGTTGGCATTGCAAAAGTCGTTCATTACGCAGTACCGCAGTTATGAAAGTGGTGTTGCGCGTTTTTGCGAAATGAAGTTCGTGAAAGTCGGGCCCGAAAATGGAAAACCGCGTGCCGTTGTGCTAGGATTTGCCGACAAGGATGCCGAAATTCTGAACCGCTATGTCGATAGTAGGCTCTATGAAGATTACTTTGGTGTTTATTTTGTAAATCTTGAAGATGATACCATCCGTGGCGTCCGCGAGTCGACCATTTATGAAAAAGGAAGTACCTATGGCGGTTATAGAAAATACAGCAGTGCAGTTCTCGAATTTAGCAAGGCTGTTTTGCCGGAGTTCCGCGAAACTTGGGTGAACATGGCGAATGTCGAATTTATGCGTTCGTACTTGGCAAATGATGATAAACGCGAATACAACTATAGGGCCCTAAAAGGGGAATGGCGCCGTGCAACTACTTTTGTGATTGAACGTAAAAATGGCATTCCGACAAGCTTTATTTTGGCGTTTATGTTCATTGACAATGTGACGGCGCAAAAGATGGAACTCGATGCCAAAATTGCAGAGCAGAAAATAGCGCTCGAGCAACAGCAAGTGCTTTTAGAAAAGGCGCTAGTTCAAGCCGAGTCTGCAAACAAGGCAAAAACCATGTTCCTTTCGAACATGTCACATGATATTCGCACGCCGATGAATGCTATTATCGGGTTTACTAATTTAGCGTTGAATAACTTGGATGATCCTTCGACAGTCAAGAATTATTTGGACAAAACGGTTGTTTCTAGCACGCATTTGCTTTCGCTAATCAACGATATTCTCGACATGAGCCGTATCGAATCAGGCAAGATTCGCCTTGAAGAAGTTAATTGCAGCTTGTCCGAAATTATGCATGACCTGAATACGATTGTTCTAGGGCAGGCCAGGGTAAAACAGCAGAACCTTTATACGGATAGCTTTGATATCGAAAATGAATATGTTATTTGCGATAAACTCCGTTTGCACCAAATGCTGATTAACCTGCTCTCGAACGCTGTCAAGTTTACGCCCGCAGGTGGAAATATCCATGTGTTTGTGCGCCAGACCGGCAAGGACGAAAAAACGGCATCATATGAATTCCATGTCAAGGATGATGGAATCGGCATGAGCCCTGAATTCTTGAAGGTCTTGTACGAACCGTTCGAACGTGAACGCACGTCAACGCTTTCTAAGACGCAAGGCACCGGGCTTGGCATGTCTATTACAAAGAAAATTGTAGACATGATGGGCGGAACGATTGATGTCGTGAGTGCCCCTGGAAAGGGAACGGAATATACCGTCCGTCTCAAGTTGAAAATTCAAGATTCAACGGTCGACTTTTCGATGCTTGAATCTTTGCAGAATGCACGTGCTCTTGTCGTTGATCGCGATTACAATGCATGTTCCAGCGCGACAAACTTATTGCGCCGCTTGGGCTTACGTTCGGAATGGACGATGTATGGCAAAGAGGCTGTATTACGAGTAAAAGAAGCTGTAGAACGCCATGAACACTTTGCGGTTATCTTTATCGACGATTCCATGATGGATTTGGAAAGTGTCGAAATGGTGCGCCAAATACGTTCTATCTCGAATAGCGAAAATCCGATTATCATCATGACATCTTACGATTGGACGAATATAGAAAACGCCGCTCGTGATGCCGGCGTGACAGACTTTATGAGTAAACCGTTGTTCTTTACCGAAATGCATAATGTCTTGGCACGTGCAATTGGTGTTATGAAAGACGACCCCCAAAAGGTTGATGAAAAGGGCGTTGATTTTTCGGGAAAGAAAATTCTTCTCGTCGAAGATAACGAACTGAATCGTGAAATTGCAGAAAGCGTCTTGGAGGAGATGGGCTTTGCTGTAGATTATGCCGAAGACGGTAGTGTTGCTCTAGAAATGCTCTGTGCCGAAAAGCCAAATGTCTATGACCTAATTTTGATGGATGTGCAAATGCCGGTTATGGACGGCCTCGAAGCCGCACGCCGCATCAGGGCTTTGCATCATGAATACTTCAAAAATGTCCCGATAGTTGCAATGACTGCCAATGCGTTCGAAGAAGACCGTAAGGCCGCCTTAGATGCAGGCATGAACGAACACGTTGCCAAACCCATCGATGTTGACAAACTCAAGAAAGTCTTTAGGAATCTTCTTATTTAATAAATTCCACGCACCCGTAAATAGAAATAAGTTCCGGATTCTCCGGGTCGCGCCTATTCCAGTTCTGTTGAACCTTGATTTTGCACGGCTTCTTTTGTCCCTTGATTCTCATATCGCTGTTGAAAATAAAGGAATCGTTGTTGAGCTGCGGATCGTGCAATAGTCTTGCAAACTCATCCCAGTTTTCTCGCCCAAAGATGTTCCAAAAATCAGGATTGTTTTCCGGTTCGACCATCGTCTTCGGAAAGCTTAAGTCCTTAGCCCTTTTGGTTTCGAGCTTTAAGAGCGAAGGCTCGTAGGTGTATTCGAACGTAACCCCTCTTTGCAGGGAAGCAAAGAAAAGGCTTTTTTTGTGTTCGTTTATGTATTGTTCGGCAATGATATTGTTTGTATCGTCTTCGGTGCTTTCGAAAATGGACCTTGCGATTTTCGAAAATTCCGCTTCGCTCAAGTTGTTCGTGCGCTGGTCGTTGATTTCTTGCGGTAAACGATCAGCGACATCGCCCAGACATTCCAAAAGCAACGGATTGAACACGCCACATTCGTTGTTGCGGATCATCTCGAGTGCTTTTTCGTGGGTGAACGCCTTTTTATAGCAGCGTTCGCTTGTCAGTGCATCGTAAACATCGGCAATGGAAACCACCTGGGCGCTAATGGGAATGTCGTTCCCTTTGAGACCGTCGGGGTAGCCGCGGCCGTCCCAGCGTTCGTGGTGCCAACGGCAGATATCGTAAGCGAACTTCATCAGAGGTTCTTTCTTGAAGAACTGGATGGCGTCGAGCATCTTGGCGCCATTCATGGAGTGTTGCTTCATGATATCGAACTCTTCTTTCGTGAGTTTGCCGGGCTTGTTTAAAATTTCGTCGGGAATCGTAATTTTACCGATATCGTGCATCGAAGATGCTGTGGCGATAGAGTCGATTTCATCTTCGGTAAAATTGTATTCACTGGTGCGTGCGAGCAATGCGCGTAAAAGAATTTCGGTAATCTTTTTGATGTGCAGAACATGCTGGCCGCTTTCGCCGTTGCGGAATTCAACGATATGGCTCAAGATGGAAATCAGCATGTCGCTATTTCGCGTTCTTTCGTAAATATTGTCCGTGACAAGTTCCGAAAGCTGCATCTGCTTCACGTATAGCCCGATGGTATTGCGTACACGGTTTTGCACGACCATTTGGTCGAACGGGCGGTAAATAAAATCGGTAACGCCAAGTGCAAAAGCTTTTTCCACGTGAGGGCTTGAGGTCTCGGCCGAAATCATCACGACAGGAGTCCCTTTGATCCAGTCTTTTTCGTTCATAACTTGGAGGACTTCGAGCCCGTCGCGTCCTGGCATAACCATATCTAACAAGACGAGCGTGATTTCCTTAGCCATCTTTTCGAGAATCTCGATGGCTTCGTCGCCGCCCTTTGCTTCGATGATATCATATTCGTCCGAGAGCAGGTCTGAAAGAACGACTCTGTTCATCGCGTCATCATCGACGATTAATATTTTTGCCCTCTCGTTACTCATTGGCTTATATCGTGTTGCGCGTCTGGAAAGTCAAAACGCAGTGTAGTATTAATTTAAGAAAAAACGACTTAAAGTGGTATTTTTATTGTCGCGTTTTTTGCCTAAACCCTGTTTTTTGCACGTTTTTCTATTTTTTATCCCTGAAATGTCGAAATCCGCAAATTACTTTCCCGCTATCGATGGCTTGCGCCTGCTTGCAAGCCTTAACATTGTCATGCTTCATTTGGGCAGTTCCAACGCCCTCATGTACATGTCCGATTGCAAATGGGTAATGCCCATTATTTCGGCACCGGCTTTTGCAGCGGGAATTTTTTATGTGTTGGCGGGTTTTCTTTTTGCAAGCAAGTATAGCGACCCCGATCGCAGAATCCCTGTAATCCCCTTCATGTTTAGCCGCATTGCAAAGCTTTATCGCTTGCATTTCTTCATGACGCTCCTCATGTTTGTACTGGTGATGTTCAAGATGAGCGGCTACACGCATTTGCCTGCACTCTCTGAAATTGGCGATTGTGCATCGGCGGGGCTTTCGAAGATGTTCCACCCGTGGCGCAGCCTCTTCATGCATCTCACGCTGACGTGGTCGATTGTTCCCGATCTCGGCATGAAATTGAATGAGCCTTCATGGTCGCTTACAAGTTTTTTCCTGTGCTATGCGATTACGCCGTGGTTCAGCCGTTGGCTGATCAAGCAGAACCGCCGTACGCTTTGGGTGCTGTTTGGGGCGGTGTTCATTCCGGGAATTCTTTGGGCTATCGTGTATGGCAATTCGGGCAATCTCTGGTTTGATGGATTTGATGCAAAGTACCGCTTCTTCCACATGTTTGCGCCGGTCCGCGTTTTTGAATATTTGTTTGGCATGGTGCTTTATCGCCTGTATAACGAGGGCGTGTTTGATTTTCTCAAAAAGAATTTTGTGAGCGGTATTGCCCAGGCAATATTGCTATTGGCTCTTTATGGAAGTCTCTTTTTGATGCGGCCCGATGCCAATCCCGGATATAATTACTTTATTCATCATAGCCTACCGATTTTTATTTACGGCATGTTTGTGGTGAGCCTCCTTTCGGGCAAGGGCTTCTTGGCGAGATTTTTCTGCATTCCGCTTGTGCGCCATATCGGCCGCGCGTCGTTCTACCCGTATTTGATCCATTTGCCTATCATTACGTTTGCATGGGGTATCTGTAACTTGAACCGTCCGAAGAATACCATTCTTTTGCTCATCTTCATTTACACGGTCAGCACGCTGTACATGGAATTTAAAGTCTGGCGCCGCAAGAAAGCAAAGTCTAGAACTTAGATGGCTGCATCCACGTCATTGCGAGCGAAGCGCGGCAATCTATCTAAGTTCGACCAGCTAAATATCCCTAAAATCCAAGACTTTATTTGTCTTTCCTCAAACAAGTCCTAAAAATAAGTGTATTTTATACTATAGGGCAACCGCTAATGGTTGTTTGGAAGGGATATTCTTGTCGGAGGATCTGCAAATCATGGACTGTATTGAATCGTCAGACTTGACGCATGCGATTCTTTCTAGTGCAGGCCTCGGCTTGTGGACGATTGAGCTTGATGACGGCAAACCTCCCAGAATGTATGCCGATAAAGCCTTCCTCCAAATTCTTGGACTTCCCGACGAAACGCTCCCTGAAGATCTTTACAATTTATGGTGCAATAACATCGACCTCTCGTATTACGAAGAGTTTGCCGAGTCTATCGACATGATGACTCGTGGCGAAATGTCGGAACTCGAGTACGCCTGGAACCACCAGTCCCGCGGAATTATATTCTTGCGGAGCCATGGTGGCCGAAATAATGAATACACTCGCGGAGTCCGCCTTGAAGGGTGCTGCACCGATGTTACCGAACAGATTGAATTCAAGATGCATTTGCGTGAACTGGACCAGTATTCCGACATTGCAAATACGCTTGGTGATGGCTTCGATAACATTTATTACGTAAATATAAACGATAATTCTTTTATTGAATTTAACGCGCAAGGCGTGGCTAAAACTCTTGATTTCCAAAACATTACTGATTTTTTTGAGGGCTTTGAACAAGCGCTAGAGAAAGTTGTTTGCAAGGAAGACTGGGATACCGTCAAGGATTTTATCAATAAAGAAAAACTTTTGAATGGTCTCGAAAATGACCGTGCAGTGTCTGTTGCGTTCCGTTTCTTTATTGATGGTCGGATGGTTTATTATCGTTTGAAGGCTGCGAAAACCCCTGATTCCGACAACCACATTGTGGTGACTCTCGAAAACGTAGACGAAGAAGAAACCGCGAAGGCCGAACGTAAGGCAATCTCGATTCGAGACATGGCTGTGATTTCTGGTTTGTCCGATGACTTTGGTTGCGTGGTGTACGTTGATTACGAAACGCTTTCCGAGGCTCATTATCGCTTTGATCCGGTGTTCGATGAATTTATACCGGGATGGTCTAAAATTGATAATTTTGGCAAGCGCTTGGAACTCCTGGTCAATACCGTTGTGCATCCTAGCGACCGTGAAACTTTTTGTGCGGCGACAGAACCGGCGAAGGTTCTCGAAATGGTCGAGCGCGAACACATGTACTTCGTCAATTTCAGGTTGCAAATCGATGGCGAAGATATTTACTACCAAATTAAGTTCGTGAAGGATGAAAATTCCAAGAATCACGTGATTGCGGGTTTCCATAGTGTCGATGCCGAAACAAAAAGAGAAATGGCGAGCCTTGAAAAAGCAGAACTTGCAAACAAGGCCAAGAGTGCGTTTCTCTTCAACATGTCGCACGATATCCGCACACCGCTCAATGCGATGATTGGCTTTACCGACATGGCCGTAAAAAACATCGATGACAAAACAAAGGCGCTTGACTACCTGAACAAGTCTAAACTTTCGAGCGAACACCTTTTGTCTTTGATTAACGATGTGCTGGACATGTCTCGTATTGAAAGCGGCAAGGTGGAATTGGACTTGAATCCGGTCAATTTGGATGAAAACGGCGATGACGTTGTCCCGATGCTCAAGTCGCTCGCCGAAAAGAAAAATGTCAAGTTTGAATTTGTTCGTCACGATGTCGAGAACCGCTATGTCTACGTTGATTTCTTGCGCATGAACCAAGTGCTCATCAACGTTGTTTCTAACGCGGTAAAGTACACCCCGTCGGGTGGCTCTGTAAATGTCGATATTAGTGAGGTTCCTTCGGACCGCGAAGGATACGGAATGTATCAATTCGTCATCAAGGATACGGGTATCGGCATGAGTTCGGAATACCTGAAACATCTCTTTGATGAATTTTCTCGTGAAAGAACATCTACGGTCAGTAAGCAACAGGGAACAGGCCTTGGGCTTGCCATCACAAAGCGCATTGTCGATATGATGGAAGGCAGTATAGATGTTGAAAGTAAGGTTGGGGAAGGTTCCAAGTTTACGATTCGTATTCCCATGCGCATCCAGGAAAATCCGGAAGTCGTTGAACAGGTTCGTTTTGTGCACTCCGAACGTGAATCTGTTTCTTTCGAAGGATTCAAGGTTCTCGTGGTTGAAGATAACGAACTGAATCTTGAAATTTCAAGGGATGTTCTTGAAAGCGCGGGCGTGATTGTTGAAGCTGCAGCCGATGGCTCTATAGCTGTGGAATGTTTGAAAGTAAAGGGCCCTGATTATTACGATTGCATTTTGATGGATATCCAGATGCCGGTGATGGATGGCTTTGAAGCTACCCGTGCCATCCGTAAAATGTTCCCCGACAAACGAATTCCGATTATCGCACTTTCTGCAAATGCATTTGATGAAGACCGCCGCAAGTCCTTTGAGGCGGGTATGGACGGTCATTTGGCAAAGCCGATTGTCATCGCTCAACTCGATGACGCCCTAAAGAAATTCCTCAAGAAATAGAATTTAGGCAGTAAGCTGCTTAATGCCGCCGACAGCGACGGTATAGTCCAGTTCTACCTTTTCCAAAAGTGCTTGAGAATTTGCAGTAAATTCTCCCGGTCGCAAATCTTCGGTAAGCTCGCTGCTAGAAGAGGCGAGCTTGTTCAGGCCGAGGTTTGCTGCAACACCTTTAAGCGTATGGGCTGCACGGAACGCCGTCTTTGCGTCGTTCCCGTCAAAGGCGGTCTTGAGTTCGGTAAAGCTGGGGTCACTGAGGAACAGTCCCAAGTATTTCACAATACGGGACTCCATGCGGAGACGTTCAAGTACTTCATCCAGAGATTCACCGAGAGAGCTGTAAAATTCAGAGAGAGTCATAACAAACATCCTTTTTTAATGAATTATATCAATGTGTCCATATACAGAAGTGAGTGCTGGGGCTTCGTTCGTTCCTTTGGTCCATATCTGTAGCACCTTGACGTTGCAAGGTGTGCTTTTGCCGTCTATGTTGAAAGCCTGTTTGATGATAGTCGGCTTTTCTTTGGGGGTTGTCTGGCGCCGTAAAATTTTTTGGATAATTTTCAGGTTTTCTGTTGCGGCGCTGTTTTGTTCGTTATCGCTAGGGGTAAAATCATCAACGATAGTTCTTGGAAGTCCAAGAATCTTCGATGCCTTTGAAGACAACTTCATTACGCCAGGTGTATAGGAGTATTCAAAGAGCATACCGTCGAGCATAGATTCAAAGAAATGCGATTTCTTGCGCTCATCGATGAACTGCCTAAACATCTGGTTGTATATGGGATGCTGGCTGCTATTCATCATGGCGTCGGCGATATAGAAGAAATCCTTGTCGGCTTGCTTGCTCCAGTCGAACGTCTGTAGCGAAATCACAAGCTTGTCGGCTATGGCGTCGAGGCATTGTATCAAAAGCGGGTTGAACACGCCACATTCGTTGTTGTGGATCATTTCGAGCGCTTTTTCGTGCGTGAATGCATGCTTGTAGCAACGTTCGCTTGTGAGGGCATCGTACACGTCAGCGATAGATACGATTTGTGCCGCTATAGGAATTTCATCGCCCTTGAGACCATCGGGGTAGCCGCGGCCGTCCCAGCGTTCGTGGTGCCAGCGGCAAATTTCGTAGACGTATTTCATCAAGGGTTCATCTTTTCCGATGGGGACTGCGTTCAGCATTTGGGCGCAGTTTACGGTATGCCCTTTCATGATGTTGAATTCTTCGGGCGTGAGTTTGCCGGGCTTGTTCAAAATTTCATCGGGAATCGTGATTTTCCCGATGTCGTGCATGGATGACGCCGTGCAAATGATTCCGATATCGTTCTTGTTGATATTGTACTTTGTGATGTTGTTCCGTTTGCACTGGCGTAGCAGTTCGCGCAAGAGCATTTCGGTGATGGTGTTGATGTGGAGTACATGCATTCCGCTTTCGCCGTTGCGGAATTCTACGATGTGGCTCAACATGGTGACCATCATGCTGTTGTTGCGGGTCTTTTCGTAAATCTGATTTAAAACGAGGTCCGAAAGATTCTTTTGCTTCCGGTAAAGGCGGATAGTGTTGTTTACTCGATTCTTGAGCACCATCTCGTCGAAAGGTCGCCCGATAAAGTCCGTAACGCCAAGCATGTAGGCGCCTTCAATAAGCGAATGGGCTGTTTCCCCAGAAATCATGATGACCGGAATTTCGTTAATCCAGCCGTTCTTGTTCATGATGGCGAGGACTTCCATGCCGTCTTTTTCGGGCATTACGATGTCGAGGAGTACGAGTGAAATTTCGGATGTCCGTTCTCTGAGCAAGAGCAGAGCTTCGTTTCCGTTTTGCGCCTCGATGATATTGTATTTGTCACTGAGTATGTCGGACAACAGGGCTCTGTTCATGGCCACATCGTCAACAATCAGTATAAGAGGGCGCTTTTCATCCATATACGCATTCCTTTAAAACCCAAATACAATACATATTAAATGTATATAATTTCGCACATTTAGTGTAAGAAAAATGTAACCTCGTTGAAATAATTGTACGCTCGAATGGCGGTAATATTGTGCTTAAATGTTCAATATTGCCGTTTTTATAAAAATTGTATATATTCTGTAATATAAATGTAAGATTGTTGGACAGGATGTTTGCTTATGCGTGCAAAAATCTTCATTTTGCCGATTTTATTGTTGCTGGGGGGAATAGCCTTTGCTGCACCACAAAAAATTAATGTGGGGTTTTATGCTAGTTCCGGCTACTATGAAATTTCGGAAAATGGAGAAAAAAATGGCTATGGCTATGAACTTTTCCGCCGCATGTCCCGCTATGCAAATTTGAATTTTGATTTTACCTATGGCCGCAAGTCTCGTGACGAAATGCTGAAAAGGCTCGAAAGCGGTGCTGTCGATATTGTCCTACCGGTAAACAAGTCTAAGGAATTGGAATCCCTATTCGCGTTCTCGTTGCCTATTGGCCCCAGCTCCGATTGCATTGCCGTTCGCAAATCAGATTCGACGTTGCTGAATGAAATCAATTATGCAATTCAGCAAATGAATTTGATAGAACCGAACTGGAAAAGCCAGATGAATAGCAAGTACTTTGGCGATGAAACTTTGGATTTGTCAGTACTTTCGGAACGGGAACGCGCTTTTTTGCAGGAGTTTCGCGGTAACGACCGCATGCTTAAAGTGACAGTCCGCAATGCGGTGTTCCCGTATGCGTTTATCGATGACGGCATGCCGAAAGGTATTTTGCTCGACATATTTGCCGAAATTGCACTTCACAATGGCTTGAAGTATGAATTTGTCATGACCTACGATACAAAGAAACCTTTGGTTGTGCTTGATGGCCGCTATGGTATAACTGGTGACGATGATGCGTGGGTGTTTACTCCGGAGTACTTGCACGATCAAGTGCTTGCCGGCTATGATAGTTTGTTACAAGGAATGAGCATTGCTGTGCCGAGGAGCGCTCCGCGTGAACTCGCTTCCATTTTGACAAAGGGAGTGTTGTCGTTATCCCCTAAGGTTGTCCGTGCAAAGGTGGTAAAGTATGCGGGATTTCGAATGCCGAACTATTCGGGTGAATTGTTGCATGCTCATTCCCGCATTGTGGCTGTTTTTGGTTTAGTCTTTGGAATTTTGGGATTGGCTTTGATTGCATCGCTCGTATGGCTTGGTTTTAGGCGCAAGTTGAAATATCGCCAAAATGAATTGGATTATAAATTGCGCGAGGCGAATGCTTTTGCCGCCGAGGCCAAAGAGGCCAAATCGAAGTTCCTTCTCAACATGAGCCACGATATCCGAACGCCGATGAATGCAATTATAGGCTATGCCGATCGTGCAGAACGCCATATCACAAATACTGAAGATGTTCAGGATGCGCTCAAGAAAATCCGCATATCGGGCGGTTACTTGCTCCAATTGATCGAAGAAGTGCTAAACATGGCGAAAATCGAGTCCGGGCAGCTGATGCTGAAAGAACGGATGATGAATTTGCCGTCGTGCATGACGGAACTTTGCGAAAGTTTTGTTCCCATGATGAGTCAAAAGAATCTTTCGTTTATTTGGGACTTTTCGGAAGTCAAGAATAAGTTCGTCATGGCGAATGTGAACTGCCTTCGCCAGATTCTGTATAATATTATATCGAATGCCGAAAAGTTTACGACTTATGGGGGCCGCGTTGTCTTTACGGTAGAAGAATTGCCCTGCCAAGTAGATGGCTATACTGTATTTGACTTTGAAATTAGCGACAATGGGCTTGGCATGTCCAAGGCGTTTTTGGAACACATTTTCGAAGAATTCGCTCGCGAGCAAAATTCAACGCAAAGCCGCTTGCAGGGAACTGGGCTTGGAATGTCCATTGTAAAGCGCCTTGCCGATATGATCGGTGCAGAAATTGATATCCAAAGCGAAATTGGGCTTGGGACGACTGTTCATGTGCGTATCCAGTTCAAGATAGCGACAGAAAGCGACGTTGCCTTGGACCATGGCGAAATGAATACGCTCGACGAAGGTAAATTTTTGAAAGGCAAGCATGTTTTGCTTGTTGAAGATAACGAATTCAATAGGGAAGTTGCGCAGGACTTTTTGCTAGATGCCGAAATGAGTGTGGATATCGCCGAAAATGGCCTCGAGGCCGTGACACGTGTCCGTGAACATTCTCCGGATTTTTACGATTGCATTCTGATGGACGTCCAGATGCCAGTCATGGATGGCTACGAGGCGACGAAGGCCATCCGAAAGATTTACCCGCAAGCAAAAATTCCAATTATTGCACTTTCGGCAAATGCGTTTGATGAAGACCGCCAAAAGTCTCTCGATGCCGGAATGGATGATCATTTGCCAAAACCGTTCGTGGTGGCGAAAGTCCTAGAGACGATGAACAGAGTAATGCAAAGAAAAGTTAACGTAACTCGCTGAACAGGAACGTTTTAAGAACACTTTTCGTGTGATTTTACGCATTATGTCAATCCTTTTACAAAAGAAGGGTTGATTTTTTATATAGTATCAAACTATCTTTTAGGTTGGATGGGTGAAATCTTTTTTTAAAAGGAATTCATATGAAGACTTTGGTTAAAGCTATGTTTGGCCTTGCTGCATTCGCTGCAGTAACGGCTACTGCTGGACAGTTCCCGTTCCCGCAGAACATGAAGTATCCGCACGGCAAGATTATTGAATATGCCGATACGGATATGATCAAGACTCACTACCAGACATGGAAGAAGGCCTGGTACGATGCTTCCCAGGGCTGGGTTTTTGCTCCGGAAGGAACTTGCTCTACCGTTTCTGAAGCTATTGCATACGGTATGTTGATTTCCGTCTACATGGACGATCAGGATGTTTTCAAGAAACTTTACAACACATGGACAAGCAATAGCGCTGGTGGCGGTGGCATGAACTGGCGTATCGGCTGCAATGGCGGTTCCGGTACGGCATCTGACGCTGACTTTGACGCTGCTCTCGCTCTCGTGATGGCTTCCAAGCAGTGGAATGATGCTTCTTACCTCTCTGCAGGCAAGTCCCTCATTTCTTGGATTGCTTCCAACGACATCAATGGCGGCAAGATTAAGCCGGGTAACCAGTGGAATGACGGTTTCAACCCGAGCTATGCAACGACTGCCAACTTCCAGCTTTTCCAGGACGTTGCTGGCGGTTCTTGGTCTAGTGTTATCTCTCAGGCTTATACTGACTTGAACGCTTGCCAGGATTCCAAGACTGGTCTTGTGCCGGACTGGTGCGACTGGAACTCCCACAAGCCGATTTTGACATCTGCAGCCGTTTCTAACGATATCGGTTTCTACGATGACGCTGCTCGTACGCCGTGGCGTATGGCTTGGGCTTATTACTGGTACGGCGATACCAAGGCTCAGGCATTCAACAAGAAAGTTGTTAGCTGGCTTATCCCGGAAACCCGCACTGCTAGTGGCGTGAACTCCGGTTATAAGTACGAAGGTGGTGCTTATCATATTGATAACAGCGATATCCGTCGCTTCGTTTCTTCTACCTTCTCCGGTGGTCTCGGCCTTGCAACGTCTTCTATCGACAGCAAGGAAGCTGAAACCTACCTCGGTACGGTTTACAAGGTTCTCAAGGAAAAGACAAGCTGCGCTACCGCTCAGGGTTGCGGTGAAGGCTCTGTTGCTGGTGAAAAGTACTATCCGGCTACTTTGAACATGCTCTACCTCCTCCTCGTGACGGGTAACATGCCGAACCTCTACAATACCACTGGTTTCACTCCGTTCACACCGGACCCGTCTAAGGCTCCGTCCATCAGCGAAGGCGAAGGTGAACACTTGACATTCGGTGATACGACTGTTGCTGTCTCTGGTCTCTGGAACTGGGGTGCATACCACGACAAGCTCGGTATCGGCACCAAGATGGTCCCGGATTCTGGCGCATCTCCGCTCTACAGACTTGATGATGGTTCTATCGTTGCTCGCGCTTCTATGGAAATCGGTCCGGAACCGGAATGGACTGAAGCAGCTGCTAAGGCTGGCACGCTCAAGTATCCGTCTGCTGGTATTGCAGTTTCCTTCAAGAAGGACGAATGCAAGAACGATGGTTCCTGCGGTGTCAACTTCAAGACTCTCGGCATCCAGTACATCCGCGTGACGGCTAAGACTTCTGGTCCGATCCGCATGGCTATCCTCAACACCATCACCGACGAAAACGAAAAGAAGAAAGTTGAAAACGCAGGTGCAGGTTCTGAACCGGGTATCTATGTTGACAACTCCGAAGAATTCAAGGCTGTGACCTATGACATGACTCCGTATGAATACGGCTTCAAGGGTTTGGGTGATGGCAAGGAAATCAATATCCTTGACTGGGTTAGCAAGAACAACGCTCCGGAAGGCGGCGAAATCCTCACCTGCATCAAGGGCCTCAAGTGGGAAGTCAAGGACGCTAAGGGCGGCCTCGGTGAACTCACCATCAGCGCTGTCGAATTCCTCGACGCAAGCAAGACCGCTGTTGATCCGGTCAAGCTCACTGGCATCGAAATCAAGCCTGTTAGCCTCTACAAGGTTTCCTTTGCTCCGAGCTTCAGCGTTCGTGCAAATGGCATGAAACTTGAAATCAACGGTGCTAAGGCTGGTAACGTGTTCATGGTCTACAACATGCAGGGCAAGGCTATTGCCGGTGGCATGCTCATGAACAGCAACCTCACCGTTAACGTTCCGAGCGCTGGTTCCTACATCGTTCGCGTTGGTTCCGAAATGAACCGCGTCAACGTGAAGTAATTCACGAACGAAGTTCGAAAACGAAATTGCAAAAAGCCGAGGCGTTCGCCTCGGCTTTTTGTTTTTGTCGCTTTGTCTCTAGAAGTCTGTGTGCTTTGCGCAAATGTCGATTGCTTTATCTAGCAACTTTCCTCGTGATTGTCGGCATTCCGTTTGCTTCTGCTCGAATGAAATAAACGCCTTTCGGATATCTTTCTGGAACTGCAAAATCGTTTATCTTCTCAAGTTTATGTCCTTTTATATCAAATAGCGTATACTTGTATGCTTGCTTGTTTTGCGTTGCCTTTATTGCCTTAGGTATTGAAACTTCTCCTGTATTTTTCAATATGAGGCTTTTGGACATGAACTCGATAATGTAGGAACCATCGCTTTCGGGGGTGAGAACTTTTCCGTCTTGCTCGATGATTGTTTTGCTGCTGACTCGCGTCGTATCTATCCGTACGCGGAGCGGTACGCTTTTGGGCATGCGTTCGTTTGGAATTTTCCATTTTACGCTGTAGCCGTCATCTGTTTTTGTCATCAAAGCGTTATCAAAAACAAAGTGTGCGCGCTGGTAGGCGCCTACAGTTCCGATTGGTGCTACCCAAAGTTTATTCCTGACGGCACGCTCAAAAAGAGCCTTGATGTCATCAGGGTTGATGGCGTAATTGTCGATTAACCTTTCAGAAACGTCGTGCTGTAAAACAATGAGCCATGTGCCTTCGGTTATCTGGGGGTCTAGCGGGTTGGCGTTTGCGTAGTTGCCAATGAATGCCGCTGTATCCAGCGCGTTTAGCATTTCGTTCACGGTGGCGCCTGAACGGGACCATATCTTGGCCGGCATGCTCATCCAGTCAGGTTCTTCGTTCCATTTTGTTCGGGCTCCGTCATAGGTGCAATCGCGGTTAATTAAATGCCGCTTTTCGATAATGGTTTTGACATGGTCGTCGTTTTCGCAAAACGGGGTAGCAAACGATATGACTTGAACATCGGCACCGTGTTTTGCAAGCGTCGCTTCGATAGTGTCTGCGAATTTCACGACATCTTCTTCAAGTTCTTCGTCTGTTTCTTGGGGTAAATGCCAGTGCGATATGGTGTGGTTTCCAATTTCATGGCCTGCGATAGCAAGGGCCGCAAACCCGGCTGCATTTTCGTTTAGGCGGTCCTGGAATGCTGTTAAAAAGAATGTCACATGGACATCCGGCATTGCATCTAGCAAAGGTTTCAAGTTAAGAACTTGGGTTTCGAGAGCGTCGTCGAAAGTAAAACTTACGGCACCAACATGGCCGTTCCAGGGTACAGTTTTGACAGGGGCTGCAGTACAATAACCTATGAGCCCAAAGGCGAAAACGCATGCTAAAGCGATTTTCGAGGACTTGTTTTTTGTTTTGCAATACATGATATTACCCCACCTAAAAAAAAATTACCTTTTTTCTCAAAAAAAGGTCTGCTTGGCAATACTACAAGTTGTATGGCTTTTCCCCTTAAATTCACAAATTTTGACGATTTCAAGTAAAAAAGCCCCGGAAATTTCCGGGACCTTTGATATAAATCAATATTTGATATTACATCGCTTCGAGCTTTTTGCCCTTGGTTTCATTCACCAGCTTGGCGACTAACACAAAGCTTATTGCTGCGAAGGTCGTGTAAATCAAGTAGGTCGGGCCGATTCCGATACCGTCCTTGCCGACGAGAACCGGGAAAGACCAGCTGACCAGGAAGTTTGCACCCCACTGGGCAAGGCCGCATATTGCGATTGCCACGGCACGAATGCGGTTGTTGAACATTTCGCCGAGCATCACCCACATCACCGGACCCCATGTTGCGGCAAAGAATGCCACGTAGAAGTTTGCGGCGAGGAGGGCGAAAATACCACTATTGCCTGTGAGGTTACCGCTAGCGTCGGAACCGAAGAGGAAGCAGCACGCGAGAATGCCAAGCGTAACGGTCATGCCAGCAGAACCGATGAGCAAAAGCGGCTTACGACCAATCTTATCGATAAGGAGAATAGCAGCGATAGTCATGGTCAAGTTGATGGCACTGGAAATCACGCTCGTAAGGAATGCATCGCTTTCACCGAAACCGACACTCTGCCAAAGCATGGAACCATAGTAGAAGATCACGTTAATACCCACGAGCTGCTGGAGAATGGCGATACTGAGACCAGCCCAGACAATCGGAGCGACGCGCTTTTTGCCAGCGACCGTTTCGAGGAGGTCAGAAAGCTTGGCTGGCTTGTGAGTCTTGAAGGAGTCTTCAATTTCCTGAGCCTTTTCCTTGATGCCGACGGATGCAATCATCGAAAGCACTTTCTGAGCTTCTTCCATGCGGCCCTTGCTCACGAGGAAACGCGGGGATTCCGGGAGCTGCCAGGCGGCGACACCGTAGAGGAAAGCCGGGATAGCTTCGACCCAGAACATCACCTTCCAGGATTCAATGCCCATAATCAAGTTGCTTGCTGAACCCGAAATGCGGACGATGATGTAGTTCGAAAGCAGCGCCACGAAGATACCGATAACGATAGCGAACTGCTGCATGGAACCTAGTCGCCCACGCAAGTGCGCCGGTGAAGTTTCGGCAATGTAAATCGGGGCGATAATGGATGCCACGCCGATACCGATACCGCCAATCACGCGCCAGGCGATGAAGTCGTAGATGGTGAACGGGAGACCGGAACCGATTGCACTGATAAAGAAAAGGACGGCGGCTGCAAGCATGCAACGCACACGTCCAAATTTATCGGCCAGTCGGCCTGCGAAGTAAGCACCTGCAGCTGCACCTATTAGAGCGAGAGAAACCGCAAGACCAAGCTGCATGTCGTTACAATTGAAATAGCCCTTAAGCGCTACGTTTGCACCGTTAATCACGGACGAGTCAAAACCGAATAGGAACCCTCCGATGGCGGCGGAAAGGGTTATCATGATGACGTGTCCAACGTTATAGTTGTCTTCTACTGCCATTTTCGTACCTCTGTTTTTGATTTTGTCAAATGGATTAGCCGCTAATATAGATATCAAGGAATTGTAAATTCAAGATTTACAATAAATCTTGATAGTCCAAAAAGGACTAACGTTTTTCTTACATAAGTCGAAAGTCGAGTGTTGTTGCTCCCGTCCTATCTATAAATAGATATATATAATTTTCTTACAGTGTGCGCGCTTTTTGCAGATTTTGTGAATTTATTTAGGAATATGGGGAGGGGGACGGAGACTGTTTTTGGCTGCTTTGGCGGGGAGGGCGCATTGCCGTGACTTTAGCCATTTTCTATCTTTACGCCCGAAAATTTAATGCCCGCAGCGCTGTGTTGCGGGGCTTGAGGTAAACCATGTTTCGTGAAGTAAAGAAAGAAGAAACCTTCCCGCAGATTGAAGAGCGCGTGCTCGGCTTGTGGGATAAGGATGAATCGTTCAAGAAGTCGCTGGACTCCCGTCCGGAAACTGAACCGTACACTTTCTACGATGGCCCTCCGTTTGCAACGGGCCTTCCGCACTACGGTCACTTGCTTGCCGGTACCATCAAGGACATCGTTCCGCGTTACTGGACCATGAAGGGCAAGAAGGTTCCGCGTGGTTTCGGTTGGGACTGCCACGGTCTTCCGATTGAATCTCTCGTGCAGAACGAACTCGGTCTCGCTGGCGTTGCTGAAATCCAGAAACTCGGTGTCGACAAGTTCAACGAAACCTGCCGCGGCAAGGTGCTCAAGTACACCAGCGAATGGAAGAAAACCGTTCGCCGCATGGGCCGCTGGGTCGACTTCGACAAGGGCTACAAGACCATGGACAAGAACTTCATGGAATCTGTGTGGTGGGTGTTCAAGCAGTGCTTCGACAAGGGCCTCATCTACCAGGGCTACCGCATCCAGCCGTACAGCCCAGCTCTCGCTACTCCGCTTTCGAACTTCGAAACGAACCAGGGCTATAAGGACCGTCAGGACCCGTCTCTGACGCTCATTTTCCCGCTCAACACGGATGAAGCCAAGTTCAAGGACACGAGCATCCTCGTGTGGACGACGACTCCGTGGACACTTTATTCCAACTTCTGCATTGTTGTGGGCCCGGACATGGACTACAACCTTGTGGAACAGGATGGCAAGAAGTACTGGATTGCCGCAAGCCGTACCGCCGCTTACTTCAAGAACCCGAACATTGTGGATACCTGCAAGGGCTCTGAACTCGTGGGCAAGGACTATGAACCGCTTTCCCGCATTTCCGATGCATTCGTGACGCCGGACCAGCTGTCCCGCCACTACAAGATTTACCCTGCCGACTACGTGAGTACCGAAGACGGTACCGGCGCCGTGCATACCGCTCCTTCCTTCGGTGAAGAAGACTTCCAGAAGGGTGCAGAACTCGACCTCGGCCTTTTCGACCCGCTGGATACTGAAGGCAAGTTTACCGACAAGGTCCCGATGTGGAAGGGCCTCGGTGCGAAGGAAGCCGACAAGGAAATTATCCGCTACTTCAAGGAACAGGGTCGCGTGTTCAAGCAGGACGTGATTGTCCACAGCTACCCGCACTGCTGGCGTACCGGCGTTCCTCTGATTTACCGCGCCCTCAAGACTTGGTTCCTCAAGATTGATGCGCCTGTGACGAGCAAGGACGGCGTGACCAAGACTCTGAAGGAATGGATGGTCGAAAACAACCAGACCGTGAACTGGGTGCCGGACCACATCAAGAACGGACGCTTCGGCAAGTGGCTCGAAGGCGCCCGCGACTGGAACCTTTCCCGTAACCGTTTCTGGGGTACGCCGATTCCGGTGTGGCTCAGCGACGACGGCGACATGATTGCCGTGGGCTCTATCGAAGAACTGCAGCAGCTCACCGGCGTGAAACTCGACGACCTGCACAAGCACTTTGTCGATAAGCTCACGATTGAAAAGAACGGCAAGGTTTACCGCCGTACGCCGGAAGTTTTCGACTGCTGGTTCGAATCCGGTTCCATGCCGTATGCCAGCCGCCATTACCCGTTTGAAAACAAGGAACTCGTGGAACGCAGCTTCCCGGCAGACTTCATTGCCGAAGGCCTCGACCAGACTCGTGGTTGGTTCTACACCTTGACCGTGCTTTCTAACGCCTTGTTCCAGAAGCCGGCATTCAAGAACGTTATTGTGAACGGTATTATCTTGGCCGAAGACGGTTCCAAGATGAGTAAGTCCAAGCGCAACTACCCGGACCCGAACGACCTCATCGAACGCACAGGTGCTGACGCCATTCGCTTGTTCATGATCAACTCCGCCGCTTTGAAGGCTGAAGACCTCCGCTTCAGTGAAGAAGGCGTGAAGGGCATCGTGAAGCAGGTGATGTTGCCGCTTTGGAACGCTGTGGCATTCTTTGTCTCTAACCACAACGCCGACGCCGCCAAGGGCCAGCTCACGTGGAAGCCGGGTCAAGAAGTCAAGAGCGACAATGAACTTGACCGCTGGATGCTTGCAACGCTGCAGGATCTCGCAGCCAAGGTCGAAGTGGAAATGAAGGCTTACCGCCTGTACAACGTGGTGCCCGCCGTGATTGCCGCGGTGGATGACCTCACGAACTGGTACGTGCGCCGCAGCCGTCGCCGTTTCTGGAAGAGCGAAAACGATGGCGACAAGAACGCCGCCTACGCTACCATGTACAAGGTGCTTGTTGATTTCTCCAAGATTCTCGCTCCGTTCCTCCCGCTCCTCGCCGAAGAAATCTACCAGATTCTCGTTCGCGAAGTGGATGCCAATGCTCCGGTGAGCGTGCACCTCTGCGAATTCCCGAGTGCAGACAAGTCCCTGATGGACGAAAAACTCGTGGAACGCATCGCCATGGTGCGTGGCATGGTCGAAATGGGCCGCGTGATTCGTGCAACGAACAACGTAAAGAACCGTATGCCGATTGCCAGCATGACGGTGGTTGCTCACGGCACCGAAGAAAAGAATGTCGCCGAGACCATGAAGGACTTGATTCTCGAAGAACTCAACGTTCGTGAAATGAAGTTCCTCGAAGACGAAACCAAGCTCGTGAAGCTTTCTGCTAAGCCGAACTTCCTCGCTATTAAGGCAAAGGGGCCGGATTATGCAAAGAACATGAAGGTGATTTCCGCTAAGCTCAACAGCCTCTCGGTTGATGAAATCAAGGCTCTCCAGGCTGGCGAAACGATTAAGTTCGAATTTGGTGAAGTTGGTGCTGACTGCTTGATGCTCAACCGCATCGTGGCCGATGGCATGGCAGTGGAAGCCAACCAGCACTTCACCGTGGCTCTGGACCTCAAGATTACGGACGAACTTCGCCGTGCTTGCGTGGCCCGCGAACTCGTGAACCGCATCCAGAACCGCCGTAAGGACCAGAACTACGCCATCACCGACAAGATCGAAGTGACGCTGTTCTCTGCAAGTGACGTCTTCAAGCAGGCCGTTGCGGAGAATGAAGCTTATATTGCAGGGGAGACTCAAGCTGTGAAGATTGCCTGGGCTGCATCTGCTGATGGTCTCGAAGCCAATGATGCTGATGGAGAAGCATTTAGCTTCACGACGGTGAAGGCGTAATAAGGCTAGATTCGCGCAATTGTCATCCTGAGCCCCGAAGGGGCGAAGGATCCAGGCCTGAAAACATTTATCTCTGGAATCTAAAATTCCAGAGTTTTTTATATTCATAACATAATGAAGTTTATTCGTACTCTCGTTCTTCTTTTTGCTTTGCTCTTGCCGGGTGTATCCATGGCAGAAGATGGTGCTGTGCCTCCGCCTGAGAAAAAAGTGGACTATTTACCGAGACCTCTTGGCTTTGAAATTGGTGGTGGAAGCATGTTCGTGGCTGGGGTGGAATGGTGGTCTATGGCAAGCTTCATCTATGTACAGAAACGCCCTGAGAATGTAAAGGGTATGTGGGCGCCGGATGATGCGCTAGTGTGGTTTGTTCGTACTAGATATGTATATGATTTCAAGGACCATGAACATGGTGTTTTGCTGTATCCAAATATTGAGTATTTGCACTCCCTGTTCGGCATTGCTGTTGGCCCGCAGGTGGGGTGGTTTTCTTCGTCGGGATTCGACTATGGTGCAGCCGTTCGTTTGGACTTGATGCTTATATTGAATATTGAAGTTGGTTATTTTTTCGAAAAAAAGAATCCTTATGTGAGTTTCCTGTTTTCGTGTTCCATTCCGAAAATTGGAATATTTGACCCTTAGTGTATAATTTGGGAATTGTTCCTAAGATCCTATTCGTTTTTGTATTACACTTTCTTGTTCATGTATTTTACATAAAATGTAAATAGTCTTATGCTATTTTACAGATTTTGTAAATAATATTGTCTCTGTAAAATCATTGAAATTCTTTAAAAATGCCGATTTTAGCGTAAAATTGCCATTTTTAACAATTTCTGTAAAATTGGCACGGTCTTTGCATATTGGGGGCGATAAATTAACCGCCTTCAATGGGTTGTGCTTATGAATTTTTCAAAATGGACCGGGTTAGGTAACGATTTCGTTCTCCTGGAACCGGGTGAGTCGCTGGATTTTGGCAGCGGATTTGAACAGCGTATCATTAAACTTTGCGACCGCCGTTTTGGCATTGGTGCCGATGGTGTGGTCCTTGTGACTCCTATGGATGGCGAGGGGTGCCTCGTGCTTAATGGTGTCGGTGGTGCGGGTCCTGCGTCAAAGGCTGTTGCAAACGGCGTCGATTTTGAAATGCGTATTTTCAATGCCGATGGCTCGGAAGCGGCGATGTGCGGGAACGCCACGCGTTGTGTTGCGAAGTTTATCCGTAGTCGCGGTCTTGCAAAGTCCGAAGACACGAAGGTTTTCAATTTGCACACGAAGAGCGGTCTTGTTCGCCCGACGCTTTTGGACGATGGCCGCGTGTGTGTTGACATGGGGCATCCGAGGGCGTTCCTTGACTCCATTAAGCTTACGGCAGACTGTTATGATTTTACCGCGGAGACGGTTTCTATGGGAAATCCGCACGCGGTCATTTTTGTTGATGATATCGAAAAGATTCAACTTGAAAAATGGGGAAGTATTCTCGAAGTCGATAAGCAGTTCCCTGACCGTTGCAATATTGAATTTGCACAAGTGATTTCGCCCACGCAAATCCGCATGCGGGTTTGGGAACGAGGGTGCGGAGTTACGATGGCTTGTGGTACTGGCAGCTGCGCCACCCTCGTTGCGGCCCAGCGCACGGGCCGCGTGGGCGTCGAGGCTGATGTTGTTCTTGATGGTGGCGTTTTGCACATCAAGCACGAAGAAGATGGACCTGTGCTGATGACTGGCCCTGCGGAAGAAGTTTTTAAAGGGACAATTGATTAAAAACTGGATTGCTTCGCCTTTGGCTCGCAATGACGTGAAACTTTAAAAAAAACAAACAAATTATGAACGAATCTTACATTAACTCCTACTACGATCGCCTTCCTGGCAGCTACCTCTTCTCGACCATTGCCCAGAAAATCAAGGAATATCAGGGCTCGCATGCAAATGCGGATATCATCCGTCTTGGCATTGGCGATGTGACGACTCCGCTTATTCCCGAGGTCATCAAGGCCATGCATGCCGCTGTTGACGAAATGGCGGTGAAGGGTACTTTCCGCGGTTATGGTCCGGAACAGGGTTATGATTTTGTGCGCGAGGCAATTGTTCGTGGCGAATACACGGCTCGCGGCATCGAGATGGACCCGAACGATATTTTTGTGAGCGATGGTTCCAAGTGCGATGTGGCGAACATTCAGGAACTTTTTTCAGAAAATGTAAAGATTGCAATTCCTGATCCTGTTTACCCGGTTTATTTGGACTCGAATGTGATGGCTGGACGTACGGGTGTTCTTCAGGCAGATGGTCATTTCTCGGAAGTAACTTACCTTGCTTCGACGGCCGAAAACAATTTCCAGCCGGACTTGCCGAAAAATCCGGTGCAGTTGATTTACCTTTGCAGCCCGAACAACCCGACGGGTACGGTGCTCACTCGCGAAACGCTCCAGAAGTTTGTCAACTACGCAAACGAAAACGGAGCGCTGATTTTGTTTGATGGCGCCTACAACTGCTACATTCAGGACGAAACGCTCCCGCATTCGATTTTTGAAATTCCGGGTGCTCGTACTTGCGCGATTGAATTCCGTAGCTTCAGCAAGACGGCAGGCTTTACGGGCGTGCGTTGCGCTTATACGGTCATTCCGCACGAACTTTCGAAGCTCCATGCGATGTGGAATCGTCGCCAGTGCACCAAGTTCAATGGTGTGAGCTATGTGACTCAGCGTGCTGCTGAAGCGATTTATTCTCCGGTGGGTTGGCAACAGACGAAGGAAGTGATTGCCGGTTATATGCGCACGGCTGGCGTGATTCGTCAGGAATTGACTGCGGCCGGCTACACGGTGTTCGGCGGTGAGCATGCTCCGTACATTTGGTGGAAGATTCCAGATGGTGAAAAATCGTTCGACTTCTTTGACCGCCTGCTTGCTACTTGCGAAGTCGTGGGTACGCCGGGAAGTGGCTTTGGCCCGTGTGGCGAAGGTTACTTCCGCTTGACTGCTTTTGGCGATTACGAACGCACCTGCGAAGCGCTGAGAAGAATCAGAGAACGGTTGTAAAATAGGTCTTAAAAATTCTTGTAACTGATAACTATTAACTAGTAACCGCGCTGAAGGCGCAAATACGAATTACTATCTTATGACCATGCCCACTTCTATAGGTCCAGAAATTTCGGTAATCCAAAAGATTAGCGTTGCGATTATTCACGAGCGTGATGTTGAAAAGTTGCTCGAGAATGTGCTTGGCATTTTGGAATCTGAACTTGGAATGCTGCGCGGTACGTTTGCGCTGCTCTTTGGCGATACCCTGAAAATTGAGGCTTCGCGCGGACTTGATGAATCTGAAAAACAGCGTGGCTCTTATCGAATGGGTGAAGGTATTACGGGACATGTCGCAGAACGCGGCTTGAGCCATGTAATTCCGGACTTACGCAAGGATTCCAGATTCTTGAACCGTACGGGGAGCCGCCATTACGAATCTCAGGTGGCGTTTATCTGTGTGCCGCTGATTCATGATGGACATGTTATCGGAACGCTTTCGATTGACCGTCCGGTAGATGGTTCGACCGACTTGGATCGCGATGTGGCGTTGCTCGAAATTATTGCAAATATTACGGGCGATGCTGCAAACGAATGTATTGAACTTCACGGCGAACGTGAGGCGATGCTCGAAGAAAACCGCAAGTTGCGCGATATGCTTTCGAACAATCCCGGCGAACTTGTGGGTAATTGCCGTGAAATGCGCCAGGTGTACGAACAAGTGCGTCAGGTGGCTCCGAGTGATGCAACGGTGTTGATTCGAGGCGGTAGCGGTACGGGTAAGGAAATGATTGCCCGCGCTATCGTGAACTTGTCAGGTCGAAAGGACAAACCGTTTATTACGCTCAACTGCGCTGCGCTCCCGGAAAATCTTGTCGAGAGCGAACTTTTCGGACATGAAAAGGGCGCGTTTACGGGAGCATTGAATCGCCGTATTGGCCGTGCTGAAGCTGCAGATGGGGGAACACTGTTCCTCGATGAAATTGGCGATTTGACCATGCAAACTCAGGTCAAGTTGTTGCGCTTTTTGCAGGAACGTACTTTTAGCCGTGTCGGTAGCAATGAAGAACTCCATTCTGATGTGCGCTTCTTGGCGGCAACGAGCCGTAATCTTGAAGAGCTTATCTCTCAGGGCAAGTTCCGCGAAGACCTTTTCTACCGTTTGAACATTTTCCCGATCACGATGCCTGATTTGGCGAAGCGCAAATCTGATATTATTTTGCTTGCAGAACACTTTATTGAAAAGATGAATCTGCGTTACGGCAAGAAGGTACAGCGCCTTTCGACAACGGCAATCAATTTGCTTATGAGCTATCATTGGCCGGGCAACGTTCGTGAACTTGAAAACTGCATTGAACGTGCTGTGCTTACGGCTACCGATGATTGTGTCCATAGCTATAACTTGCCGCCTTCACTGCAGACAAGTTTGAGCGTCGGTACGATTGGTGCTCCGAACGATAAGATTGCACCGCTTGAAGTGATGATGGAAAATTATGAACGTGAAATCATTACTGAAGCAATCAAGCGTAATGATGGTAATATCTCGGCAGCTGGGCGCGATTTGGGCGTTTCTCCGCGTATGATGAATTACCGCATGAATAAGCTCGGGATTAAATCTGGGCGCTAATAAAAAATTCAAAAACTCTGTTGACTATAAGGCTGTGCATTTCGCGATGCACGGCTTTTTTTTATGTGTTGAATGGTTGGTGGGGTGGTGATTAATTCGTGCGGTGATGGGGTTGCGGGTTTTTCGTTGGCTACACAAAAAATCCGTCGGCTTTTGACCGACGGACTGCATTTATGAGGTTCGAAATTAATTAGTAGATGAATTAGTAAATGAACAACATCTCGCGGTACTTCGGAAGCGGCCACTTTTCGTCCGGGACGATCTTTTCGAGAGAGTCCACGATCAAGCGGAGGTCGAGCATACCGTTCAAGATATCTTCGTGCTTCCCGGCGAGGGCCTTTTCCATCACTTCGATTGCAGCGAGGAGCTTCTTGATACCTTCGCCAAGCGGCTTGGCGTAAGAATCGAGAGCCGGGAAGCCCTGGTTCAGAGCCATTTCGTTTGCCTTGAGAGCAGCGGAGTAAGCTTCGATGGCCTGCGGGAGAATGATGTCCTTCGCCATGTCGCGAGCGATTTCGCCTTCGATGTGAATCTTCTTGTGGTAGTCTTCCATGTTGACTTCGTAGCGGGAATCGAGTTCGCGCTTGTTGAACACGCCGTACTTTTCGAAGAGGGCGACGTTTTCTTTCTTGTTGAGTGCCTGGAGGGCTTCCATGGTGGTGCGGGTGTTCGGGAGGCCGCGCTTTGCAGCTTCTTCGACCCATTCGTCCGTGTAACCGTTGCCGTTGAAGATAACGCGCTTGTGTTCCTTGACAATCTTCTGCAAGAGGTTCTGGAGTTCTTCGTGGAACTTTTCTGCAGGAACGTTGGCGAGCTTGTCTGCGATGATGTCGAATGCTTCGGCAACGATCGTGTTGAGGATGACGTTCGGTTCAGAGCAGCTCTGGCTAGAACCCGGTGCACGGAATTCGAACTTGTTGCCAGTGAAGGCGAACGGAGAAGTACGGTTGCGGTCCGTGGCGTCGCGCGGGAGCGGCGGGAGAGTGTCGGAACCGAGCTTAAGAGCGCCAGCCTGCTTGCTGGACTTCGGATCGCCCTTTTCGAGCTGGTCGACGACGTCAGCAAGCTGGTCACCGAGGTACATGGAGATGATTGCCGGAGGAGCTTCGTTTGCGCCAAGGCGGTGGTCGTTACCAGCGCTTGCAACAGCCATACGGAGCAGGTCAGCGTGAGTATCGACGGCGTAAATCACAGCGCAGAGCGTGGTGAGGAAGATGGCGTTCTGGTGCGGGTCCTTACCCGGGTTCAAGAGGTTGGTCTTACCATAGTTCACAGACCAGTTGTTGTGCTTACCAGAACCGTTGATGCCTGCAAACGGCTTTTCGTGGAGGAGGCAGACGAGTCCGTGGCGGTCAGCAACCTGACGGAGGACTTCCATAATCTGCATGTTGTGGTCGCAAGCGAGGTTCACTTCTTCGAACATCGGAGCGAGTTCGAACTGAGCCGGAGCGACTTCGTTGTGGCGGGTCTTTGCCGGAATGCCGAGCTTCCAGAGTTCCTTTTCCACATCGTTCATAAAGTTCAAAATGCGGGACGGAATGCTACCGAAGTAGTGGTCTTCCATCTGCTGGTGCTTAGCCGGAGCGGCACCGAACAAGGTGCGGCCAGCCTGGTAGAGGTCCGGGCGCTGGAGATAGAAGCGCTTGTCGACGAGGAAGTATTCCTGTTCGGCACCGAGCGTGACGGTGACCTTCTGCGGAGCGACACCGAAGAGGCCCATGAGGCGGTCGGCGGATTTCTGCAAAGCTTGGATGGAGCGGAGGAGCGGAGTCTTCTTGTCGAGTGCTTCACCAGTATAGCTACAGAATGCAGTCGGGATGCAAAGGGTTGCGCCGTTGCCGTGACGCTTGATGAAAGCCGGGGAAGTCGGGTCCCAAGCGGTGTAACCACGAGCTTCAAACGTAGAGCGAAGGCCGCCGCTCGGGAAGGAAGATGCGTCCGGTTCGCCAACAATCAAGTTCTTGCCGCTGAACGCGAGGATGGCTTTGCCATCTTCGGGTTCAAGGAAGGAGTCGTGTTTTTCTGCAGTAGAACCAGTAAGAGGCTGGAACCAGTGAGTGAAGTGAGTGGCACCGCGATCGATGGCCCACTTTTTCATAGCGTGTGCAACTTCGCCAGCGATGCTCGGGTCGAGCGGTGCGCCACCATCAATAGTAGCGAAGAGCTTTTTGCAAATGTCTTTCGGAAGGTAGGTGCGCATCGCTTCGGCGTTGAAAACGTCTTCGCCGTAAAAGTCGATGTTTGCAGGTGCTGCCGGCATTACGCCCGTTGCGTTTTCACTTGCGATTTCCTTGATAGCTTTTAATCTGTATTCGTTGCTCATGGCAATCTCCTTAAGTTTTTTTTCGCAGCCTTATAAGCGAAAAGTGTGCCAATTCGGAAATTTGCCTGTAAAACCGCGAAATTTGCACGAAAACGAAAAATGAAAATTTGATGAGCTTTTATTTCGTGTTTTGAAAATTACAGATTATGAAAAATTATAGGTGAAATTACAAAATATGTAAATAACGTATTTGTGGAAGGTTATCCCTGTCTTGATTCGATAAGTTTGCTACGCAAATATTGTCAATTATGAGGGCGAATTTAGCAAAAATGACGAAAGAGTAGAGAAAAAAGTCGTTTTACATTTTGTGTAGCTTTGTTATTCCTTAGAATTTTATCATTTATTTGGTAACCTTTAGGGGTGATTTTCTCCATTCTCCAAAATCTTATATATATTACAAAAAGATTACGCCGGTGTCGGCTCGAAAAAAAAAGCGAGGTTTTCTATGACTCAACCCATCAACGGTAAATTTGAAATGCCGTCTCTTCCGTATGCTGCAACTGATTTGGCTCCGGTCTTGAGCGCCGAAACGATTGAGTTTCATTATGGCAAGCATTTGCAAACTTACGTGAATAACTTGAATGCAGCCCTTCCGGGAAGTGCGTTCGAGGGCAAGTCTTTAGAAGAAATTGTAAAGACTGCTGATGGGGGCGTTTTCAATAACGCTGGCCAGATTCTGAATCACGCCATGTATTTCTTGCAGTTTGCGGCCCCCAAGGAAGGGAATGTTCCGACGGGAAAAATTGCCGATGCGATTGCCCGTGATTTTGGTTCCTTCGAAAAATTCCAGGAAGAATTCCAGGCGAAGGGTGCTGGGCTTTTTGGCTCCGGTTGGGTTTGGCTTTCTGCCGATGCTTCGGGTAAGCTCGTAATCACGCAAGAAGGTAACGCGCAAAACCCGATTACCAAGGGGCTCACGCCGCTTTTAACGTTTGACGTGTGGGAACATGCCTATTATATAGATTATCGCAATCGCCGTCCGGATTACTTGAAGTCTCTGTGGAGCATTGTAAATTGGGACGTTGTGAACGCGCGTCTTGGATAACGTTTAAACTGATTACAAAATCGGCCGGGATGTCCCGGCCGTTTTATGCATTTAAATGTTCGGGGCTTTGTCTTTCAGCTTTTGCATAAGCGGGATGAGCCCGCCGCCAATTGTGTTACCGATTGTGATGGCGAAAAGCGCTTTGAACATTGTCAAAGAGAAGTCGCTCGCGAGCGAGAAATAGAACATGTCTGCAATGCAGTGTTCGAATCCGCTCAAGATGAAGACCATGACGGGGAGGAACACGGTGAAGACTTTTCCGACCTGATTTTCGATGGTCTTGTAACCGTCGGCCGCGATGAACATGAGCATGCCGCAAAAGATGCCGAGCACTACAAGGCTTAAGGGACTGTCACTATCTTTAATAATGCAAAGTGCGTTTGCTTTGGCTTGGAGTGCCTCGCCGTAGCGGGTCGCGGCCATCATTTTTGCAAACAGGAATGTTCCGACGAAGTTGCCGAGCCAGACGATGACGAGGAATCCCCAGTAGTTGGGTCTCTTGTTGACAAAGTATCCGACTTTGCCCGTAAAAAGGTTGAATCCGAAATTCAGGATGGTGAAAAGTCCAAGACCGAAAAGGAACGATCCCAAAATTTTATTGTCACAAGAGAGAAATGCTGTACCGCCGAGGCCGATGCAAAGGCCGGAATAGACGGATTTGATAAAATTAATCATGGCGCCAAATTTAATTAAAGGTGAGAGTCGCGTCAAAGCATTTGTGCTTTGACATGACCGAGCCGTATTAAATGCATCCGTGAGGATGCAAATTTAGTAAAAGGTGGGACTAAATGCATCCGCAAGGATGCCAATTTGAAAAAAGGTGAAAATTGTCGTAAGGCGTTGCAAAAATAATGCCAATGCAAGGATTTGTACAGAGGCCTACGTCGTGTAGGTGTTCGGCGGGGCTGTTTGGAGCTTGAAATCTATCAATAATTACACTAATTGTAAAACTCGAATGTTTATTTTCAGAAATTGTAATAGCTAATTTGACTGATTTCTCGATTTTGATTCAGGTTTTACATTTTTAACCGCTTTTTCACTAATTGATACGTGTGTTTTGTATTGAGCCTATGTCTTGGCACAGTTTTTGCATAATGTGGTCGCAAAAAATTAGAAAAGGAATTTTATGAAAGCTCAAGCACTTTACGACCCGATTAACGAACACGACGCCTGCGGTGTCGGCTTGGTCGCTAATATAAATAATGTTGCCTCGCACCAGATTGTGTTGCAGGGTATTACCGTATTGAAGAGACTCATGCACCGCGGTGCAGCAGGTGGAGACCCGGAAACTGGTGATGGTGCGGGTCTTTTGCTTTCTATGCCGCACAAGTTCTTCCGCAAGTTGTACCCGGAACTTCCGGCGCGTTACGGTGTGGCAATGTTCTTTGTCGAGAACACGCTTGAAGCGGATACCTTTGACGCTAAGATTCGTGAAGTTGCCGAAGCTGAAGGCGTGAAGGTTCTCCAGTTCCGCGAAGTGCCGGTAAATCCTGCCAAGATCGGTCGCACGGCTCGCGAAACTTTGCCGCATATCCGCCAAGTGTTCTTTGACGGCTCTGCTTTTGAGACGGACCAGGCTTTTGATATTAAGCTTTATGTGGTTCGCCGCCTGATTGAAAAGGCTTGCAACGGATTGTATGTTTGCAGCTGCAGCCGCCGTAGCATTGTTTATAAGGGTCTTTTGCTTGCAAGCCAGATCGAAGGCTTCTACAAGGACTTGAACGACCTCGATTTTGAATCCCCGATTGCGCTTGTTCACCAGCGTTATTCTACCAACACGTTCCCGACTTGGCCGCTTGCCCATCCGTTCCGTTACTTGGCTCACAACGGTGAAATCAATACGCTTCGCGGTAACCTCAACAGCTTGCGCGCTCGTGAACCGCACTTGAAGAGCGAAATTATCGGCGACGATATCAAGAAACTTTTGCCGCTCGTTCCGGGTGGACAGAGCGACTCTGCTAGCCTTGATAACATGTTTGAACTTCTCGTCGCTGCGGGCCGTAGCCTTCCGCATGCGATGATGATGCTCATGCCGCAGGCTTGGGGCCAGAAGCATTACCTCGGCCGCGATGTGCGTGGCTTCTTTGAATATGAATCCATGTTGATGGAACCGTGGGATGGACCGGCCGCCGTGGCATTTAGCGATGGCGTGAACGCTGGCGCAATTCTCGACCGTAACGGTCTTCGTCCGGCACGTTACACTTTATGTAAAGACGGCCTTTTCGTGATGGCTTCTGAAACGGGTGTGCTCGATTTGCGCGATGATGAAGTCGAAGAAAAGGGCCGCCTCAAACCAGGTGAAATTATTTACTTGGATTTGGAAAACCACAGAATTTTGAAGAACGCCGAAATGAAGGCTCAGGTGGCACGTAGCAAGCCTTACCGCCGCTGGGTTGCCGAAAACAAGATGAGCGTTCGCGGCCTCTTTAGCGAAATCAATCCGTCTGATGTTCCGGATGATATTTTGGTGCAGCAGAAGCGTTTCGGTTATTCTGCCGAAGACTTGTCTGTGATTTTGAAGCCGATGGCAAAGACCGGTGCAGAACCGATCGGCTCCATGGGTAACGATGCCGCTTTGGCCGTGCTTTCGGATAAGCCGCAGCCGTTGTTCAACTACTTCAAGCAGTTGTTCGCACAGGTGACGAACCCGCCGATTGACCCGATTCGTGAAGAGCTCGTGATGAGCCTTACGACTTACATTGGTAACCACGGCAACATTCTCGAAGAAACTCCGGAACAGGCTCACCTCATCAAGATCCCGCGCCCGATTGTGACCGAAGACGAAATCCGTCGTTTTGAAAATATCGGTGACAAGAGCTTTAAGGCTAAAGTGCTCAAGATGCAGTTCCCGCTCGGTGGTAACGGCGAAGTCTTGGAAGCTGCTTTGCAGAACCTTGCTGGCGATGCCGTGCGTGCCGTGAACGACGATTTCGATATCATCGTGCTTTCGGATAAGAACATCGATTGGGGCTATGTGCCTATACCGAGTTTGCTTGCAACAGCATGTGTAAACCGTGCCTTGGTCGAAGCTGGTGTTCGTCCGGAAATCGGTTTGATTGTGCAGTCCGGTGAAGTCCGCGAAGTGATGCACTTTGCCTTGTTGCTCGGTTACGGTGCAACGGTGATTAACCCGTATCTTGCTTTTGAAAGCCTTACCCACATGTGCCATTGCGGTGACCTAGATGTCGATCCGGTGACGGCTGCTGCAAACTACGTAAAGGCTGTGGACAAGGGTCTTTTGAAGATCATGTCAAAGATGGGTATTTCTACCCTTCGTAGCTACCGCAGTGCCCAGATTTTCGAAGCTGTCGGCTTGAATCATGAACTTGTCGAAAAGTTCTTGCCGGGTACGGCAAGCCGCATCGAAGGTATTGGCCTCGAAGAAATTGCCCATGAAGTTGGCGATCGCCAGAACATTGCCTTTGCCGATGCAAGCAAGGTTCTCCAGTCCGGTGGTCAGTACGCATTCCGCAAGGAAGGTGAAAAGCACTTGTGGACTCCGCAGTCGCTTGCTACATTCCGTCAGGCAGTGCAGGGCGGTGACTATGAAAAGTTCAAGGCTTACAGCAAGCTGATTAACGACCAGTCCGAACGTCAGGCAACCTTGCGCGGACTCTTCAAGTTCAAACAGACGACTCCGATTGATATTTCTGAAGTCGAAAGCCGCGAATCGATTATCAAGCATTTTGTAGCCGGTGCAATGAGCCTTGGTTCTTTGAGCCCGGAAGCCCACGAAACGATTGCTATCGCCATGAACCGTATCGGTGCCATGAGCAACTGCGGTGAAGGTGGTGAAGATCCGGACCGCAATACGCCTGCTGCTAACGGTGATATCCGTAGCTCTGCTATTCGCCAGATTGCTTCGGGCCGCTTTGGTGTGACGATTGACTACTTACGCCATGCTAAGGATTTGCAGATCAAGATGGCTCAGGGTGCAAAGCCGGGTGAAGGCGGTCAGTTGCCGGCTCACAAGGTGAACGAATTTGTGGCTCGCATCCGTCACTCGATTCCGAATGTGTCCTTGATTTCTCCTCCGCCGCACCACGATATTTACTCGATCGAAGACTTGGCCCAGCTCATTTACGACTTGCGTAACTCGAACCCGAAGGCTCGTGTTTCCGTGAAACTCGTGTCCGAAGTGGGTGTGGGTACGATTGCCGCGGGTGTTGCTAAGGCTCATGCCGATGTGGTGCTCATCTCGGGCCACGATGGCGGTACGGGTGCTTCTCCGCTGACTTCTATCAAGCATGCCGGCCTTCCGTGGGAACTCGGTATTGCCGAAGCGGAACAGACTCTTGTTCTTAACGATTTGCGCGGTCGCATCAAGCTCCAGGTCGATGGTCAGCTCAAGACGGGCCGTGACGTTGTGGTGGCAGCCCTCCTCGGTGCCGAAGAATTCGGATTTGCAACAAACTTGCTCGTTAGCCTTGGCTGCGTGATGGACCGCAAGTGCCATACGAACCAGTGCCCGATGGGTATTGCAACTCAGGATCCTGAATTCCGCAAGCGCTTTGCCGGTAAGCCGGAATACGTTGAAAACTTCCTCTTCTTCATTGCAGACGAAGTTCGCGAAATCTTGGCAAGCCTTGGTCTCAAGAGCCTCGATGAAGCCTGCGGCCGTAGCGACTTGCTCGAACGCGATCAGGCAATTGCATTCTACAAGGCTCACAACCTCGACTTCTCGAAGATTTTCCAGACTGTCGAAGGCGGCATCAAGTCTTTCGACAAGAACTATGTGAAGGAAGAATTGGTCAACTTCGACCGTCGCGAACTCTTGCCGTTTGTGCAGGATACGCTCAAGAGTGGTGCCAATGTGGAACTCTGCACTGTTGTTCACAACACCGATCGTACGGTGGGTACGGAACTTTCTGGCGAAGTGGATGAACACTTTGGCGTGAAGGGACTCCCTGAAGATACGATTAAGGTTCACTTGCACGGTGTGGCTGGCCAGAGCTTCGGTGCATTCCTTGCTCCGGGTGTAACGCTTGACCTTGAAGGCGAAGCAAACGACTTTATGGGTAAGGGCCTTTCTGGTGGTAAGATTATTGTGCGCCCGCCAAGCAATGCAAGCTTCAAGGCTGAAGACAACGTCATTGCCGGTAACGTTATCGGTTACGGTGGTACTTCTGGTAAGATCTTCATTAACGGTCTCGCTGGTGAACGCTTTGGTATCCGTAACTCGGGTATGCTCCTTGTCTCGGAAGGTGTTGGCGACCATGGTTGCGAATACATGACGGGTGGCCGTGTGGTTGTGCTCGGCCGCGTGGGCGTGAACTTCGCTGCAGGTATGACGGGCGGTTTCGCTTACGTATATGACGAAACGGGTCACTTTGACTTGAGCTGCAACGTGGATTCTGTGGACCTTGAAAGTGTGCTGCCGGGTACTGATAGCGAAAGCGAACTTCTCGATATCATTAACCAGCATGTTCAGGCAACGGGTAGTGAAAAGGGCAAGCGCATTCTTGAAAATTGGAATAGCGAACGTCCGAAGTTCGTAAAGATTTTCCCGGTGGATTATAGAAACGCTCTCTTGAAGAAGGGACAAAAGGCATAAACGGTGTCGAAGGACCCAAGCTTGAGGTTTATATGCAAGAAGTAAAACGCATACAAGATGTCTACCGCCCTGTCGAAGAGCGTGTGAAGGACAATAAGGAAGTTGAACGTAGACTGACTTCTGTTGAAATTGTTGGTCAGGCCGGTCGTTGCCACACATGCGGAATTCCGTTCTGCCATGGTGCTGGTTGTCCTCTCGGCAACTTGATTCCCGAATTTAACGCAGCGGTTTCTTTGGGAAATGCTGAACGCGCTTACGATATCATTAGCAAGACGGCGTTCTTCCCGGAATTCACGGGTCGCGTTTGTCCGGCTCTTTGCGAATCGGCTTGTACCGGGAACGTGCATAACGATCCGGTGATGGTGCGCCAGATTGAAAAGTTCATCATCGAAACGGCTTTTGAAGAAGGCTGGGTAAAGCTCCCTTCTGCAGAACCGAACGGAAAGAGCGCCGCTGTGATTGGCTCTGGTCCTGCTGGGTTGTTTGCTGCCGAAGCGCTTCGCCGTAAGGGCTTTGCCGTGACGGTTTACGAAAAGCGTGAAAAGGCCGGTGGTCTTTTGCGCTATGGTATCCCGAACTGGAAACTCGACAAGTCTGTGATTGACCGCCGTGTGGCTTTGCTTGAAGCGGCTGGAATCAAGTTTGTCTACAATACTGAAATCGGGAAGGATATTGCTGCGGAATACATTCACAAGAATTTTGACGAAGTGTTCCTCGCCATCGGTACGCCGAATGCTCGTGACTTGAAAATTCCTGGCCGCGATGCCGAAGGCATTTTCCTTGCTCTCGACTTTTTGCATGGTGCCGAAAAACCGGGCGAAACGAATCCTGAAAAGTTCTCTGCCAAGGGCCGCAAGGTGCTCGTGATTGGCGGTGGCGATACGGGTAACGACTGTGTGGGTAAGGCAATCCGCGAAGGTTGCGAAAGCGTTTTGCAGGTGGAATTCATGCCGAAGCCGCCTGAGGAACGTTCTCCGTCTACGCCGTGGCCGGATTGGCCGTACATGCTGCGTACAAGCTATGCCCAGCATGAAGGTGGTGAACGTCGCTGGAATGTTTCTTCCAAGCAGTTTATTGTGAAAGATGGTCGCGTTGCCGGTGTTGAAGCTGTTCGCGTCGAATGGGAAATGTCCCCGCAGGGCCGCCCGCTCAAGCCGAACGAAGTTCCGAATTCTACCGAAGTCATCAATACGGATTTGGTGGTGCTCGCTATGGGCTTTACCGGAGTTCCCGCCGAAGGTATCGTGAACGATTTGGGCCTCACGCTTACGCCGCGTACAGCAATTATTCCGGATCCTTCTCGCCATATTTATGCGGTGGGTGACTGCGCTAATGGTGCATCCCTTGTGGTGCGTGCCATGGCCGATGCGAAAGCGAAAGTGGCTACAATCAAGTAACGTTCATCTCGAATACTGCTCGCGAAATCATGTTTGGATTTTATCGTTTTGCGGCTGTATCTCCTATCCTAAAAGTAGCCGATACAGCCTTCAATACCGAAGAAATCATCAAGAGCGCAAAAGCTGCCGTCTCCAATGGGGCGGCTTTTGTCGTTTTTCCTGAACTTTGTATTACCGGATACACTTGCAGCGATTTGTTCCATCAGGAATTGTTGTTGCAGAACAGCTCCCGTGCGCTGTTGAAAATTGCGGAATCTTTTAAGGATTCTGATGCTGTTATCGCGGTAGGCTTGCCTCTACGTTTGTTTGGGAGGTTGTATAACTGTGCTGCTTTTGTGCAGCGCGGGCGGGTTGTGGCGATTACGCCGAAAATCTATTTGCCGAACCAACGAGAATTCTATGAAAAACGCCATTTTTCGAGTGGCCGCGACTTGTTGCGCGGAGCGTGTGGCGCTTTGGCAGGTAGTGTTGCGGGTGCCGTGACGTGTGCGATAGAAGGCATGGGCGAAGTTCCGATAACGAATTTCTTCACGGTGAAGGATCGCGGAACTCTTGGCTTGTGTAACAACGGCGCGGTTGAAGGCAGCGCGGATGTTGCAAATTGCGCGGGTTCTGACGTTCGCATAGGCGTTGAACTTTGCGAAGATTTGTGGACTCCGGCGCCTCCGAGCGGTGAACTCGCTTTGGCCGGTGCAAATGTAATTGTAAACTTGTCTGCAAGTGATGCGCTTGTAGGCAAACGCGATTACCGCCGTAATTTGGTGATGAACCAGTCGGCGCGTTGCATGGCGGCATATGTCTATGCTTCTGCGGGTGTGCATGAATCGACGACGGACATGGTCTTTAGCGGTCATTTGATGGTTGCTGAAAACGGTAGCATGGTTGCTGAAAGCAAACCGTTCTCTCGCGAAACGGAAATCATCTATGCCGATATCGACGTGGAACGCTTGAATATGCAGCGGCTGAGCGAAGGCTCGTTCCAGGATTTTGACAGTCGCAGTTTCTATGCGCGGGCGGCATCTTTCGATGGCCTGCGTGCTTGCGATGTGCTTCAGTATCGATTTGTTTCTCCGATGCCGTTTGTTCCAGGGTCGCCTGAAACGCGAGACCAATCATGCACAGAGATTTTCAATATCCAATGTGCGGGCCTTGCTAAGCGTCTTGAAGCGTCTCATTCCAAGCGTGCCGTGATTGGCCTTTCGGGCGGTCTCGATTCGACGCTTGCTTTGCTCGTTGTGGCTGAAACTTTTAAACTGTTAAAACGCCCTGCATTAGAAATTTTGGCACTCACGATGCCTGGATTTGGAACGACCAATCGCACGAAAAACAATGCGGTTGAGCTTGCGAAACTTTTAGGCGTTGAATTGCAGACCGTAAGCATCAAGGAGGCATGTCTCCAGCATTTTAAGGATATCGGTCACGACCCGCAAAAGCTCGACGTGACTTACGAAAATGTCCAAGCGCGCGAACGCACGCAGATTCTTATGGATGTTGCCAATAGCGTTGGTGGAATTGTAATTGGTACGGGTGACTTGTCCGAAATTGCTCTCGGCTGGAGTACGTACAATGCCGATCACATGTCCATGTATGCGGTGAATTGCGATATTCCCAAAACGCTTGTGCGCCATATCGTGAGCTGGTATGCGGACAATTCGCTGAAGTTTAGCGTAGATGCAAAGACGGCTATGGAATTAAAGAATGTCTTGTATGATATTCTCGATACGCCTGTATCGCCGGAACTTCTGCCTGCCGATAATAATGGACAAATTGCGCAAAAGACCGAAAGCATTTTGGGCGCGTACGAAATTCACGATTTCTTCCTCTATCATTTTGCCAAGTACGGTGCAACTCCCAAGAAACTTTTGTTCTTGGCGAAGTACGCTTTTGCGGGCAAATTTAGCGATGAAGAGATTGAAAAAGCGCTCACTGTTTTTGTTCGTCGATTCTTTACGCAACAGTTCAAGCGAAGCTGCATCCCGGATGGTCCGAAAGTCGGAACGATTTCACTTTCGCCCCGTGCGGATTGGCGCATGCCGAGTGATGCCTCGTTTGCGGACTGGGCGCGATAATTGGGCTCGATAAATTGCTTCGGTAAATACCGAAAATTTTTGCCGTAATACATGAAACCCCGGAACTTTCGTTCCGGGGTTGTTTCGTCAACAGAGAATTCTTTTGTGCTTATGCTTCGTTTTAACCGCAACGGGTCTTGTTTGTATCAATCCCGATGTAGTCCGGGTAATCGTTGTCGAAGCAGGCGGCGCAGTAATTTTCGCCTTCGCCTGTGCATTCCTTCATGCCTTCGACGCTTAAGTAGCCGAGACTCTCGACGCCGAGCATTTTGGCAATTTCGTCTGGAGTCATTGAACTTGCAGCAAGTTCGCCTTGGCTCGGAAAATCCATACCGAAGAAACAGGGGTGCGCTACAGGAGGCGATGCAATGCGGATGTGGACTTCGAGTGCGCCTGCATCGCGGAGCATTTTGGACAAAATCTTAAGCGTGGTGCCGCGAACGATCGAGTCTTCGACAACGCATACGCGCTTGTTCTTGAGAACGCCTACGATGGGGTTGAACTTGAGCTTGACTTTTTGTTCGCGGACGTTTTGCGTGGGGTCGATGAACGTTCTTCCGACGTAGTGGTTGCGCAAAAGGCCGATTTCAAATCGGATGCCGCTAGCCTGTGCGTAACCGAGCGCTGCTGTTGTGGCACTGTCGGGCACGGAAATCACGATGTCTGCATCGACGGGGCATTCCTTGGCGAGCTGCTTACCCATCTTGCGGCGGATTTTGTCGCAACTTTGTTCGAAAATCTTGGAATCAGGGCGGCTGAAATAGATGTATTCAAAAATGCAGTGAGCGAGTCTGTCTTTTTGCGTGAATCGTTCCGAATGGAGCCCGTTCTGTGAAATCGTCAGAAATTCGCCTGGCTGGATGTCGCGAACGTAATGGGCGCCGAGCAAGTCGAATGCGCAAGTTTCGCTAGCAACGCACCAAGATTTTCCCATGCGGGCGATGGAGAGCGGGCGGAATCCGTAGCCATCGCGGGCAACGTACATGGTATCCTTGCTGATAAAGACAAGGCAAAAACTTCCGGTGAATTTTGTAATCGCTTTTTTGATTGCTTCGCCCAATGTATCTGCGTGGGTGCGTGCAATTTCGTGGAGGAGAATTTCGGAGTCAGACGTTGTCTGGAAAATGTGGCCGTCGGCTTCCATTTCTGCGCGGAGCTCGTTGGCGTTGGTGATATTTCCGTTGTGTGCAACGGCGATTTGTCCCCATTTGCAACTCACGAGAATCGGCTGTGCGTTTGCGAGTGTCGATGCGCCCGTGGTACTGTAACGTACGTGGCCTATGCCAGAAAAACCTTGTAATTCGTCGATATTGTGTTCCCGCAAGAGAGTGGCAACGAGCCCCATGGATTTTCGGATTCGTATTTTATCGCCGTCTGTAACAGCAATGCCTGCGCTTTCTTGGCCGCGGTGCTGTAATGCGTAGAGCCCCATAGCGACGTTGCGTGCCACGTTATCGCCGTTGTAGATGCCGATAACGCCGCATTCTTCATGTAATTCTTCGAGCATAATGCCTCTTGTGAATGGATGTTTCCCTTACCTTATGGTCATAGCCCACCCGGACGGGTGCAAGCGAGGAAACGGACGAATTTTAATAGCAAAAAATGTGCCAAATTGAGACGGATTGCGTTTTTGGGCGAAAATCGGCGCTTCTTGAAAAAGTGCATTATGTGATTTACAGAAAACGTAAAACCCCGGAATTTTCATTCCGGGGTGAAGTAGTCAACAGAGATACTTTTTGTAGTTGTTAGTTATTGGTTGTTGGTCGTTAGTTTAAGGCTTGGAAACTTCAGTAAGTTTTTTAACTAATAACTATTGACTAATAACTAAGTGCTAAATTACATGTTGCTGAAGATTTGGAAGCCGCTGTAAGCTTCTTGACCGTGTTCAGCTTGGTCAAGGCCGCGCATTTCTTGCTTTTCAGTGACGCGGAGGCCAATCGTCTTCTTGATGACGAAGAAGATCAGACTTGCGGCTGCGAAGCACGGGACAGCGTAGGCGAGGACGCCAACAGCCTGAGTGCCGAGCGTGTAGTCACCAGTGATATCGAAGATACCGACAGCGAGCGTACCCCAGACACCGTTGACGAGGTGGACGGAGAGAGCACCGACCGGGTCATCCAAGTGCAAGCGGTCGAACATGAAGACTGCACCGACTACGAGCACACCAGCGATAGCACCGATAATCCAGGAAGAAAGCGGGGTCACGACGTCAGCACCAGCGGTGATTGCTACGAGACCAGCAAGGCATCCGTTGAGGGCCATGGTGGCGTCCGGCTTCTTGGAAACGATCCAGCTTGTAAGCGTTGCGGTAATGATGCCTGCGACAGCAGCGAGGTTCGTGGTCACGAGAATCCAGCTAGTTGCCTTCGGGTCGCCGTTAAGAGCAGAACCGGCGTTGAATCCCCACCAACCGAACCAAAGCATGAACACACCGACGGTTGCGAGAGGAATGTTGTGAGCCGGAATAGCGTGAACCTTGCCACCAACGTACTTACCGATACGCGGTCCGAGAATCATCACGCCAGCGAGAGCAGCCCAACCACCGACAGAGTGAACGAGGGTAGAACCAGCGAGGTCGTGGAAACCGTGAGCACCGAAGGTGGAGAGCCAGCCGCCGCCCCATGTCCAAGAACCGACGATCGGGTAGACGAGTGCAACATAGACAATGGTGAAAATCAGGAAGGAGTTGAGCTTGACACGTTCAGCAACGGCACCAGAGACAATCGTTGCTGCGGTGGCGGCGAACATTGCCTGGAACAGCCAGTCTGTGAACAGCGTGAAGTGTCCGTTGTAGGCGGCGGTGAAGTTTGCCGGATTTGCCCAGTCGCCAATGCCGAAGCCTGCGAAACCGAGAATTCCGTTGAAGGTGCCCGGGTACATAAGGCCGAAACCTAATGCAGCGTACATCGTAATACCGATAGCCGGCACAGCGATGTTTTTGAATGCCACGTTTGCAGAGCACTTAGCACGTACAAGGCCTGCTTCAACGCATGCGAAACCGAGACCCATGATGAACACCAACATGGCGCTGATCATGATCCAGATGTTTTCCGTCATAAATATTGCGTCACTGACGGTTGCGACATTTGCTACTTCGTTCATTTGTTTAATTCCTTATTTTGAAAATTTTAATTCCTAATTCTGAATTCCTGATTCCGAATTAACCAATTGCCTCCGGCCCAGTTTCGCCGGTGCGGATGCGAACGCACTGTTCAAGTGTCGTAACAAATATCTTGCCATCGCCAATATTACCTGTACGGGCGCCTTCGATAATCGCATCGATGCAAGGCTGTACAAATTCGTCGTTTACGGCGATTTTCAAGCAAATCTTCTTAAGCAAATTCACTTCGGTCACAACGCCACGGAAGCGTTGATTGTAACCTTTCTGCTGGCCGCAGCCCAAGACGTTCGTAACGGACATCTTGTAGATCTTCTTTTCGTATAGGGATTGCTTTACATTATTTAGCCTTTCAGGTTGTATGTAGGCTGTAACTAGCTTCATGATGGTATCCTTTTTTGAGGTTTCTTTTTTGTTCGTCCCTTCTAATGCAAAGGTCGTGCCAAAATGTTGAAAATGCCGAAATTCGCTCAAAAAAGCCAAAAGTAAAAGAAAAATCGCGATTCAAGGAATCGCGATTACAAATTTTAGTTTTACAAAAATTGCAGTAAATTCAGAAAATGTAAAAACTGTTATTACTTTGTTTTAGACGCTTTTGTCCCCAATTTTTTCTGATCGAGAGCGGCTTTCACGAGGCCCGTAAACAACGGATGTGGATCGGTGGGACGGCTCTTGAATTCCGGATGGAACTGGCAAGCTTCAAAATAGGGGTGATTTTTGAGTTCCACCATTTCGACGAGCTTTCCGTCGGGCGATGAACCTGCAATCTTGAGACCGGCCTTTTCGAGTTCCTTGCGGAATTCGCTATTGTAATTGAATTCGTAACGGTGACGGTGGCGTTCGCTGATGTTTGTGCTCTTGTAAAGCTTCGCTGCGTTGGAATCCTTGGAAAGCTTGCACGGGTAAGCGCCCAAGCGCATGGTGCCGCCTTTTTCGGTGACGTTTTTCTGTTCGTCCATCAAGTCGATAACCGGATGGGTTGTCTTTTCATCAAATTCGGTAGAGTTTGCGTCCTTCCAGCCGAGAACGTTGCGTGCGTATTCGATAACGCAGCATTGCATGCCCAAGCAAATGCCGAGCAGCGGAACTTTATGTTCGCGGGCGTAACGAATGGCAACGCATTTGCCGTTTACGCCACGGCTACCGAAACCGCCCGGAATCAAAATGCCGTCTGCTTTCTTGATGAGGTTCGGATTCTTTTCGAGTTCTTCAGCTTCTATGCATTCCACCTTCACTTTGGCGTTGTTTGCCATGCCGGCGTGCTGCAATGCTTCGTGCACGGACTTGTAAGCGTCGCGGATGGCAATGTATTTGCCCACAAGCGCGATGGTACATTCGTATTTGGGCTTGGTTGCTTTCTTGACGAGGCTATCCCATTCGGAATGGATAATGGGATGAACGCTCAAGTGGAGCTGCTCCAAAACGCGCAGGTCGAGTTCCTGTTTGGAAAGTTCGCGCGGCACTGCGTAAACGGAATCCGTCACGTCCTTTTCTTCAATGACGCATTCGGGTTTCACATTGCAGAAAAGGGCGAGCTTGTCGAGATGTTCTTGCGGAATGTGCATTTCAGTACGGCACACGAGAATGTCCGGGAAAATACCGATATTGCGGAGCTCTGCCACGGAATGCTGCGAAGGTTTAGTTTTCAGTTCGCCAGCCGCTTTAAGGTACGGGACTAAAGTCAAGTGGATAAAGCAAGTGTTCTCGACACCGACTTCAAAACGGAACTGCCTTGCTGCTTCAAGGAACGGGAGCGATTCGATGTCGCCTGCAACACCGCCGATTTCGCACAAAATAATATCGGCACCGCTTTCGGCTGCCGAGCGGAATGCATCCTTGATTTCGTTTGTGATATGTGGGATGACCTGCACCGTGCCGCCCAAGTAATGGCCTGCGCGTTCCTTAGAAAGCACGGAAGAATAAATGCGGCCCGAAGTGTAGCTCGATGCCTTGGAACATTGCACTCCTGCAAAACGTTCGTAGTGACCCAAATCCAAGTCGGTTTCGTAGCCGTCATCCGTCACAAAAACTTCGCCATGCTGGTAGGGGCTCATGGTACCCGGATCCACGTTTAAATACGGGTCGAGCTTTTGCATGAACACCTTGTAGCCGCGGCTCTTCAAAAGGAGCGCGAGCGATGCCGAGGTGATTCCCTTGCCGAGTGAGCTTACGACGCCACCCGTGATAAAAATGTACTTAGGCTGCTTTGCCGTATTCTTTGCGGTTGCCTTGGCCATGTTGCTTCTCCTTGGGTAAGTGAGCTTTGCGTTGCTCACCGTGTTCCGACTTTATAGTCGAAATATGTTTAAAGTTTGTACAAAAAGAAAGGCAAAAGCCAGTTGCTTTTGCCAGACGATAAAGATGATAAAGACGATGAAAGACAGTGAAGTAAATCGGATGTTTGATAACCAACTCAGAGAGAGTCGCCTGGTTGCGTTGCGAGATTGCTGCAACGGCTGAGCTCAGGTGGGCTTCGATGGATTCCGATATTTTCATCGGACTTATAATGTAGTAAAAAAGTCACGCGCGGCAAGAATTGACCAAAATTTTTTTGTAACAATTTTTGAACTCTTACATTTTGTGTAAAGCAATTTTGCGAAATACAAGAAAATGTAAAACTATGTCGTTTGAAAATGCGATTTGGGCAATTGTAATGTGTTTTCTGAATTTGTCTGTAAATTCGTCTGAGTTGCGTTTTTCAGAAAAACTACTTTGCCGTTCCGTAATATTTGGCATACCACTCTGCGAATTTTTTTAGACCATCGCGGAGCGGAGTGGCGGGCTTGAATCCGAAATCAGCTTCCAATGCAGAAGTGTCGGCGTAGGTAACAGGAACGTCACCGGGCTGCATGGGAACGAGTTCCTTGTGAGCTTCAAAATCGTAATCGGCTGGGAGAACTTTTGCGCGGACGAGTTCTTCTTGGAGAATTGTCACGAAGTCCAGCAAGTTTTCCGGATGGTTGTTACCGATGTTGTAGACCTTGTAAGGCGGGAGCGGGAGACCGTCTTCTCCGTTTTGCTTTTCAGGGGCGTGCTGCATCACGCGAACAATGCCTTCTACGATATCGTCGACATAAGTAAAGTCGCGCTTGCACTTGCCGTAATTGAATATCTGGATTGTTTTACCGGCTTTAAGTTTGTTTGTAAAACCGAAGTAGGCCATGTCCGGGCGGCCGGCAGGGCCGTAAACGGTGAAAAAGCGGAGACCTGTACTCGGAATGTTATAGAGCTTGCTGTAGGCATGGGCCATGAGCTCGTTGCTCTTTTTGGTGGCGGCGTACAGCGATACCGGATTGTCTACCTTGTCGTCTGTGGAGTACGGAATCTTCTTGTTGCTGCCGTACACGCTAGAAGAACTGGCGTACACGAGATGCTCGACTTCGTTGTGCCTGCAGGCTTCAAGAATGTTATAGAATCCGATGAGGTTGCTCTGGATGTAGGCATCGGGATTAGTGATGGAATAGCGAACGCCTGCTTGAGCGGCGAGGTTTACGACAACGGCAAAATGATACTTTTCGAAAAGGCTATCAATCATCGCTTTGTCGGCGAGGTTTGCCTTGACGAATGTCCATTTCTTGCCTGTTGTTGCCGCAAGGTCATCGATTTCCTTGAGGCGTTCATGCTTGATATTTACGTCGTAGTAATCGGTAATGGAATCAAGTCCTACGAGTTCGGAACAGGAGTAACCGTTCAGCAATTTTTTGCAAAGATTGCATCCGATGAATCCTGCGGCTCCTGTGACAAGGATAGCCTTTCCATTAAGAACAACATTTTTATCAAGCATTATATATTCCTTTTCCAACTAATCCTAACAATTATATTATAGCACCTGCGTTCCGTTCAGGATAACGCATGTGGCTTAGCAGCCGATGGCGCTGTATTCAAATCCAGCGTCGGCGAGTTCCTTCGCATCGTAGATGTTTCGACCATCGATGATGAGCGCGTTCTTCATCGACTTCTTCATTACGCCAAAGCTCGGCATGCGGAACTGCTTCCATTCAGTTACAAGCAAGAGCGCTTCGGCGTCGAGCAATGCTTCGTACATGTCGTTGCAATACACGATTTGGTTTGCAATTGCTGCGGCATCGCTTCGTGCAGCCATTCTGCGCTTACATTCGTTCATGGCGACTGGGTCAAATACGCGGATGGTGGCGCCTGCTTTTACAAGCTTGTCGATGAGTACGAGTGCGGTTGCTTCGCGCATGTCATCGGTCTCGGGCTTGAAGGCAAGTCCCCACATGGCAATCGTCTTGCCCTTGAGATTTGCTTCACCGCCAAAACGTTTTGCAAGTTTGTTGAAAAGCACCGTTTTCTGGTATTCGTTCACTTCTTCGACAGCCTTCAAAACACCCATCTTGTAGCCGTTCTTTTCGGCCGTCTTGATGAGGGCCTTCACGTCCTTCGGAAAGCAGCTTCCACCGTAGCCGCAGCCCGGGTAGAGGAACTTCGAGCCGATGCGGGTATCGCTTCCGATGCCCTTCCTCACCATGTTTACATCGGCGCCTACGAGTTCGCATAAGTTTGCGATGTCGTTCATGAAGCTGATTCGGGTCGCGAGCATGGAGTTTGCTGCGTACTTGATCATTTCAGCACTCGGAATGTCCGTGAAAATCACGCGGAAATTGTTGAGCATCATCGGACGGTAAAGGCGGGTCATGAGTTCCTTGGCCTGTTCGCTTTCAACGCCTACGACAACGCGGTCGGGCTTCATGAAGTCCGTGATGGCGGAGCCTTCCTTCAAGAATTCTGGGTTGCTAGCCACGTCGAACGGAACGTTCACGCCGCGCTTGTCAAGCTCTTCCTGGATGGCGGCCTTGACCTTCTTTGCCGTACCGACCGGGACTGTTGACTTCGTCACGAGAACGGTGTACTTCTTGATGTTTTGACCGAACGTGCGTGCCACAGCGAGAACGTACTGCAAGTCGGCGGAACCGTCTTCGTCGGGGGGCGTACCCACGGCGCTAAAGACCATTTCTACATCGTCAAGGATGCTTGCAAGGTCGGTCGTGAAACTAAGGCGGCCTTCGCGCTGGTTGCGAAGTACCATCTCGTCGAGACCCGGTTCGTATATAGGAATTTCACCTTTCTGGAGAGATTCGATTTTTGCCTGATTTACATCGACGCAAGTGACATTGACACCCATTTCAGCAAAGCATGTACCGCTGACAAGCCCTACATATCCCGTTCCAACAATTGCAATATTCATAAAGAAATCCTTGATGATATTTCTGTATTTAACAATCGAAGTGAAATGTAATAAAATTGTAATGCGGTGTAGCCTCAAAATTTGCGACGAAGGCGTAGTTGTGTGTTTGCGTTTTTTCACAATTGGGTACAGCTGTGTCCAGTTTTTGCCGTATTCAAAGGGCGTTTTTTGTTTTTCACGATATATTTATAGTGTTGAATAATGGAAAGGAGTGTCCTATGTCGGTCAAATTTGGCTTGAAACAGTTTATCCCTCTCGCGGCGACGGTACTTTCGCTCGCTACGGCTGCGACCGCCGCGACCGCTTACATCAACCAAGTCGGTTATCGTACTTCGGATCCGAAGGAATTTGCCTTGACCGAAGGAAGTGGCGATATCGAAATTGTAGATGCCGCTGGTCAGACCGTCCTCAAGGTCACTCCGAAGGCCGCTTCTTATTGGAATCCGGGTGCAGTGAATGTGCAGCTGGTAGATATTTCCGAATTGAAAACACCGGGTGTCTATAGCATTAAGCAGGGCGGCCAAGTTCTTCGTTCAGACTTGAAAGTTGCAGACAAAGTTTTTGAAGATGTCGCCAAGGCTTCGCTCAAGTGGTACTATTACCAGCGTGCCTCCATGGCTTTGGAGGAAACGTATGCCGGCCAGTGGAAACGCGATGCAGGCCACACGAATGCGACCGTGAATCTCCATAAATCTACGGGTGCTTCGGGTACGATCGAATCGAGTAAGGGCTGGTACGATGCTGGTGACTATGGTCGCTATATCGTGAACTCGGGCATTACTACATACACGCTCCTTTCACTTTACGAACACTTTCCGGATTATTTCAAGACTTTCAAATGGAATATCCCGGCCGAAGGAACTCTCCCGGATTTGCTTGCCGAAATCAAGTACAATCTTGACTGGATGCTCACCATGCAGGCCGCTGACGGTATGGTTTACCACAAGCTTTCGACTCTCCAGTTCCCGGGCGATGTGATGCCGGCCAAGGATACCGATAAACTTTATGTTATCGGTAAAGGTACTGCTGCAACGCTTGATTTTGCTGGTGTGATGGCTGCTGCATATCGTGTGTATAAACCGTTTGATGCCACATACGCAACAACTTGCCTTGAAGCCGCCAAGAAGGCTTATGCCTGGGCGCTCCAGAATCCGAATGTTGCATTCTACAATCCGGTCGATGTTGCAACAGGTTCTTATAGCGATGGCGAATTCTCCGATGAAAAGGCTTTTGCCGGTATGGAATTGTTCCTTTCTACGGGAGATGCTTCGTACAAGCCGACTATCGATGCTAACAAGACAAGCATTGTTCCGGCATGGCCCGAAATGTACGGCCTTGCTGTTTATGGTGCCGCAACTCACCCGACCGAAGCTGGTGTCGATGCCGAAACCGCTAAGTCGATGCTTTTGAGCTATGCAAATGAATTTGCCTTTGCCGCTTCGAGTGGCTTTGGCGTTGTAATGTCGAACGAAGACTTTGTCTGGGGCTCCAACGCTGTGGCGGGTAACCAAGGCGTGTTCCTCCTTTATGCCTACTACCTTACTGGCGAACAGAAGTATTACGAAGCTGCTAAAAAAGTCGTTGACTATTTGCTCGGCAAGAATCCGCTTGATATGTCTTTCTTGACAGGCTTTGGAACAAAGTCGCCGAAACTTCCGCATCATCGTCCGAGTACTGCGGATAAAATAACGGAACCGATTCCGGGTATGCTTGTGGGTGGCCCGCAGCCGGGTGGTGAAGATATTGGCTCCAAGTCTTGGGAATGTAAGGATTACACGACTGGTGTTCCTGCAACATCTTATATCGATGACCGTTGCAGCTATGCGACGAACGAAGTCGCTATCAACTGGAACGCTCCTTTTGCTTACATTGCTGGCGCCCTTGAAGCTTTGAATGCTGGCTTTGCTCCGTCTTTTGCGGTTCCTGGTGTTGCAAAGGGTGGTACATCGTCCATCAAGCCGGTTGTATCGAGGCATCGTGTGTCTGTTGATAATGCTCCGCGTCTCCGTTTTGATGATCAGAAGGTGTTCATCGAAAAGAGCGGCAAGCGCTTTGACCTCAAGGGTCATCGTTTCTAAAGAATTCTCCTAACCGAACCTCAAAAAATCCATATTCATAGAATGCAAAGCGACGCCCCTTTCTCCGGGGGCGCCGTTTTTTTGTGTGTGATTGCAAAACACTTGCTACACTTTTCTCTAAAATGATGCTTGCGCGGGTGGAAAAAGTACTTGAACGGCTCTATATTATATGGGTAATACTTGCACTTTTTTAAGTGAGGATGTTTGTGAAAAATCATGCGATAAAGTCCGTTGCGCTTGCTGCGCTTGTTGTGGTTCCGGCTTTTGCTGCGACCGCTTACATCAACCAAATCGGTTACCGTCCAGGCGACTTCAAGGAACTAGCCCTTGTCGAAGCTAACGGCAATGTGGATTTTGTTAATGCGGCTGGCCAAGTAGTGCTTTCTGTCACGCCGAAGGCTGCATCTTACTGGAATGCGAGCGGTCAGAACGTCCAACTCGTCGATTTCTCCAAGCTCGCCGAAGCGGGCAAGTACAGCATCAAGGTGAACGGTAATGTGCTCCGTTCCGATCTCGTTGTGAAATCGCAAACCTACGAAGAAATAGTCAAGGCCTCCATCAAGTGGTTCTACTACCAGCGTGCCTCCATGGCTCTCGAAGAACAGTACGCAGGCAAGTGGGCTCGTGCCGCTGGTCACACGAACGCAACAGCAAAACTTCACAATTCTACCGGTGCCTCGGGTACAATCCAGTCGAGCAAGGGCTGGTACGATGCTGGTGACTATGGTCGCTATATCGTGAACTCGGGCATCACGACTTACACGCTTCTCTCTCTCTACGAACACTTCCCGCAGTATTTCAAGACGCTCAAGTGGAATATCCCGGCCGAAGGCTCCTTGCCGGATTTGCTTGCCGAAATCAAGTACAATCTCGATTGGATGCTCACCATGCAGGCTTCTGATGGCGGCGTTTATCACAAACTCACGTCTCTCGGTTTCCCGGGTGATGTAATGCCTGCTCAGGATAACTCCGAACTTTATGTTATCGGTAAGAGCACTGCTGGTACATTTGATTTTGCCGCAGTCATGGCTATGGCTTCCCGCATTTACAAGCCGTTCGATGCTACTTACGCTTCCAAGTGTCTCGAAGCTGCCAAGAAAGCTTATGCTTGGGGTCAGCAGAACCCGAGCCGTAACTATCTCGCCAATCCGTCGGACGTTTCGACGGGCGCCTACGAAAATGACAATCCGAATGATGAAAAGGTTCTCGCAGGTACGGAACTCTACATCACGACCGGCGATGCTTCTTACAAGCAGTCGGGCTCCTCGGAATACGTTTCGTATTGGGGTGATGTCATGGGCCTTGCCACTTACGAAAAAGCAACTCATCAAACTCAGTTTGGTGGCGATGCCAGCGAAGCAAAACAGAAAATTTTGGGTACTGCCGATAAGTTTGTCAACCGCGCCGAATCGGGTTTTGGCGTCGTGATGGACAAGGATGACTTTGTATGGGGATCCAATGCCGTTGCTTCCAATCAGGGTGTTTGGCTGTTGCATGCCTATTACCTCACGGGCAATCAAAAGTATTACAAGGCTGCCGTCAAGGCTCTCGATTACTTGCTCGGCAAGAATCCTCTCGACATGTCTTTTGTGACAGGTTACGGCACCAAGTCTCCGAAAATGCCGCACCACCGTCCGAGTACTTCTGATAATGTAGAAGACCCGATTCCGGGAATGCTCGTGGGTGGCCCACAGCCGGGCGGCGAAGACGTTGGCTCTGCTGCCGAATGGAAGTGTGCAGATTACCGTACAGGTCAGGCCGCTACCGCTTACACCGATCAGCGTTGCAGCTATGCCACAAATGAAGTTGCCATTAACTGGAACGCTCCGCTTGCGTATCTCGCTGGTGCAATCGAAGCCATCAATGCTGGCTATGCTCCGGAATTTGCTGCCGCAGGCGTTGCAAAACAGGATGTACCGGCTTCTAGCTCTTCTACGGTTTCTTCTTCTTCGAGTGCTCCGCAGAGTTCGTCTTCGGCAGTTGTGTCTAGTTCTTCCGAAACCGCCGTGAGCTCTTCTTCTGTTCCGAGCGTTTCCTTAAGCTCTTCTGCAAACGTAGAATCCTCCAGCTCGCAGGGGACGATTGCAATCCGCGTGCCTGTTGAATCTAATGTCGTTCGCTCTCAGCAACCGCGTTTCCGTTTCGATGGTCACTCTCTCTTCGTCGAAAAGAACGGCAAACGCTTTGACTTGAAGGGACAACACATCAAGTAAACAAATTCTCATATTCATAGAATGCAAAACGACGCCCCTATTTGTCGGGGCGCCGTTTTTCTATTAAAAGCAAAATTTCTAAATTGTCAACATGATGTCGAGTATTTTGAACAATTTGTTGATGTTTGTCTTGGGGCTGTTGGCCCTGAGCTTCCTTGTGACCATTCATGAACTGGGCCATTTTATTGTTGCCAAGTGGAACAAGGTTAGGGTGAACACCTTCTCGGTTGGCTTTGGCAAAAAGCTTTTCCGCTACAAAAAAGGCGAAACGGAATACTGCATCTCTGCAATTCCCTTTGGCGGTTATGTGGCGATGGCCGGTGAAAATCCCGATAGCATCGAAGGCAATCAACCCTCGCAAGATGATTTTTTGGGCAAGTCCGTAGGGGCGCGTGCCGCAATTGCATTTGCGGGACCGTTTGTGAATATCGCTTTTGCGTTTGTTCTATTGATTATCCTTTATATGGTCGGTGTTCAGGAACCCGACAACAAGAGCCTTATCATTGGATTTGTGGCGAAGAATTCTTCTGCCGAAATGGCGGGCATCCAGCCGGGTGATACAATCACTGCAATCAATGGCAAGGAAACGCAAGGATGGGATGACTTTCGCGAACAAATTGGTGTAAGCCTTGGCGCAAATGTCATGCTCGAAGTGCATCGCGGTGGTGAACCGCTTGCAATCAAGGTTGTTCCGCAAGAACTTGTAATCCCGGCTATGGATTCGACATCCGATCCTATCAAAATGGGCATTGGCGATATCGGAGTCTATCCTCGCAATCGCGTTATCGTGCGCTTGCCGCCCAAGGAAGGCTCTGCTGCTGAAAAAGCTGGAATTTTGCGCGGTGATACTATTTTCGAAATCAACGGCGAACACATTTCTCGCTACGAAGATGTTGTCCGCTTGATAGATGGCTCCAAAGGAGCCGAAGTCAGTGTGACGCTCATGCGCGGTGGCGAAAAAGTCAACGTGAAAATGACTCCTGCCTACAACGAAGAATTCAAACGCTACATTGTCGGAATCCAGATGGGTTACGTGATGTTCAGCGAAACGCACCTTGTGCGCCGTGGACCGATTGAAGCGTTTGAAAAGACTTGCGCTACAAGCTGGAAAATGACCACGAGCATTTTCCGATACTTCAAACGCTTGTTCCAAGGACAAGTTAAAGTCGATGCGTTCTCGGGCCCGGTCTCCATTGTCGCCGTAATGGGAAACGTGTGGATGAGTGGTTTCCAGGATTTCTTGATGCTCCTCGCATTAATCAGCATTAACTTGGGTGTAATGAACTTGCTTCCGCTTGCAATTACGGACGGTGGCCTGCTCATGTTCCTTGGAATTGAAAAAGTACGCGGAAAACCGCTGAGTTTAAAAACTCAATCAGTTATTCAAAATGTTGCCGCAGCATTCTTCATCAGTTTCTTCGTGTTCATCACGATTCTGGACTTCGGCAAAATCTCGCTCTTCTTGAAATAAGAAAAATGGCGGCCTCGGCCGCCTTCTTTTATCTCTCGTGCATGTACGCGTATGCGAAATTCATCGGTGGCGTACTGATGCAAATGTATTCGAAAATATCGGCACCCATGTTCTTGAGTCCGTGAATTTCCTTTTCCGAAAAACGGACTACATCGCCTGCTTCAAACGGCACTTCCTTGTCGTCTGCCAACAAGAGAACTCCGCGACCAGCAATAGCTACCCAGATCTGTTCCGACGTGTAGTGCTTGTGACGAGGCTGCTCTGCACCTGGCATCACAGAAACTTTCGTGACCGAAACCTTTTCTGACCTGCTGTTGTCGGGCGTGAGCAACTGTGCCGATTCCACACCGGGATTGCACAAGACTCTAATGTCGTAGTTTTTGATCAGTTCCATTTCGTATGCAAAGATAGCTCTTTATTGAACTCGTGAATGTGGTGTGCCTGTATTTTTCGCTGTTTTGGGAGATTTTGGGTAGGTGGGGGCGGAATCGGCCTACCGAATTAGGTTGAAAGGTGTGTGTCGCAGCCATGCTTGCATGGCTATGGTCGAGCCGCAGGGGTTTTTGCAAATGCCGCACTCGCAACGCTCGGCTTACCGCAATCAATAAGCATCTTAAAAGTGAGGCTACTTCTGTCTGATTCAATAAACGGCTACTTGCTGTTTTTTGAAAAAGATTGTATATTTATAAATAACAGGACCCCCCGCACCTCTCATTGACGTGTCCCAGGGGGGACATTTTTTTTATGGAAATCAAAAAGGCGACAACGTATAGGGAGCAGGCTGAAAAGATCGAACAACGTGGATGTTGTATCGAAAGTGTGGATGATGCTGTTCGATGCCTTGAGTCCATAAATTATTATAGGTTGTCTGCATATTTCCTACCGTTTAGAAAACAAGATGGTTCCTATAATGCAGGGACGAGTTTTTCAAGAATTGTGCAGATATACGAATTCGACCGATTGTTGAGACGGTCGCTTTTCTCGGCTCTTGAAGAGATTGAAATTTCTATGAGGGCGAGACTTGCGTATTTCCATGCGCATAAATATGGTCCGACGGGTTATTTGATTGAATCGAATTTTTCTCCGTCGCATAAACACCAAAGATTCTTAGAAACGTTCAATAGAGAAGTTGAACATAGTTCTAATGTTCTTTTTGTGAAGCATCATCAGGATTGCTATGATGGTGTGTTCCCCATTTGGGTGGCTGTGGAGTTGTTCTCGTTTGGCATGTTGTCCTATTTTTATGCAGACCTTGTTCTTGCAGATCAAAAGCTCTTTGCATGTCAGTATTATAAGACGATTCCGAAGAATCTAAAAAGCTGGCTAAGGTGTACGACTGACTTGCGTAATATCTGTGCCCATTACGGACGACTCTACTATAGGATTTTCTCTGCTATTCCTGCAAATATTGAGGAAGTCGAGGAAAAAGATGAACGCTCTCTTTGGGCGGCGTTCCTTGCTGTGCGAAATTTGTATCCGAATCCCCAAAAGTGGAACGAAGAATTTCTTCCGTCAATTAAAGAATTGTTTGAAAAGTATTCGTCTGCAATTCAGTTGGAACACATTTCGTTCCCGGAAGATTGGGCAGAAAAAGCGATTGCTAAGGAAGAATAATCCTTGGTTTTATCGTGATAAATGGGAGGGGTGGAATGGAAATTTATAATCCAGGTTCCTTTTGTGGGAAGAATATATTGGTAACAGATACAATTAAACTTTCCGAAAGCGAATGCCAAAGTTTTTTCTCTCAGTTTAATTTTTTGGAGTTAGTAAGAAAAATTTGTAGTTTGTCTTCAAATTTGTTTCTATCTGAGAAGGTGGAACAGTTTAAAGACGTCCCGTATACAGATAGAACTTTGTGCGAGGCTGTTATTCTTGCTGCAAAATACGCAAGAAATGAAAAGTTGACAACTCCTACGGATGATGGCTTACGATTGGTTCTTCGTATTGCATCGGGAGAAGAAGAAAAGAATCTTCTAAAGCATTCGGATGCCCTTGAAATGATGACCCTAGTTTCTTATGAACAGTTTCGAGGCTCTCCTATGCATATGGTCTCTAGAGCTTGGTGCTTGTTTACAGATGCATGGCCGTCAAGAAATACCATTCAGCCTTTAACAGAAATTGAGTCTATTGTAGGAATATCTTATAGGTCAATTCTGTTTTTTGCTATGGCTGCGCTAAAAAATGGATACTTGTTTCCGTACGAAAATCCTTCTGAATTATCGTCTTTTTTCGGAGAAAATTTACAGGAAGATTCACATTTAAAGTTCTTGGATTATTTTTCCTCAAAGAAGGCTGAATGGATAAATAGAACCGTTCCTCCAGCTTATATAAGTAAGCCTATTTTGAATTCTGAAGAAATTCCTGTGGGAAAAAATAGGGTGGTTTACTTTGTCCCTGCCGTAAATTATTTGTATGCTCGGGTAACTACAGGAATATACCACGATTTATCCAATCACTATAATAATGGTGCTAAAAGGAATCTATTTCGAGAGGAATTTGGTTATGCTTTCGAAAATTATGTAGGGATGCTATTAGATTATTATCTAACATCGTTTGAAATATCTAGAGAAATTGTTTATGGAAAGCGGCAAAATAAAACGGTAGACTTTTTTTTGAAAAAAGATAATGAATTGGTTCTTGTTGAGGTTAAACAATCTGGTATTTTTTCAAACGCGAAGTTTCTAGGTGATCATCGTTGTGCTTCGAATAACTTAAAAAATAGTGTTGGTAAAGCCATCGAGCAAATTAGAGTGACCAAGAATTTGATGGCAAATGGCTTGCTAGAATTGTCTGCATACAAGAATTGCAATGTAGTTCACAGTCTGGTTGTTCTATATGATCATTTGTATAACGCAAATAGTATATGTAAGGATTTGCTGAAATCTGAATATGGAAAACTAGATGATGTAAGTATCATAAACATTTCTGAATTAGAATCTTTTCTTGATTTGCAAAATCAAAACCAAGATTTCATTGAAATTCTAAAAAACAAGGCCGTTAATTACCCAACATATGATTTTAACGAATTATGGGCTCATGCGTATAAGGATCGTATTGACAATAAGACTTTTTTAAAAAAGTATTACAAGCAGGTTGAGCCTACAAAAAAGAGATAGATGTGGGTGACTTAATTGCTAATTAAGCCGTAGTAAACCCAAACTAGTCTAATTAGGAATATTATCTGGTAGCTCTATATGATATGTTTTTCTTAATTTTAGAGCATTCTCGTTTGAAAAAAGGCTTTTTATCGTGAAAAAAGAGTTATATTAGGATTGTAAACTTTTTAGAGGTGTTTTTATAAGGTAATTTTGTTTTTGACATTTCTTGAGCTTTGCTCCTGGCTCTCTGAATCGAAATCAGCAAATTTCAAGCACTTGAGAAAAGGGATGCGAACGCTCACGTCCAGTAATGGGCGTGGGTCGTTTGTGTTTATCAAGTGCAGGTTTTGCTGAACCTCGATTCGGATAAACATGAACGTTTCCCACGTCTTTTTTTTGAATTTATCCATTTTGTAGGGAGGTATGTTATGAAGATAGCGTGTGTCTTTTGGTTGGTTGGAGTTTTCTGTTTCGTTGCGTGCGGCAATGATTCCAACGCTAATGTAACTGCTTCGCAAACAAATAATTCAGTATGCATTGAAGGCTCTCAGACAGATATTGATGGAACCAGATATATATGTCGTAATGACGTATTCGTTCCATTGCAAAATAATTTGCCTACTTGTTCTGTGGGAAGTGTTATGCAAGATCCACAGGGGAATGCTTATACCTGTCAAAATGGAAATTGGCAGTTGATGGATCCTTTTTCTTTTAGTTACAGTTCAATTGCTACTTCCTATTCATCATCATCAATTATTTCTAATCAAATTTCTAGTAGTACTGTAATGAGTAGTGCATTCGAATCTTCATATTGCTACTATCTAACGAAAAATCATGATTGCATTCCTGTTTCAACTATTTTTTCTAAAGTGGTAAATAAAAATGGAGAGAGTGTTTATGATAGAAAAAGTAATACCCTCAAGGATTTAAGGGATAATCAGGTGTACAAGACTGTAACAATTGGCAGCCAAATTTGGATGGCGGAAAACTTGAAATTGGATTATGATTATGGCACTGCTAAGAGTTTTTGTTTTAATTACATATCTGATAGTTGTGAATCATTAGGACATCTATATACATATTCGGCTGCTATTGATAGTGCGGGTATATTTAGTTCTCAGACTGCGGGGTGTGGAAGTGGGGTTGCTAAATGTGTATCAACATTGATTGTTGATACAATAGAAATACGTGGAATATGCCCCAAAGGATGGCATGTTCCTAGCTTAAACGAATGGTCTACACTTGTAAAAGTTGCGGGAGGTGGGGCGGCAGATGGTGGTGTGGAAAGCTATGCCGCTGGATCTATTGCTTTGAAATCGAAAAATGGTTGGATTGATAATGGAAATGGAAGTGATAAATTTGGATTTAATGTCAAACCATCGGGCTTTAAATACAGCTTTAATGACTGGGGTACTTTTGAACCATTTGATTATTATGGTGAACGGGCTGAGTTTTGGACGACCTATCGTCAAACAAAGTGGAATACAGAAACTGCGAGTTTTAATGCCAAAGATGTTTCGCAAACATCGAATTCGTATTTTACTTTTTCCGTTACAATGACTGATGATAATGGAGTGTCGTTGCGTTGCTTAAAAAATAAAGATTGAGTAAAAGGAAATTGCAAACAAAGAACCTCGGTTCATCACCGAGGTTCTTTTAGCGTTTAAATCCTTCGACTTCGTGCCTCACGGCACTCCGCTCAGGATGACACCGGGGTGTTTACACGCCCCGCTATCAGTTAAGCCTGCTTGTAGCTTTCGAGCGATTCCACGCGGAGGCTCTTCACAAAGTTGTAGTGCTTTGCGACTTCGGCTTCGGCGAGGTTCAAATACACCTTCATGCTCTTGTCGAACAGTTCCGGTGCCTTGGTGGCGTCGCGGAGGAGCAACTGGGTCATCACGCAGTTGGCGGCGAGTTCGTACAAGTGACGGCTGCAGAGGTCGGTGAATTCGTTGTTTTCAACGGACTTCACGTACTCAATAGCTTCGTTGTACTTTTCGTCCATTGCCTTGGCGCGGGCCTTGAGGCTTTCGTATTCCGGGCGAACGTCCATAGCTTCGAGTTCTTCGAGCATGAGACCGTAGCTGCCGGTGGTGATGTGCGGGAGTGCTGCAACCGTCTGGAGCTGCGTCGTACCTTCGTAAATGGAGGTGATACGAGCGTCGCGGTAGAGGCGCTGGCAAGCGTATTCAAGCATGTAGCCCGAACCGCCGTGAACCTGGATACAGTCGTAGCTGTTCTGGTTTGCGTATTCGGAGTTCATGCCCTTGGCGAGCGGCGTGCAAGCGGAAGCGAGCTTCTGGTAAAGCTTGAGTTCCTTCTTTTCGTCGTCGGTGAGCTTGCGCGTGCGTTCGATGTCTTCGAGGCACTTGTAAATGTCGACGTAACGAGCTGTCTGGTACAAGAGGGCGCGACCTGCATCGAGGCGAGCCTTGATGTTCGAGATCATTTCGTAGACGGCCGGAAAGTTCACGATAGCCTGACCGAACTGCTTACGGTCCTTGGCGTAGGCGAGAGCTTCGTTGTAAGCCATCTGGCTGATACCCACAGACTGAGCGGCAATGCCGAGGCGTGCGCCGTTCATGAGGGCCATCACGTACTTGATGAGACCGAACTTGCGGCGGCCGCAGAGTTCAGCCTTGGCGTTCTTGTAGACAAGTTCGCAAGTCGGGCTTCCGTGAATACCGAGCTTGTTTTCGATGCGGCGAACATCAACGCCACCGTCACGCTTGTCGTAAATGAACATGGAAAGACCACGACCATCGTGCGTGCCTTCTTCGGAGCGGGCGAGCACCAGGTGAATGTCGGAGTCGCCGTTCGTGATGAAGCGCTTCACGCCGTTCAAGTACCAGCACTTGTCAGCTTCGCTGTAGGTGGCCTTGAGCATCACGCGCTGCAAGTCAGAACCTGCATCGGGCTCGGTCAAGTCCATGGACATCGTTTCGCCGGCGCAGATGCGCGGGATGAAACGGGAACGCTGGTCTTCGTCGCCGAATTCATAGAGCGTTTCAATGCAGTCCTGGAGGGACCAGATGTTCTCGAAACCGGCGTCTGCAGAGGCAATCATTTCGTTGATGGCCGTGTAGGCGGTAATCGGGAAGTTGAGGCCGCCAAAGCGGCGCGGCATCGTGACACCGTTGAGGCCAGCCTTGCGGGTGGCTTCAAGGTTTTCGTAGGTCTTGGATGCGTAGCGGACGCGGCCGTTTTCGCAGTGCGGGCCTTCGGCATCCACGTCTTCGGAGTTCGGGAAGACCGTGTTTGCGGTGATGTCGCCTGCGACTTCGAGCACGCGGTTGTAGTTGTCCATAGCGTCGGCAAAATCTTCCGGCGCATAGTCGAAATTGTCCTTGTCAGCAAAGCCGTTTTCCTTGAGTTCGACAATGCGCTGCATCAAGGGGCTGCTTTCGAGGTTGAATTTAATCTCGGGGTGATCTGTGTAGAAATTTGCCATAGCGCTTACTTGTTGTTTGCCTTGTAATACTTGATCATCTTCGGGAGAACTTCTTCGACGGTGCCGTTGATCACGTAATCAGCGATAGCGTTGATCGGAGCTTCGGGGTCGGAGTTCACGGAGATGATGATACCTGAATCCTGCATACCAGCGAGGTGCTGGATTTGGCCGGAAATACCGAAAGCGATATAGACCTTCGGGCGGACCGTCACGCCAGTCTGACCGATCTGACGGTCATGATCGACGAAACCTGCATCCACAGCGGCGCGGCTAGCACCGACTTCAGCGTGGAGTTCCTTGGCAAGTTCGAACAGCATGTCGAAGTTTTCCTTGGAGCCCATGCCGTAACCACCGGCGACCACAATCGGAGCGCCCTTGAGGTTGTGCTTGGCCTTTTCCACATGGCGTTCAAGCACCTTGACCACGTATTCCGTTTCCGGAACGTACTTGGCCACGTCGTGCTTGATGACTTCGCCCTTGTAGTTCGGGTCCACGATTTCCTTCTTCATCACGCCTTCGCGGACGGTTGCCATCTGCGGGCGGTGTTCCGGGTTCACAATCGTTGCGACGATGTTACCGCCGAATGCCGGACGGATCTGGCAGAGCTGGTTTTCGTAGAACTTCTTCACGCCACCGATGCTCATTTCGAAGCTGTCGATTTCGAGTTCGGTACAGTCAGCGGTAAGGCCGCTGTGCATGGCGCTGGAGATGCGCGGGCCGAGGTCACGGCCGATAACCGTTGCACCGAGCAAGCAAATTTGCGGCTGTTCTTCCTTGAAGAGGTTCACCACGAGAGAGGCGTGCGGATTGGTGGTGTAGGGGAACAGGCCTTCGGCGTCGAACACATGAACCTTGTCCACACCGTAAGGGAAAACCTGTTTTTCAATGCCATCAAGGCCCTTGCCAGCGCAAATGCACTCGAGCTGAACGCCGAGAGTGTTGGCCAACTTGCGACCCTTAGAAAGCAGTTCAAGGGAAACGTCAACGACGGTGGTTCCCTCAATTTCGCAATATACAAATACGTTATTCATAGGTTAGCCAATAATCTTCCCGTCTAAAAGTTCCTTGATAAGTCCTTCAATGTCGGCGTCGCTTGCGGAGAGCGTGCGGCTTTCCTTGGCCTTGAACACGATGTTCTTGACGGCCTTCACGTTCGTCGGCGAGCCTGCCTTACCGATCTGGGCCGGGTCGGCGTCGATATCGGCTGCACCCCACTGCGGGATGTCGAGGTAGGGCTTCTTAGCGATGAGAGCTGCGTACTTGTCTGCATCTTCCGGTTTGCGTTCGGCAACTGCAGTCGCATTCTTGAACTTCATGATGCGCTTTGCATTGCGCGGACGGCACGGAGCAGCACTGCCGTTCACGGTCACAACCAGCGGGAGCGGTGCTTCCACAGTTTCGACACCACCGTCGATGTGGCGGCGGATCACGACCTTGCGTGCCTGTTCGTCGAGCTTCAAAATTTCTTCGGCGTAAGTCACCTGCGTGAGTCCGAGCTTTTCTGCAATCTGCGGACCGACCTGTGCGGTATCGCCGTCGATAGCCTGGCGGCCACCGAGAATAATGTCGTAGTCACCAATCTTCTTCACTGCCTGGGCGAGCGTGTAGCTCGTAGCGAGTGTGTCAGCACCACCGAGCGGGCGGTCCGTCACGACGTAACCGCAGTCAGCGCCGCGGTACAAAGCTTCGCGGACGACTTCGGCAGACTTCGGGAGACCCATGGTCAACACGGAGATGGTGGAACCAGGGAACTGGTCCTTCAAACGAAGGGCTTGCTCCAGGGCGTTCAGGTCTTCGGGGTTGAAGACCGCGGGCAATGCGGCACGATTGATAGTACCCTGCGGCGTCATGGCGTCCGGGCCTACGTTTCGTGTATCAGGTACTTGCTTTGCAAGCACAACGATTTTAAGACTCATATTACTATAGTGTTTTAATTTAACGGTTAATTGAAAATCCTGCTACTCTGCAAAATTTTACAAGCTACAAGATAAAATTATTAAGCCCGCCGGATTTCTGAATATGCTCCGAACGGGCTGAAAATAACTCCATTTTAAGATTTGTGTAATATTTCTGTAATAAATGATTTTTACTTAGCTATTTCCACGTAAACGCCTTTAGGCAGGTCGGGCAATTCGCCCGACTCTGTTCTTTTACCGACGGGTTTTCCGAGCGCATTGAAAATCATGTTCCCGGGCTTGCCGCATCTTGAACTGCGGATGCTTGAAATTCGAGTTGTCTTCTGCGGTATCGTGATCGTGATTTCGAAAGTGACCTGCTTGCTTTCGTAAACGACTGCCTGTCGCACGACGAATGAATCTCCGGCTTTGACTTTGTTCGGCATGTGGCCGATTTTTGTGGTCATGGTCGTGAGGTCCATGTTGGAGAATACGATGCTGGTGCCGTTCGGGTCCCAGGCAACGATTTTGCCGTCGGCGTCAAACCAGTGTCCGGTGCCTTCACCGGTGGTGCGACTGTTGAGTGTTCCGTCGGGCTCTACACCATAAAACTTAATCTTGTCTGCAATTTCACTTTTCTGGAGGCCCAATACTTTTGCAACGTCGTCACCTTTCAAGTCTAGTGTGACGTAAGCATAATTGTCGTCTATCGGAAGCGTTACGTCAAAAGCGATTTTCTCGATTTTTATTTCGACGGCGCTGCTGCTTTCGGGCTTCGGCGCACTTGACGAACTTGATGCAATCCCCTGAGAACTCGATGATTCTTGAGCGGGGCAGTTTCCGCCGATGCAGAACGTTAGCGTTTCGCCCGGCGTTCCGATGTCCGTAATCTTGAGTCCTGTTTTGGAACCGTTGTACCAGCGGATGGCGGGGTAGGCATCATCTGAAAATTCTGAGTATGTCCCGCTTTTGAAGAACGTGTTGGCAGTGCTGCCCGGGCTTGGCCACTGGTCGCCGGGATTGTCGCTTGATTTTCCCGCCGCGCTGGCATGCACGATTCGGAGTCCGAGCTTGTCTGCAGCGGAATTGCCTTCGATCGAAAAATCGTAGTGCTGCATCAAGAGTCCGCTTCCTTTTAGCACTTGGTTGCGGCCCTTGTTTTGTACGTAGGACCATACTAAACCTTCTTTGTCGGGCCTTGCGGGGTTCTTGTAGCGGTAGCAGACTTCGCCGGGCTTTGTGGTTTCGAGGCTCACGTCATTGCTGGTTACGTCCACAAAGGGAATCCAGCCTTGGTCCGCGCGGTAAAAGTCGTTGATGGCGACTGGGTTCAAATCATGCGCACGGTTACCCATGGTGCAGTAATCGCCGTACCAGTAAAGGTCCGGCCAGCCAAAAATCATGTGTCCCGATTCATGTACAAAGACGTAAATGGAAAATTTGCCGGGCATGTCCGTCATCTGATGATGCGTCAACTTGACGCCGTCCCTTCTTTCGTTGGACCATCCCGAGTGCGGCCAAAGGCCTTGTCCCCATGTTTGTCCGGGGCCTGCGTAGACGATGTTGATGGCTTCGGTGGTGCCGTCCTTGTCATTATCATAACGTGAAAAATCGACTAGTGGATCGAAGTAATTGAACACTTCTTTCATGAGCGAGTCCGAACCCGTGTACCCTTGCAGGTTTTCGTACCAGGACTTGGGATGTTTGGCGCGGTACCAGCCGTAAACTTCATTGGTGAGGTCTAGCTGCCCGTTCGAAACGTCTAGATAGTAGTCGCGCACGGATCCGTTACAGCCGTCCCTGTTGAACCCTTCCTTGTTCAGCCATTCTTCAACGTCGGCTACCGAGACGGGCGCCTTCTGGTCTGAAAAATCGACGAGCAGCGTTAGGCTGTAAATTTTGCCCTTTGGGGCTGCGTAATGGCTCTTCGCTTGTGTTGTTGTTGAACGATTTAGGAGAAAACTGGGCGTAGCGAATCTAGGCCTTGCTTCTTCGGGCCATTCCTGGACGCGTTTTCCTTGATACACGATGTCTGCAAAAAGCATCGTTGGGAGCAATAATAACAGGCCAAAAGCAAATTTGGTTTTCATAAAAACATCCCTTTCCCTTTAATCCATTTTTAGAAATACATTAATTTGCGGCAAGAAGGCGTTTCGTATGAAAAAAGCAAGGACTATTCATTTTACCCATAGCCTATTTTTATTACATTTCCTCCGAAACACTAATAACTAATGACTAATAACTAGTGACTAGATTATGAAATTCAAACGCATTCTTCTCAAGCTCAGTGGCGAAGCCCTTGCTGGCGAAAAGGGCCACGGCATCGATAACGTTATCCTTTCCGACATGGCTTCGGAAATTGCATCTATCGTCAAGCAGGGCGTGCAAGTCGCTCTCGTGATTGGCGGCGGCAACCTCGTTCGCGGCATTTCTGCCTCTGCCGGCGGCATGAACCGCGCTCAGGGCGATGCCATGGGTATGCTCGGCACTGTGATGAACGGCCTTGCTATGCAGGACGCTCTTGACAAGCAGGGTATCGACTCTGTGGTGATGTCCGCTATCCGCATGGAACCGGTTTGCGAATTCTTCGACCGCCGCAAGGCTCTCAAGCTTTTGTCCGCTGGCTCTGTGGTCATCTTCTCTGCCGGTACGGGCAATCCGTTCTTCACGACGGACAGCTGCGCTGCTCTCCGCGCTATCGAAAGCGAATGTGATGTGATTATGAAGGCTACCAAGGTCGATGGCATCTACACCGCAGACCCGGTCAAGGATCCGACGGCTACTCGCTTCGATGACATTTCCTACAAGGAAGTTATTTCTCGCGGCCTCAAGGTTATGGATACCGCAGCAGTCGCTCTCTGCATGGAAAATAACATGCCTATCTTCGTTTTCAAGATGGAAAAGGGCAACCTCACGCGCGCTGCTATCGAAGGTGACCTCGGCACGCTCGTGCATTGCTAATTAAAACCCTCGCGAATAATAATCGCGAGGTGGCCTTTTATAAAGCAATAAGTCCTCGCAAAAGCGAGGACCTTTTTATATGGCGTTATTCTAGAGCCATCTTCGCGGCTTCGGTCGCGTGGATGATTGTTGTGTCGTAAGTGGGGAGGACGCTATCTTTTGCGCTGATGAGCATGCCGATTTCGGTACAACCAAGAATCACGCCTTCGGCGCCGCGTTTTTTCATTTCCGCAATGATTCTCTGGTATTCCTTGCGGGATGCATCAAGAATTTTGCCGAGGCAGAGTTCGTTAAAAATGACATCATTTACGAGTTCGATGTCTTGGGCATCAGGCGTCATGACTTCGAGACCTGCTTCTATGAGGCGGTTCTTGATAAAGTCTTGTGTCATCGTGAATTTTGTGCCGAGGAGGGCAACTTTCTTGATATTGCCGCGCTTGATGCTGTTGGCGGTTGCATCGGCAATGTGTAGAATCGGGATGCGGATTTCTTTTTCAATTTGCGGGACGAGCTTGTGCATGGTGTTGGTGGCGATGACGATAAAGTCGGCACCGGCGCCTTCGAGGCGTTTTGCTGCATCCGAAATAATCTTGGCGTTTCCGTCCCAGTTTCCGCTCGACATGTTTGCTTCGAGTTCGGCAAAGTCCACATTGTACATCATGATTTTTGCACTATGGAATCCGCCGAGTGCTTTTGCGATTTCTTTGTTCAAAATTTCGTAATAGGTGATGGTGCTTTCCCAACTCATTCCACCGATAAGTCCGATAGTCTTCATTTTACTTTCCAGTTATTTTGATTTTAAGTTGCTGAGAGCGTAATCGTTGTGGCTCGTAATCATGCTGAGCGTTTCGCAGTGCTCTACTTCGTTGCATTCACCGCAGGTGGCAAAGCCTTTGTTTTGTGCGCATTTGCGGATAGGGCAGAGTGATTGACAGAACGGCGTTTTGGGCCCTTCGATGCGGCAACCGGTGCAGTTGGTCATTTGCGGAGTGATTTCCACTTTGTTGAGTTCCGACCATTCCTTTGCGACTTTTGCGCGAAGCGTATTGTCGTTGTTGATGGTGGCAAGGCGGGCTTCGCACTTTTCGCAGTCGAGTCCGCAGCAAGCGATAAAGTTATTCATAGTAAATTTCTCTTTTGAGTTCTCATCTTGAGTTGTCATCCCGGATTTATTCCGGGATCACCTTTGTTGTGCTAAATACGGTTTATCATTAAGCGGTCGGGTACAGCCCCATTCCTGCGCCATTCGGTCGAAATTCTTTTTGACGATGCGCTTGAAAATGAGGTTGAAAAGTAGGACTCCTATTTTTGGATTCTTTTCGGGGCCTGTGAACTTCTGTGCTTCTGGAGTTGAGAAACTCCCGTTGCGGGCAAACGACAGTCCCATGGCTGTGTAAGAGGCGAGCATTTTGTCGGTCATCTTTTTGATGTAGCTGTTTTCGCGGTTTCGGAGCAAAAAACTGCCGCCTTTCACGAGAACGCCGCCGCAAGAGCAACCGAGCTGAGCGGGGAGCGTTTTCAAGAATTTTTCGCCAAGTCGCAACTGATGCCCTTCGTCAAATCCGCTGTGAAGAATGAACGAGAGCTTTGCAGGTTGCTTGCGTTCCGTGGGGAGTGTGTTTAAAAATTCAAGCAACAGACTCGGCAGACATTCTACAAAGAGCGGCAAGGCAATGATGATGTTGTCGTTCGTCATGAACGCTTCGCGGGCTTCATCCCATTCAGCATGGTTTGATAGCGAATAAAGCTTGTGCGTGATTCCTGCTTCTTCGAGCCCTTCTGCAAAAGCTTGGATGATCTTATTCGTGTTGCTGTTCTTTTTGACGCGCGGGCTTCCGTTAATTATGATGACGTGTTCGGGAGTCGTGGCAGTTTCCAAAGCGACATTTTCGACTGGAGTCGCGGCGGTTTTGGACGGCATTTCCATCCCATTCTTGTCTAAACTAATTACACCGAGCGAGCGCCCTGCCATATTTCTGGCGACTCGCATGCTCCATTCTTCAAGTAATTCTCGGTTACCATAGCCCTTGTAAATGACACCGAAATTTAGCGGGTGATAACGCAGCTGGTGACGCTCCCAACCATCGCGAAATTCAATGTACATATTTAGCATCGGGACAACACGGTCTAAGACTCGCTTGCCGCGGTAGTCAACAAAACCAAATTTTGTATCTGCTACAACCCAGAAGTTTTCTGCTGTGACCAATTTTTTGAGGATGATTTCGTAATCGTCCTTGATGGCGCAAACGCCTGGTGTTTTCAGCCAGCAGTTGTTGCAGCCCATGCAATGCATAATTTTTAAATCTGCGGTGTTGATGATTTCTATTTCTTCGTTTTTGTCCGCAAACAATGCTTTAATCTGTTCCGAACAATCGCACGATTCCAATGTATTCAAAACTAAAGTCATTTTTGATAATCCTTTTTATCTGTAACACCTAAGGTCTTGAAAAGTGTTACTTCTAGTGCGAAAATTTTTTTCCTATCCAGTGAGCTAATCTCAGGTTTATCATCATTGCGACGATTCCTAAAATGCTTAAATGCAATAATTTATCTCCACTAACTTCTTCGCAAATTCTACTTATTCCGAAATACGCATAAGGCAACATCAAAATAGATGTCACGAGTCCGGGAACGTACCCCCTTACTATAACGCCCTGCGCAATATGAATAACAAAGTGTACCGAGAAGGCCATAAATAACGCAATCCATAATTCTGTTGCATACGCGCCACCGATAAGAATGTACGCTGTCGCAAAAAGCAAAAGAATCAATTCCTCCAGTACAGCCATTGTGAAAGCTTTTGTTGAAAGGCTGGACAAGTGAGTGATGACACGCTTCGCTCTTGGAAATTTTTGGATTAAAAGATCTTTATGCGTCAGCATCCATTTGTGTTGAACGATAATCTCTTCGCCATCGTGAACGATGAACGCTAGAGGGAACGATATAATCCAAATTAAATCCATAATGATAGCTGTTGTTTTTATCGCAATTCGTCGATTGCTTTTTGCAAGTTCGCGAGGAACTTCCCGGCGTGAGCTCCGTCCATTTGCGTGTGGTGGAATTGGAACGAAACCGGCAATTCATAGCGGAAAAGACGCTTTTTGTAACGTCCCCAAATCATGAAGGGATTGTTGAAAATGCCGGAATTCATTCCGACTGCACCGTCGATTTCTGTATCGATAATAGCCGAAGTGCCAATGACCATGCTGTTTTCGGACAAGTCCCAATCCTGGCTACTTTCTGCCACGATTTTTGTGTATTTGAGGTAGTCGCGGTTGAATGTCGCTAAATCTTCGGAATACGGGATGTCGCAAGAGCTGACTTCGCCTTCGTCGTTTTTCACGATTGTATTCACCGCAATCGAATCGTATTGCATGAGTTTGCCGTTGACCGGGAGCATGTAAAATTCTTTAACGCTTGCCGCAGCCTTGCCGATGCAGTAATCCATAAGCATGTTGAATTTCAAACCGCGTTTCTTGCTCACCTTCACGAGTCTTGTGACGTTCAACGATTTGAAAAATGTTACCATCGGATTCGGAGCTTGCATCCAAAATTCAAACGCTTTTGCTCTGGTTGTGCTTTTAGGATTGATTTCTTTTGCCATTTTTTTGCCTTAAATATGTTCACCGATGACTTTATCCGTTTCGACAGAGTTTCATCACTTTCACGGGGCGGTCGGAACCTACCGCAAGGCTTGTGCATAACGTTTCTTTTCCGGTATCAATGAATCCGCATTTTTCCATCACGCGGCCCGATGACGGATTGTCGAGAAAATAGTCGCCCCACAGAGTGGTAAAGCCTTTCACGTTAATACAATAGTCAATAACCAACTTCATCGCTTCAGTACAAATTCCCTTTCCCCAATAGGGGCGGGCTATCCAGTAACCCACTTCGCATTCGGTTTCAGCAATTTTCAAGTTCGACGCGAACGCTGGTAAATAGCCGACGCAACCGATGGGCTCTCCCGTCTCTTTCCAGATGACAGCCCACATCCCTTCGCCGCTAAAAACCATGCGGATGATTTGCAAACTTTCTGCATAACTTTTGTGCGGTGGCCATCCTGCACGAGGCCCTACCTCGGGGTCGCTTGCGTATTTGAACAAAGCTTCGGCATCGCCTTCGTTCCAAGGGCGCAGTAAAATTCTATTAGTTTCCATCATTTCTTGTAAATTTCGACAAAGTGTTTAACGTGCTTTTCAATGAGTTTTAATGCATCTTTTTTGCTGTTGGGCTGGCGGTCGACTTTTGAAACGAGAACTGTTACGGGGGCGATGAGTTCCATGGCTAGCAAGGCGGGGTTATCTTTTTGGAATAGCCCCTTGTTCATCAGATTTCCTATAATCTTCTGGTACATTTTTTGAATGCCGTCCATTTGGTGACGTGTTGTAATTTTGGCGAGACGCTCACTGCGGAACTGCTCCTGCACTAAAAAAATGCGCATTTTTCGGATGATGGGGTCGTTTATTGTAAAACGTATTCTTTCTGTGGTTGAGCGTAAAAATTCATCGATGCTTTCGGGCAACTTGCCGATTTTTTTATCAGAACCGAAGTTTTCTTCGTAACGAGCTTCGGCGATGTCAATCAGCGAGTTCAGAATGTCTTCTTTCCCTTTGAAATGCTTATAAAGTGACGGCGCCTTGATGCCCACGTCTTGGGCAATCTGTTCCATGCTCGTTCCGTTGTAGCCGTTCTTGGCAAACATGGTGAGCGCCGTTTCTAAAATTTTTTCTTTTGTAGACATGATTCCAAAATTTAGCTAATGAATGTTAGCTAAAATAGCTAATAAATATTAGCCTGTCAATTTCACATTTGAAGAGTTATTGCTCAATTTGGACTATCTGTCTTATTCACATGAGTCATTTTTTTTATATAATAGGTTATATGAGTAAAAAGTTTGTATATGCATTGGGGATAGTCTTGGCCGCTGTTCAAGCGTTCGGTGCCGTTTACTACGTGGCCACCGATGGCAGCGACAACAACGCCGGTACAAAAGCAAAACCCTTTGCCTCGCTCAACAAGGCGAACAAGGTGGTGCACGCGGGCGATACCGTGTGGGTGCGTGGCGGCATATACGACTTGAACGATACGGTTTTTTATGCGCGGTATAAAATGACCGCGGGCATTCTCTTGACTGCAAGCGGCGAGAGCGATGACAAACGCATCCATTATCTAGCCTATCCGGGCGAGCGTCCGATTTTTGACGGCGCGAACCTCCCCGTGGCCGCAGGCACGGACCATAGCGACGGCACGCCCGAGGGAGCGATGTATACCTCGCCGATTGTGATTTCGGCAAAGTATTTGCACCTGAAGGGTTTTGAGGTGCGGAACACGCCCATGAAGCACAATTCGAATTCTGGCGTTTTCCTTTACGCGAGCAAGCACATCTTCTTGGAGCAGATTGACAGCCACCATAATGCGGGCCCCGGATTCTTCGCGAACGACGGCGCACCGGATGGCGGCGGACACATCTTCTTGAACTGCGATGCCCACGACAACTACGACCCCTTGGGCTGGCAGGGCGACGGCGAAAATGCCGACGGCTTTGGTGCGCACTACCAGAATCCCGGCGAGGGCGATACCACGAAGTTCATCGGGTGCCGCGCCTGGTGGAACAGCGACGACGGTTTCGACTTCATCAACCAGGAATTCCCCGTGGTGCTGGAGAACTGCTATGCGATGGGGAACGGCTACAGCGACTATGGACTTGGAAACCCGAAGAACGGCAACGGTCACGGCATTAAGATGGGCGAAAGCACCCTCGGTGGTGGGCGGCATACCATCAGGTTTTGCGCCGCCTGGAAAAATAAGGCGACGGGCTTTTACGCGAACTACACCGGCGTGGGCAGCAAGTGGCTCAACAACACGTCGTACATGAACAAGGACCGCGAATTTGCCATGGCATCGACGCTCTTCGATTCCGAAGGGAACCGCATTGCCGAGGTGGCGCCCCTCACCGGCGACAACGCCCACGTGCTCAAGAATAACATTGCCTTTCCGAACAAACTATCGCAAATCGGAACTTGTTGGGAGAAAATATCGAGTCAGAACATCGACCATTATGTGGATTGCCCGGCTGGCGAAAATAACTCTTGGAATTTGAATCTCGATTTGACGGAAGATGACTTTGTGAGTCTTGACGACCCGAGCATGACCGTGACTGGCAAGGACCTCTCGACGATTCCGGGAATTCTTGGCCCGCGTAAGGCTGATGGAAGCTTGCCCGACGTGGACTTTTTAAGACTCAAGAAGGGGAGCCGCGCTATTGATAAGGGCGAAAATGTTGGATTCCCGTTTGTGGGGAAAGCCCCTGATCTGGGCGCATTTGAATACGGACTTTCGAGCAGTGCTGTTGCGGCGTCGAGCAGTTCTGCAAATGTTTCGTCTAGTAGTTCAGTCTCGACTTCTATCGTAATGCGTCCAGGCTATTTTGCGAAAGTTTTTGGCATGGCTGCAGTATTTGATTTGCAAGGCCGTTACTTGGGACGTTTGCCGGCGGATTTGTGTCGTAAAAAATCCATAGCCGATATATTGCGTACAAAGTTTAAAGCTCCGGGTGTGTACTTGGTGCGGTATGGCCGTTTTCTGAAAAGGGTAAGCGTGAAATAGAGCCTTCTATGACGTTCAGAAATCCTTATTTATGCCAAGAAATGTAAAAACTAGCCTCTGTCCATAACCCCGCTTCATAATTTTTACCTATATTTCGAACGTATAACTAACGCTAGGAGTCCTTCGGTTACGCCGCAGGTCTTTCTAGTTTTAAAACTATTAACTAGTAACTAAGAACTAGGAACAAAAAAGATGTCTGAATATTCTGAAAAGATGGACAAGGCCATTGAGGCCACTGAACGTGAATTTTCCAAGATCCGCGCTGGCCAGGCTAGCCCGGCTATCCTCAATGGCGTACGCATTGACTACTACGGCACTCCGACTCCGATTTCCCAGGTGGCAAAGATTTCCGTGCCGGAACCGCGTATGCTCCTCGTGACTCCGTGGGAAAAGCAACTCGTCGATACAATCGACAAGGCAATCCTCGCTGCAAACATCGGTCTTACTCCGATGAAGGACGGCAACTGCATTCGCGTAACGCTTCCGATTCTCACGACAGAACGCCGCAAGGAACTTGCCAAGATTGCTCGCAAGCATGCTGAAGATGGCCGCGTGGCTATCCGCAACATCCGTCGCGATGCTAACGACGCTCTCAAGAAGAACAAGGAAATCTCCGAGGACGAAGTCAAGAAGCAACAGGACGAAATCCAGAAGGCTACCGACAAGGCTATCGCCGAAATTGACCGTTTGCTCGCCGAAAAGGAAGCAGACATCCTCAAGGTGTAGTCCGGGGTTTGCGTGGCAAATCAGCTTAGACATGTCGCTATCATCATGGACGGCAATGGGCGTTGGGCTCGTAGCCGTGGCTTGGAACGTTTCCTCGGTCACCGTAAGGGGACCGAGTCCACTATTGATGCAGTCGAAGTGGGCGTAAACCTCAAGCTCGAACACATGACCTTGTATGTTTTCAGTTCCGAAAACTGGGGCAGACCTTCCAAGGAAGTGGATTACTTGATGAACCTTCTCATCGAAATGGTAGTGAAGGAAATCCCCGACCTTATGGCGAAGAACGTGAAACTTACGGTTATCGGTAATATGAACCGCATTCCCGAAAAGCCGCGTGCAAGTCTCCAGTCCGCAATTGATATTACGGCGAACAATACGGGCATGCAGTTGAACCTCGCCATTTCTTATGGCGGCAGGCAAGAAATTGTGGAAGCAACGAAGTCTATCGCCGCACAAGTTGCAGCGGGCACGCTCCAAGTTGATGATATTGACGAAACTTTATTTGCAAAGAATCTTTATTTGAAGGGTGCTCCCGATCCGGATCTTGTTATCCGCACCGGTGGAGAATTCCGCCTTTCGAACTACTTGCTTTGGCAGGCCGCGTACAGCGAGTTCTATGTGACGGACACGCTATGGCCCGATTTTACCAAAGAAGAATTCATGAAGGCTGTTGAATTTTTCAATACCCGAGAAAGACGTTTTGGGAAGGTGTTGCATGAGTAATCTTGCGCAGCGATTAATCACAGCATTTATCGCGATTCCGATTGTTTTTGTTTGCTTGTGGTTTAACGATTTTAGTCGCATTGGCCTTATGAGCTTTTTGAGTGCTGTGGGTTCCTGGGAATGGGCTCGCATGGCATCTAAGATGTTCAAGGGTCCCGATATGCGCTATCTCTCTTTTGCATCGTCGCTAGCATTGACGCTTGCATGGGCGCTTTCGAAGGGTGGCTACTTTGGGCTCCCGGCAGTGCCTTACGTGCTAGGCATGACGTTCCTTGCGGTCTTTGCAATTTACATCGGCGTTGCCTTTGCGAAGGTGGAGATTGATCACTTGTTCCCGTGGCTTGTGATGCAATTCGGCGCTCCGCTGTACGTAGGACTTTGGGGTGGCATGAACGTGCTCATGATGGGTAACGGTCAGGGCTTTGAACATTGCTATCCGTTTATTTTGGTGATGACCGCGGTGTGGCTTTGCGATACTGTCGCTTACTTCTTCGGAAAGTTCGCTGCAGGCAAGGGCCCGTTTGGTCGCCATCCGTTTGCGCCGAGTATTAGCCCCAAGAAAACTTGGGAAGGCTCTATTGCAGGCTCCATTGCAACGGTTGCATGGGTGGCATACTGGGTCAAGTGCAGTGCTGCTCTTAGCTCGTTCGAAATGAACTACACTTGGACATCGGCTATCGTCATTGGTCTTTTGATTACGGTGGCTGGTCAGGTGGGCGACCTCTTGATGTCTGCACTCAAGCGTTGGAGCGGCACCAAGGATTCTGGCAATCTGTTCGTGGGACACGGTGGTGTGCTTGACCGCTGCGATTCCTTCTTGCTCGCTGCCCCGGCTTTGTACATCTTCATGGACTTCTTGAAGAACGTCGTATAGAATTAAAAAGCTACGAAAAAGCATTGAAAAGACCGTAACTGATAATTTCAGCTACGGTCTTTTTTTGCAAGGTTCAAGTTCTTGGTTCACTTTTTGGGGGTAGAGGGCTTCTTGCTTCCCGTGCCGTGTTCTTCCATGTAAATGGCAAGATAGTCGATGACGCCGGAATCGGCGCCTTTTACAGGGACATAGCGCAGGTTGTTCTCTTTTCCGATGATGATGGCGAGCCCGGCAATGTAATTTATCCAATGGTAGTCTTCATGGTATTTGAGGGCTACTTTTTTATCGGAACCGAAAACGGCGAGCGGCATCACGAGAATGTCGTGCGAAACCATTATACTCACGCGTTTCCATTTGGATAGATTTTTGAGGATAACTTTTTGCATGAATTCTTCGGAGCGGGGCGAGAGTTCATAAAGGGCATCGGGGTAGCCGCCATCGTATGCCCAATGCGCCATAAGCTCGACGGAACTACCTTTCATGTTAAGCTTTGTGGCGTACTGGGCGAGCGAATCCGCTGAAATTTTCAGGAACCAGTTCCCGGTGATATCGTAGTTGGTGATGAGTTTCGGGAGGCTTGCTTCTCCGCGGCCTTTTGAAATGTTGTTTGCCGTTTCGTTTGTGCGCACAAATCCTGATGTGATGTAGCTGAACTCCTCGTCACTTTTTAGCGTGGCGCCTAGATCTTGTGCCATTTTGACGCCGTTTGCGGTTAGTTCTGTTTCGATGGCGACATTGTCTTCGCGTTCGGAATGTCGAATGATGAATACGGCTTTTTCGTTGTCTTGAAGGCTGCGGTAAACATCGGCGACTGTTGCAAAGCCGTTTTCGTCGAGCGTGATTTTAACGGGCGAGGGCGTCGTTGAAGATGATGAAGCCTCTTTTGCCGATGAAACGGGCGTGGCTTGCGATGATGAAATTGCGGATGAACTTGTTTGCGCTACAGAAGACGAAGACCGCCGATGACTATTTCGTGATGAACTGGAAAATTCTTTTTGTCCGCTTGACGATGAGCTTTGTTGAATTGCTGAACTGTTGGAACCCGTAGATGGTGCGGAACCCGTTGAATCAAATAATGCTGAACTCGAAGACTCGATGGTTGTAGTCTCCGATGATGATAGGTACTCGATTGTTGTTGTTGAGGATGAAGCGATGCTCTCAGGAGCTGTAGAGGATGTGGTGTCGCTACAGGCTGAAAGCATCGCTGTGTATGCAATTGCGACAAATAGGGGCTTTGCCGCAATTGCGAGGAGCACACTATGGTTGAGTTTCTGCATTTACGATCCCCACTGGTAATCGCCTGCTTCGTAAACTGGATTTTCTCCGTTGAAGCCGCGGGGGCGCTTGATCTTGTCGTCGAATAAAGTCTTGTTGAAAATGCGGAAGTCGCCGCGTTCGTAGCTCTGGAATGAAATGTGGCAGAAGATTGGGCCCGCGGGCATGTATTCGCTGTAGCTCATGGTGCGTTCGCCTGCGGTGTAGAGGTAGTTGAAGTACTTGCCGTTCAAAACGATGTGTAACCCGATATTTCCGACGGTGAACCAACGCCCCTTCGCGAGGATGTTCTCGTGGTGGGTGTCGTCGTAGTCCATCACGACAAATTCGGCATCGCCGTTTTTGTCGAGGTGGAATCGGTATTTGTGGTTTCCGCCGCAGCAACGGCCGTCAAAGAACCAGGTGTATCCGCTGGCGGCGGCGATTCGCGGATCGCGGACGCTCGTGTCGGGATGGGCGAGTTGCTCGTCGGTGACAATACGCTCGGGCTCCACGGCAGCAAGCAACTGCTGCAAGGTTTTGGGGCTGCTTACTGTCGGGAGGCTTACCTTATTTTTGGCTTCGCTTGCGGCGCGGCGATACAAACGGTAGGGGATGCCGTCATCGCTAATCATTGTAAGTTCGTCTTCGCTGAAAACGTAGTAAGCGTAAGTCTTTGTGCCGCTCTTGGTGACAACGTTAAAACTGCGGTTGTTGAGCGTGTACCATTGTCCCGAAACGTTCGGGAAACCTGAGACTGCTGCCACTCCGTTTTCGCCGATAACGACCGTGTAATCATCGCTAATCCAGGCTTCGTCTGCGGCGGTAATCAAACGGCAGTCGCGATTTTTATCGCCTTGGCAGGTGGCTGCTGACGGATTTGCCGCTTCGCATGGCGAGACCATTCCCGGCGGGAGTTCCGCAGACATGCCGAGTCTAAAGCCCATGTCTGCGGCGCCATCGCGGCTGCGGATGGCGCGACGGCTCACGCGCGCAAATTCCGCGGGTTCGCCGTAGCTCCCGCCTCTTCGCGTCTTGTTGCCGCTTCCCGTGAGCTGTACGGGATTTACCTTGTCTGCATCCGTGTAGGCGACAAGCCAGTCGTAGACCCATTCCCAGGAATTCCCGCTCATGTCGTAAAGACCAAGTTTGTTTGGCTTCTTGGTGGCGACATCGTGGGATTTCCCGCTACTGTTTTCGGAATACCAAGCTACGTCATCGACGTTATTGCTACCCGAGAATTTAAACTTGTCTGCAATTCCGTCCTTGCCGCCGCGGGCTGCAAATTCCCATTCGGCGTCTGTGAGCAAGCGGTATTGCCGCCCTGTTTTTTGTCCGAGTTTGCAGGCGTAATTGTTGGCGTCAAACCAGCTGACACCAATTTTAGGCGCCTTGTCTGATTCCCAGGCGCTCTTTTTGCCGCCCATTACAGCGTTCCATTGCGCAATAGTTACTTCGGTATTGGCTATGAAGTATTCGCTGACTGTTACTTTGTGCGATGGACTCTCGTAAATTTTGTCTTGTTCGGCGCAATTGTCGCAGCCTCGTGTATAAGAGCCGCCTGCAACGTACACCATGTTGAAGGCGACACCGTTTACCGTATCGGCGAAATTTGCAGGCGAGGTGTAGACAAAAGGTCCTTCACTGGAACTCGACTTTGCCTGGATTCCAGACGATTTGCCCAGCTCGGAACCCGAAGATGAACTCCGATGGGTATGATTGCTCGAAGAACTTTTGCGCGAATCTGTGGACATTCCCGGCGATGTTCCCGACGAGCTTTCAGATACGCTTGTAATGGATGATGATGAATTTGTTCCGCCATTTTCGGCAGAATAATTCTTGTCTGGCGAATTGCCAGACTCGGAAGACCACAAATAATCGGTGGACGATGAAATATTGATATCCGACCCGGAAATGTCATTGCTTGACGAATCCGAACAGCTCCAAAGCACCCCAACTGCGCAACAACACGCAGCATATACACCCGAGGAAAGTATGCGCATAAGCACCTCCTTCGAGCAACAAACCTAACCCAATTTCAAAATAACCTAAAAAAGAAGGTTCCGTTTGTAAATTTTTGCAAACGTGTGGACAGATTGTGCGGTCTGAGTAGGATGCCTGTTTTATTTAAATGTTAAAAACTAATCCCCAAAATGGGGGAGATACCTGCCTGCGCGGGGATGACTACTTCGGGTACATCCGTCTCTTTTTTTATCTTTTAACTGAATAAAAAAAAGAGGCTTTAAAATGAAAAACGTCGTTCTTCTCGGTGCCACTGGTTCTATCGGCACTTCTAGCGTTGATGTCATTCATCAACATTCGGATATTTTTAGTTTATATGCTGTTGCGGCGAATAGTAGCGTCGAAAAAGTCGCTGAAATCGTGCGCAAGTACAACGTCAAACGTGTTTGCATGTTTAACGAAGCTGCCGCTAAGGAACTTGAAAAAGAACTCGGCATGAAGGTGCTCGCCGGCATGGATGGTCTTTGCGAACTTGCAGCCGACCCGAAGGCCGACATCATCATCAACGCCTTGATGGGCGCTGTGGGCTGCCTCCCGACGATTACCGCCATCGAACACGGCAAGCATGTGGCTCTTGCCAACAAAGAAACGATGGTCATGGCTGGCCCGGTCATTTGGGACAAACTTGCCGAAAATCCGAAGTCCTTCATCACGCCGATTGACTCCGAACATAGCGCCATTTTCCAGTGCCTCGAAGGCGGCAAGCGCGAATCCGAAGTCGAATTCCTCGAAATCACGGCTTCGGGTGGCCCGTTCCGCGAATGGCCTATCGAAAAGTTTGAAAATATCACCGTTGCAGATGCTTTGAATCACCCAGTGTGGAGCATGGGCAAGAAGATTACCATAGACTCAGCTTCCATGATGAACAAGGGTCTCGAAGTGCTCGAAGCGCACTTCTTGTTCCACATTCCGTATGACCAAATCAAGGTTGTGGTTCACCCGCAGTCCATGGTACATTCGCTCGTGCAGTTCCGCGATGGTTCCTTGATGGCTCAGCTCGGCGCTCCCGACATGCGCATTCCGATTCAGGTGGCGCTCACATGGCCGGAACGTCTCAAGCTCGAAACCAAGCGCCTCGACTTGCCGACTCTTGCAAAGCTCACGTTCTTTGAACCGGACTTCAACAAGTTCCGTTGTTTGGCCCTTGCATTTGATGCTGGTCGCCGTGGCGGTATTGTTCCTGCGATGATGAATGCTGCAAACGAAGTTCTCGTGGATCGTTTCCTCAAGGGTAATCTCAAGTTCACCGATATTCCGAAGTACGTGGAAATGGTGATGGACAAGGCCCCGAATGTCACCGGTCACCTTTCGCTTGAACAAGTTCTCGAAGCTGACAAGGAAGCCCGCCTCATGACGGAAGGTTTCTTGAAATAAGTTGTAGAAAATATTGTTGCTTGCTTTGTCATCCCATCGCTATGGGATGACATTTTTTTATAACCAATAACTAATAACCAATGACTAATAACTATTGACTAATGACCACGTGAAAAGATATATTTTAGAAATAACTTCAAAATTTCAACGGTACTTTAAACCGTTATCAAATATGGACGATTCAATTACATTATCAGGGAGCGACCAAGCCAAAACTGCCGATGCCAAGGCTTGGATTCGATTCGTGCAGGTGCTTACGCTAACGTTAGGCTCGGGGTTGATGTTGGCGGGCATCATTTTTTTCTTCGCCTACAATTGGGAGCAGATGCACCGTTTTGTAAAAATGGGCATCGCTGTTGCGTTGATCCTTGCCGTTTTTGCTGTGGCTATAAAAGTAAAAATGAGCGATTTTACCCACAAAATCACGTTGTCTGTCCTGTGTGGACTTGTGGGCGTGTTCTGGGCTATATTCGGGCAGGTGTATCAGACCAAGGCCGACTCTTACGTATTTTTTCTCACGTGGGCGCTCTGCATTTTGGCGTGGGTGTTTTTTGCTGACTTCTATCCGCTTTGGGCGGTTTTTATTGTTCTTGCATCGATGGGAGTGATTCCACTCATTCCTTCTTGTGATTGGCACTCGACTCTGCTTATGTTGTACGGTGCTGCGTGGATTTTGTTTTTTGTTTTTGCTCCAAAATATCTGCCGCGTTTATCCGCTCCGCCGTCTTGGTTTACGAGTGCCTTGTTTACTGTTGAATTTGGTGTTGCTGTCTTCACCGTGTGCTATGTGACTGTTAAAGGTTCTGAGGCTCAAAATTTATTGATGGCTTTTGCCGTAGCTGCAGCAACAATATGGTACGCGTTGAAACAAAAGGATATATGGCTTTATTCAATGTTGTTCATAGGTGCGTTGAGTGTGCTGGAATGTGTGTATTTTAGATGTCTCTTACCTACATTTGGACTATTTTATCAAATAATGATGAGTGCCGCCGCCTTGGGAGGAGCATCATTCGCTATTGTAAGACAAAACGAAAAGTGGAAGCAAGAAGAATCTGGAACATCAACAAATCAATCGGTAATGGACAATGGAAAACAACAGCCGTAAATCTAAACAATTGCCTGCACCTTTGATGATAGTGATGGCTTTTGGGGGAATCATCATTGCCGCACTGACGGTTGGCTTTGTGGCGCTTATTGCGCGGGACAACAAGATTGTGTACGCCGTGTTGTCTGTAATTTCAATTATTGGTGCAATAATGCTTTCGCGAGATGGAAAGCTTGATGACGATGAAGTGCCGTTGCTGCTGGTGACATATCCGCTGTTTTTCTCCGGATTTACATATGGGTATATCGCTGGATTTGAATATTTGACATTGACTTATGTGTTGCAATTTGTGGCTGCCGTTTTATCATTTGCTTTTAGCAAAATTCGTATGTGCCGTCAAATGCTGCTCTGCTATGCATTGGTGGTGCTGCCGCTTATTTTCTTCTCGTATTTTGATGGATTGTCCACTCTGTACTCTCATTATAGCAAAATACCTCCTGCAATCGAAATATCCTGTTTTGCAATTATCGTTGCCTATATGGGTGCATTTGCTGCCACCATTAAATATAAATGGTTTGCATCAACAGTGCTTAAAGACTATTTGAACACAATTAGGATTGCTGCCGCTTTGATATCAGTCGCGCTTTTGAAGTTTATTCAATGTGATAATACTGTTTTTGCGGTTGTCTTTGCTGTAATCAGTTTTGCTATTGCTTTTACCCTGCTGCGTAAATATGTTACAGGCAAAAGGTTGATTGAGAGTAGTGCCCTTGCCTTGCTGTGCTGTGCATCTACGGCGATGTATCCTGCTATGGCATTGCCGATTGTGGGGATGCTCTTGTCGTTTTTGATTCTCGACTATGCATGCTTGGTTATCTTTTCTGTAGCATTTGTTTGTGGAATTGCAAAATTCTACTACGATTTAGATATGTTGCTGATTAACAAGTCGTACCTGTTGTTGGCGTCGGGTGCGTTGTTCTTGCTGATGTTTTACTTTATTAAACGAGTCTCCAAATGAGTAAAAAATATAAAATCGTATTGGCCGCCAATTTGATATTGGTACTCGCATTCTTCGCCTTTTCCGTGATACAAAAAGAAACGCTGATTGACAAGGGTACTGAAATTTTGTTACGCCTTGCGCCTGTAGACCCGCGCTCGCTGATGCAGGGTGACTATATGGCGTTGAATTATGAAATGTTTCTCGAGATTGACTATCGTTCTGAATCTGGTTACTTGGTGGTGAAGGTGGGTAGCGACAGGGTTGCAGAGTTTGTGCGTGTGCAGAGCGATAAGAACGTGAACGACGGGGAACATTTAATCCGTTTTAAAAGACAATCGGGACGGTTGAGTGTCGGGGCGGACAACTACTTTTTTCAGGAAGGTTCTGCTAAAAAATTCGAAAATGCCAAATACGGCTTGCTAAAAGTAGATGCTGATGGCAATGGCATCCTCGTAGGATTGTGCAGTGAAGATGGGCAACTGATTAAGTAGAAGAAATCCTATAAAGTGATTCCGGTTGTAATTTAGAACAACGAAACTAAAAGTTCCGCTTTATTGCGGAACTTTTTTGTGTATATATTTAGGTGGATGCGGTTCTGTGTTAGGACTGTAGTTGATTGGAGTGGAAATGAAAAAAATCGCTATGACGGTATGCTTTACCGTTGTTTCTGCATTCGCCCAGTGGGGCGGTAACATGGATGGTGGCTTTGGTGGACCACAATCTGGCCAAAACAAACTAGAGTATTCCGAAAAATTTGCTGATGTGAATTACGTCGGTGACGGAAAAACCTATCACACAATGGATATTTACTTGCCCAAAGAGACGAAGGATTCATATCCGGTTGTTGTCCATACTTATGGTAGCGCCTGGAGCATGAATAATTCTAAAGGCTCGGCGGATTTAAATACAATCTGTGCGGCGCTTCTTAAGGCGGGCTATGCGGTTGTTACGCCAAACCATCGCTCGGCAAGTGATGCTATTTACCCTGCGCAACTGCATGACCTCAAGGCTGTGGTGCGGTATTTGCGCGGAAACTCAAGTAAGTACAAAATAGATACGTCGTTTATTGCCATGTCGGGATTCTCTTCAGGAGGTCACCTTTCGAGTCTTGTTGCGACTACGTGCGGCTTAAAAGAAGGTAAGTCGGGTTCTGTGACTGTAGATTTGGAAGGTGACCTTGGAAGTTTTACTTCGTTTAGCAGTTGTATTGATGCCGCTACGCTTTGGTCTCCTCCGACGGATATTTACACCATGAATCCCATCAATAATTTTATGGGATCGGGTACCTACGAGGGCGCCTTTATTGGAGCCGAACGCGAAGGTAATAAGGATAAATGGATGGTGGCAAGTTCACCTTATTATGCCAGCGAAGATGATGCTCCGACAATTTTGTTCCATGGAACATCCGATCAGATTGTGAATCCAGAGCAAAGTAAGGAACTTTACGATTCTCTGCAAAAGTACAATGTGAAAAGTGAACTCGTTTCTGTGTCGGGCGGAACTCACGGTGGAAACGAGATGTATTCGAGTGAAAACTTGGGCAAGATGACTTCGTTCTTTGATGAAGTCCGAAAAGCCAAGGCCGAAAAAGCAGATTCTTCATCAAATGGAACGACACGTCTTATCGCAAGTAAGAATGTTCCTGATTTTAACGTAAAACTAGACGGAAATAAATTGCGTGTGTATGGAACGGACGTATGCCGCTATAAAGTTTTTTCTGTTGATGGCTCGTTTGCATCCAGCGGGGTAGTCCAAAAACAGTTGGATTTATCGGCGTTGCCACCGGGAATTTATGGCATTGTAGTTACGGTGAAGTCCGGTGAACAAAAAGGTCTAAAATTTATTAGAAAATAGATGACGGAAAACGCGGTCCTTTGGGGACCGCGTTTGTGTTTTATGTGTGAGATTAATTCTCTCCATTTCGCATCTCAGTTTGTTCTCTATCCATTGTGTATGTCAAGTATTCCATGAAATTGCGATCGATTTGAGCGACATCGAAATCCTCTACGTCATCGATAATGATTCCTGCAACTGTAGGGAGGTCTGACCAACCGTATAAAGGTAATTCGTCGAAAATGATAGTCTTGTTTTCTGCTTTTGCTACGTATTCGACTTTGGACTTGTCGACCCAACCCATTCCACATGTTCCTTTGACGAGAACGGCTGTTTCGGTTTCTTTCACAAGTTTGAGCTCGTCATTGAAACTTGCAGTGCAGACTACGGAACCTCCGTCTTTGTGATTGGTGAGTTCTATGTCACCCAATTTGGACTTCACATTTTTTGCCGCGAACGATGATGTGACCATGAACGCGAGCATGATTGCTGTGATAAATTTTACCGTTTTCATGATTGCCTCCTTGTTTTATTGTGAGGCGCTTAATTGCCTCGATTGTAAATTACAAAGTAACATTTCTCTAGAGTAGTTATCTTTGATTCAAATTGGAATATTTATAGTTAGCTTGTAAAAAAAAACGCTACCCTAGAGGGTAGCGCAAGGTTAAGGTTGATGAGTTTAAATAATTTGTATGATGTTGTTTTTGGTTACTAGTTCTCTCCATTTCGAATTTCAGTTTGTTCTCTATCCATCGTGTACGTCAGGTATTCCTTGAAGTCGCGATTGATTTCGACGCCTTCGAAATCATTGACGTTATCCACGAGGATGTTCCAAAGGGTCGGATCGTCAGTGTAACCGCCGATGGTGATGGAGTCCAATGAAATAGATTTATCACCAACTTTGGCTGCGACTGTTTCGATTTTCGATTTTTCGACCCAACCATTACCGCACTTTCCTTTGACAAGGACTGCCGTTTCTGATTCTTTAAGAATCTTCAGTTCGTCATTGAAACCTGCGGTGCAGACTACGGAACCACCGTCTTTTTGGTTGGTGAGTTCGAGGTCACCGAGTTTTGATTTGACGACTTTGTTTGACGCGAACGACGCTGTGACCAGAAACGTGAGCGCGACAGCCGTCATTAATTTTACCGTTTTCATGATTGCCTCCTGTTTTTTATTGTTAGACGGATGACCGCCCACTATGTAAACTACAAAGCAACATTTCTCCAGAGTAGTGATTTTTGATTTAAATTGGAATATTTACAATTAGTTTGTAATGAAAAGCGCTACCCCAAAAGGGTAGCGCTAGGTTGAAGTATGAGTTGCTGCGCAAATTACAAAATTGAAAATCCGTAGACCAGTATTAAATAGTCCAAGTTGGAATAATCGGTCTTTTTATTTGCAAATAGATTGGAGCATGGCCTTGCAACCTTCGTTGACATCGCGCCATGTTGCTTCGAAATCGCCGGTATACCAAGGATCTGCCACATCGCGGCTTTTGCCCGCCCAATCCATAAGGAGTGAAACTTTGCCGTCGTGGGTGTCACGCACATCCCGAGCCTGGTCAAGTTCTCGTTCGTAAATGTCGCGGGGCAAAATCCAACGAAGATTACGGAGGTTGTTCTGGTCCATGAGTACGATGTAATCGTAATGGTTGTAGTCGGCGACGGTCATTTGACGTGCTGTCTTTCCGCTGCAATCGATTCCGTGACTGGCGAGCATGCGCCTTGCAGGTGGGTACACCGGATTTCCGATTTCTTCGGTGCTTGTGGCAGCGGAGGCGATTTCAAAATCTGCAGCAGTTAGCGATGTGTTTGATTGAATAACAGCCCGCAAATCACGTACCATCTTTTTCATTACAAATTCAGCCATGGGGCTACGGCATATATTCCCGTGACATACAAACAAAATTTTAATCATACGTTGTCCTTGAAGCCTTCCAAGATTTTGTATAGCGTGATGTATAGCTGTTTGGCTTCGTCTTCCGGCAAATTTACGCAACTTGCCATGGACTTAGGAACGTTCGCTGCTTTAAGTTGCAGCTTTTCACCTTCATCGGTAAGGCTTACAGAAAGGCAACGCTCGTCGCTTGACTCGCGGGTGCGCTTGATGTAGCCTTTGCTCTCGAGTTTTTTCAGGAGCGGGGTGAGCGTTCCTGAATCGAGGAATAGCTTTTTCCCGAGTTCCGTTACATTGCATTTTTTTTCTTCCCACAACACGAGCATCACGATGTACTGCGTGTAGGTGAGGTCGAGCGGTTCCAAGAAAGGCACGTAGCGACGTGTGATTTCCTTGGATACCGCATACAACGGAAAGCATAGTTGATTTTCAAGTTTTAGTTGAGGACATGTCATTGCACCCCCTAAAGTAGCTTTTCAACGCAAGAACGCACGTCCTCCATTTTGGCTGTGGGTTCAAAACGGGCGACAACATTGCCTGCGCGGTCGATGATGAACTTTGTGAAGTTCCACTTGATATCAGGATTGTTCTTGTAATCCTTGTCTATCTTCTTCAGAAGCATGGCCATTGCGGCGGCCTTGATTCCTAACCCGAAACCTTGAAAACCCATTTGGGATTTCAGGTAGGTGTAGAGCGGGAGTTCGTTCGGGCCGTTCACGTCGGATTTTTTCATCTGCGGGAACGTGGTGCCGTACTTGAGCGTGCAGAATTCATGAATTTCGTCGTCTGTGCCGGGGGTCTGGCCCATGAACTGGTTGCATGGAATGTCGATGACTTCGAAGCCCTTGTCGTGGAAGTCCGTGTACATCTGTTCGATCGGCTTGTAGTGCGGGGTGAATCCGCAACCGGTTGCCGTGTTCACGATGAGCATGACTTCGCCCTTGAATTTTGAGAGCGGAACTTCGTTGCCTTTACCGTCGGTAAGTGTGAAGTTGTAGATTGTCATATTTTTTCTCCATATACACTGTTAAATTTTATACAATTAAATTTTATAAAATTTAATTTAAAAAGTCAAGAGATTTGGCTATATAAAATTCTTATAAGCGTAATTTTTTTTGATTTTAGGCAAATTTTGACGTTAAATCTTGTTATTTCTACATTTTACACCATGAAATCGATAGAAGTTGTCGCAGGTGTTATCGTAGATGGCGGGCGCATTTTTGCCACGCAACGCGGGTATGGCGACCAAAAAGATGGCTGGGAATTTCCGGGCGGCAAGATGGAACCGGGTGAAACTCCGGAACAGGCGCTCGTTCGCGAGCTTCAGGAAGAGCTTGCGGTTAAGGTAAATGTTGACGAAAAAATTTGCACGGTGGAATACGATTACCCGAAATTCCACCTGACCATGCATTGCTTTTATTGCACACTCGCCACAGGCTGCAAACCGAAACTTTTGGAACACGAAGATGCCAAATGGCTTGACCGTGAAAACCTGAATACGGTCAACTGGCTCCCCGCCGACGTGGAAGTCGTGAAATACCTTTAGTATCATCGTCATTTGCGCGTAATGCATCCTGCTTCTTCGTCATTCTGAGCGAAGCGAAAACAACTCAGAAGGTGAGCGTTGCAAAAATGAGCTTGCTCATTTTTATAACCGAGCCAAAGAGTTGGGGCTTTAGCCCAATCCAGTGAAATCTTGTTATGACAGCTTCTTTTGCAATTCTCGTGCGAGTTCGGTCCCTTCGATAAGTTCGCCTAAAAATTCGCAGTAGGGCGTCGGAATCCCGTGCGTTTTGCCGAGCTTACTGATGGTTCCGCAGAAATATGCATTCTCCGTTTTGCGACCGGCCTCGATGTCTTGCAACATGGAGCACTTACCGAGTGGCGTGTAGTTGCATGTGAGACGCAGGTTCTCTTCAAGGTCTTCGTTTGTGAGGGCAAAACCTTCGGCGTTTGCTACTTGGATCACTTCGTTTCCGATTTTACGCACAAGCGATTGCATCACTGGAAAATTGAAACCCGCAAATGTGGAACGGCAAATGGCTCCAATCGAATTGAATACGGTGTTCATCAGGAGCTTTTTCCACATTTCTAGGCGGATGTTTTCTGGAATCTTGTGTACAATGTGCGCTGCTTCAAAAAGCTGGTGGATGCTTTCGACGCGTTCAGAATGGCGGTTGTCTTTCTCGCCAAAGAGGATGATGCCTCGGCCTGCACAGTCGATATTTCCGTGCTTGTTGATAGACTGCAAATTGACGATGAATCCGTACAACGTCTTTTCTGCACCGTAAACACGCTCGATTTCTGTTTCGGAATGCACGCCATTCAAAAGCGAAAGCAAAGCCGTGTTCGGGCCGACTGCATTTTTTGCTTCTTCAAGAGCCTCGTTGAACTGCAAATTCTTGGTCGCAAAAATCACAAGGTCAACGACCGGGACTTCGTCCGGCGTGACAAAATTGAAGTCGGCCTTTTTCCCGTTGATGATGATTCCGCTTGCTTGGTATCGCGCTTTGCGTTTGGCGTCCATCACGCAATAAAGCTTGTTTCCAAGAACGCTCAAAAGCTGTTCTGCTACAACGGCACCGACAGCCCCGAGACCCACAACTGCAACACTTTTGATTTGATTCATAGGATGAAATATAGGCTAAATTTTATTCAGAGAATGTAAACGGAATAGAGACGGTTGTGTTTCCTGATTGAATTTTGTTGAATTTCCAGCGGCCGACTGCGTCCTTGATTTCTCTGTCGAATTCGCTGAAACCGGTCGTGGAAGACACTATGGATATGCTGATGATTTCGCCGCCCGGGGCAATTGTGAACTTCAAGGTGACCTTACCCTGGAATCCTGGTTTCTTCTTCAGGCTTTTGTTATAGATGTGGCGAAGACCTGGAGTACGCTGGCGGACAACTTTCATTATATCGTTTTCACCGCGATTCCCGTCGTTGTGTGAAATGATAACATCACGCGTTGACGGAGTCTTGATGGAACCTTTTGCTTTTGTTGCTATTCCACCACCGCCTCCTCCTAGGAGACCTGCGAGTCCATCTCCGATGCCCTCAGAGCCGCCTTCTGCGTAACCATTATTGAAATTATTGTTAATCGGCTCGTTGCTGTAGCTATCTATTTCCATTTCTATTAAACACGTTGAAATTCTTTCGTTTAGATATTTCATGAAAACGGGATCTTTTTCAAAGTAGTCTTTTGCTGCTGTGATAAAAGCTTGTACAGAATATTCTTTTTCTATGACTTTTACAAAACATGTTCCTACAGATTGTGGAACTCCTTTTTGGTTCATTAGGTTTATTAAATTTTTCTTCATTTCGGGGGTGAATTTTTCAGGGGCGCATTCATACATGTATTCTTTTCCCCAAGTGCTAGTATCTGTTCCGTCAGGATATCCGTTGTTCATGATAAATTGTGTAAATCGAGGGACGTCTGAGACTATATGGTCATATGCACAACCGCACACTTGAGATGCAGTCTTTTCTCCGTAGAAATCTTTTGCTGCTGGTGCACAATTTGATACAAAATTCTTTTTAGATACATCTTTTAAAAATATGTTTACATATTCGTTGGCTTCTTCTTCTGTTAATTTTGATGATTGGTTCTCGTTTAGATAATCTTTCAATGCTTGTTCGTCAATATTGTTTACTGTGTATTCTGCATCGCAAATTTCTGCAGCGAATGATATGAAAGAAATGAAATCATTATGCTTGATGTTCTTTCTTAAATCGGCGTCAAATTTAAGATATTGTTTTTCGCTATACTGTTGCTGAATTATGTCTAGGACGCAGTAACAAATATCTTGGTTGGCGTTCTCAGAACATTCTTGGATGAATGTTGAACGTGTTGATTTGGAATAAGTGTATCCCTTTGTACTGCTTTTCTTTGCGACGAGAGATGCAGTTCCCCCTGCATAGATTGTAATTGATGTAATAAACAGAAAAATAAATATGGATCTTAGGTGTTTCATGCTGTGAAATATATCAAATTCTAGAGTGTTTGACGGAGTGGGAGATGCTTGTTCGGTGACGGGCAGGACAAATGTAATAAGGCTCCATTTTAACTCGGCTACAGCGGTAAACAGGTTGTGCAAAATTTTTTGGCAGTTTCTGTTGAGGGCGATTTATATTAATGATATGAAAATTTTGAGGTTTGCGATTCTCGGGTGTGGCCATATCGCTACAAAGATGGCGGCTGCCGTAAAGACTTTGGAGAAACAGGGGAAAGGCGTGGAGTGTTACGCCGTGGCTTCCCGCAATTTGGAAAAGGCTACGGCCTTTGCTAAAGAATATGGTTTTGAAAAAGCGTATGGCAGTTACGAGGAACTTGCGGCGGATTCTGCAATAGATTTGATTTATATTGCGACGCCACATTCGCACCATCATGAATTTGCAAAACTTTGTATTGAACATGGCCGAAATATCCTTGTCGAAAAGGCTTTTACGGCGAATGCAAAGCTTGCTGCAGAAGTAATTTCGCTTGCGCATGATAAGGGCGTTTTCTTGTGCGAGGCGATGTGGACACGATTCTTGCCTGCGTTGGAAACAATTCGGGGGTGGATTCGCGATGGGCGCATTGGAAATGTTGAAACGGTCGAGGCTGATTTTTCGATGAAGCTTAGCCATAATGAACGTTTGCATAATCCTGCTTTGGCGGGCGGTGCGCTTTTAGATATCGGTATTTATAGCCTTACGTTTGCAGATTTATTTCTTGGCACGCGCGAAACGCCTAATGGCAAACTCGTGCGCAATGAAATGACATCGATGGATTGCAAGTGCGTTAAGTTCAAGACGGGCGTAGATGCGAGTGATTGGGTCAACATCACGTACGAAAATGGTCAGCGCGCTTATCTCAAGACTTCGATGGTTTCGCCAACGCATAACGAAGGCTTTATTTATGGAACCGCAGGCCAAATCCGTGTGCAAAACTTGAATGACATGGTAAAGTTGGAACTGCTTGATGTTGCGGGGAATGTCGTCGAAACGGTTGAACCTCCGCGTCTTTGCAATTGTTACGAATACGAAGTTCTTGCATGTAAGGACGCTATTGAAAACCCTGCGCAGTTCCGGCATGAACTTTGCGACGGCCTGATGCGCGCCATTGTTTGGGAACGTCCAGAAATGCCCCATGCGAAGACGATGGAATTCATGACGCTGATGGATAAAATTCGCGAACAGTTTGGCGTGAGTTTCCCGTTTGAAATTTCTCCGGGTGAAACTTGGAACCGTAATGGCGACAAATCTATTTTGCAAGTCTTTGATGTCGAAACTGGCGAAACTAAGGTTCTCAAGGAATTTGATTGCGTGATTGAAGCGCCCAACTGGAGCGCTGATGGAACATTCCTCACGTACAACAGCAATGGTCGTATTTTTAAGTACACGATAGCGTCAGGCGAAGTGAGCGAAATTGAAAGTTATTTTGTAGATAACTGCAATAACGACCATGTTCTTGATCCGGATGGTAGTGGCGTTTATGTTAGCCATCATACGAAAGAAGACGGGCTTTCGCGTATTTACAAGATTTACTTTGACGGTCGCTTGCCGCGATTGGTTACTCCGCTTGCTCCAAGCTATCTCCACGGCGTTACGCCGGACGGAAAAACGCTTGCGTACTGTGCGGAACGCAATGGTTCGTATGATATTTACACGATCCCGGCGACGGGTGGCAATGAAACTCGCCTCACGACTGCTTTCGGGTTGAACGATGGTCCTGAATACAATTGCAATGGCGAATATATTTGGTTTAATTCTGAGCGTTCTGGGCGTATGCAGGCTTTCTGCATGAAGGCGGATGGTTCTGAACAAATGCAGATGACGTTCGATTCGCATTGGAATACGTGGTTCCCGCATGTTTCGCCTGATCGTCAAAAGGTCGTGATGGTGGCATACACGGAAACGGATGTTCGTCCTGGAGAACATGTTCCGAATAAATTTGTGGAATTGCGCTTGATGCGTCGAGTGGCGCATGAAAATGAGGATGCTCGTGAAAATGCTGTTGAAAATTGGAGCACTCCACAAACCATATTTAAACTATTTGGTGGGCAAGGAACGATTAATGTCAATTCTTGGGCTCCCGATAGCAGACGTTTCGCTTTTGTAAGCTACATTCACGGCGATAACCCATCCAACCAAACTCCCCGATAATAATGGAGCTCTTACATAAGCGTTAAAACAAAAGCCCTCGCGAATTTTCGCGAGGGACTTTTGCGTTAAATGAATTGTTTTGTCGAGACTTGACTGGATGGGGCAAGCCCCAACCTCTTTGGCTCGGTCATATCCATAGGAGTATGGATGCGACTCTCGCCTTTCGAGGTTGTCTTCGACTTTGTGCTACGCACTACGCTCAGGATGAAGGCTGCTACACATTTTTCACGCAGCGGATAGAAAGGGCGTCGGATCTGTACACCCCTTCGATGTCTACGGAATTGTTGGTAATGCTCAGGCGGAATGCATTTGCCTTGCCGTATTCATCCTTGCTCCAGAAACGGGCGCGTCTGCTGAAGTGGCAGAAGTTGCCGTTGTCAAAGCGGTAACCCGCGGGGAGTGCGAAGAATCCGAACGAATCCTTGCCCTTGTTCTTCCACATGAATTTGCCGCGCAACTCACCACCATCGGATTTAGGTTCGAGATTGCTGAGAAGTTGTTCCCATTCCTTGTTGCTTGGAATGTGCCAGCCTTCCGGCGCAATGCCTTTGTAGTTCTTGTCCTTGATGCGGTTGTACATCTCGATGTCCTTTGCCGGGGATTGTTCGGCGTATTCATCAGGGATGTCAAGAGCCTTTGTCCATGTGTACAAACGACCGAACTTTTCGACGTTCGATTCTTCGTTGTTTGGAGCGAAACTGCCATCGGTCTTAAAACGCAAATTTTCGGCCATCCAGACTTGGTTCCCGATTTGAATGGTGCGGTACGTTTCACCATCGCGGGCGTCCGTGAATGTTCCGTATTTGAACTTAGTCTCGTTTTCCTTGATGCAGTCTTCGTAAGGAGTGTTGTTCAAAGCTTCGGGCGCGTTCTGCTTGGTTTCCTTGCGGACTCTACGCCCAAGGGCGTATGCAGCAACGGCGACGATGACGATAACAATTAGAACGAATATAACGAAAGATATATGCATATTTGACCTCCGTATGTTTAAATGTATAATTGCTTTTGATGAATCTGATAAGTTTAACTTATATTATTAAAATGGAAAAATCAATGTTGTTATAAATATGTTTGCGGCTAGGATGATAAAATTCATCGGAAGACCGATTTTAACAAAATCTGTAAAACGATAACCTCCCGGCCCGTAAACGAGCATGTGGGTGGGGGAACCAATTGGGGTGGCAAAGCTGCTGCTTGCGGCAATCATCAATGCAATGCAGAATGTGAGTTGATTTACTCCAAGGGCATTTGCTGCGCTCAATGCGATGGGGCAGAACAAGGCTGCGGCTGCAGTGTTGCTGATGAATTCGGTGATGAATGTCGCGACAACGCACATGATGGCAAGCGTGATATAGGGGTTACTCCCGCTAATGCTCAAAATGCTGCTTGCAATTTTTGAGGCGACTCCTGTGGTTTCAAGCGCTTTACCGAGGCAAATGCTGCCTGCAAAAACGATGATAATTTCCCAGTTGATGGCGTTCATCGCTTGGTTGCTTGAACAACAACGGAAAACAATCATGGCGGCAGCCGCCAGTAAACAAGATGAGAGCAACGGCAAAATATTGAATGCCGAAAGGAGCACCATGGCAATCATGATGGCTGCAGAAATAGCCGTTTTCTTCCCGAATTTTTTGCCAACTGTGGCGTTTTCGATAACGCCTTCCAAGTGCTCGTTCTTTAAATGAAGATTATTGCAAATCCATTGGAGTTGATCGGGCCTTCCAGAAACAATGATGTGGTCTGCGCCCATGATGATGGAGTCTGGAGTCGCAACTTCCACTTCGTTATCGAATCGGCGGATGGCAAGAATTGATTTTTTGTCTTTCTCGAAACCGCGCGGATTGCTGTCGTAGATTTCTTGCAAAGTCATGCCGATAAAGTTGTGCTTTGAGGGCACACAAAGTTCCAATGTCATTTCGTCATCGCCAACGCCGCTTAACGGGGACTTGCGTTCGGGTAAGAGTTTTTGCAAAGCGATAATGGACAAAATGCCAACGGCGAGGCAGAATAGCCCGCAAATCGTTGTCGTAAAAATCCCGAGGTGGATGCCGGTCGCATCGGTGTAGAGCCCTGAAATAATGAGGTTCGGCGGGGTTCCGATCAAGGTGCAGATGCCGCCCATTCCCGAAGCGTAACTTAACGGAATCAAAAGCTTGGACGGCGAAATGCCAAGCTTTTTGGACCAAATCTTCACGATGTTGATGAATAAGGCGACGATGGTTGTGTTGGTGAGGAGGGAACTCAAAAGGGCAACGGGGAGCATGAGGCGCGTGATGGCTCCCGTGAGTGTTTTGGGAGTGCCCATAAGGTGCTTGACAATCCAGTTTAAAACGCCTGTCTGGTTGAGGCCTGCAATGACTGCGAAAAGGACTCCGATGACGAGGACTGATGGCGCGCAGAAACCACCAAAAGCACCTTTGACATCAAGGACTCCGCTTATAAATAAGATGGACATGGCGGCGACGAAGATGAGATCGGTGCGCAATTTTGAAAAAATCATTGCGGCAAAAAGCGCAATGATGACGAGGATGGTAAACCAGGCATTCCCCGAAAGACCTAAAAAATTGAAAGCAAGTATTCCCTGTAACATTTTTTCCTTCTTAGGTGAAAATGTATAATAAAATTACGGCAATGTTACGGGAATTTTTATTTCAATTTGGAATGAATCGGGCGCTGGCTGATTTAGCTCTTTTTATCCTCTTGTTTCGGCAATTTTCTTGATGATTTTGACGACCGTTTGCATGCCTTCGACGGTAACGTGCTCGAAGGGGCCGTGGTAGCCGTACCCCCCTGTGCCGAGGTTCGGGCAGGGGAGGCCCATAAAGCTGAGCTTGGCGCCGTCGGTACCGCCGCGGACGGGGTCGCTCACGGCTGTGACGCCCTCGGATTCGATGGCGGTGCGGGCGCGCTCAAGGACTTCGGGCGTTTTTTCGATAATTTGCAGCATGTTGCTGTAGGAATGTTTGATTTCGAGTTCAACTACGCCCTCGCCAAATTTTTCGTTGAACTTTTCGGCAATTTCGCGCAGGAATTCCTGACGTTCCTCGAATCTTGTCTGGTCGTGGTCGCGGACGATGTAGCTGAGAGTCGCTTCGGTCACGTCTCCTTGGATGTCGGTCAGGTGATAGAACCCTTCGCGGCCTTCGGTGGTGGCTGGCGTCTCGTTTTCGGGGAGAGACATTGCAATTTCAGCGGCCATAAGGCTTGCATTTTTCATGATGCCCTTGGCTTCGCCGGGGTGCACTCCCTTGCCGTGAATCTTGAATGTAGCGCTTGCGGCGTTAAAGTTTTCGTAGGCGATATCGCCTTCGTAACCGCCATCGACGGTGTAGGCGTATTTTGCCTTGAAGTAGCTCAAGTCCAGGTGGTCGGCTCCGCGTCCGATTTCTTCGTCAGGCGTAAAGCAGACCCAGATGTCTCCATGGCCGGAAAGGTTTTCGTAGCCGCGGCTTTCGGCGTGCCTGTCGGTGTCGGCGAGTTCTTCCATGGCAGTCACGATTTCGGCAATGCCTGCCTTATCGTCTGCACCGAGGAGCGTTGTGCCGTCGGTCGTGATGAGCGTACGGCCTTTTAGCCATTTGAGCGTTGGGAAATCTTCGACTTTTAGCGTTGCGCCAGAGCCCTTGAGGAGCACGTCGCCACCATCGTAGTCTTCGATGATTTGTGGCTTGGGGTTAATTCCCGAAAAGTCCGGCGAAGTGTCCATGTGGCTGATGAAGCCGATGGGGGTATCGTTTTCGCGGCCTGCGGTGGCTGGTAGGAGCCCGTAAACGTAGCCGTTTTCGTCCATTTTTACTTGCGAAAGGCCGATGCTTTCTAGCTCATCGGCTAGAAATTTGGCAAGTTCCAGTTGCTGTTTGGTGCTCGGACAACTTTCGCTTGATTCGTCTGAGGTGGTAGTAAAGCTAACGTACTTGAGAAAACGATCTTGAACTTTCATATGATCCTATCCCCCAAAAATTAAAAATGACAAAATAATTGATTCACTTTGTTCATATATAATTTATCTTTTTTTTGGTGATAGCGGACACATCGGGTGTTATATAAAGGAGAAAAAATGACTTTGGACGAAGCTGTTTTTGCACGACATTCTGTACGTCGGTATCGCCCTGATCCGCTTACAAAGGAGCAAGTGGAGGAACTACAAGCGCATATTAGAAGGTTGAATGAAACTTTTGCGCTCCACATGCAACTTATTGTGAATGATGATGTGGCTTTTAGTGGCCGCTTGGCTCATTATGGGTCTTTTAGGAATGTAAAGAATTATATCGCCGTGGCTGGGCAAAAATCGACGGCTGGTTGCGAGGCTACGCTTGATGAACGTGCGGGCTACGCGGCGGCGGAACTCGTGCTTTTGGCGCAAACTTTGGGCCTGAATACTTGCGTTGTGGGCCTTACATTCAAGAAAACGCCTACCATTGAAATTGACGATGGCGAAAAGCTGGAACTTGTGATTGCGATTGGCTACGGTGAAACGCAAGGGGTACAACACCCGATGAAGCCTGTGACGCGTATTGCGCCGGATTACGATAAGGCTCCGGATTGGTTCAAGAAGGGAATTGACTACGTTATGCTTGCGCCTTCGGCTTTGAACCAGTTTAAGGCTAAGTTTACTATAGATGAAAGCGGGCGTGTTTTTGCAAAGCACCGTCTGGCTTACTTTTCCAAGGTCGATTTGGGAATTTTCAAGTATTTCTTTGAACTTGGGGCCGGGAAGGAAATTTTCCGCCGTTCCATGCAAACTTTGCGCAGTTCTGATTCGATTTAGCGCTGTTATCCCGGCCTTGTGCCGGGATCGCCTTCTAGTCGATAGAGAATAATTCAATTTTTTTAAATTTTATGGTAACACTTTTGAATACCTCCGGTGTTACATAAACGTGAAAAGCCTAGAAACCTTAAAAAAAGCAGGATTTGCAAAGATTTACGAGAAGTACGCGCCTATGGTCTATAGGCGTTGCCTGCAACTCCTTCGCGATGACGCTGAGGCTAGCGACCTCATGCAAGACGTTTTTTTGCGGATTTATTCTGCGGTAGAACGCCTGGACATGGAATCGCCCAGTAGCCTTTTGTGGAATACGGCAACGAGACTTTGCCTCAACCGCATTCGCGATAAGCGTCGTCGTGGATTGGATGTGGATTCTTCTAGCCTGCTTTTGAGCATCGCTTGTGCCGAAGACGAGCATGACGATTACGAAACGAAAAATGTGCTGGCGAAGCTCTTTTCGAAGGAACCCGAATCTAGCCGAACCATGGCAGTTCTTCATTTTGTCGATGGTATGACTCTCGAAGAGACTGCCCGTGAAGTCGGACTCTCGGTAAGCGGTGTGCGCAAGCGTTTGCGCGGGTTACAGGCCAAAGTTAAAACTCTGGAGGTTCAGTGATGATTCCCGATTGGAAATTAGAACGATTCCTGACTGGCGATTTGCCGGAAGAAGAAATGAATAAGCTTCGCGAACTCGAAGCGAATGATGCCGTATTTGCAAATCGCGTAAAGATGCTTCGCGAAGACAATAAGGCGATTTTGAACAAGTTGCCGTTTGAAAAACTTGCCGAAAGAATCGCGGATGCGACGGATGTAGCCGGGGAAGGTCGCGCGAATCTTGGAACGGTTACGGAAACTGCACCGCGCTTTACGCTTGTGAAATTTGCGGCTGCAGCTGTGTTCGTATTTGCGGTCGCTTTGGTGGCGTTCTTTGCCCAGCGTGAAACTTCCGTGATGAACGAACGCGTGGATAACGATGTTGCTGCTGTCGGTGGCCCGCAAAACACGCAGGTCGCGTTTGCCGAAACTCAGTCCGATACGCGAATCAAGGGGTTGGACGCCCGCATGGAAGTCTGGAAGAAGACGCTTGCCGGGATTGTCCAACTGAACGATCTTGATTCTGTCGGCGAAGGTGATGAAATTCAATTGCGCTATGCCGTGCCTGAAAAATGCTTTGGTCTCCTTTTTAGCATGGACGGCAATGGCGCATTGACTCTCCACATGGGCGATGGAGAAAAGGCTGTTGAACTTGCTCCGGGCAAAATGAATTCGCTCCCGTTTGCGTACAAATTGGACAACGCTCCTTACTTTGAAAAGTTCTTCTTTGTGACGTCTTCCAAGGAATTTGCTGTCGAAGAAAATGATGTCGATAAGTTGCTCAAAAGAAGCGACGTGAAGGTGATTGGTTTTACTCTCAAAAAGGTGGGTAAATAATGTTTATGATTTCGAATAAGGCTTTTGGTGTTTTGTCTGGTTTGTCTTTTGCGTTTATGCTCATTTTGTTGGTTTTTGCATCTAATGCGAATGCCGCAAATGCTACGACAGAGGGCCGTATCAATCGCTATGTGGTTGCCGTCAGTGCCAATAACGGCGGGGCTGGCCGTCCAATGTTGCGCTATGCGGAAAGCGATGCCCGTTCCTTTGCCAAAGTGCTCAAGGAAATGGGTGGCGTGTTGCCGCAGAATGTAATCTTGGTGAAGGAACCGTCTGTCAATGCTTTGCAGAAGGAACTTTCTAAGTTGGATGCAAAGATTTTGCAGGACAAGAGCGTGAGTGGCCGCAATGAAGTGCTCGTTTATTACAGCGGCCATGCCGACGAAAAGGGCCTTCGCTTGGGCGAAGAAACCTATGCCTGGAAAGACTTGCGCAACCGCATTGACGCACTCAGTGCCGACGTGAAAATTGCTGTGATTGATGCATGTGGTTCTGGTGCGATTACCCGCGTGAAAGGCGGTAAGGCAGTGCCTGCATTCATGGTCGATCAGAGCAGTGATATGAAGGGCTATGCGTTCATCACGAGCAGCACGCAAGATGAATCTAGTCAGGAAAGCGATAAACTCAAGGGTTCGTTCTTTACGCACTCGCTTGTGAGCGGTCTCCGTGGCGCAGGCGACTTGAGCAGCGATGGCCGCGTGACGCTCTCGGAAGCATACCAGTTTGCATTTAACGAAACGCTCCAGAAAACGGAAACAACGCTGGGTGGCGCACAACACCCAAGCCGCGACATGAACCTTGCCGGTACGGGTGACGTGGTGATGACCGATTTGCGTGCAACAAGTGCAGGTCTGGATTTGGATGAAAGTGTATATGGACGCCTGTACATTCGCGATAATGCTGGTGAACTCGTGGCGGAACTCAACAAAAAACAGGGACACGCCATGAGCCTTGGGCTCCCTGCAGGGAATTACACGGTAAACCTGCAGCAGAATCTGGATTACATGGGAGCTACGGTTGTGCTTTCGAACGGCAAACGCGAAAAGCTTTCCATTGGCAATTTCAAGAGTGTTATGGCCGAACAGACGGTGTTCCGTGGCGAAATTGGCGGCAATAGAAGTTGTCCAGGTGGCGATACGATTGCTTGCTCGCTTGATTCCCTGGATCATAACGGTAAGTTCCGTACGACGTTTAACTTCGTGAATACGGATAGCGATCCGCGTAAGGGCTTGCAGTTGGGCTTGTTCGTCGCTCGTACGAAGGATTACATGTTGGGTACGCAGGTGAGCTTGTTTGCAAATATTGCTCAAAAGGAAATGCACGGCTTGCAGGCGACAACGATTGTGAACGTGGCAAAAGATCATTTTGAAGGCGCTCAGCTTTCTTCTGTGGCAAACTACGCAGGGTCTTTTGATGGTGCGCAGGTGAGCTCGGTTGTGAACATTGCGAAGGACAAGTCCTCGGGTGCGCAGATTGGTATCGTGAACGTGGCCGTTGATTCGCTGAATGGTTTGCAGGTCTCTGCGGGTGTCAACTATGCGAAAACTACGGATTTACAAGTGACGGCTGGCGTGAATGTTGCTCAAGCAACAAAAACGCAGGTGGTTGCTGGCGTTAACTATGCGACCAAATCTGGTGTTCAGGTGGCTGCCGGTGTGAACGCGACTCACGTCAACGAACATTTGCAGGTAGGCGTTGTCAACTATGCCACGAATGAAAAGGGTCGCCAGTGGGGTATTATCAATATCTGTGCGCATTGCGAAAAGTCTCCGGTTGGCATCATCAACGTTGTCGGAAACGGCGTATGGAGCGCAACCCCTTACTTGAACGAAATGGGTGCACTTGGAGGATCCCTTCATTTGGGTACTGCCTACTTCTATACCAACATTGAATGGGCGGCATTCTTCAAAAAAAGCCACATCTTTAAGGAGTTCGAAAAGTTCTATGAACACGGTGTGGGTGTTGGCACCCAGTTCGGAAAGTATGGTAGCCATTGGGAATTGGAATACACCTTCTTCAACGTTTACGATAAATTTGGCGTGGATGAAGGCGATTGTAAGTTTGGATACCACCATCGCGGTCGCGTAGGCTATGTTTATCAGGTTGTTCCGGGCTTTGGCCTCTCAGTGGGCGGTACGCTGAACTTGACGAGTGAAGGCTATATAAACAAGTTGTTGCTCAAGCCGCTGGGCGATTACCATGTCAATGTAAGCAGCGGAAGTCATAAGGGCCGCTGGTGGCCGGGATTCTACGCAGGACTTACCTTCGGACGATTCTAGTGAGCCATCTTGAGGCTGAGTTGTCATCCCCGACCTGTTCGGGGATCTCCTTTTTTATAAACAAAAAAATTTAAATTTTAAAATTATGTGGTAACACTTTTTGCATCTTGAAGTGTTCCATTGGGGAAAGGAATTGAAATTGTAATGAATTTTATGTTGAGAATTTTTGCACTTGTTCTAATCGTGGCGTCTTTTGCGGCGGCTCGCGATAGCATTGTCTTTAATGGAATTGTCCAAGATGTGTCTTTTGGAGCTCACGAAAAGCTGAATGTCGAAATTCTTGAAACCGGTGAAGCGCTGCAGACGACTGTAGGGACGCCTTTTAGCGTGGTGCTCCCGGAAGATACGCTTTGGAACGTGTGCGTCACGAATTCCGATACAGCGGGGGCTGAAAAAGAAAAATGCTATGAGTTGATTTATCTTGGAAACGACAGCACGTTCAGCATGACGCTTGGTCCAGAAAGCGTTGTCTCAAGTGAAAACAATGGTGGGGAGGGCTCTCCCCTCGCGTCCGCCGCGCAGGCGGCTCCCGCTACCCCTTCTAGCGGGGACACCCCGCAACGCCCCGATGTAGAATCTGCACAGGATAGCGCGAAAAGTGTCGACGTCGATGCGCTCCTGGCTGCAGGTGGCGCAAATTCAAAAATTACCGAACTCAAAAAAGTCGTGGTGCAGTTGCGTCGCCGTCCTAAGCGTAAACCGGGTGAATCCGTGGTGAGCGCAAAGTCCATCAAGCGCATGCCGGGCCTTGCCGAAGCAGACGTGATTAAGAGTATCCAGGCGCTCCCGGGCGTTGTCGCAAGTTCCGATTTTAGCTCCAAGATTTACGTGCGCGGTGGTGCTGCCGACCAGAACTTGTTCTTGTTCGACAATGCGGTTGTCTATTCTCCGGTGCATTTCTTTGGACTTTTCAGCACGTTCCTTGTCGAAGGTATTGACGATGTGCAGTTCTACAAGAGTGGTTTCCCGGCGCAGTACGGTAACCGCCTGAGTTCCGTGCTCAAGATGGATGGCCGTGCCGGCGGTCAGGATTCTGTGGAAGAATGGTTCAGCAAGTCGAGCATTAAAATCAGTACGTTTGCGGCACAGCTCCATACTGAAGGTCATAAGGGCCCGGCTCGTTGGGTTCTTGCGGGGCGTACGACTTACATCGGCTACATTCTTGATTTGTGCAATGCCATTGGGCTTTTGGACCTTGATCTCGATTATGAATTTACGGACTTGCAGGGTACATTTATGTACGACTTTTCTAAAGATACCCGACTCAAGTTCAGCTATTACATTGGCAAGGACCGCTTGGAATTTGACCCGCTTTACATGGACTGGGGTAATGTTGCGATACCGCTTGGAATCTATCACCGGATTAATGGCGACCTGGATTACAATGCGACACTCGCTTACAGTAAATTCTACCAGACGATGAAGGTGGGCGACCTCATGTCCATTGAAATGTTCCTCTATACATTTGCCGGTAAGCAGTGGTTGAATTATCGTGGTATCGACAATCATACAGTTACGATGGGCTACGAACTAGAATATGATTATGAACGCTATCAAGAAGCGATGGCTTCGATGACAATTAAGGACATTCAAAAAACTTTCCATCATGTCGCTTATGTGCAAGATGCATGGAAAATAAATCCCGATTACTTGTTGCAATATGGTTTGCGTTTCAATTATCAAACGGCTGCGAAACATTTTGGTGTGGAACCGCGCGCATCGTTGAACATCAATCTCGATGATACAAAGTCGCTGGAACTGTATGGCGGTTATTACTTGCAATACTTGAATTCCATTGTTTATACGGACCAAGAAACATTGAACGAATTTTATTACCCGGCAACGACAACATCCAAGGGCAAACGGACGAAACCGTCATCGTCATGGTTGTTTGCTGCGGAATATAGCCAACGCGACCTCTTTGAAGGCTACGATTTTACGGCAGGCGTTTATTACAAGACGCAAAACGATTTGAATACGTTTAAGGCTGTTCTTGACAGTAATGAAGAAACTTCATCGGATGATTTTGTGATTGCGGATGGCTTTGGTACGGCAGAAGGCTATTCCCTTGGTTACGAGCTATCGCTCCGTAAAGATAAAGGTTGGTGGTTTGGCGGAATCAACTGGAGCCAAAGTCTTAGCGTTGCACGAACAAATGATGGGACCAAGGCTTATTTCCCGAGTTGGCATCAGCCGTATGCATTAAAGTTGGATTTGGGGATTAATTGGAAGGGCGGTGAAGATGCCCTTTGGAAACACAAGAAAAAAGGTCGTTATTTCCGCTCGTCGCTGGCGCTAAAGTATTCGTCGGGTATGCCGATCAGTGAATACAAAGGATATTATGTTTCCCAGGATTTGGGGCACCAAAGATATTCAGATGAAATTGTCGTGCTTCCGGGAAGCCGCAATGCGGGCCGCCAAACAGACTACTTCCGCGTGGACTTGAAGGCGATTGATATTGGTCGCGAAGGCAAGTGGAACTTTAGTTGGACGATTATCAACTTGACAAATCACGAAAACATGTTCTTTACCTATTACGATACGAAAAAGACTCCTCCGAAGAAAACAGAAATTACTCAGTTCCCCTTTTTACCGATTATGCTGAATTATGAATACTACTTTTAGTTGCTGGTTAATAGTTTGTAGTTAATAGTCAAGAAGGTTTGTTATGAATGTTTTTTTTGAATGTAAGAATGTAGGCGTCATTGCGAGTCACGGTAGTGGCGAAGCAATCTATAATGTTTTTTGTAGGCGATTCCTCTCGTCTCTCGTCTGGATTCTCTCGTCTTTTATCCTTACGGCTTGCGATTTCCATGGCCCGTGGGAATACTATCCTGAGGAACGTGATATCTATACCGGCATTTATACGTACGGTTACATTGTCGCGGGTGAAAGACCGGAGGTTTGCTTCTCGAAAGTCTATGAACTTGATGAAACAACGGCAGAAAACTTTGCATTTTACAAAAACGCCAAGGTGACTATGAAAGGTCGCTTTGGAGGTGAATTTGGTAAAGGTGAAGAAGAGACGATTCAACTTACGGCATCCGGTAGCACTCCAAATTGCTTTTATCCATCGTCTTACTTGATGGTTTCGAAATGCATTCCTGCGGCTGGATATGTTACATGCGGACCCAATTATACAGGTATCGAAGGCGAAACATACACGCTTGAAGCGACATTTGAATGGGATAGTGCAGGCCATTATGTAGAATCGACGTATAAGGCTAAAGCGACAATTCCAAACCCTGTGAAGGTCAAGGGTTTCAATATCCCCAAGCAAGACGGAAGTTTTGAATGGGTGGAGTATAATGATGGCGATGTAGTTGAAATGGATTTCTTGGAATACCCGATGGATATGGAATTTGTAAGAGCTGCATTAGACTATGACCATTCTGTCCGTGGCGTTTTATCCATAATGAATTACGGTTCCAAGAACGGTGAGGCCACGAACACGACCGTCAATAAAATGTTTGAAGGCTTTACCTCTGAAGATGAAGATGGCTACCGCGGCATTGCAATGCACGATCCTTTGGAAACGCAGCAGAATCTCGGGTATGCCGCAAACTATATAATTGGTGGTATCAAAAATTTGGATACTCTTCACCTGACGAATATGATGCTTCCGGTGGGCCAATTTTCTGTAGATCTTTATTCAACGGATGAGTCCTATATTGATTATGTGAATAAGGTAAAACAGTCTGTTTCGGATTCACGTGTTGTTCCTGAATCCAATATCGAAAATGGAATGGGCGTGTTTACAGGAATGGCGCGTACAACAGTGTTTATGAAAGTGAACTCTGAAAAATGGGTGAGTATGAAACGCATTGCGAATCGACATTGTAAAAATGAAGATGGAGATAATTCAAAAGGTTGGGATTCAAAAGGTTGTAGACTTTATTTGGATGTTTATTGTGCTGGACGTGGCCCCTCTAGCGACTTGGAATCGGCGAATGAAAATGCTTATTTGTATTATAGCAATAGCGACCTCGAATATGTCGAAAACGAAGACGTTTGCTATCCATCTCGTGTAAAAGCGGCTATGATGCAAGCAAACGAAGAAGATTGGGATGTTGACAAGTGGAGCAAGTATCTGCCTGATACCATTACTGCTGAGAAAAAGTCAATGGCTTATGCCGATGGATTAAAACGATATTGCGTGGCTAGTAATTTTAAAAATAACGATATCGCAAATTGTACGAATTTAAAGACAATGTGTAACGATAGCTTGTCTAAAAATGAATGTAATTCTTATTTGTGGCTCTGGTGCTCTGATCGCAATTGGAATTACAAGAAGTATCCGCAATGTGGCCCTGCCATGGTAAGCCGCTATGTTGTGGACGGTTTGAAATCGACTATATGGGAAAAAGAAGTCAAAAAATGGTGTGAAGACCCCTGCAATGAAGAATATGCTGTTTGCAAAGATTTAGGCTACAAGCATGAAGGTACTAAGGTTTGTGTTGAGCCTATAACATATTCGACAGGAGGAACTCGTGCTGTATATTAAAGAGGTTTGTTTTTAAGAAAATTAAATTTTCATTTTTCTGGTGACAGATTTAAGTAGCTTAGGTGTTACATAGGTGAATATGAAAAAGAAACTTGTTATTATTTTGATGTCAGCCTTTTTGGCGGTGAATGCTTTTGCGGATTACGAGTCCGAGATTCGTGACTTGAAGATGCAAAAGGAAAAGTTGAATTCCGAGATTCAAAAGCTGAATGTGAAAATCGCATCGACAGATTCGATGCTCCGTGCGGATGTTTCGCGCCATAAGGTGCTTGAACAGCGCTACAAAGCGGATTCGGATCGTCGCGTTGCAGAAATCGACAGCCTGAATGCGAAAATCCGTAAGGTGGCCGCAAGCCTCCAGCAAGAGCGCAACAAACAAGCCCGTGCAAAGAATCGCAGTGAAAATGTGGCTGCGAAGCGCCGCGCCTTGCGCCTGGAACTTGCAAAAATCAGCAAAAAGCTGGAATCGCAAATTGCACAGACTCTTCCGTGGGAACGCGAAAGCAGGCTGGATCGCGCCAAGTCGCTCACTCGTGAAATCGAAAGCGGCAATGCTTCCGAAGAAGAAGCTTTTTCTCGCCTCAAGTCCTTGCTGAATGAAGAAATCAAGTTCGGTGACGAAGTTGCGATTGTCAATAGCCCATTGACTCGCAAGGATGGCGAAATCGTGAACGCTTCGATCCTCCGCATTGGTAACCAGTGGATGGTTTATGTGGACGAAAACGGCGCACAGTATGGTCGCCTCGAACGCAAGATTGAAAATGGTAATGTTGTGTACGAATGGAATGAAAACCTGAATCTAGAGGAACGCGCAGCGGTGAAACTTGCAATTGATGTGAAACAGGCGAAAAAGCCTCCTCAGATTGTGAACTTGCCGGTAAGTTTGTCTGTTGTGGGAGGTGCAAAATGAAAACAAGCGTCATTCTGAGCGAAGAAAAAAACGTCATTGCGAGCCGCGAAACGGCGAAGCAATCTATGCGTCAAATCATTTTTGCATTTGTCTTATTGCTCGCCTCCTCCGCCTTTGCTTGGCCGTGGTCTAATGACGGTAAGAAAAGCGCCGAAGACGAAGCTCGCATCAAGGATTCTTTGTTGCAAGTCGAAGTGCGCAACTTGCAGCGCGAAGTCGAAACGCTCACTCGCATCCGTATGCAAAAAGCAGATTCCCTCGAAAAGCTCGATGCCAAGCATTGGAGCAATCGCTATGCGGAATCGCAAATGACGGAAGAACACCAGAACAAAACGCGTGAGCTTGACGGTCGCTATTCGAAACTTTCGACAGATCTTGGCCGCATCACCGAAGAAGCGATGTCGAGCAAGAACATCACCGAAGAAGCCGAAGAAAAATCTAAGAGTGAAGAAATCGCCTTTGATGCCCTCAATACGCAGGTGAAACTTTCGATTGAAAAGACGCTTGGCGATGTCGCTGGCGATTATCCGGTCGGAATGAACGCTCGCTTGTTGCGCTTGAAGCAGGCGAACATTGAAGCCGAAAAGAAGGTGCCGAATACGATTGCTGCGGTACAAGGCTTTATGGATGATTTGCTGAAACGTCACGAAGTCACTTATACGCAATTCTATGGCAATGAAGTTTCGCAGGTGGGCTCTCGCCCGGATGTGAATGTGACTCGCATGCGCTTGGGAACTGTGTTCCTCGGTGAAGTTGCAAACGACAATGGCGATGTGCAGGCACTGATGCGTTCTGGTGCATTGCAAGGAAAAATTTTTGAATGGAATGCAGGTTTGCCGACTGAAATGGCGACGAACATCAAGGCTGCTGTGAAACAGGCAGAAACAGTGACGAGTTCTGCAACGGGCAATCAGTCTGCGACTATCGCAATTCCTCTGGATGTGCTGCAAAATAAGGCTATCAAGAATTCTATTTCTGATGTTAAGGAACTCACCTGGACGGAACAGTTCCATGCGTTCTTCAAGAAGGGCGGTATCGTGATGTATCCGCTGATGCTTGTGGCGATTATTGCGCTCCTCCTGTTCCTTGAACGTTTCGTGATGCTTTCTTATCGCGGTCATCTCGGTCGTCGCTTTACCAAGACGATGAATGAACTTGTTGCTGAGAAAAAGTACAATGAAGCTGCAAACCTTTGCCTTAAAAAAGAGACGAGCCTTGCAATGGTGCTGTTTGCCGTGCTCAACAAGGTGAACGATACACGCGAAAATGCGGAACGCGCCTTGCAAGAAGCTTTGCTCCGTGAACAGCCGAAACTCGAACGTCGCATGGGCCTTTTGGCTGCGATGGGAACTATCGCTCCGCTTTTGGGCCTGTTGGGTACGGTGACTGGTATCATCACGCTCTTTACCGTGATTACCGAAGTTGGAACAAATGATGCTCGTGTGCTCGCTGGTGGCATTTCCGAAGCGCTTGTCACGACTGAAACCGGCTTAATCATCGCTATCCCCGTGATGATTTTGCATGGCCTGTTGAGCGAAAAAATTGAAAAGATTACCAGCGAACTCTATGTACAAAGCACCTCGCTTATGAATAAAGTCTTCGGGAAGGAAAAAGTTGACTGATTTTCATTACATATTCATAGAATCCCTGCGGAATACGTATGAGGCGGGTGGGGTGGTGATGCTCCCCATTCTCTTGGCGGGTGTTGTCGGGTTCTACTTCCTGTTTGCGAGCTGGCTGCGCATTGGTAGCGACTTTTTCAAGAATGATATTCATAAAGTCGTAAGGCGCATGCAACGCAGCTTGACTGGCGAAAAAGCTGGTGACGGAACAGAGTCTAGCACTGATGAACAGCGTGTTCAGGTGACTTTGACAAAACTTCGCAAACGTGGTGGATTCCTCTCGCGAGAACTTTCGTACGCAATTGAAGTCGCTCGGAAAAATTATGATGAGTTCCGCGACTATATGCAAGTGCGTATGATGAAAAGCGTGCGTTACATGGAACAGGGAAATCACATTGTTTCTGTGATGGCGGCTGCCGCTCCGCTCTTGGGCTTGCTTGGAACAGTCACGGGGATGGTTTCTACTTTCGAAGTGATCACGCTATACGGTAACCAGAATCCCGTGCTGATGGCGGATGGAATTTCGGAAGCGCTGATTTCGACGCAGAGTGGACTTTTAATTGCGTTCCCGCTGACGCTCTTGAAACAACGTTTGGACGAACGCATTGAAATCTTGAAACAGGAAATGGAACTTGGCGCAACTGTGATTGACAACTATTTTGCAACCCGTGCTGATGACTCTCGCATTAATGAAACTTATGCAGACGACTCTTGCATTTTACGTCATTGCGAGCCGCGAAGCGGCGAAGCAATCTAAGAGGTTTATTATGGACTTTAATTTACCGAGAAGAAAACAGAAAGACGTGGGCATCGAAATGGGCCCGCTCATGGACATAGTGTTCATCCTCCTCATCTTTTTTGTGGTGACGTCGTCATTCACTCGCGAAACGGGCGTGGATGTGACAAAACCGCAGGCGCAATCTGCAAGCCAACTTGAAAAAGAAAACTTGCTCATTGCCATCACGCGCGAAGGAACAATCCACATGAATGAACGCCAGGTGGATTTGGCGAGCCTGCAAGATATCTTGAAGCAGTCGCTTGCGAAAGCGCCCGATCGTGAAGCCGTTGTAATTGCGGATAAAGAAGCCGAAACCGGCGTGCTCGTTCAGGTCATTGATATGTGCAATTTGGCCGGAGTCAAGAAAGTCTCCATCGCCGCCCAAGCCGAGTGACGGTTTGTGTCACCCCGGACTCCGTTCCGGGGGCGCCATTCGCGGAAAATCGTCCTGAGGACCATAGGGTTCAAAAATACGTCATTGCGAGCGTAGCGAAGCAATCCAGTAAAAATCTTGAAATTGCATCTTGTCATCCTGAGCGAAACGAAGTGTAGTCGAAGAATCCAGTGAAGTTTTTAATTATGCAAAAGTTTATAAAAAAGTTTTTAAAGCGTTTTACAATCCTTCTCGCAGCGATTCTCGCGAGTCTGGTTCTCGTATTTTCTGTGACGATGGCGAACTTGTTCTTGAACGGCAAAGTATTCCATGAAAGAAAATTTGTCAAGACCGAAGTCTCCGTGAAAAAAATCGAAGAAGTCGAAAAGAAAGTCGAGAAAAAGCATACCGCGCGCAAACCGAACCGTCAAAAATCGAACTCGCGCTCCCCCAAGGCGGGCCCACGTTTTGCGATGAATCTCGGTGCTGTTTCGGGAACGACAGGAGCCGCAATTAGCGAAGAACTTGTAGCTGATTTCCGTGGCGGCGCCATGTCTACCGGAAAGGGTGATGTCGATAAAAAACCGGAAAGCCGCTCTATTGCAAATTTCCAGGTGCCGCCGCAAATTCGTGACCGTGAAATCGATGCGATGCTGCGCTTGAGCTTTTGTGTTGACGTTGGCGGCCGCGCTTACGATATCAAGGTGATTGAAGAATCTCCGGTAGGCTCGGGACTTGCGCAAGCGGGGAAGGATGCTATCGCTCGTATGACTTTTGCACCTGCCGAAAAAGACGGCAAGGCAGTTGCCTTCTGCGGAATGGAACAACCCTTCGAAGTGAAATTTAGAGACTAGTATGAAACCATTTTTTCTTGTTTTGCTTTTTGTAATGTCGTCGTTTGCGGCCCAGTCTTCCTTTGACTTGATGGAACGCGCAAACGCCCTTTATCGTGATGGAAAGTTCAAGCAAGCTATTATGCTGTACCATAAAGCACAAGACCGCGGCGCCGATCCCGTTGCCGTGAGTTTCAATGTCGCAAACAGCTATTATCAAATGGGAAAATTTCCGGAAGCAGCTGCTGCTTACCGCAAGGCCGTAGACTTTTCTGAAGGCAATTTTGCTCCTGCGCTTTTCAACATGGCGAGCGTCTATTTCCGCCTCAGACAATATCCCGAATGTATTGCCGTTTATCACAGGGCGTTAAAACTTGACCCGAACAACATTTCTGGCTGGCTCTATCTAGGCGAAGCCTATTCCAAAACTGGCGACAAAGTTGGTGCCCTCCGTGCCATCGAAAATGCTTACGGTCTCGACAAAAATGACATTAGCATAGTTTATCAGCTCTCCGAGGCAAACATAGCTTTGAACGATTTTGACCGAGCCGTCACCGTAATCCGCGAAGGCTACACGCTCCATCCCGAAGAAACGGATTTCTTGGTTTATCTTGGTGATGTTCATCGTTTGAACAAAAATTATGACGAAAGTGCAAATGCCTACCGCGAAGCGCTCAGCATCAAAAACGATGATGTGCAGATTATGTATAAACTTGCCGATGTCCTCGCCGAAGACAAAAAGCCCTACATTGCAATGGAAATCTTGAATAACATTCTGCAAATCAAACCCGATTTTTCTGATGCTGCAATCTTTATGGGCAATCTCGCGTACGATGCCAAGTTCTATGATCGTGCGGAATCAGCTTACGAACTTGCCGCCAAGAACGGAAACTCCGAAGCAGTCTTTGGCTTCAAGAATATGGCCTACGATGCCCACGCGCAAAAACGCGACGATGAGGCTGTGCGCCTGCTGAATGTCGCGCTTAAATATTACCCGAACGATGGTTCCTTGCAAGCCGATTTGCTGGAATTGCAATCCGAGAAGTGAAATGAGGAAAATAACCCCCCGCAGAACTCTAATCCGCATTGTCACCTTGTAATGCCTGGCTTTCTTTTTCTGCCTGAATCTTCTGCGATTCCTTCAGCACTTCGTCCAATGTGAAATCTTCCTGCGTAAAGAAGAACGTATTCTTGCCAAGGTCCTTGAGCGAAGCCCCGAAGTGGTAGGCCGTATCGTCTATGAACAAGAATCGGTCGTGCATTCCGTAACTTGGCAAGACTTGCATCGGGCTGTCAGGATATTGTTCGTTGTAAGTGGCTAGGTCCATTTCAAGGACTTTGCTTTTGTCGTAGGTGTAGATTGTCACAGAAACGCCCTTTTCCCGTTTGAGCATCATGGTCAACGTTTTTTCAGTCACGTACCTGTCGACAAGTACGATTCTTTTCTTTGCCTGACGAATCAGGTCGCAGACAAATACATAGGCATCGAACTCCTGGTTGTTGTAAAATAAACCCTTGGTTTTGAGCTCGCCACGGTCCATCGCCTCGAAAAGTTCGTCAAATTTTCGGTCATGGTCAAGCAGATGCTCGTCATGACCAGTCAAGCGGCTGTCCTGTTCCAAATCCTTTGCTTCTACATTTGAAAGACGGTTGATAAGACCGCCGTTACCCATCATAAGGTGACGCAATTGCACGAAAGCCCGCATGATGGCTATGTTGACTTTGATTGCTGTCTCGCTTTTTAGAACCGAAGACAGCATCGCAACGCCTTGTTCGGTAAAAACATATGGAAAATATTGTCGGCCTCCTCTGGTTTCGGTTTTTGTGGTCGCAATTTGCGATCTCAAAAATTTATGCTCCGTGGCATCCAGTTGAAAGCAGAAATCTTTAGGAAAGCGCTCAATGTTGCGCTTTACCTGCTCATTTATACGCTTCGTTTCCACCCCGTAAAGCGTTGCCAAATCGCGGTCTAGCAACACTTGCTTGCCTCGAATGACTTGAATCATCTTTCCGATGCCCGACTCCATAAGCGGGTTAAGTGCGATATCATCCGTTTTTTCGGTCTTTCTAGCCATCTTCTACTCCTTCCGCCTACAAGCAAAAAAAGGCGGGGTAAAGTGTTCTTGATACAAATATACATTCTTCGGATGTCACATTATGACAATTGGCGATTTTCGCGAAAATTTTGATAATTTCGAGGAAAATCGACCCCTGCAGGCGGTTGAATTCTGCGTTTTTTTGCTTTTTTCTTGCCTTCCAAGCGTGGCGTCACCTTTTGACACCGGAATAATCTATATTTCACCCGTAAAATAGAGTTTTCTCTTGTTCTCTATCTGAAACTTCGACAATTTCAACAACGGGAACAAGACGGACGCTCACGTCTGCGACAGGTCTCCGCCTGCCGCATCGTTTGGTTACATAGCAAATTTGTATTTGTTTATGCCGCACGACCTTTTGGGGCGTGAGTTGTTTGCGTTTATTCGTTGTGGGCAGTCGAAGGCCTCAGGTAGGTAAATGCATTCAACTCCACGCCTTTTTTGTTTCCGAAAAAGATTGGACTAGTGCCGAACAGGGGTAGACTCGCTGAGTTTTGCTCTTGTCCTCTATCTGGAACTTCGACAATTTCAACAACGAGAATAAGACAATGACTCGCCATCGCCCGTGGATTGCATGGGCGTAGTGTACCCTGGGCGTACTGTATCCGCCCGGGATGTTTTGCAACGTCATTGCGAACCCTGAAAGGGTGAAGCAATCCATTGCAAGATTGTGCGGGTGTATTGTATTCTTTTGAAAATGTCGCGCTTTTAGGCGAGGAGTGAGTCGGCTCCCCGCCGTTCTTTTTGTCCGCACCCCGGCCAAGCGAATCGGCCAGAACCGCTCCCGCGAGAGTGAACTCGTTCACTTTCAAAACGGAGCGATATGGCCCAGACTCGACAGAAGAAGAATGTAATCAGGGTTTTTGAAGGCTTTGCTGGTTATGGCGGAGCATCCTTTGGATTGAAAAGAGCAAAAAAAGCTTTGACGAATTTTGATTACACTGTTGTTGGTTATTCAGAGTTCGATAAATACGCTTCGAAGTTATTTGACGCGAATCATCGTGATGCGAAAGGAAACCCTATAAAGAATTGGGGCGACATCACACAGATTGACCCTAATGAATTGCCTGATTTTGATTTGTTTACAGGCGGTTTTCCTTGCCAACCATTCTCTTCCGCAGGAATGCAATTGGGAACCGAAGATCCCTATGGTCGAGGGGCAATGCTTGGACATATCATTCGAATATGTCGAGTAAAAAAGCCGAAGTATATCCTTTTGGAAAATGTTAAAGGCTTTACTTCTGGAAAGTTTAAGCCCATCCACGATCAACTTGTAAAAGACTTGATTGAAATGGGATATGGCACGACGGAAGAAAACACATTGGCAAAGGTTGTTCTGAACTCGAAGGATTATGGGGTTCCGCAAAATAGAGAGCGCCTTTGGATGTTCGCTCGATTAGGTGGATTACCGGAAAACTTTGAAATAAAGCCCCCAGAAATCCAAAGTGATTTGAAAATGGCAGATTTCTTGGACAATTCCCCTGAAAAATTTCTTTATCTGTCAGATGAACAAATTGCTCATTTGAAGGAGAAACATCATATTGATTCTTTTGTCGTAAAAACGCCGTTGTGTTTTGACGTGTATAACAAGAAAATCAAAAAAGATGGCTACAGCATAACAATCACCCAGCCGGAACATAATAGTCTTCGTGTTATTGAGCCGCCTAAGAAATCTGGTAAAGATAAGGGCAAAGAAATTGTTCGAAAGATGTCTGTTCATGAGCAATTTCGTCTGATGGGTTTTGACATATCTCGTGATAAAAAGAATTGCGAAATCAACTTCGACAATCAGTCTTATTCACAATTATCCAAAAGAGCCGGAAATGGCTGGGATGTGAATGTCGTCGGAATTCTTTTGACCCATATATGGAGGCAACTATAATGAATATTGATTTAGGCTCTCTTTTCTTTAACGCCTCCATTGAAACTGGAGGAGGAACACCTTCTTGGGGTACAGCTCTCGGACAATCTGCTCCAGATTACAAACTAACATATCCCGGTGCTGCGGAAATTTTGATTGGTATGGATTATTGTTATTGCCCGCTTTCAAATTCTATATCCTGTAAATTGGGAAAGGGAGGCAAGGAGTATAAAGCGATTGAATCGCAAAGCGCTGAAAGTAAATATGAAATCACTAAAGCCGCAATCTTTAATAACGTTTATATAAAACTTGATGAAAAATTGATTTCTATTGACAAACCATTTATTCTTCTTGTTACTCGTGAAAACGAAAATACGCATAAAGGAAGAAGGACGCTGAAATATTCCGATTCAACATCTATAGGTGAATTTAATAACAAAGATTTTTATGATGCTGTTCAAGTTAAGTTGGGTGGACCGAACGCATGCTGGTTTGCATATGCGATTGACGTTGTTGAGCAAAGTAAATTGATTGTTTCTGTTATTAAAGTTTCCGATATTCATGAATCATATGCAAATCCTGAAACGAGAAAGAAAACGTGGATGAGCCTGTTACCAGCGTCAATGCAGGTATCTTCCGGTGGGCAAAATTTTTTCTTCTTTAATTTTTCTTCCTCCCATACTCCTTCCCAAATCATCTATTACGGTGTTCCGGGTTGCGGAAAGAGCAATAAAATCAGGGAGCAACTGAAGGACGTTCCTGAGAAGAACAAGGTTCGTGTCGTGTTCCATCCGGAATACACCAACGCCGAGTTCATCGGGCAAATCTTGCCGAAAGTCAACGGTCACGTCACCTACGAATTTACGCCCGGGCCGTTTACGCAAATTATCAAGCGGGCTTATCTCAATCCCAATGAACAATTTTACCTGGTTATCGAAGAAATCAACCGCGGTAATGCGGCCGCCATTTTCGGCGACACCTTCCAGTTGTTGGATAGGCTCAAGGCTGGTGAAACGGACTCTCTCGGCAACGACCCTGCAAATGCGGCGGTAAACACGTTTACAGAAGGCTGGAGCCAGTATTTTGTCCAGAACGATGATGTTAATGCGTATATCCGCAAAACAACAGAACTGGATGATGGTTCTTACCAAGAACGGAACGACGGTGAACCTATTGAAGAAATTAAAATAAAAGAAATTCACTTCAATGCGAATACGGCTATCCGCCTACCGCCTAACCTTTCCATCTTGGCGACGATGAATACTAGCGACCAGAATGTGTTCACGTTGGATAACGCATTCCAGCGCCGTTTCGACATGGAACTGGTTCGCAACGAATTTGACCTCACTAAGCCCGCTGTCAAAACACAATACGAAGCGGAAATTGACGATACCGGTATTAAATGGGGACAATTCTGGGGATGGATCAACGCCAAAATTACGGCCACCCTCAAGGGTCTTTCTAGCACCGAAGACAAGCGGCTTGGAGTCTGGTTTGTGAGCAACGTGGGCGGCATTATCGACGACAAGGTCTTTGCCGAAAAGGTTTTGAAGTTCCTGTGGGATGACGTTTTCAAGTTCAAGCGTCCGCAGATTTTTGCAGATGGTATCGACACGTTGGAAAAACTGATTAACTTCTTTGAAAAACCGTCTGAAGGGAAAGAACGCTTTGACGTTTTCAAGGACAAGGCGAATCTTGTCGCATTTGTAGCATCGCCAACGCTGTAATCCTTGATGCAAAAACTGAACGAAATATGTTCCTGCGAATCCAAGGCGAATTCGGAGACCGAGTTCGTCGGCATTCGCTGTGAAAAATCAAAGGAAGATGGAGCGCTAGAAACAAGTATCATCTTTCCCTTGGGATATTTCAAAGACGACTCGGCCTTGCGCGAGCTCCCCGAAGATGAATTACGGGAATGTGTTGTCAATCTTTTTACGGTGCTTTCTGACCCTTCGCTGCAGGAACAGATTCATCAGAATTCCTCTATTTCCACATTCGCGGAGGAACATGGCGAATCTGAATTTCCGATGGTTTCGTACTTGAATGTTATCCGAAATTTTCTCGATTTCGGTTACCTTGATGAAAAGGAAATTCTGTACAAAAAGGGCGCGAACGGGAAAATCAGTTGGGGACGGACAATCAAGGCCGTGCGACCCGTCATTACTGAAAATGAACAGAATCTTGTGTACCTGGATTTTGTCGCCCGTAAAGTCAGTTATAACGAAGATACGCTCATTACGCAAGTCCACAAGTTCTGCGTTCATGACGCTCTTGTGAAACTCGGATTTTTATTCGGCATAGATCCGTCCGAAGAGCCGCAGTTGGATTTTGATTATGACCTGTTCTGCAACGCAATTCATTCCAAGCTTGCGAAAACGTTTAACGACCGTGATTTACGCTTGCTCGCCGACTTGGCGCGAATTGTGGAGTATCTTGCTGGGCATAAAACCGAAGACGGAAAGACTGCAAACGAATTCTATTTCGGAGTCAACAAGTTCGCCCCCGTGTGGGAAGCGATGGTGGATAAGATTTTCGGGAAGTTGCCGCAGGGGGTCACCAAGGATAAATTTAATCCGCACCTTAAGTTTGTCGTTGAAGGTTCAAGGAATGGTGATGGCTTCAATTATCAGGATGAAGATAATAAGGATGAAAATCATCGTTCTACGCTCCGACCAGATACGATAATGGTTATGGGGGAGGGTGTGTATATCCTTGATTCCAAGTACTACAAATACGGCTTGACTGGTTTCAATTCGCATTTGCCTGGTGCTGAGTCTGTTTGCAAGCAGATGGCTTATGCGGAATATGTGGAAACGCACTGGAAAGAAATTTTAGGAGCGAATGGAGATTCTTCGAATGCTACGCATTCTCAGAATGACGCTCTGCCAAAACCTATCTACAATGCTTTCATTATGCCGTATTGTGCGGATGCGGAAAAATGGGATGAGATTGCCGCGGTCGCGGAGCTCCCTCGCAATGACGTTTATGCAATGAAACGTGCGGGCTACATTTACGGCGATTGGAAAGACCGTTCAAAGCCTTACCACAAAATCCACTGCATCCTTCTCGACATGAAATCGGTTATGCGGAATTATGCAAACAACCCCGCCGCACAGGATGAACTTGCAGAGTTGATTAAGAACTCTTAGTTTATCCTATTTTTGTTGTTCATAAAAAGGGTATATTTGATTTGGTATTATCAAAGCCATTTCACCAAGGAGAAATTTATGAAAAGACAAATTGTTTCCATGCTTTTGACGACGCTTCTTTGCTGCGCTCTTTCCATGGCTCAGGTTCAGAAACTTCCGGCACCGGCCAAGTCGCTCGGCAAGAATGTGATGGAGGCTCTTTGGAGCCGCAGTTCGGGCAATGAGTTCAGCGACAAAATGCTGAGTGACCAGGACTTGTCGAACTTGCTCTTTGCGGCTATCGGGGTGAACCGCCCCGCCGAAGGCAAAATTACGTCACCCACAGCACGTAATTTCCAGGAAGTTCGCGTGTTCGTGTTTACGGCTAAGGGCGTTTCGGAATATTTGAACAAAGAAAATTCTTTGAAGCAGGTGGCGAAGGGTGACCATCGTGGGCTGATTGCCGACCGTCAAGATTGGGCTAAGTCCGCGCCTGTGAGCCTTTTGTTTGTGGCCGACGAAAAAAAGTTCGGAACTAGTGATGCGCATGCAAAACTCGCGATGGCGATTGATGTCGGTATCGTAAGCGAGAACGTGAACTTGTTCTGCGCAGGTGCAGGTTTTGTCACGCGTCCGCGAATGACTATGGATACCCCTGCTATCAAGAAGTTGTTGAAGTTGTCCGATACGGAAACTCCGCTGTTGAACAACCCAGTGGGTTACGCGAAGTAAAAACTACTACTTCGTTTTGGTCGGCTTCTGTTTCACTAGCTGGCTGATGGTAATTCCCGTGAAGTAATCCTTGATGATTTTCGCCAAGTCCTTCCACATCGGGAGTGTCGGGCAGACGTCTGCACGGTCGCAACCGTTTTTCCCGTCAGCAACACATTCTACCGGGCTAATGGAAGTCTCGATGACGTTCAGGATTTCCCAGACCGTGAGCTCAGCAGCCGGCTTTGCGAGCTTGTAGCCGCCGCCTTTGCCGCGGGCACCTTCGAGCACATTGTTTTTCACGAGTGTTCCAAGAATCGCTTCGAGATATTTTTCAGAAAGTCCCTGACGTTCCGCCAGATTGTGCAGTGAGTGGAATTCGGATTCTCCGTTTTCTGCCATATCAATAATAACGCGAATAGCGTATCGACCTTTCGTTGATACTCTCATGATTCATGACTCCTTTGAACCTAAATATACATTAATTATTGGTAAAACCTATAGCATCGGTTGGAATTATCGGGCGTTTGCGAAAACGGGGCTTTTGCTACCTTTCATTCATATAATTTTACTATCAGTGGTCAAAAAAAATTTCTATATTGCCTCGCATTATGGCAAAAATTCTCTTTAAAAAGCAGTTATCTCCCGCGGTATTCCAATTCCGCGTCCACGCCCCGCTGATCGCGCAAGAACGTAAGGCAGGACAATTTATCATCCTCCAGACGAACAAGGACAATGGTGAACGCGTTCCGCTCACCATCGCCGATGCCGATACTGAAGAAGGTTCTATCACCCTCATTTTCCAGACGGTTGGCAAGACGACGACCGAACTCTCCAAGTTCGAAGTCGGTGACGATATCCCGGTCTTGGTTGGCCCGCTCGGTTCTCCGACCCATATCGACAACTTTGGTCACGTGGTCTGCGTTTGCGGTGGTGTCGGTATTGCCCCGATGCACCCGATCGTTCAGGCTCTCAAGGCTGCAGGCAACAAGGTGACTATCATCATGGGTGCTCGCAACGAAAGCCTCTTCCTCATGAAGGAAGAAATGACCGCTCTTGCTGACAACATCATTTTCATGACCGACGACGGTTCTTATGGCCGCAAGGGTCTCGTGACTGAACCGCTTAAGGAACTTTGCGAAGACACTAAGGGCAAGCCGGACATGGTCATCGCTATCGGTCCTCCGATTATGATGAAGTTCTGCGCTCTCACCACCAAGCCGTATGGTGTGAAGACTGTCGTTAGCCTCAACAGCATCATGGTCGACGGTACGGGCATGTGCGGTGGTTGCCGCGTCACTATCGGCGGCAAGACGAAGTTCGTCTGCGTCGATGGCCCGGAATTCGACGGCCACGAAGTCGACTGGAACAACATGCTCCAGCGTATGGGTGCATTCAAGCCCCAGGAACAGGAATCTCTGCACCGCTTCGGTGCAAACGATGGCCACAAGTGCAACATTGACAAGATGGCTGACGCAAAGGCCAAGGAGAGCAAGTAATGTCTGAACATTTGACTCGTGAACAGTTGGACGCCGCCGCCAAGGTGGAACTTGAAAAGATTAATGCCCTTCCGAAGCCCTTGAAGCCGAAGGACAAGACTGCTATCCCGGCTCAGCCGATGCCGCAGCTCGAACCGTCCTATCGCGCACGCGTGATGGAAGAAGTGGCTCAGGGTTATACCGAAGCTCAGGCTATCGTCGAAGCTAACCGCTGCCTTAACTGCAAGAAGCCGTTCTGCGTCGAAAGCTGCCCGGTACACATCGACATTCCGGCCTTCATCGCAAAGATTGCCGAAGGCGACTTCAAGGCCGCTATCGCCAAGATTAAGGAAACCAGCTTGCTCCCGGCTATCTGCGGTCGTGTTTGCCCGCAGGAACGTCAGTGCCAGATGAACTGCACGATGGGCAAGATGCACAAGGATGTGAACCAGGCTGTCGCAATCGGTCGCTTGGAACGCTTTGCTGCTGACTATGAACGCAACAACGGTGGTGCTTCCGTTCCGGCTGTTAAGCCTGCAACGGGCAAGAAGGTGGCTGTGATCGGTTCCGGTCCTGCCGGCTTGGTCGTCGCTGCTGACGTTCGCCGCGAAGGCCACGACGTGACCATCTTCGAAGCTTTCCACAAGCTCGGTGGCGTGGTCCGCTATGGTATTCCTGAATTCCGTCTTCCGAAGAAGATTGTGGACAAGGAAATTGAATCTCTCGCCGCTATGGGCGTGAAGTTTGAAACGAACTTTGTGATTGGCCGTACTCGCAAGCTCAAGGACCTCATCGAAAAGGATGGCTTTGACGCTGTGTTCGTTGGTACCGGTGCTGGTCTTCCGTTGTTCATGAACATCGAAGGTGAAAACCTCGTCGGTGTGTTCGCTGCTAACGAATACCTCACCCGTGCAAACCTCATGCGCGCCTACGACAAGGAAAATGCCGATACGCCGATGTGGCCGGGCAAGAACGTTGTCGTCCTCGGTGGTGGTAACGTCGCTATGGACGCTGCCCGTATGGCTCTCCGCCTCGGTGCAGAAAAGGTCCGTATCATTTACCGTCGTAGCATGAACGAACTTCCGGCCCGTAAGGAAGAAGTTCTCCACGCTCAGGAAGAAGGTGTCGAATTCTGCGTCTTGCAGAACCCGGCCAAGATTCTTGGCGATGAAGCCGGTCACGTCCGCGGCATGCTCGTCGACAAGTACGAACTCGGCGAACCCGACGAAAAGGGCCGTCCGCGTCCGGTCAAGGTCGAAGGCGCAAGCTTCGAAATCGAATGCGACACCGTGCTCGTTGCAATCGGTAACGGTTCCAACCCGCTTATCAGCAACACCACTCCGGAACTCTCCGTCGACAAGAAGGGTCACATCCTTCTCGAAGATGCAACCGCCAACAAGACCTTTATGGAAAAGGTCTATGCAGGTGGCGACATCGTGCTCGGCGCTGCAACCGTGATCCTCGCCATGGGCGAAGGTCGTCGTGCTGCTGCAGGCATCAATGAGTTCTTGAAGAAGTAATTCTTGCTTGGACTGTCATTCCGGCCTACCTGTCCTCGCTTGATGGGGACGTGCCGGAATCACCATTTAACAAAGCTCTCGCTAAAAGGCGAGGGCTTTGTTTTTTTTTGCGTATTTTCCGCCGACAAGAGGTCCCCTTTACCGCGCTTTTTGAATAGTGTATATTAATTCGTGGACATGAATGCCCCGCTAACCAAGGTCAGAATTTGCATGTCTAGACTTTGGAACAAAGTGCTAAATACACTGCGCTAAATATTCTCTCTGTAGTTGCAGAGAAACTGTAAAATTAAACTGCCGTATGGCGGGGTTTTTGTCTGTTGCCTTTTTTACATGGTAGCACCCCCCGCTTATGCAAATTTAGCCGCTTGCGGCAAAGGAACATTGATGAATAAAACGCAATATGCTGAAATGCTCAAAGATATCAGCGAAACGTACAAGAATGGAGGCGATGTCTCCGCATGTATTGCCAAATACAATAAACTCTACAAATATGTATATGTTTATAATGACAATATCTTCAAATTACTTTTCGGAACACCTGAAAACGAGTCGATTACCGTGGATTTCCTCAATGCTGTGCTTAAGCTTGATGGCGGTGATTGCATTGAACAGGTCTCTTTTGTAAATCCCGCTCTTCCAAGTGCGTTTGGCAAGAGCATTACCTCGGATGTTGTAGCGCTCGACCAGCGTCAGGATCGTATTGTGCTCGAAGTTCAGCATGTCGAACATGAATCTTTTAATAGCCGTCTGGTTCTTTATGCTGCAAAGCATATAATTGCAAGTCGTATTAAGGGCGATGATTACAAACTTCGCAACTTGAATGTCATTAGCCTTCAGATGTTTGACGGATTCCCCGAGTCGCGCAATTACAGACACTGTATTCAACTTAAGAATCAGGATAATGAGCTGTTTTACGACAAGGAAACGATAACGCTTGTTGAAATTCCCAAATTTCTCAAACGCAAATACGAACAGGACAACAGTAGGCTTGCGTTGTGGCTTCGCGTGTTCGATGGGCTGAACAATGAAAGCCTTGTTGATGTTCCTAAGGGCTCGCAATATGCCCTATTGCAGGAAAAGGCTAAATTGAGTATCTTTACAGAGGACTTTCTTGTAAGCGAGGCTATGAAAATGAGCGACCACAATTATGAACTCTATGTTGAAAAGAAAAATGCCCGAGCCGAGGGCCTTGCAGAAGGGCGTGTAGAAGGCCGCGTTGAAGGTCGTGACGATGAACGTACTGCGGTGGCTCTTGACATGCTCGCCGACAATGAACCGATTGAAAAAATTGTCAAGTACTCGCACCTTCCCGAAAGTAAGGTTCTTAAACTTCGGGATTCTCGGGCGACCTACAACAGTAAGTAGCTTGCGAATCTTCTTTGGTGTAGTAACACGTTTATAAAAGGGACTGCCTGGCAGCCCCTTTTGCCTACCGTCGCCAATCCTTTTTGTCGTATTCTATTCACTTGAGAAAAGAATTGAAAGAAAATGACGGAAAAATTGAAGAAAAAGAAAAAATACGTGTGCTTTTATACTTTTCAAAGAATCTTTTTTCTGTTAATTTTATTTCTAGAAAAACAAAGAGGTCAATTATGATGAAAAAAATATTTGTTCCATTTGTGAGCCTTGTGATGTCCATTGGCCTTTTTGCCGCCTGCTCCAATGACTCCGATTCCAATAATTTGCAGGTGATTGCCCCAAATATTTCAACAGTGGCTAAACTAGATTCAGTCTCTTTTGTTGCAAGTGAAGGCTCGTGTGGCGGCAATGGAGACGCATTAAAAAAGACTGCATCTGTAAATGATTCTGTTTATTTGTATATGAATGAGGACGGTTCTGCTGTATTGAAAGAAAAAATGCGTGCAATTTGTTGGTATTATGGAAAAATATCGAATATATCTCTTGAAAAGTTGGAAGATACGTTGCTAGTTTCCATAGACTACTATGAATATCCCCAAGATACTATTATTTATTTAACAGATTCGACAAAACATGTTGTTGGTCAAGAAGTGTTTAAATGTGGTGCCTGCTATGCCAATTATGAAATAGATGTTCCTATGGAATATGTTGGTGTGAAATTTGTTAGTATAAATCGCTATGCGGTTATTTATCCCATTGCCTACGTAAAAGAGGAATAGGGACTTTACGCATTATTCCTCACCGTCGGTAGTTTTTCTTTGTTTATTTAGCTCAATTTATGGAAAAATCCTCGATGTCCCTTCGAGGATTTTACTCTATTTTAAGGGTTCGGAGTATGAAATCGATTTTTGAGTATAACGATTATCGTCTCTATTTGCAAGACTACTTAGACGAACGTAAACGGTATGAAAAATTTTCATGGCGTATGTTTTGCCGTGAAGCCGGTTTCTCGTCTCCAAATTTTTTAAAGCTTGTTCGTGACGGCGCATGGAATCTTAGCAAAGTGAAATCCGGCCAAGTCGCAAGAGCTATGGGTCTTGTTGAATATGAAGAAGAATACTTTAGACAATTAGTCATCTTTGGGAATGCCGTAGATGATGATGTGAAAAATGCTGCTCTAGCTGAAATGCAACGGATTGCCTCTGAACATAAAGCTCGTGTTATAGACAAAGATGCACTCCAATATTATGAATCCTGGAAATATCCTGTTATTCGCGAACTAGCGCCGTTAATGCCAGGGGCCAATCCGCGCGAAATGGCTGAAGAATGCAAGGAATACGTCTCTGCCGAAGAAATCCGGGATGTTATCGATTTTCTTGTCAATGCTGGCTTCTTGAAAAAAGAAGGGGATAAAATTTATTCGCAGACAGATCAAACCGTTATTGGTTCTAAGGATGCTCTTTCGGCTGCGATTCGGGCAATGCATAAGGAAATGGCGGGTATGGCATTACGTGCTGTGGATCGATATTCTGCAAAGGAACGCTTTTTTACCGGGATTACGGTTGGTGTCGATGAAGTTGCCTACGATAAAATTGTTGATATTATTAAGGATAGCTGTAAAAGAATTGTTGCCGTTGTTGGCGCAAATAAAAAGACGAACCAAGTTTGCCGAGTGAACTTTCAATTTTTCCCAGTGACGAATAAAATTAAGGAGAAAAAACATGCGTAATAAGATCCTTGTTTTGATTGCCTTTTCTTTGTTCTTTTTTACGTTGGCTTGTACCGATGATTCTTTAGGAGGTGGTTCTTCGATTGACCCGAATGCAAATCCTGCTGTTTATGCAAATAACAGTAGTTCTTCAAATGGTGGACCTGGGATGAAGGGCTTTGACTCTGATGGAATTGTATTTAAGTCTGAAATTACGCAGACGCTTGAAATAGCGAAGGGCGGCGAAGAATGGAAAGGAGGCAAGCCATTTGGGAAAATTGATGTCTATGCCGAAGAAAATGGTGCATCGGCTGTTTGCGAAAATGAGACTGTTGCATATTCCGCTAAATTTAAAGTTGAAGGCTCAAATCTTGTAAAGAGAAATGTGCGTGTGAAAATAAACGGTAGTGTTTGTGATAGCATGTTTGAAGATTTTAGGAGCTCATGCTCCATCAAAAATGGAAATGATGAATTAGGTGTCTCTTGTGATGAAAATGGACTGCTTTTGGCAGATTGTGTCTATTCAGACGAAACTGCTGATTTCGACACTCTTTTAAGCGTTTTTATCGCAGAATCTAAAAAGACCTGCGCAGGAGAATTGGTAAAATAGCATTAAATTGAGACCCCGTTCCTTTTTGTCAATTCTTCCTTTTTTGTGACATCGCCTTTTCCGAATTCTTTTGATTATATTCATAGTGGGGGTATTTAAGGAGATGTTATGGTTCAATCAAAATTTTTTGGAATTGCCTGTGGCGTAGCGATGCTTGCAGGCGCCGTTTCTGCAGCGACTCTTCCGACCGCAAAGGATGTTCAGGCCAAGATGGGCTTGGGCTTCAATATCGGCAACTCGATGGAAGTGCCGAACAACCCGACTTTGTGGGGCAACCCTTACCCGACTCAGGCTTTGCTTGACTCCGTGAAGGCGGCAGGCTTCAATACGGTGCGTATTCCTTGCGCTTGGGACAGTCACACTAGCGGTGGCAAGGTCACCGAAACTTGGCTTGATTCTGTGAAGACGGTCGTTGATTACGCCATGCGCGCAGGTCTTTACACAATCCTCAACATCCACCACGAAGGTGAAGGTGGCTGGTTCCAGAGCAACATCGGCACGAGCGTCAATAGCAACATCGACAACAAGATGAAGACTTACTGGACGCAGATTGCGAACAAGTTTAAGGACTACAACGAACGTTTGCTTTTTGCCGGCGCAAACGAACCCGGTCCGAATGTGAATACGTGGACATCGCAGCACGTGTCTACGCTTATGCACTACTACCAGACGTTCATTGATGCTGTCCGCGCTACGGGCGGCAACAATGCAACGCGTACCTTGATTATCCAAGGCCTCAATACGGACATTGACAAGTCGGTCAAAAGTGCTCCGGTAAGCACCTTCCCGAAGGACAAGGTTGAAGGTCGCCTGATGTTCGAAGTGCACTACTACGACCCATATCAGTACACACTCATGACGAGCCCGCAGGACTGGGGTGCCAGTGAACCGATTCAGCCGCAGTACTACTACGGCGATTACACCAAGGCTGGCGAACCTAAGCGCAATGCGGGTTACAACGCCTGGGCGGGCTCCGTCGATTCCAAACTTGGGAGCATCGTGCATCCGCAGGAACAGTTCGCCAAGATGAAGACGAATTACGTGGACAAGGGTTACCCGGTCATTGTCGGCGAGTTCGGTGCAAACGTTCGCTCTCCGGAATTGAATGGCTCCGACCTGAATCTCCACAAGCAGGGCCGCGTGCAATGGCACAAGGATGTCGTTTCGGCTGCTAAGCAGTACGGCCTTACCCCGATTCTTTGGGATATGGGCAACGAAAGCAATTCGGGCTACGACAACATGGCTTACCTCCGCCGTCAATCTTCGCCGGTGGGCAAGGTTCTCGAAACGGACGTTATCAATGCTATGCGCGGTGTGTATGGCCTCGGCAATTACGTGAACAATGGCGTCACGCACGTCGAAGACTTTATCAATGGCGGTAACGACGCGCCTGCCTCTAGTTCTAGCGTCGCAGTTTCTAGCTCCAGCGAAATTACGCAGTCTAGTAGCTCGGCGACGATTGCATTGCCGACGGTTCTCGCGGGCGCTCAGGTGAAATTCCATCGCAATGGCAATACGCTTTACGGTTCCGGCAAGATTATGCTGTTCGATATGAACGGAAACCTTGTTCGTAGCGTCGGAGCTGCCGCTTCGTCCAAGACCGAAATGCAGTTGCAGGGCCTCCGCCAAGGCAACTACATTGCAAAATGCCAGGGCAAGGTGATGCAAGTCCAGATTCGCTAACAAAACCACCCCGCGGATATTTCCTGACATCGTTTTGAATAAAAATCTCCGCCTCGGCGGGGATTTATTTATATTATTTTGTAGGATATTCAAATATAAAGAGGGAGCCCCCTATGAAAAAACTTTTTCCTGTTTTGACGGTTGTATTTGCGCTTCTCACTGGATGTGCTAAAACCATGCAATTGGATGATCCCAATCTCTATGACCAGTACCTCACTAAAAGCTATAACCAGCCTGTTGGAACTTGCTTCAATGCGGTGAAAGGAGCGTTTGCCGAGAAAAAGGTTGCGCTGACTAAAGAAGATGCCGAAAACGGGCGAATTGTGACAGAACGTCATGACGCTTTAGTTTATGCCACATATACAGGCTACCGTACAGGGAATGTGACTAACTATAGTGGAGGCATGGGCAAAATAACGCACCGCTATTATATTGATGTGAAGGGCGATGAAAAAACATGCACCATAAAAGTGACCAAGTACAAGGCATGGAATAATGAAAACGAAGTAACCTATGTGAAGGTTGATGATATTTATAATTATTACTGGGGTCCGCTTTTCAAAAGCTTCGAAAATCATTTCAATCCTGACGAAGAATAGGTGTTTAAATTTTGCTTCGGTATAATAAGGGACGGCATAAACCGCCCCTTTATTTTATATTTGGTCATCATTTTTGAAATTTTATATTTTGTTGAAAAATTGTAGTGAGACGTTGATATGAGTGAAGTGAAAAGAATTATTGGCATTCTGTATATCCTTTCTGCTTTTTGTTTTGCAGAATGGTCGGGTGATGCGTCTCAACCGTCTTCTTCGCGAGAGGTTGGCGGAAAAACCTATTGGTCTATTACAAGTCCTGAAGAACTGGCCTGGTTCAAGGCTCAAATTGAGGCTGGCAATGATTCCATAAATGCAGTCCTCGAAAACGATATCTTCATGGGCAAGGATTCTGCAAGCGTTGGCTCTACAGTTTGGACTGCTATTGGAGCCCCAGACAGCATCGTGTTTAAGGGAGTGTTTGACGGAAATCACCATGCCATATATGGCCTTAAGAGCGTTGGTTCTGTTTCGAATCATGGCATGTTTGGCCTTTTTGGAATTGTTGGCGGTCAGGGCGTTATAAAGAATCTGAACCTCAAGAATATCGATATGAATAGTGACTTTCCCAATGAAATTGCGCCTTGTGGGGGAGGTATTGTTGCGTATTTGCTAAATGGAACGGTAGATAGCAGCTTTGTTTCGGGCCGCATGAATGCAAAACGTACGAGTTTTGCTGGCGGTCTTGTGGGGCAGAATGCGCGGGGATCTGTTTCTCATTCAACGAATAAAGTAGTTATAACGCATACAGGCGAATATACAGGCTATTATGTTGGTGGTATTGTCGGGAAAAATGGCGGGACAGTTTCGAATTGCGTTAATTATGCGGCTATGTCCGGCAGTGGAGCAAAGTCCATTCGTGTAGCTGGAACTATTGGCGGTATTGTCGGGTATAATGCAGGCGGAAAAATCATGGAATGTGTCAATGTCGGGAACATCCATGTGGATACGAAAACAGAAATGTCAACTCGGAACGCCGAGGCTCGCGTTGGCGGAATTGCTGGATTTAATTACCAAGGCTCCGTTTCAAAATGTGCCAACTATGGTTCGATGAAAGCCCAGGCAAGCTCGGAATTGAGTAAGGATTACGATACCGGAAATCCAGTCATTAACTACCCGGAAGCCGGTGGAATTGTTGGCGTTTCTTTAGATGGACTTGTCGAAAATGTCGTGAATTACGGCACTGTAGAGGCAACGTGTCCTAATGTTGAAAATAATGCCGCTGCCGGCGGGATTGTAGGCATGTTGAATAATTCCGGCATTACAAACAGTTATTCGATGGCTTCCGTGCAGTCCGACAATATGGCTGGATCTTTGGTGGGAATGGCTAAAGATACGTCGTCTTTAAGTCGAATATATGCGGTTGATGGCGATAAATTGAAGACCGTGGCATCCATTGATTCGCTTGCAACAATAAGCGAAACTAAGGGTGTTTCGAAGACCGAAGCGGAAAATTCCAACTTTGTGGATTTGTTGAATCAAAACGCTTCTGCGGATAACAAAATTTGGTCCAGATGTGCTGACAAAGGCTTGCCCATTATTGCGTCTCTTGCGGAGTATATGTGTTCGGAAGATTTGTTGAGTCTTGCGGTGCCTCTTGATTCAACGGGTAAAGGTACAACCGTTTTGTCGGGCGTCAAAAACATAGGACTGCACAATGTCCAAGTTGTTGGACGTGACCTTCAAATTACGACCCCTGATTTTAATGCCATGGTGTCCGTTTTCGATTCTCGGGGCAAAATGCTTTATCAGAGTTCTTGGGGGATGAACCGTCAGTACCGCGTGTCACGTGCTGGCCGGTATATTTTAAAGATTGATCAGGACATCCGTGTCATTACCATAAAATAATATCGCCTTTTGTTGAATCGGCAAAACTAATTACGTCCTTTTTCTCTATTATACAAGGTGTATTATATAGCTTTGAAAAGTTACGTTTTTTTATAAAATTACCCCTTTTATAGCCTAAAAATATGCTTTTGCGTATAATACAGATATTGCGTTTTTGTATGTAAAAATTTATTTTATGTATTATGAAGTCTATTTTTGAGTACCGGGATTACCACCTCTACTTGCAGGATTACTACGACGAACGCAAACGTCTAGGTTCGTTCTCATGGCGCGAATTTTGCAGAAATGCCGGGTTTTCTTCGCCGAATTTCTTGAAACTCGTTTGCATGGGACAGAGCAAGCTCAGCAAAATCAAGGCGTGCCAAGTTGCAAAATCCATGGGACTTGTCGACTACGAAGAACAATATTTTTACCAGCTTGTTGCATTTGGAAATGCCGAAAATAACGAATCCCAGCGTGCGGCGCTCCTCGAAATGCAGCGAATTGCCTTAGAGCACGAAGTTCGCGTTGTCGATAAAGAGGCGTTCCAGTATTATGAATCTTGGAAATATCCGGTTATCCGTGAACTTGCACCGCTCATGCCGGGGGCGACCCCTCGCGACATTGCCGAGGAGTGCAAGGAATACGTCTCTGCCGAAGAAGTTCGCGATGTGCTCAATTTTCTCGTGAAGGCCGGCTTCTTGAAAAAGGAAGACGAAAAAGTCTACACGCAGACGGCGCAGACGGTTATCGGTTCCAAGGAAGCGCTCCCTATTGCTATCCGTGCTATGCACAAAGAGATGGCAATTATGGCTGCCCGTGCCGTAGACCGCTATTCAGCAAGTGAACGTTTCTTTAACGGCATTACTCTTGGCGTAAATCAGGACGCTTATAAGAGAATTGTCGAAGAAATTAAGGCTTGTTGCAAAAAAGTAGTTGCAATTGCGAATGAATGTGGTAATTTTGATCAAGTGTGCAGAATAAACTTTCAATTTTTTCCCGTCACCAATAAAATAATTGGGAAGAAACATGCTTAAAAAGAGCTTTTATATAATCGGATTCATCTCGTGGCTTGCATTGGTTGCATGCTCTAGTGGAACTGTTGACCCGAACGCCAATCCTATGGCGGGTATTAGCGAGGAACAAAATTCTTCAAGCAATAGTTCCTCGAGCAGCGTTTGGATTAATTTCCCGCCGGAATCTTCTTTGAGTTCCAGTTCTGTTACGCAGCATGTTTCGGGGAATGCGCATGCAACTTATATTGTTGTGGTTAAAGAAGAGCTAACGGTTTCTGTCAACATTGATTTTGCCAGTAATGCTACTAAAGAGTATGTCATTGATGCTACAACAAAAGGATATGACAAAAAGACTGAAGGTAAAATTGAGGTCTATGAGGTCGAAAAAGGAGCTGCTGTTTCTTGTTCTGTCGATGAAAAATCTTATTCTGCAAAGTTTAAGTTTGGTCTAGATAATCGTATAGAACGAATAGTAAAAGTGGAAAAATTTGGCCAAGGCTGTGAAGCGATTTTTGAACAGTTTAAAGACTTGTGCTTGCTTCAAAATGTAAATGACCAGCTCAGTGGCGCCTGTGATGATGACGGTTCTCTAGAAGCTTATTGTGCCTATACTGACGAACAAGCCGATTATGACGCGTATTTGAGCAATTTTACCGTCGAATCAAAGACCAATTGTGGCGATGATGGGGTTCACATAGATTCCTTCTGACCGTAAAACCCTATTGTAGAATTGTCAAAACTAATTGAATCCACCCCTTATCTGACCCCTATTTTCCAATCTATTTTCTAGAGTGTGGGGCTTTCTTGCATGAAAACCTTGCATGTCATTCCCGCCTCCGAGCGGGAATCTCCCTTGGGCTAGAAAAAAGGTGGAAACAATGAATTTCGGATGGTTTGGTAAACGTGTTCGCACGGCTCTTGCTTTGACGGGGCTTGCGTGCGGTCTCGGATTTTCACAGGATTTGCTGTACCCTGACATGTTCGCGTTGTCGGATGTACAGCTTTTGGATGGCGTTTTGAAGGAACGTCAGGACTTGAACGTCGAAACGCTCCTCAGCTACGATGTGGACCGCTTGCTGGCGCCTTTTTACGAAGAAGCAGGCATGCGCCCCAAGGCGAGCAAGTTCCCGAACTGGGCGGGCCTCGACGGCCACGTGCTTGGGCATTATCTGAGTGCCTTGGCCATGCATTATGCCGATAACGATGACGTCCAAGTCAAGGAACGTCTCGAATACATCTTGAAAGAACTCAAGACGATTCAGGACCAGAATTCCAAGGACAACAATTTCAAGGGCTATATCAGTGGCGTTCCCAACGGCAAAAAGATGTGGCTTAGCATGAAGAGTGGCAATGCGGGCGCCCAGAACGGCTATTGGGTGCCGTGGTACAATATCCACAAGCTTTATGCGGGCCTCCGCGATGCTTACGTTTATGCGGGCTACGAACAGGCAAAGACGATGTTCTTGGCGCTTTGCGACTGGGGCATTACGATTACGAACGGCCTGAACGATTCCAAGATGCAACAGATGCTCGGTACGGAACACGGTGGCATGCCCGAAGTCTATGCGGACGCTTACTATCTCACGAAAAACGAGAAGTACCTGAATGCGGCCAAGAAGTGGTCGCACCAGTGGCTTTTGAATCCGATGTCGCAGGGCAATGACAACTTAACGAATGTCCACGCGAATACGCAGGTGCCGAAGGTTGTGGGTTTTGCTCGAATTGCAGAACTCTCGGGCGATGAAAAGTACAAGAAGGGCTCCGATTTCTTCTGGCAGACGGTCGTGAATAAACGCAGTATCGCCATTGGCGGCAACAGCATTTCGGAACATTTCCCGGCGCTCAACAACCATAAAAAATTCATCGAAGAACGTGAAGGACCAGAATCCTGTAATACGTACAACATGCTCAAGTTGACGGAACGTCTGTTCAACATCAAGCACGATGCGCATTACACCGACTTCTACGAACGCGCCCTCTTCAATCACATCCTTTCGACAATCCACCCGACACATGGCGGCTACGTGTACTTTACTCCGGCTCGTCCGCGCCATTACCGCGTGTATTCCAAGGTCAATGCGGGTATGTGGTGCTGCGTGGGTTCGGGCATGGAAAATCCGGCCAAGTACAATCAGTTTATTTATACGAAAGATGGCAATTCGCTTTATGTGAACCTCTTTGCCGCTTCCGTCTTGAACTGGAAAGACAAGAGCGTCAAAATCAAGCAGGAAACCGCCTTCCCGAAGGGCGAAAGTTCCAAGTTTACGATTACCGGTAGCGGTGAATTTGACATGCAGATTCGCCATCCGTACTGGGTCAAGGAAGGGGAATTCAAGGTCATCGTCAATGGCGATACCGTCGTGAAAAAGTCTACGCCGTCGAGCTATGTTTCGGCAGGGAAGTCCTGGAAGTCGGGCGATGTCGTCGAAGTGCTTTACCCGATGTACACGCATGTCGAAGATTTGCCGGGCGTGACCGATTACGTGGCGCTTTTGCATGGTCCGATTGTGCTTTCTGCAAAGACGGGAACGGCGAACCTGAACGGCCTTGTCGCCGATGATGGTCGCTGGAGCCACATTGCCTCCGGTGCGCTGGAATCGCTGGATCAGGCGCCGATGCTTGCAAGCAAAAAAGAAGATATCCCCTCGAAAGTGGAACCCGTGAAGGGCGAACCCTTGCACTTCAAGGCGCCTTACCTCTTCGCAAAGCAAAAAGACGCAAACCTGCTTTTGCAGCCCTTCTACGAAGTGCATGACGCCCGTTACATGATGTACTGGATGGTGCTTACGGACCCGAGCATTCTCGCCCGCCTTGAAAAAGAGCAAAAAGAAGCCTTGGCGCTTGACGAAAAGACTGTCGATAAGGTCGCTCCGGGCGAGCAGCAGCCAGAAGTAGACCACAAGATGAAAATCGAAAATTCCACTTCGGGCACGCACCAAGGTGAATTCTACCGCGATGCTGGTAAGTGCTCCGGCGGCGATGGCGGTCTCATCAGCTACGAATTCGAGACGAATAGCGAAGATTCCTTGAGTCTCATGGTGCGCTACTGGGGCAACGAAGGATGCACTCGCGAATTCGATATTTCCATTGACGGCGAAAAGCTCGTGACCGAAACGATTTCGAACCGCTGGAAAAAAGATGAATTCGTGAATGTCACGTACCCGATTCCGGATAAAATGGTGAAGGGCAAAAAGATTGTGCGTATCTCCTTCTCGGCAAGCTCTGGAATGGTTGGCGGCATCTATAGCGTGCGCCTTCTCCGCAACAAGCCAAAGCCACAACCAGTAAGTATCAAGCCTGTTGCCGCCGCAAATCAGGGATTCCGCGTGCGTGCCACTTCGCAGACTCTCCAAATCGAATCGAACCTCCCGCTTGCAAAAACGACAAGCGTGAAAATCTACTCGATGGATGGGCGCCTGAAACTTTCGCAGATGCTCTCCGCCGGTGCAAACAACTTCACGGTTGATATTGCGGGCCTCAAGAACGGCAATTACATTGTACGTCTTTACGAAGGCGGCCTCGTTCGCGGCTACACGCTATTCAACAAAAACGGCTTATAAATAAAACACTCCTCAACACCCCCAAAAGTCCTCACAATCGTGAGGACTTTTGTCATTCCGAATATAGAATTGCTCCATTCAGTTCGCCTTTACTCCGCAAGGACTTCTTTGTAACTTTCTGTTAACTAGACGCTGTAAATTGTAGGTATCAACCGCCTTCAAACCGCTGAATTGTTACCTAAAATAAACATACGTTGCGACTGACTCAATGCGTTGTTAGAGTAACCAACGTGTAATTATTTTTTTCAGAAACGAAAAATGTACTTTTATTATTTTTAGCGTGGGTTCTACAGCCTGTAATAAAAAAATTGGGTGATATTCGCCCAAATCCGAATCAAAAAAGCGGATTGTAATTTTTTTGTTAGTCCATTATTTACATAATTTCGAGTGTGTTTTGCTTGTTTTTAAGTAGATTTTGGGGAAACGGGCAAAAAAAAGAATTAATTAACGGAGTTACTATGCTTGACCTTCTTGCTGTCCAGTCCAGCTCAACAAATGCAACGATTATTACGCTTGCATACACCTTGATTTTGGCTTTTGTCTTGTCTTCGACGATTGCCTGGACCTATGAAAAGACGTTCCTTGGACTTTCGTATTCGCGAAATTTTGTGCAGGGCATTGTGCTTAGTGCCGTGGTCGCCGCAATGGTGATGCAGGCTATCGGCGATAACGTTGGTCGTGGTCTTGGCATGATGGGTGCTCTCTCGGTGGTCCGCTTCCGTACGAGCTTTAAGGACCCGCGCGATATCATGTTCATCTTTGCCGCTCTCGGTGCAGGTATCGGTTGCGGTGTTTATGCCTGGGGTGCCGCTGTGGGCGGTACAATCGCTTTCAGCTGTGTCGCGTTCCTCCTTTCCCGCACGGGTCTTGGCACCAAGCACTTCTTTGACGGCATGCTCCGCTTTGCCCTCCCGAACGAACCCAAGGTTCGTGGCCAGATTGAAGATATCATGAAGGGCAATTTAAAGACGTTTATTTTGATTACGATGCGCGAGGTCGATGGCGGTGCCCGCTTGGACGTCGCTTACCAGATTCGCCTCCGTGCCACAAAGCCCGCTGCCGAAATCCTCACGCTCCTATCGAAGGTCGAAGGTATTTCGGATGTCCAGTTCATGATGCAAGACGCAACGACGGAAATGTAAGGAGGATTGAAAAATGAATAAGCTCGAAGATCTTCTCGACAATTTCTGGAATACCCACAAGAACAATGCGGGTGTCGCTTACGTCTATACCCACAAGCTTTCTATTGCCTGGGTGGCATGCGTCGTGTTTGCCGTGATGCTTGGCTTTATCTACCAGGGCAAGGCGGCCATGTTCCGTGGCATTGCCGAATCTAGCGAAACGATTATCAGCCTTCCGTCTCCGACTGAAATTGTAAAGGTCTACGTGGTGCCGGGCCAGGAAGTCAATGTGGGCGATACCATCGTGGTGATCAACCGCCCGGACTTGACTCTCCGCATTACAGAACTTACCCGCGAACTCGACGCTCTCGAAGGCCGCAGCAACTTGAGCTCTGCCGAAATCGACCAGAAGGTGGCCGAAGTCAAGGCTAACCTCGAATCTCGTCGCCTCACACTTTTGGCTGAAATTCGCAACCTTGAAGCGGAATACGAAAGCAACAAGGCTATTTCTGCCAAGCTCAAGAGCCTCTCGAACTCCAAGTCCAAGGCCGATGGCAACGATGCCATGGCTATGCGCATCAAGAGCCTCAAGAACGAACTTGCTGTTGCAACCAGGAGCGCCAACGAACAGATTGCCCTCCTCCGCGGTAGCAACAAACTCCAGAAGTCTAGCGGCAAGACCGAAGCTGCAAACATCCGCAAGGAACTCGCCGAACTTCGCAAACAGCAGAAGGAACTCACTCAGATTGCCAAGGAAAACTGGGTTGTCGGTGATGTGAACGTGCGCGATGGCGAAAAGGTCTCTAGCTTTGCCCCGATTGTGACGCTTGCCCACAAGTCCCCAACGCTTATCCGTGGCTACATCAACGAACAGATTTACGAAAACACGAACCTCGGCGAAGCCGTGAAGGTGACTTCCCTTACCGGTAAGGGCAAGGCCGTGATTGGCGAAGTGGTCGGTCTTTCGAGCCGCATCGTGCCGTTCCCGACCCGCATGTGGAAGATGCCGGAAATCCCGGTTTATGGCCGCGAAGTGACCATCAAGATTCCTGAAGAAAATAAGTTCTTGCTTGGCGAAATGGTGACCATCACCGAAACGAGCAAACGCAACTTGGAAAAGCAGCAACAGAAGGCTAAGAAGTAAATGAAAAACGTAACGTTAATAACACTGGCTCTTTCCGCAGCTGTTTTTGCGCGCCCCCTCAATTGGGATATGCTTATCGAATCCGCAAAAACGGACCCGAGATACCAGGCCGCGGAAAAACGCGCCGAAGCAACATCGAAAGAACGCAACCTCAAGCTTTGGGACAAGGTGGAACTCCGTTACCAGCTGGATGGTTTTAGCTTTGCCAAGCATGACTTTGAACTCCGCGTGACTCCGCAGGCTTTTGGCGAACGCGCTGCCGACAAGGCTCACTATGAGGCCGTTAAGAATTACCAGCAGGCTACTTTTGCCGTTGAACGTTCGATCCTCCTTTACGACCGCTACGAACGCGGTGTGCGCTATGTGCTTCGCCAGAAGATTAACGAAATCAACAAGCAACTTTTGCAGGTTATTCAGGACCGTATCGAAGTGCTCCACCTCAAGTCCGGCTCTGCTTCGTTCAATGCCGAAGACTTGATGACTTCACTTGAAAAGAGCGCCTCGCTCAAGGCGAACTTGCTTTCGGACAGCACGGCGCTCCGCGATGCCGAACTCAAGATGATGATTTGGGCTCCGGACTTTGATAACGTCGCCTTGGATCCGTCGTTCCTCCCGACGATGGAAGAACTTGCCGAATTCCTTAAAAACGGCGTGACTGTTGACGAAAACTTCCCGCTTGTGGCACTCGCCAAGGGCAAGCGCGATTCCGACATTTCTAAGGCGCAACAGGATGCAAGCAAGGACCGCAACTACATTTCTCATATAGGCATAGGTTACTCGCTCCAGGTAGAATCCTTGATGGAAAAGTACAAGGATTTGGATTACAGCGATGTGAGCAAAGCCAAGTATAATAAGTATGCCAAAGAATGGGATGAAAAGGCTTGTACTGGTGGCTATATGGATGGCGTTTGTGTCCGCTATGATAATTCTTATACACTCCGCAAACTTGTTGCCGAAACGGATGACCGCAAGACTGCAGACAAGTTCTTTGTGAACCTCGCGTTCCGCTTGCCGTTCTTCGATAGTAACAAGGACGCCACCCTCCGCGAACAGGTCGAAAAGCTCGATGCCGAAAGCAAGTACTTGGACGAAGTCCGCGAAGTGAACCAGAAGGTCGCTCGCCTCACCGAAGAAGTGCTTACGCTTATCGATCAGTGGAAGGTCTTGAAGGAATATGCCGAACAAGTGAATGCAAGCGGCTTTATGGAACAGTTTGCTCACAAAGCCGGCTCCGACCCGCTCCTTCTTCTCCGCGCCCGTGAAAGCGCTCTCGAAAGTGACTTGAAGGCTGCAAAGCTTGAATACGATATTTTTGCCCGTTACTTGGCTTTGCTCGATTACTCCGGTGGTCTTGCTCGTCAAGATGTAACGAACCATCTTCGTGAAGGAATCAGGTAGTTTATGGCTGAAGCCCGCGGATTTAGTCTTCTTGAACGCTTCGAACTGAAGTACCATATCCCCGTCGAATGGGCGGACCGGATTGGTGCGTTCTTGGCGCCGTATTGCGAAGAAGACTATTATTCCAAGATTACTCCGGGTGGATTCTATTGGATTACGAATCTGTATCTGGATACTCCGACGTGGACATTCCTCGGCTGGAAAAAGAAACAGCTCTTGGACCGTTTCAATATGCGTATCCGCACGTACGGCGAGCACCCCGCTCAGGACGGTACGTTCCATTTCGAAGTCAAGCGCAAGATTCGTAACATCTGCTACAAGAGCCGTGCAACGATCAAGGGAATCAATCCCGGTGAAGTTTGGCACATGAAGCCCGATGAATGGCCGTGCAAGAGCAGTAAAGACCGCATGTACCTCAAGGACTTTTTGTACAAGACTGAACTCCATGGGGCTCATCCGCGACTCCTCACGCAGTACAAGCGTCGTGCATGGTTCGGGCTTCGCGAAGAGTATTCCCGCGTGACGATTGACACCGGTATGCGCTTCCGTGAAGAAAACGGTTTTGACTACACTGTGGATCCGCACTACATGCACTCCACGGGGCTCCCGCGATTCTTCCAGCCGGGTGCCGATGCCGTGCTTGAACTCAAGTGCCCGGCCGCCCAGATGCCTTACTGGATGTTTGACCTGATTCGTGCATTGAATTTAAAACACGGTGCATTCTCCAAGTTCGGAAACGCAGCTGCTGAATGGAAACGTGTTTACGAAAATCCGCGACGTTTCAAGAGCCCGTACTGGACTTCTCTCGCGGGAAATTTCTAAAATGGATTTAAACTACAAAACAAGGAAGGCGCTTATGAATACTAAAAAATTGCTTGCTGTTGGCACCTGTGTTTCTGTGCTCGGCATGTTCTCTGCCTGCTCCGATGACGCTAGTCCCGTAACACCGCCAGAAAGTTATACTTCGAGCAGCTCTGCTGTACAGCCGAATAGCAGTGGTGATGTTTTGACATCTTCTTCGGATATTGTTGTATCTTCGTCTTCCGCTAACAATCCTGTTCCGGTGTTGTCTAGCTCCAGTGGCGAAGGCGTCGTCGATAGTTCGATTACGAACATGGGTGTTTCCGAAATCATGTACAACGCTGCGGGTGGTTCTGCGCTCGAATGGATTGAAGTTTATATCAAGAAAGGCCCGGATATTACGGACATGCAGCTCAGCAATCTCCGCTTAGATGGTGCCGTTTCTTTCAATTTCCCGACCGGTTCCTTGAAAGCGGGCGAATATGTCATCGTCACGAACGATGTTGCCTTGTTCAATCAGACTTATCCGAGTCTTCCGGCCGGCTGTAAAGTTTATGGCCCGTGGGATAATGATCCCAAGACTGGAGCTGTCGCAAAGCTTGTGAACGAAGGCGATGTTGTCGATGTCAAGCTTAAGGGCGAAGGTGACGTCAGTGCCGCATTCAGCAACAATCCTCCTTGGCCGAGCCTTGCCAATGGCAATGGGCGTACTCTAGTTTATAGGGGCTCCGGTAACGAAGCTGACCCGACTTCTTGGGGCGCAAGTGTTGCTGTCAATGGTAATCCGTGCGTAGGTAACGATCAGGTTCTTGATGCCTCTACGGTCCGCTTGAACGAAATCAAGCCGTATGACATTAATGCTGCCGCTAATAAGGATGGCTGGGTGGAACTTTACAATTCTGGTGCCGCTCCTGTTGATGTTGCCGGCTGGGAACTTGTATCCAAGCGTAAAAACGATGGCAAGGGCAAAACTTGGACAATTGGTGGTACGAATACTGTAGTTCCGGCCAATGGTTATTTGCTCCTTGAAGCAACTGCTGCCGTATTTGGCGAAGGTCTCTATTTGAGCGATAACGGCGATGAAATTTATCTGTACGAAGTCGTTGGTGGCGCTCGTACGGGTCTGGAATCGAGCTTGCTGCTTTCTGCGGGTAAGCAGTCCAGTGGCGTTGTCCAGGTTGCAGGTACTGTAGCTCAGGGCGCTATGGCAACGGAAACTCCGGGTGCTGCAAACTCCGCTCTCAAGGCCGGTCCTATTTTCATCAGCGAAATTCACTATCACGAAGATGAAAACAATCCGAATGATCTTGAATTCCTCGAACTTGTAAATAAAGGAACTGAAGCTGTTACTTTGGTCGAAAGCGTGAATAACACTCCGCACGGCTGGAAGGTTGAAGGTGTAAACCTTGAATTTGCTGCTACCGATGTTATTCCTGCAGGTGGAAAGATGGTTCTATTTAACGACTCCTTGAAGGGAAAGGATGCTTTGCTCCGCGCTCGTTATACGATTCCTGAATCCGTTCCTATATGTTACTATGCCGGTAAGCTTTCGAACCGTGGTGAAACTGTCGCCGTCAAGAAGCCGTATTCGTTTGTGGAAAATGGCGGTGTCAAACAGTGGTATTATGAAATTTCTGACGCAACGCTCTACAGTGACCGTTGGGCTGGAATGACAGATACTGATGGTAAGGGCAAGAGTCTCAACCGTAAGGAATTTACTACGGCGGGCTACGGCTACACCGCTTGGGAAGCTAAAGCACCGACTCCGGGTAACTAGTTTAGTTCATTTTGAGTTTTACGCCAAAAGTTCCGACATTTTGTCGGAACTTTTTTTATTACATGAGTGTATTGCGCCGTTTTGGAATTGCTACTATTGACATCTTTTTGTATTATTAATGTAGCTATGAAACGGTACTTTGCTTTTATTCTCTGTGGTTGCGTGGCCTGTAATGCTGCAGCGCTTTCTTTGCAAGATGCGCTGGATATGGCCATGGCCAACAATTCCAAAATTAAGGCTGAAAAGGCAAAAGTTGATATTGCCCAAAGTGGCAAGGACGAAGCTTTTGCTCGTTTTTTCCCGACAGTGAGTCTTTCGGCGGGTATTACAAAAATTAATGACCCGATTTCGATAGATCTTGGGCGAATGAGCGATGTCGCTGGTGCGGCCGCTTATTCCAAGGCTTATATCGATGCCTACAACAAGGCTTCCGCTGGCTATAAGCAGGCTTACGAAGGCGCCTATGCCAAGACGGGGAACGAAGCCCAGGCAAAGGCTTATGCCGAAAACGCCCTCAAGGAAAAGCTTGGCACGGGTTCTCCGGAAACGTTTGCCCAGCAGACTGCGGAAAAGTATGGTTCGGCCGCAGAGAATGCCGATTTCAACATGAAGGTGCAGGACGATTGGTTCTTTAATGCTCGCCTTAGTGTTGTGTGGCCGATTTTTACCGGTCTCAAAATTTATTCTGCATACGATGCCGCCAAGGAAAATGTGAACGCCCGCAAGGCTGAATTCGAAATGGCGCAGAACACCGTCCTCATGGATGTCGCGACAAAGTATTTTACGCTTCGCTTGTGCGAAGAACTTGTCGTGATGCGCGAAACAACCAAGAAGGATCTTGCCGAACATCTTGAACGTTCCAAGAAACTCGAAGAGGGTGGTCAGATTAGCAAGACCGAACGCCTCCGTGCCGAAGTGGCCTTGGCCGAAGCCGAGAACGCTTACGAAGATGCTCTTCGCGACCAGTCGCTTGCCCGCATGGCCCTTGCAAGTCTTTTGCACACGGACACGAGCCTTACCGCCACAACGCCGGTGGAATCGCCCGAAGGCATCCGCACGATGGATGAATTCAAGGCTCTTGCTATTGACAAACATCCGGGTCTCCGTCAGTTGCGCATTGAGCGCAAGCGTAACCAGAACGCCATTAGCGCCGCCCGCGCCGATTATTTCCCGACAATTGCATTGTTTGGCTACAAGGAACTTTACACCAAGGACTTGACGATTTTGGAACCGGAATGGGCTATTGGTGCCAAGATGCAGTGGGACATTTTCAAGGGTGGAGATACCCGCGCAAAGGTCAGTTCCGCAAAGGCAATGGACCGCTCCTTGGGTAGTCTCGAAGAAGAAACTATTGACAACTTGAAGCTCCTGGTCGAAAAGCGCTGGCGCGAACTGGAACACGCAAAGGGTAGGCTTGTAAGCCTCGCCAAGACGCGTGAACTTGCCGACGAAGCGTTGCGCAGCCAGAACAAGGCTTATGAAGCAGGGCTTGCAACAGGCCTTGATGTTGTGGATGCTGAACTTGCTCTTTCTCGCTTACAGGTGGCTGACCTCAAGGCTCATTACGATGCCGTTATTGCTTGGCTTGGACTCCTCGAAGCCGCTGGCGAAGTCTCTACGGCGGGTACAGTTCTTGTGTCTAAGCAACTTGTGGTTGAAAAGCCTGTCGATGCTTCGGAAAGCTCAGCAACCGACGCCGCTCGTCATCCTGAGCAGAGCGAAGGATCCAGTGAAGTTGTACAGCCTGCCGAACAAAATTTAGAAACGGAGAATAAATAATGAACGCGTTAAAGATGATTGGAAAAGTAGTAGTCGTTATTGCTTTGATTGTGTTGGTTATTATGGGAATTTCCCAACTCCAACAGTTTGCAACGCAACCGCGCGAACAGTTCTTGCAAGGCCAGATGGAAGCTCGCCGCGTGCTCGTGGCAGGGAAGGTTCCTGGCCGTATCGAACGCTTGCTCGTTCACGAAGGCGATGTCGTGACGAAAGATTCTTTAGTGGCTGTTATCAGTAGCCCAGAAATCGAAGCCAAGAAGATGCAGGCGCAAGGTGCTCTTGGTGCTGCTAAGGCTCAGGCAAGCAAGGCTCGCAATGGTGCCCGCAGTGAAGATATTACTGCTCTTAAGGCCATGGCTGACCGCGCTCAAGAAGCCGCAACTCTTGCAAAGAACACCTACAACCGCGTGCAAAAGCTTTATAACGAAGGCGTGCTCCCGTTGCAAAAGCGCGACGAAGCCGAAACGCAGATGAAGGCTTCTCAGTCCGCAGCCGATGCTGCTCGCGCCCAGTACAAACAGGCCGTTGCTGGTGCTCGTAGCGAAGACAAGGCTGCTGCAAACGCTCTCGTGATGCAGGCGAAGGGTGCAAATGCCGAAGTCGATGCTTACCTCGAAGAAACCAAAATCCGCACGCCGATTTCTGGCGAAGTATCTCTCAAGCTTGCCGAAGAAGGTGAAGTCGTTGGTTCTGGTATGCCGATTATCGCTGTGACGGACTTGAACGATTCCTGGGCTGTGTTCCACCTCCGCGAAGATTACCTTAAGAAAGTGTTCAAGGGCAAAAAATTCTATCTCCAGGTTCCGGCTCTCGACAAGACTGTCGAAATGGTCGTAAGCTACATTGCTTCTGTCGGTGACTATGCCACATGGCGCAGCTCCAAGGAAAGCTCTGGCTTTGACCTCAAGACATTCGAAGTCCGTATGCGCCCGACCCACAAGGTTGAAAATCTCCGCCCGGGCATGAGCGTTCTGTTCCCTGTTGACGATATTCAGTAAGCTGCAATAGAAGGTTATTGTGCTGAAAGGTCTTTTAAAGACAATCGGGAAAATTTACTTTGGCCACAAGATTGTTTTGTGGATGATTCTTGCGGTGCTCCCCGTAGGCGTCTCTGTGTTTATGCTGGAGATGTTTTCGAGCGAAATCGTGCAGCACATCCCGATTGGTATTGTCAAGCAAGATAATAGTCAACTTGCCGATCGCCTTGAACGTGCTCTCCAGTCTAGCCCTGTGCTTGATGTCAAGCTGATTTGCCATGACATGGGCGAGTGTGAACACGCGGTAATCCGTGGAGACTTGCAAACGTTTATCGTGTTTCCGAATGAATTGGAACGCCGTGCACTCCGCCTTGAAGCGCCTGTGATTCCTGTTTATTCCAGCGGCCAGAATTACCTCACGAACATGTTTGCAACAAAGGAAATTCGTGCGGTGCTCACCGATGTGGGTTCTGAACTTTTTACGGCTTCGTTTGAAGATCCTATAAAAACAGAAATCCATTCGGTTGGTAACATCGAAGGCAATTATCAGGGATTCCTAGCGCTTGGACTTGTATCGGCAATGTTCCACTTGGCGGCGATGCTTGTGGCGGTATATATCGCTTCGTTCCCGTTGCGCGACAAGCGCGTGCGTGAATTTTACCAGTATGCAGAACGTTCCTGGGTGACGCTTGGCGTTGCTTCATTTGTTCCTGCCGTTATCATTCTTTGGCTTGAATACATGGGATGTTATGCGTACACGCATCGCATGCTCATGCCGATGGGCTTTGAAGAATTTGTGATGGTCTCCGTGGCGCAACTCTTGATGGTGATTTGCTGCGTGGGGGCGGGAATGGTATTTGTAGGTGTGACTGGCGTGATGCGTATTGCCACAGGCGTTTCGGGCGTGATTGGCGGCCCTGCGTTTGCTTTTGCCGGCCAGACGTTCCCCGTGATGGCTATGCCGTTTGCCGTGCGTTGCTTTGCGTTTTTGTTGCCGTTGACTCACGTGCTCCGTGTGCAGTCCATGATGCTTCTTGGCGATGTCGGCATGGCTGCATCTTGGGAAGTTGTCAAGCTCATGGCTGGCATGGCGCTCTTCTGGACTTTGTTCGGGTGCTTTACAATGGTTCTCCGTTGGAAGTACCGCTTGAAGCATGATTCTCAAATGCCGGTCGTTGTCGAAGAAGATGGCGAGATTACCGTAGATGCGCTGTTTAAAAGTGTGCTGGAGAAAGTCAGGAGGCGAAAACATGATTAGTCGTCTTTTGAAAGTAACCTTGACGGAATGGAAGTTGTTCTTCACTGATCCTGCGGCAGTGCTCTTGCTTGTTGTTGCTGGTATCCTTTATGCGTTCTACTATCCGACGGCATATATGAACCAGACGGTCTCTCGTGTTCCGGTGGCAATTGTGGATTTGGACCATTCGGCAAAGTCCCGTGAACTGACGCGAATGGCTTCTGCAACGCAACAGGTCGAAGTCAAGGCCGTCTATAACGACATGCTCGAAGCAGAAACCGCCATGGCCCGCGAAGATATTTTCGGTTTCATGGTCATTCCCGAGAATATGGAAAAGGATTTGCTGAACAAGAAGCCGACAAAGATAAACATCTTTACGCATGGCGCCTACGTGATGCTTCACGGTACAATCGGTACTGCATTTTCGACTTGCGCTTTGACGGTCGGCGCGGTCAGTAAAGTCAAGGCGATTGCACTTGGCAAAAAAGTGCCTTCGGCTAAAGCGATGGCCATGCGCGATCCGATTCCGCTTTCGATTCAGACTATGTTCAACAATACCGGCAGCTATTCGAATTATGTTGTCCCGAGTGTGCTTGTCGTGATATTGCAGCAGTCGTTGATTATCGGCATTTGCATTATGGGCGGTGCTCGCGGTCATCGTCGTTTCCGCAGGAACCAGCGTTATTCCGAAGTCGAGAACGAAAGTTTGCCCTATCGTTACTTAGGACGTTCGCTGGCGTACTTCTTGCATTATTGCGGATTCATTCTGTTCTACCATTGCTTCATTTACAATGTCTTTGACTTCCCGCGGCGTGGTGAACTTTTGCCGATGATGGTTTTTGCAGTGGTGTTCCTTGCGTCGGTCATTAACTTTGGCATGTGCCTCTCACAAGTATTCCTGCATCGTGAATCGAGCATGCAGTTGTTTCTGAACCTCTCCATTCCTGTATTGTTCCTTGCGAACTTTAGCTGGCCAAGTTACTTGATGCCGAGCTGGATGGTGGGATTTTCGTACATCTTGCCGAGCACGTTTGCGGTACCTGCTTGGCTTTCAATTGAGCAGATGGGCGGTGACATTTACGATGTGGCGCCTAAACTTTACCTACTAGCGATACAGGCGGTTATCTACTTCGTGCTGGGCATGCTCCTTACGCATTTGCGCGACAAGAGCAGGTTCACCACCGGCGACATGTAAAAATCGGCGACAATAAGCAAAAAAGAGTGACGAAATCACAGTCGCTTTCGCCATTCTTTTTGTAAATTGAATAGTGAAATTAAGGAACTAAAATTATGATGTTCGATCCTTTATACATGGGAATTCTCGTAATCACGCTCGTCCTTTCGGGCGCGGTTTCTCTGTTGGTCAAAACGCGTTTTGCTGCTGGCCAAAAAGTCACGATTTCTAGCGGCCTTACCGGTGCCGATGTTGCCAAGGCTATCCTAATGGAAGCTGGCATTACCGATGTGAAAATCCTCAAGCACCAGGGCTTTTTGTCGGACCATTACAACCCGCTGAACAAGACTCTGAACTTGTCACCAGAAGTTTATTCCGGCCGCAATGCAAGTGCCGCAGGAGTTGCCGCGCATGAAGTCGGTCACGCTATCCAGCATGCCGAAGGTTATTTCCCGCTGTGGCTCCGTTCTGCAATTGTCCCTGCCGCAAATATCGGTTCCAATCTCGGCCCGTGGCTTGTGATTATCGGCATTATGCTCATGGGCATGGGCAAGGCGCTTGGTCAATCTCTCGCGGTTGTCGGCGTTGTGCTCTTTGGTCTTGCAACACTTTTCTCGTTGGTGACCGTGCCTGTTGAATTTGACGCTTCGTCTCGCGCCAAGAAGGCTTTGGCTCGCATGGAAGTTGTTGCCCAAGGGCGTGAATATAACACCGTTTCGGGTGTGCTTTTTGCCGCTGGCCTCACGTATGTTGCTGCTGCAATATCCTCTGTTTTGCAGTTGCTCTACTGGGCTTATCGAGCCGGATTACTCGGCGGCCGCCGCGACGATTAACGATTGCTTTGTCATCCCGGACTGTGTTCCGGGATCGCCTGTTTTTTTTTGCCTCGCTTCGGCGGGGCTTTTTTGTTGATTTCGCAATAAAACTCGCTATTATCAAATAATTTGGAGTATCTGCCAAATTCTTTTTGTTCTTTTCTAAAGAAAAAGCGATATCTTTATAAGGAGAAACATTTTCTAGGGAGCAAAAATGGAATACCAGAATATTGATATTAGTACCTGGACACAGGTGGGCGAGGGCGGTAACGGAAAAACTTATGTGCATCCCGGTCATCCTGATTTCCTCTTGAAAGTGAATAACCCGCCTCGTTGCGATGAGGCAACAGTAAAACAAGAACGTGATGCCGCTCAGCATGTTTTTGATTTGGGAATCCCGACTCCTCGTATGTTTGATATGGTGCGTGTGGGGGATGGTTACGGTCAGCTCGTAGAAATCATTAAGGGAAAAAAGTCTCTTTCGCGTATTTGCTCCGATGATCCGTCTCGTATCAGTGAAATGGCTAAGTTGCTTGCTTCGATGGGTTTGCAACTGCATGCAACGCCTTGCGATACGGAGTTTTTCCCAAGCCGCAAGGATCTTGCCTTGAAGGGGATTGATGCGTCTGATTTTGTTGCTGATGATGATCGGGAAAAATTGCGGGCGTTTGTTCAGAGTATAGAAGACGAGAAAACCTGCTTGCATGGTGATTTCCAGATGGGTAACCTGATTATTTCTGCCGATGGTAAACCTTATTGGATTGATCTTGGCTGGTTTAGTCACGGTTCGCCAATGTTCGATATAGGGCATTTTTTCATGACTTGCCAAGTTTATTCTCAGTTCCCGGCAGCGCAGGAAATTTTCCACATGTCGCAGGAACAGTTGAAAAACTTCTGGAATGCGTTTGCTGAGGCCTACACGGGGAATAAGGACATTTCCGCCTTCACTGCTCTTGCTGGCAAGTTTGCTCCTTTGGATGCTTGTATCCGTTCAATCTTGATGCCGACTCCTGAAGCTTATAAGAAGTTGTTTGCAGGATTGGTTCATTCCCTGGTCGAAAAGTTTTATTAAGAGAGGCTGTTATGTCTGAAGAAGTTGAAAAAATCAATTTAGATGATTATGTAGCGACCGGTGAAGGTGCGACTTCAATCGCATACACGCACAAGACTCGCGATACGATTGCGAAACTTTATCACCCCGGATTCGAAGCGGACTGTGCTAAAAAAGATTTTTTGACATCTTGCTCAGCTTTTGATTTGGGAGTTCCGACTCCAAAACCAATTCGCTTGATAACGGATGGTGAACGCTTTGGTGCTGAATATGAACTTATCCGAAATAAGCGCTCTTTTTCGAGAATTATTTCAGAAGAGCCGGGTCGTTTGCAAGAGCTTTCTTTGATATTTGCAGAAATGGCTAAGAAACTCCATTCGACGAAAGCGGATACGACGAAGCTTGTGTCTACAAAGGAAAAATTCCATCGCTTTTATCTTGAAAAGGCTGTAGTTCCTGACTTTTACAAGCAAAAGGCCTTGGCTTTTATCGATACGGTTCCCGACACCCCGACTTGCCTTCATGGCGATTTGCAAATCAGCAATGTCATTACCGATGGAAAGCGAACACTTTGGATTGATATGGGCGATTTCGGCTATGGTGACCCTGGTTGGGATTTGGGAATGTTGTGGAGCATGACGAACAGAATGGATGAGCAAAAGGCGGATCTTGTTTTCCACATGAATAAAGAAGAACTTTTGGCTCATTGGAACATTTTCTTCTCTGCTTATTTGGGAACGACGGACCCGCAGAAAATCGCGGAAGCCACGAAACGGATTTTGCCGTTTGCAGCAGTCAAGATTCCTTATATGTTCTATATCGCAAAGCATTTCACTTTGCCGGATGAAGCCTACCCGTATATCGCTAAATTATTTGGATAGCATGTTTTCGCATATATTTTGCATATATGGTGGAAAAACATATCATAGCGCTAGAATTGTTTCTATTTTATGTAGAGAGAACGGAGCTTTGTAATGGGAATCGAATTTGGAGTGCTGAAACGTGAGGAACTCAATGAAGCTGTGGCGCTTTCTGTCAGAGCTTATGAGAATTACGAGTACTTTATAAGTTTTTTCCCGGATTTGGGCTTGAGGCATAAGGTGATACGGTCCGTTTTGTACGGAACGTGGCGCGCGATTTTGAAAAAGTCGCATTTCTTGATGGCTAAAGTAGACGGGAAAATTGTAGGCTTGACTGTGCTCGAAGATCCGCATTACAAGAGACCGTCGGATTTACAGTTCCTACTTCATGGCTGGTGGAATGTCTATTTTAGCGCAGGCATAAAACGTGTGAATGCTTGGGTTAATATGGATGAAACAGCAGGGACTCCATGTCATGATTACCAGCACAATGGCGAAAATATTTGGTATTGCAGTTCGTTGACAGTGGACCCGCCATATCAAGGAAAGGGTGTTGGTACACAGCTTGTTGCGTTTATGGAAGAATACATTCGTGAACATGGAGGTAAGCAACTGACTTTGTTCACAAACTCAGAGAAAAATCTTGCGTTCTATAAGAAGAATAATTTTGAGGTTTTTGATGAACGCGATATTGCTGTCCGAGATGGCTTGAAAATGAGAAGCTGGAGCGTTAAAAAAACGCTTTAGCGCTATCAATAAAAATTAATTTTTGCCGGCTCCGTAGACAACGGGGCCTTCTTCGTCTTCATCATCGTCGCCATGCTCGGCGAGATAAGCCTGGTATTCTTCGTCGGTCATTCCGCCTTCGTCATCTTCGGGCATAAAGGACTTTTTCTTAGGTTTCTCGGAAGTTGCGGACTTCTCGGGAGCTGCGCTTGATGTGGATGCCGCTGACTTTGATTCTTCCTTGCGGCTTGAGCGGGCGCTGCGGTTCAAGTAGGCAATGTATTCTTCGTCAGTCATTTCGTTGCCGAAACTGTAAGATGAATACTTGTCTTCTTCGGGCTCTTCTTTTTGAACTGATTGAACTGCCGCCGGTGCGGGCTCGTCCCAAGCGCTGGATTTGTATGAATCGTAAGAGGACGTGCTGCGAGATGCCGCGGAGCTTGGCTGCGCGGATGTTGACTGAGCGGATGTTGCGGACTGCGCAGAGTGAGTTGCTGACTGCGCGGAACTTGCGTTGTTGTAGAAAGCCTGTGCCTTCTGCATAAAGGCGGCAAACTCTTCATCGCTCATCTGCTGGACCGCTTGTTCGTTCAAACCTTGAACATCGTTTATGTTGCCTGCAACAATTGTGTCCGCGGATTCACCTTCATCTTCGTCAAGTTCTTCGACTTCATCAGATTCATCCACCGGTTCGAATGAGTGAGCCGGTTCAATGACATGTGACGTTTCGACAATGTCTTCGAGAACACTTGCGTTTGACTTTGTTCCTACGTCGGCTTCAGAGTCCGCTTCGCTACGAGATGCGCCAGATTCGATTGTCGGGATGGCTGCGTCTTCGATTGTGGATGCTTCTGTGGACTGCGCGGTGTCTTGACCCGGTACAGCTTCGACGTTTTCCGGAGTTGTGGGCTGCGCTTCGCTAAACTGCGCCGATGCTGATGCAGACTGCATATCGCTAGATTGCGCTGCATCTTGTGCCGGCGTTTGTGCGTTTGCGTCTGGCGCGCTTGCTGCCTGCATTGCGCCTTCGGCAGCATCTGCTTCCGCAATCATATCTGCAAACGGATTGTCCTGCACTTCGGAAATATCTTCGCGACCTTCGAGCATGGCATTGAGGTCTTCGTCCGTAACGTTCCTGCCACGCTCCGTCCAAAGGACGGCCTCGCGCATCGTCGCGGCAAGGTCGCCCACGCTCTTTTCCTTGGAACGTGCAATCGCCTGGCTGCGGATGGTATCCACGAGTCCCGACTTGACTTCGGGATCCTTGCTGAAGAACACGGTCTCGTGTGCCATTTCGTCGGCATACTCGGGGTTGTTCTTCTTGCGGTAAATCCAAATCGGTCCGAAAAGTTCACTCTGACGGAAAACGATATCGTCCGTCTTGATCATTTCGAGCATTGCCATGAACGTCACCGCTGCGACAATCGGATGTGAATCGTTGTCGAGCAAGTCTTCGAAAAGCGCACGACCATGCACATTCAAGAAGTTGTTGATTGCCTGCTGACGGTCCTGAATCGTCACGTAGTCCAATTCAATATGGTGAATCGTCTCGGAAATCTTTGTCTTTAAGCTCTTTTGGTAGGCGCGGAAAAGCTGCCAAATGTTTGCATCGGCGAGCGTGTCGTCGTCGCTCTGCGTTTTTTCAAGACGCCCACGGGAATACGTACCGAAGTTTTTCGCTTCCATTTCCTGGAGACCGCTAGCCACCTGCTTGAAACGCTGGTATTCCAACATTTCCTTCATGAGCTTTTCGCGGTCTTCGTTGTATTCCTCTTCCATCTCCGGATCGCGTTCTTCGGCCGGGAGCAACTCCTGCACCTTGAGCGCCATCAAGCGGCTTGCCATAAACAGGAAGTCGCCAGCCTTGGAAAGATCTGTTTCGGAATACTCGTTCACCCATTTGAGAAAGTCGTCTGCGATTTCTGCAATGGGAATCTGGTCCAGCGTCATTTCCTTTTTCTGAACGAGATAGACAAGCAAATCCATCGGCCCGTTAAACGAACCGATTTTTACTTCGTAGTCTTCTTGCTCAAGAACTTCGGAATCAACCATTGAAGTATAATATAGAAATTAGAAGAGGGGAGCTAGGCGAATAGCGACCAGCCGTTGTGTACGTCCATTAAAATGTCCAATAATGTCCAAAAATAATAATTCCCCAAATCTCATTAAAATTTTGAGATTTGGGGAAATATCTGCTATTTTTGATGGATAATTTCCTAAAATCTCGTAAAAAATATCGCTTTTGGGGAAATATATGATTCATTTTTATATATTTTGAAAAAAAAAACAACATGGGGGATTCCGATGAACCTGATTGGACGAAATCGTGAAATAGGGGAGCTCGACCGGTGCCTAAAAAGTGACCAGTCGGAGTTTGTTGTTGTTTATGGTCGTCGCCGAGTAGGCAAAACCTTCCTTGTCGAAGAATTCTTCAACCGTCAATACGACTTTTCTTTTGTCGGCGGTCACAATCTAACCGTGAAAAAGCAATTGCGTAATTTCGCAAAGGTCATCAAACATTATGCGCATTTGCCGGAATTACCTGTGTTTACCGACTGGTCCGATGCGTTCGATTCATTAACTGGATGGATCGAGTCTCAGTCTAGTGACCATAAAAAGGTCATTTTTTTTGACGAAATGCCCTGGATAGATACCCCAAAATCGGATTTTATTGAAGAGTTCGAGAATTTTTGGAATGGTTGGGCCGCACGCCGTAAAGATATATTGTTTATTGCTACAGGTAGCGCAACCAGCTGGATGATCGACAAACTCGTTGAAAACCAAGGTGGGTTGCATTGCCGCATTACGAACAGCATTTATCTGAATCCCTTTACGCTTTATGAATCGGAACAATACCTCCGTGCCAGGAAATGCGCATGGGACAGATACCAGATTCTCCAAGCGTATATGATTTTGGGCGGTGTCCCGTTTTACTGGAGCTTGCTGGACACTCGTTTGAGCCTTGTCCAAAACATCGACCGTCTTTTCTTCCGTAAAAACGCACTACTGAAAATTGAATTTGACGAACTGTATAACGCGTTGTTCGCCCATGCGGATTACTATGTACAAGTGGCTCAATTGTTGGCAAACCATAAGGAAGGCTTGACTCGTTCCCAAATAGACAAAAAGGTCGATTTTGATGGCAAAACACTGACAGCCGTGCTGAAGAACCTTGAACGATGCGATTTTGTTTTGCGATATAGCCAGCTTGGTAACAAGGTCAAGGACGCCATCTATCGGTTGTCTGATTTTTATACTCTCTTTTATTTCAAGTATGTGCAGGCGAATAACTCTCTTGATGAACAATGGTGGAGTAAACATTTCAACTCGCATAGCGTAGAAACTTGGCTTGGACAGACTTTTGAACTTGTCTGCATGACGCATGTCGATGCGATAAAGCAGAAACTGGGTATTGCTGGCGTTGCGACGGAAGTGTCTGCGTGGAGATATGTGCCGAAAAGCGATTCTGAAAAAGGTGCTCAAATTGACTTGGTTATTTCAAGAGCCGATAGGACAATAAACTTGTGCGAAATTAAATTCGCTATGGGCAAGTATCAGATGACGGCAGAATACGCCGACTACATTCGCGACAGGGCCGAACTATTCCGTGCCAAAACGAAAACCAAGTACGCCATTGTTCCTACAATGGTAACTACCTACGGTGTTGACGAAGGTGCCAACAGCGTTGCACAACAAGAAATCACGATGGAAGATTTGTTCAGGGGGAATACGGTATAAAGTTTTTCCCGTAAAGCGTCGCCAAGCGATCCAGCAGAACCTGCTTGTCTCGGATGAGTAGAATTTGTCGGATAATCGGCATGTCCTCAACAATGGGTTACAGCGGATTTTCCGATTATTCTCATACAACCAGCATTGAATCTAATGAGGCTTCGACTGCATCCTCAAACAGAATTACTCACTGAACGAGAAAGGAATGGTTGCTGTCGTGTTGCCGGATTTCACCTTGCCGAATTTCCAGCGACTCACAGCAGATTTGATTTCGTTGTCAAATTCGTCGTTACCAGTAGTGGAAGATACAACGTAGATGCTGATAATTTCGCCACCCGGAGCAATAGTAAACCTCAAGGTAACCTTACCCAGGAATCCCGGTTTTTCCTTCACGTATTTGTTATAGATGGGGCGAAGCCCTGGAGTGCGCTGACGGACTGTCTTCATGATGTCCGCTGCGGAACGAGGACCACTGCCAGCACCCATGTCGACATTGCGTTCAGACGGAGTCTTGATGGATCCTTTGGCTTTGGTTGCGATACAGTCACCACCGCCAAGCATCCCGGCGGGGCCATCGCCAATACCTCCGTAGCCGGAGTGATAGTTCTTGTTCGCGACCTTTGTATCGCATTTTTTTGTGGCATTGGACAAAAAGGAACTAAAATCTGGATGTTCGATATTGTTTTTCAAGTCCTCATCGAACTTTAAATACGTCTCTTCGCTATATTCACTTTCCAATTCTTTGATGACGCACTTGCAGACTTGTTCATTTGCCCCAAAAGAACAATCTCTTACAAATTGTTGCTCCGTTTGCCACGAATAATTAAAACCTTTCGCGGTACTTTTCTCTGCAACTAAAGACGCCGCGCCACCGGCCGCAAAAGCAACACTTGCCGTCAAGAGGATGGAAAGAAATGTAACGAGCTTTTTCATGGTTTTATTCGTAGTTCAAAAATACATTAATCTGGGGAAAAAGGCTTTTTTCGTGGTGTCTATTGAGCAAATGATTGACTTATGGCCTCGGTCACATAGGGCGAAGGCCTTAAGCCGCAACGGCGAACTCCCTCCCAAGGACATTGGGACGCTCAGGCTTCGCCGTGTCTTCCGCAACGCCCCGCTTGGCCGCATTTTATTGTGATAACTTGTACAATTTGACAATTGCAACACCTTTTGAGGCGCATTTTTATATAGTTTTCACGTCAGTGAGCATTGTTTTTCTTGATATTGAGGTTTCTATATCCAGCAACAAGATTATGGATCTTGGTGCGGTTAATGACCAAAACTCCACTTTTCATAATTCAATCCAGGGTGACTTTCTGAATTTTGTGAAAGATGCCGAATTCATCGGTGGTCACAACATTCTAAATCATGATTTGAAATATTTGGCGCATTTGGATTTAGGGAAAAAGAAGGTGATTGACACTCTTTATTTGTCGCCTTTAATGTTCCCCATGAGGCCAAGTCACAAACTGCTGAAAGATGACAAAATCCTTAGTGATGCTCTGAACAATCCTTTGCTTGATGCGCAAAAATCAAAAGGCCTTTTCTATGACGAGGTTAATGCCTTCAAGGCGTTGGATAACGATTTAAAAGAAATCTATTTGAACCTTTTGAAGGGAACTGCGGAATTCAAGGGCTTTTTTGAATTTCTGGGATATTCTGTTTCGACGAAAAAATTTTTAGGCATTTTCCAGAATGGCTCTGAATCTAAAAATACTGCAAACCTTATCAAGAAGCGTTTTGAAGGCTCTATTTGCGAAAATGCTGACATAGATAAGTTTGTCTCAGACCACCCCATAGAACTCGCTTATGCTTTGGCGGTAATCAATTTAAAGGATAAACGTTCCATAACACCGGCATGGGTTCTGAAAAATTATCCATACATTGAAAATATCCTTTTCTTGTTGCGTAATAATCCTTGTCACAAGCCTTGCGCCTATTGTGAAAGTAAACTTGATGTCCGCAAAAAACTCAAGGAAATTTTCAACTATGATAATTTTAGAACATATGATGGAGAACCCCTGCAAGAACAAGCCGCGTCTGCTGCGGTAAACAATGATTCCTTGCTTGCAATCTTCCCAACGGGCGGAGGAAAGTCTATTACCTTCCAATTGCCCGCGTTGATGGCTGGTGAAAACTACAAGGGACTGACTGTCGTTATTTCTCCTTTGCAGTCACTGATGAAAGATCAGGTGGACAATCTGAGTGACAAAGGGATTGTGGATGCTGTCACTATAAATGGTTTGCTTGATCCAATTGAACGCGCTGAATCCATTAGGCGAGTTGAATCAGGTTTGGCATCACTCCTGTACATTTCGCCGGAATCTTTGCGTTCCAAAACCATCGAAAAGCTGTTGCTTTCAAGGCAGATAGCCCGTTTCGTAATCGATGAGGCTCACTGTTTTTCCAGCTGGGGACATGATTTTCGCGTAGATTACCTTTACATTGGCGATTTCATCAAAAAAATCCAAGAACAGAAAACCGGTTCAAACAAAATTTCGGTTTCTTGCTTTACAGCGACTGCAAAACAAAAAGTGGTTCAGGATATTTGCGATTACTTCAAGCGGAAGCTGAATCTTGATCTTAAGATATATGCGACAAAGGCAACACGTGCCAACTTGACGTATCACGTCATCTACCAAGAAGATGATGACCAGAAATACAAAACGTTAAGGTCCTTGATAGAAGAAAAGAATTGCCCCACAATCGTCTATGTTTCAAGGACAAAAACTACCGCGATACTTGCCGAAAAGCTGAACCAAGACGGTTTTATTGCGCGAGCATTCAATGGCAAGATGGACAGCCGCGAAAAGGTGGAGAATCAGGAAGCGTTTATCCACGGCGATGTCCAAATCATCGTTGCAACGTCTGCCTTTGGCATGGGTGTGGATAAGTCTGACGTCCAGCTAGTTGTTCATTATGAGATATCCGATTCGCTAGAAAATTACGTTCAGGAAGCTGGCCGTGCAGGGCGAAATCAAAGCCTGGAGGCCGACTGCTACGTTCTTTTCAACGAAAAAGATTTGGACAAGCATTTTCTGTTGTTGAACCAAACCAAACTCAGCTTGAGCGAAATTCAGCAAGTATGGAAGGCTATCAAGAGTCTCACCAAGAACCGGACAATACTAAAGCGTTCCCCGTTGGAAATTGCTAGAGAAGCGGGCTTTGATGACCCTAACGGGGATGTAGAAACGCGCGTAAAAACAGCAATTCTAGCCTTGGAAGAAGCAGGCTATATTGAGCGAAAGCAAAATTGCCCTAGAGTATTTGCGACCGGCATTATGGTTCAGAACATGGATGAGGCTCGCAGCAAGATTGATTCATCCACGCTTTTTGACGATACACAAAAAGAAACAGCTCGTAGAATCATGAGCCTTTTGATTTCTGAAAGGAGTGTTTCAAAGGCAAATAGTGATGAGGCTGAATCTAGAATAGACTACATTGCCGATATTTTGGGTTTGGAATGTAGTGCCGTCCAAGAATCCGTACAGTTACTTCGTGCAGAAAACATCCTTGCGGATACGAGAGATTTGACTGCATATATCAAGAAATCTGAAAGCGAGAATAAGTCCAAGGCCGTTATCAACCGTTTTAGTAAAATGGAAGAACTTCTTCTTTCCAAATTGGCGACAGGGAAAACAATTTTCAACTTGAAAGAATTGAATGAAGAAGCGATGGAGCAGGGAATAAAGAAATCTAGTGTAAAAGATTTCAAGACAATATTATTCTTCTGGATGATCAATAATTTCATTGAAAAGAATTATTGTTCCGATGTCAGTACAAAAATTGAATTGAAAGTTTCTCAGGATTCCCTCAAGGAAGACTTCAAGCATAGAGTCCAGCTATCGCAATTCGTGGTAGATTATCTGTATCAGGCAAATCTGGATGCAAAGGCAAATAATCGCGAAGAAGCGTTGATTCAATTTTCTGAAAAAGAATTGCTGAACGCTTACGAAAATCAGATTTCACTTTTTTCCAAGGAGCCTGTTTCTTATAAGGAATTGGAACGGTCTTTGCTTTATCTTTCCAAGATTAATTCCTTGCAGTTGGAAGATGGATTCTTGGTCTTGTACAATGCTCTAGAAATACATAGAATTGAAAAAAGCAATTTGATAAAGTATAAGATTGATGATTATGAGAAACTGAATAATTTCTACAAGATGAAAATGCAACAAATCCATATTGTTGGCGAATACGCCAATATGATGGTTCGCGATAGCAAGCAGGCATTGACTTTTGTGAGTGACTATTTCTCTTTGGAATACAAAATGTTCTTGAACAAGTATTTCAAGGGGAACAGACAAGACGAAATCAATCACAACATTACTCCACAAAAATATCACGAGATTATAGATGAACTATCGCCTCGGCAGAAAGAAATAATAGAGGATAAGAATAGCCAATACATAATGGTTGCTGCAGGACCGGGTAGCGGGAAAACGCGGGTGCTAGTGCATAAATTGGCTTCACTAATGTTGCTTGAAGATGTAAAGCACGAACAGCTGTTGATGTTGACTTTTTCTCGAAGTGCTGCAATAGATTTCAAAGAAAAACTGCGCAAGTTGATAGGGCCAGCTGCAGCTTATCTGACTGCAAAGACTTTCCATTCCTATGCCTTTGATTTACTTGGAAAAATGGGGGATCTGAGTGAGTCTGATTCCGTTATCGAAACTGCAGTACGGATGATTCGCGAAGGAGAAATCGAGCATAGCAAGATAACGAAGAAAGTCCTTGTTATTGATGAAGCTCAGGATATGGACGAACACCAATTTGCCCTGATACAAGCGCTTATTGAAGAAAATGACGATATGCGCGTAATTGCAGTTGGTGATGATGATCAAAACATTTTTGAAGGCATTCATAAGAAAGACGGTTCTAGCTCCGTAAACTTGAGTAGGTTCATGGAAACCTACAGGGCCCAAAAATATGAACTTGTTGAAAACTATCGTAGCGTAAAACAGGTGGTAGAATTCAGTAATCGCTTTGTGCGGGATATTCCAAACCGTTTGAAAGAAAATCCTATTGTCTCTGTGAAAGATGGTATAGGTGACGTAAAAATTGTAAAATTCATTTCTCCGAATCTAGAATATCCGATATTTAAGCACTTGAAAAAATATCCTCCAGAAGGATTAGTTTGTGTTTTAACGAAGACAAATGATGATGCTTTAAAGGTTATGGCCCTTTTGAATTATAAGAATGTAAAGGCTAAATTAATTCAGAACAGCGATGGATTCCCATTGCATGAATTAATTGAATTTAGAGATTTCTTGGAATGGATTCAAAAGAATAATGAACCGATTGTCAGTATAGATGAGTGGGATAGTGCTGTAGAAAAGCTGAAGAAAAATTATCAAGAAAGTTCCATATTGGAAACTTGTTTACGAGCTCTTGATGTCTATAAGAATCAAAATGATCGGCTTTATCGAAATGATTTTGAATTGTTTTTGATGGAATCTAAAATTTCGGATTTTGAAAAAGGTTCGAATAATGAAGTTGTTGTATCGACAATTCATAAAGCCAAAGGGCGAGAATTCGACAGAGTTTATGTAATGGTGAATGACCTGCGAATAAACACGGAGGAGGAAAGACGTGTTTTGTATGTTGGGTTTACTCGTGCAAAGAATCAATTGTATGTTTTCCATTGCTGTCCATTCTTGGAAAAGTATGCTCCTGAGAAAATAATAGACAGCACCAGATATCCAGAACCAGCTGAAATTATTTGCCAATTGGGACATAAGGATTTGTGGCTTGATTATTTTTATGGCGAAAAATCGAATGAAGGTCCTGAATTAAAGAAAAGAATTTTATCGCTATGCGCGGGAAAGTTGTTGCGATTTATGGGAGGTTGCCTGTATGATTTTTCTTCGTCTAAAAATGCAATTGCAGTGTTGTCAAAAGAAGCGAAGGCAAAAATAAAGCATTTCGAAGAACTAGGTTATATTGTGAAAAATGCCAAGGTTCGTTATATCGTTGCTTGGAAAAACAAAGAACGCGAAGATGAGTGCCCCATTATTTTACCTGAAATAGAATTAGAGCGAAAACGTTAGTGATTTAAAAATCTTGCTATCCAACAAAAAAAAACTCTATCCCCCTCTAAATCTCCCTCAAAACAAGACATTTAGAGAGTTATAAGCACTTTTTTGCGGTATAACTCTCTAAATGAGCTTTCTGAGGTTCGGGGAAAAGTCTGTTTTCCCCGAAAATACGCCCTCTTGACTACCAATTCTCCCTTATTGTATTTTTATGGTGTAGAGAGGCGTTATTATGACAGAAAATCTAATCAAAAATGCAATGCATGCCATTGAAACGATGGATCATTCAAGGGAGGCTACTCTTCGCCGGTTGCAAAGAGCGGGTGTCCTTACAAAAACGGGCAGAATGACTGCTCTTTATCGTAGGTGTATCCAGGCTCAAACGCCTAAAGAATAGACCTTTTTATGGACGATACTTTTGGAGTTTACATGTAATGCGCAAACCCCTCCTGATGGGAGGGGCTTGCGCATTTACAAATTTAGAATCCGAATTAGCCTTATTCCACCGTCACGCTCTTGGCGAGGTTTCTCGGCTGGTCCACATCGTTTCCGCGCAACACGGCGATGTGGTAGGCGAGCAACTGGAGCGGGATGCAGGTGAGAATCGGCATGAGCATCGGGCGGGTCTTCGGGACCGTGATGATGTGGTCTGCGATTTCGTCGAGCGGGTGGCAGTCTTCCGTCGTGACGGCGATGACTTTGCCACCGCGGGCCTTGATTTCGCGGATATTGCTGATGATCTTATCGAAGAGGGAATCCTTCGGGGCGATGACCACGACCGGCATGTTTTCGTCGATGAGGGCGATCGGGCCGTGCTTCATTTCGGCAGCGGGGTAGCCTTCTGCGTGGATGTAGCTGATTTCCTTGAGCTTCAAAGCACCTTCCATAGCGACCGGATAGCAGAAGTGGCGACCGAGGTACAAGAAGTTGTTTGCTTTGCAAAGTGTCTTTGCGATTTCGGCGATACTGTCAGAAAGCTTGAGTGTTTCGGTGACGAGATCCGGGAGGTCCAAAAGATCTTTCACGATGTCGGCGCCTGTTTCAAAGCTGAGTCTGCGTTGGCGGCCGAGCAAGAGGGCAATCATGGCGAGCACGGTCACCTGGCTTGTGAATGCCTTGGTGCTGGCCACACCGATTTCCGGACCGGCGTGCAGATAAACACCGCCATCACTTGTTCGTGCGATTGTGGAACCGACGCCGTTACAAATTGCAAGAGCGGTGGCGCCCTTCTGTTGTGCTTCGCGGAGAGCGGCGAGCGTATCTGCAGTTTCGCCGGACTGGCTGATGGCAATGACGAGTGTGCCCGGCTTGATAATCGGGTTTCTGTAGCGGAATTCCGAAGCGTATTCGACTTCGACCGGAACGCCAGCCAGGTCTTCAATCATGTATTCACCGACCATGCCTGCATAGTAGCTTGTGCCGCAAGCGGTGATGATGATGCGATTGATGTTGCGGAGTTCCTTGATATTTGTGTCGAGGCCCGCAAGTTTTGCGTTACCTTCGGCGGTGAGCAAACGACCGCGCATGGTGTTGCGGAGCACTTCGGGCTGTTCAAAAATTTCCTTGAGCATGAAGTGCGGGAACCCGCCCTTGGCCACGGCGTCTGCATCGAATTCCACGTCTTGGACTTCGCGTTGCACTTCGTGGCTGCTCATGTTGACGATGGAATAACCGCTGTTCTTGATTTGAACAACGTCATTGTCATCGAGATAAACGACTTTTTGCGTGTGGTTGATAATGGCCGAAACATCACTGGCGAGGTAAAAGTCACCGTCGTTACCGATACCGAGGATAAGCGGACTTCCGCGGCGGGCGCCAATCAAAACATTCGGTTCTTCATTACAGATAACACCAAGGCCAAAAGTTCCTTCAATCTGTTTGAGAGCCTTGAGGACGGCTGTCTTCAAATCGCCATTGTAATAGCGGGCGATGAGGTGTGCCACAACTTCGGTATCTGTTTCGGATTTGAATTCGATACCTTCTGCAATGAGCTTTGCCTTGAGACTTGCGTAGTTCTCGATAATGCCGTTATGGACAATAGAAATTTTTCCATCGAAGCTTGTATGCGGATGGGCGTTTGCTTCGGTAGGTGCACCATGGGTGGCCCAACGGGTATGTGCAATGCCCACAGAACCCTTAATGGGGGTGTTTTTTAATTTGTCTTCGAGGGCCTTGATTTTTCCCGATGCACGGACAACTTTTATTTGATTATGGTCGATGACTGCTACACCAGAGCTATCGTAGCCTCGGTATTCCATTTTCTTGAGTCCTTCGACAAGAATCGGCAGAGCTTCGGCTTTACCGTTATATCCAATAATTCCGCACATAGTAAACCTGGTATACTGATTGTTAGCTGAAAATATACAAAATGTAAAGGTAAAAAGAAAATTATTGTAAGTTTTAACGGAAATGTTTTACTATTTTAAAGAAGTCTATTTTTTCATAGAGGATAAACATGAAGACTAAATTGATTGTTGCAGCTGGCGCTCTTGCCATGCTTATGACTGGTTGCGAACCGTGCAAAACTGCATCTACCGAAAAGACTTCGCTTGTTACTGAAAAGGACAAGTATAGCTATGCTCTCGGTGCTCATTTCGGTAACCAGGCACGCTTCCAGTTGGTAACTCGCGATTCCATCGATCTCGACCTCGACCTCTTCATTCAGGCTTTCAAGGAACGCTACAATAGCGATTCTGCCAAGTACTTGATGAACGACTCCATTATCATGGAAACGCTCAACAAGCTTTCTGCTGATCGTCAGGCCGAAAAGGTAAGAAAGGATAGCATCGCAGCTGCCAAGAACAAGGCTGAAGGCGAAGCTTTCCTCGCTCAGAACAAGACTGCCGAAGGCGTTGTGACTACGCAATCTGGTCTCCAGTACAAGATTGTTACTGAAGGTCAAGGTGCAATTCCGACCGACGAAGACAAGGTCAAGGTTCACTACACTGGTACGCTCCTCAATGGCGAAAAGTTCGACAGCTCTGTCGATCGTGGCCAGCCGCTCGAATTCCCGGTTACTGCTGTAATCCCGGGCTGGACGGAAATGCTCAAGCTCATGAAGGTCGGCGAAAAGGTTATCGCATGGATCCCGAGCGACCTCGCTTACGGTCCGCATGGCAACCGTGCTATTCCGGGTAACTCCGTCCTCAAGTTCGAAATGGAACTTTTGGAAGTGATCGCTCCTGAAAAGCCGGCAGAACAGGCTAAGCCGGATCAGAAGAAGCCGGCTAAGAAACCTGCTAAGCAGTAATCTTAAGCAATTCGCTTGAAATTGAATGCCTCGCGCCTACCCGCGCGGGGTATTTTTTATCTTTGCTTTTGAAATTTTAAGAGCGGGTGATTATGTCCAGATTTTTCTTTTTGCTGTGTGTTGCAATTATTGCGCTTACCGGATGTAATGAACAGAAAAAAATTGACGCGTTGACGCAAGAAAAAGCAAAACTTGAAGCGACGGCCGATTCGTTAAAGGCCTTGATTGCAAAAGCTCAAGTGGCGACTTCGAAATGGATTGTGAAAAACGATACCGTTCGTGCGGGCGATGGACTTTTCCAGGTGCTATACCGCATGAACATCAACGAAAAAGAACGTGGCAAGATTGTGATTGCCTTGCAGGACTCCGTTGAACTTGCTGCACTCCGCGTGGGGCAGGTGTTTTATGCCGCTCTCGATACTGCTGGCGATGTCCAGCGTTTCCGCTTTGCGCCGAACCCGGCTACGGTTCACATGTTGAGCAAGGTCGATTCTGGTTTTGCCTATAGCCGCATTGACAAGCCTGTAACGATCCGTCAGTCTGTTTTTGAGGGCGCCTTGGAAAACGGGAGCACGTTGAGTGGCATCTTGCATAAGGTCGGCATTCCTAGCCGCATGGTGGGTGTCGTGAGCGCCGTTTTGCAGTGCAAGGTCTCTTTCCAGCTCGCACGCCCGGGCGACAAGTTCCGTATTTTGCTCGAAGAAAAGTTCTATCAAGACTCTATCTGGATTAGCGGCAAGGTGCTTTACGCTGAATTTAACGGCTACACTGTTGGCCATCACGAAGCTTTCCGCTACGAAGACCCGGATCCGAAGAGTTCGTTTAACGCCCATTACACTGAAAAGGGTGAAGCGCTCATTTTCGAAGGTCTCCGTTACCCGCTCGACCGTTTGCATATCACGAGCCCGTATGGTGCCCGCATCCACCCGATTACTGGCCGTCGCACGGTGCATCACGGTATCGACTATGGTAGCCCCAAGGGCTCACCGGTCTATGCGGTTGCTGCTGGTGTCGTGACTGTTTCTGGTTATGATGACTTGAGCGGTAACAAGATTGCCATCCGCCACAGGGACAATACTGAAAGCTGGTACATGCACCTCTCCGTGCGTGGCGTGAATGTCGGCACGAAGGTCGCTCCGCGTCAGGTAATCGGTAAGGTTGGTTCTACGGGTCGCAGCACGGGTCCGCATTTGCACTTGGGCTTCAAGGACAATCGTGGCAACTGGATGAACCCGGCCAAGAAGACTATGATTGCAACGCCGAAGCTCGAAGGCAACCGCCTTGCTCGCCTCAAGAAGCAGGTGGCTGATATCCGCAAGGAAATCGAACTCACGCTTGCATCGCCGGCGGTCAAGGTCAACGATACGGACGTCATGGTCCGTATGCGCGTGCTGAAATAAATCTCTTATTTAGGCAAAATCAGTATCATATTAAGTTGCTTGTTACTAGCAACTTAATACTTTAATTTGATATCTGCGCTGTATTCTTTAGAAAAGTGGAAAAATCCCGGCATGGTATCGGGTTCCATAGCCGCTTTGGCAAAGTGCCCTGTATTGGTGGTTCCGTATCCGGCGACTCTCACATAGTTTTGTTCCTTGGCAAGTGCTATTGCTTTATCAAGCGCTATAGCATCGTCTAGGATTGCAAAATCAGGAACGATTCCATACTTGTGATATGATTCTCCATGCTTGTCTATGGTTTTCATGCTGGTGATAGATACAAGGGCGTAAGAGCGCGTGTAGAAGCTTGTTTGTCCGATGCCTTTTCCGTAGGTTACTGAACCGACAACTGGATATTTTTTGTTAGAGACAACGCTTGCAATCATGATTTCGGAACAACTTGCTGTATTTTCGTTTGCAAGGAATACAAAGTAGCGGTCTTTGAAAATTCCGTCATGTTCGTTGATGTAGAACGTCGTTTTTGATGCCTGCTTCTTTCTTAACGTGTCGGGAACCATCGATAAAATGCCTATGGCGGTATCGCCTTTAGAAAGTAAAAGCTGAGACATGGCAATGCACTGTGATACGTCTCCGCCTCCATTATTTCTCAAGTCGATGATGGTTGTCTTGTATTTTTCGGTCTCATGGAGATAATGAACAAATTCACCGAATGTCCCTGAATCATTAGAGGTCTCTTGAACGAATTCGTTGATCTTGATGACGGGAATAGAATCTTTGAACGAAAGCTCTACTGTAGGCAAACTGTATGGTTCAATAGTCACTGGAATGGTCTTGTTTGTAGAGTCTCGCTTGATGGTATAGGTTATGACATCACCTTCGGACGCAACCGACAGACGGTCAAATACTGTAGAGGATATCGGCGAAACGCCTTCGATTTCAACAATTTCGTCTCCGGCTTTGATTCCTGCAATATCAGCGGGGGACTTTTCTATGACTTTCTTGACAACATATTTTTCGGGAATGTAGGCCGAATCAAGTTCGAATCCGGCATCGATTTTTTGCTCGGAACTCATCCATGTGCTCAACAGACTCTTGGCTCGCGACGGGTCCACATAATATGTGTAAAGGTCGTTCATTTGGGCGTACATGTAATAAATATCATGATAATCCCAAGGAATACCTCTGTCGAGCATTGCTTCGGTATCGACCCTTCCTAGATAGCTTGTGGGGTTGCGAAGATATTTGTCCTTGTCAATGTACAGGTAAAAGAGGTTCATGTAATTCTGCTGAAACTCTGGAGTCCCCATGCTTGCATTCAGTCCATTGTATGGGGCAACAGTATCGTCAGAAGAACATGCGGTAATGCCAAAACTCGTGATGACAGCCGCTGCAATAGCAGCAATTATGGACGCGTTTTTTCGAATGTCTTGATGTAAAAGTCCGAATTTTCCCATTCTAAAGCTCCTCCCTCTAAACTCGAAAATTTATTCTCTGTAAATTCAAAAGCGCGTTTGGCCAGGGATTCATCTTGCGTTGGAATCTTGACGCCATAAAGCTTATTTGCAACTTGGGCGGCGCAGTTTTCGTAAACGGTTCCGCTACATTCGTATTTGGGGAAAATTCCCTGGAGGTGGTAGTTGTTTCCTTTAGGGGTTAAAAATTCGCGGTCGGTAATTGTTGCAAGTCCACCTGCGTATGTCTTAAAATTCGTTTGTCCAATTCCCTTGCCGTATGTTTTGGAGCCTACGAACGGGATGTCCGTTGTTTCTATGACTGCAGCAATGAATATTTCTGCACAACTTGCTGAGCCTCCGTTTGCAAGGATCATGAATTTACCTTGCTCGCCTGGGTCACCAGCCTTTGCTCTGAATGTCGTTGTTGATTTTCGGGAATCTCCATTGGCATCCATCGAACGCCAATTGTTTGTGGAAAGTGTTCCTTCCTTGACGAATAGGTCTGCCATGTTGACGCATTGCTTGACGCTTCCGCCTGGGTTGCTTCTCAAATCGAGAACATGGACGTGATTGTCCGAAATTGTGGAGTCTAGATAAGCTTTGAGTTCCCCGTAAGAACCATGTTTTTTGTCTTCGGTGGTGTCCTTGAATATTTCGATACTGACAAAGACGATGCCCGGATAGCCTTTGGCTGAATCCTCAAATAACGTGTCGACAAAAACGGTCGGTGCGTAGACAATCTCTTTTTCGAGCTTGTATTCTGTAGTGTCGCCTCTATAGGCAATGCGCAAGTTGATATTCTTGTTGGTACTTAAAATGGAATCGTAAACAGCCTTGGCGTTTGAACCGACGAGATCGTAATCGTTTACGCTGAGGATGTTTCCATACCGAGGAACGTTTGCTCTCCCGGCAGGAGCTTTGGGATAAACGCGACTGATATAGATGGGGTGTTCCCTGTCGGTCAAGTTATAGTAGCGAAGCCCGATATCTCCGCCGATGATGATGCTTGTTCTTATCTGTTGCCCGACAATTTCACTTTTTGAGGGGGGAGTGTAATTTGTGAACCGGTCACTAAGTGTATTGTAGAGTGTTTGTACGGAATCGCCGTCTTCGTCCAAGTTGACCAGCTCATCTTCGTACAGATATTGCCTTTGCAGGAGCCAATAGTTAAAGGAATATTCTGTGGGGTCGGGGGTACTTTTGACCGGATGGATAAAATCCGAGCATCCGAGTAAGCTCAGGAGCAAGACAGCAAACATTATTCGGGTTTTCATGACTTTATCCTTTAATCGTTTGGTTTGTGAATGCTCCTAAAAAGGAGATTCCCGGACTATGCCGGGAATGACAATTGGATATTTCGTGATTTCAAATTCCTAATTCCGAACTCCGAAATCCGAATTACTGGTCAATGCTCAGACCTTTCTTGTCGAGGAGTACACGCGGAATACCTTCTTCCATCGGGTTCTCTATGACGGAGATTGTCTTGAGGTTGTCACATTCGGCAAGGCTTTCCGGAAGTGTGGCGAGCTGGTTTGCGTCGAGCACGAGTTCGCGGAGGTTCTTTAGGTTGCTGAATTCAGACGGAATAGCGCCCAAGCGGTTGCCCGAGACCATGAGAATTTCGAGGTTTTCGAGGTGCGAAAGCGTTGCCGGGATGGTTGTAAGTTCGTTGTTGTCGAGGTAGAGCTTCACGAGGCTCTTCATCTTGCCGATGGTCGGCGGAATTTCGGAGAGCATATTGTCGTGGAGCGAGAGCTTGAACACCTTCTGCCAGTTGCCGATTTCGAGCGGCAAATCCAGGAGCTGGTTCTTGGCAATGTTCACCGTCTGGAGGTTCACGAGCTTGCCTACCGATTCCGGCAGGTCCGAAAGGCTGTTGTAACCGAGATAGAGGTTTTCCAAATTCGTCAGTTCACCAATGGATTCTGGCAATTCCATGAGGTCATTTTCGCTTACGGAAAGGCTCTTGAGGTTCTTCAAAAGGCCAATATCGTCGGGAATTTCGACGAGCATGTTGCGGTCGAGGTTCAGTTCTTCGAGGGATTCAATTTCGAAAAGTTCGGGGGGCAACAGGCGGAGGCCCTTCTGTGACAAGTCCAACGTCTTTGCTTTTTCTTTTTTTGCTTTCGCTATAACATCTAGTAAATTCATAAAAAGACTCCTAATGTTTAAATCATAGCTTTTTTGTTTCTAAAAACGTAAAAGAGAACGAAAAAAACACAAAAAAATGCAAGAATGGGGGAGGAGAACCCGAATGTCAAGTTCGTTTTTCTGGAGGGCTGATGACACGGAATTCTCGAAAAAATGTCTCTTTTTTTTATGTTCGCTGTACATTTGTTCACTAAAAATAAACATTTGTGGCAAAAAATTGCAAGTTTTATCTTTTTTTGCACGCAAATCTTAAGATTTGAAGCTATTTTTAGGGTGCGAATTACGGAAATACTCCAATATATAATATTATTGTATATTGGTCTTGCAGTGTAATTATTGAGGAAAAAATGGAACTAACAAAATCGCAGGAACGCCGCTTAGCATTTGTCGCTAGCCTCTTGAGCTTAAACCCTAACGACCCTAACGATCGAATTAAGGCACTCCGGCATCTGAACCTAGATGAAAATGGATGCTTCCACGGCTTCCAGTATTCACAGGGCTTCATGGAATTCTTCATCTTCTTGGACGAAGATACTCCGCTCGAAAAGGTTGTCGCACACCTGAACGCCGATCTGAAGCAACTCCAGATTGCCGTGTTCCGCACTAGCGACCCGACCAATCCGTTCTTCCTCTCGCTCCGCGAAGAAGCAGACCCGTGGGCAGTCAACAAGATTTCCGATGAAGAAACGGAAGAAGATGTCGATGCCCCTGCAAGCCGTCCGTACATGGAAACGCTCGAAATTACGGTGCTCCGTACTCGCGCAAGCCGTGACATCACGGACTCCGAACTCGAACGTACCCTCAAGGATATGCGCCGCAAGCTCACGCTTTGGAAGGCTGACGTTAAGGCAAAGCTCGAAATCATTGCCGAACACGATGACCTCACTCGTGACTTCCGTAGCGCAGATGACAAGCTTGAAATCGAGATGGATTCCGAACCGCTCCACCTCACATCGGATCATGGCGAGCTCTTCCTCGGCTTCTGCCCGATCCGCACGATTTTTGACTACCATGTTGCTCTTGGTAAGCGCCTCAAGACCAAGCATAACATGGCTATTGTAAGCTCTAACATCCGTACTTACCTCGGTAACCTCACTCATACGAACGCTGCTCTTATCGATGCCTTCCAGACGATGGAACGCAATGACGACAAGAACGTGAACGTCGATGACTTCCCGTTCCTCCACAATGGTATGACCCTTACGGGTGATGACCTGCGTCTCAAGGAACGCGATGGCAAGAAGGTGCTCTTCATTGAACGTCCGAAGATCATCAACGGTGCTCAGTCTCTCTTTACGTACGAACAGTATGCCAAGAAGAGCAAGCATCCGGTGAATCCGCAGGTGCTCGTGAAGGTCGTTGTGCCGTACCAGGGCGCCGACAACTTCTTGAACCAGGTGACCATGGCTAACAACCGCCAGAACCCGGTGTTCAGCTACCATCTGCGTGCTGCTGACGACCTGCAGTTCTTCATTTGGCAGCGTTACCAGGAAGAAGGATTTACCTACGTTTATAAGGACGGAGTCCGCCTCAAGGCCCGTACCCGTAAGCTCGAAGTCCGCATGCGTCCGGAACTTGCAAAGACTCTCTTTATGATGGATGGCAAGCTCAGCGAATGCCGCTCCAGCGACTGCATCTTCGATAAGGAAACGCTCTACCAGCGCTGCTTCGGTGCGTTTGTGCGCGTTGCCCCTGAAAAGGAAAAGGATTTTGTCCGCAAGACCATCGCCTTCACGAAGGCATGGCAGCTCCTTAGCCGTCTCCCGATCAAGATCCGCAAGGTCACTCCGGGTAAGGGCGTGTCTATCGAAGCTAACGACGATAACCCGCTGACCCGCATCACGTGGAATGGCCGCCTCGAAGACAAGTTCATCTTCCGCAGTGCAGTGAAGGACCTTGTGGTCGCTCTCGCTCTCCGTCACTGGCTCATCTACGGCAATCCGATCCAGGACTTCGAATGGCTCGTCGAAAACGAACTCAACTTCAACGATTCCATCCTCAAGTATGCATCCCGCATTTACACGGACGACTTGAAGAACATCTTGATTTCTGAATTCAAGGACAACACGAACTACTACGATACCATCACGACGATCGACAAGGATTCCGGTGAATCCGTGGAACGTCGCTTGTGGAAGGGCTTCTCCAACACGGCTACTTATGACAAGATGATTGAACTCTTGTGCAAGAAGAATCCGGCTTGGGAAAAGTGCCGCGGTGGCATTGAAGTATTCCTCTAGTTTATCCTTTAATTAGGGCCTAGAATCAGGTTTTGAAACGCATCCATAAAATGGGTGCGTTTCTTTTTTTCTATGTTATCGGTGGTAATTTTGAACGTCCCGTTTTTGTATTTTGTGACCGTTGCGTTTTAGAAAGTTTTTTAAATCCGCCCTTTGTGGCTTTGCTGCGTGCAGCTTTGTAGCTGTGGGTTCCGTCTGGTCTCAAGATGGAACGCTTAGCTCGTATGAATCTCTTTTTGATGATGAACTTTTCCAGGATGTGCCCGCTCCAAAGTCGACTGCCTCTGTAGCTTCGTCTTCTAGTGTGGCGGCGCCTGTTTCTAGTGCTGTGTTGCCTGCTTCGAGTGCTGTTCAGCCTACGTCGTCTGAACCGTCTGTGGCGGTTTCGTCTGCTGCTCCGGTGTCATCGGCAGTTCCAGTGTCGTCAGCAGTCCAACCAGCGTCTTCGGCTGTGGTTCTGTCATCGTCGTCTACGCAGGTCTCAAGTTCTGCAAAGCCGGCATCAAGCGTGGCTGAGTCCTCTTCTGCAATTGCTCCGGTTTCTTCTGCGACCGCCTTGTCATCGTCTGCAGTAAAGTATTCGTCGAGCGCTGCAAAAGCACCTGTTGTCGCCCAAGCAGAAACATCGACGGACAATGCATCCGAAGTCAGTTCGGATGATGCATGGACTCCTACTGTAAAGTATTTGCCGGTGCCAAAGTCTACGTCTCCGCTCGATGGCTTGCTGCCGTTTGGTGGCGTGGGTGCACGCCCGGGACTCATGAATACGTCCAAGGGTCAAGTTTTCTCGCACGATATCGATGTTGCTACTCGTGAAATTGATGTGTCTGAAAAACGCGTAAATTCGCTTTCTCGCACGGACACGACTGTTCTTTGGACATCGCATTATCCGGAACTTGCTGATTACGTTTCGGACATGTACGATATTGGTCGCAAGCGTCTTTGGCTTAACGGTCTCGTTGGCCAAAACGATGGCTATGAGGCGCCTGAAACCGGTTCTGTTTTCGATATCACGATTCCGGTGAACATGCCTGCCTGGATGAAGGACTTTGGTTTCAACAAGCCGAAGCTCATGCTCAAGGGGTCCATGGATGTCCGCTTTAAGGGCTATGGCGAAAAGGATGATGCCGAGGGTAGCACCAAGACAAGTCTTTGGCCGTCTCCGTCTTTGGACTACAACCCGAGCTTCATGGTCGAAGGTAAGATTGGTCCGTATATCACTGTCGAAATCAAGAACGTCGATGAAGGTCTTGGTTCGCAGAACGAAGTCCGCGTCGTGTACGAAGAATCGTTCAAGGGCGAATTCGAAGATTACATCTTGCAGCGTGTCGAAGCGGGTACTACGAACTTGTCGCTTGCCGGTACGGAATTCACCGGTTATTCCGAAAATCACCAAGGTCTTTTCGGTATCAAGGCTGAATGGAAACTGGGCGACTGGAAACTTACGACGATTGCTTCTCAGGATGGAGGCCAGCAAGAAGAATATTCCATCAAGGCCAATGAATCGACGACGGAATTCCAGGTTACGGATAAGCAGTTTGTTGCATATCGCTATTACTTCTTGGACCACGACACGAGGAACGCTTATGTCGATGCTGCGATTAAGGGCAACACCATCAATAAGCCGCTGCCGGACTTGAAGTTGTACAAGAGAAGTTCGCTGAACGAAACGAACAATGTCTTTAAGGATATCAAGGTCGTTTATAAAACTCCGCAGGGAACGCCTATTACAAAGACGGTCAACCGCATGGAGGAAATCAAGGACTTTACTTACGATTTCAAAACGGGTATCGTAAAGATCAATGGCGTGAACCGCAATACGTTGATTGCTGCCAAGTGGGGTTCTACCTTACGCGATAACGATGAAGCGGTCCTTATCCAGTGGGATGCTACGCTGAGTGAACTGACTGACATCGACAAATTGATGTTGCGTAACGTTTATTCGATCGGTATTACAGATGCTAGCGCCAACAGTTTTGTTTTGCGCATGAAGAACAAGTCGGGTGTTTCTGGAACTTATTTGAAAACGCTTGGCCTTGCTGATGAAAAATCTGGAACTCCTTTGGTGAGTGAATCTAAAATCTTTACGAAGGATGCTTCGGGCAGTTACACGGGCGAAATGTGGTTGCCCTGCCGCATGTGGACGGATTCGATTTATACTGAATATGGTTCAAAGGCTCAGGAAGTTGCTAAGCGAAACTGCTTGGAACCGTTGCGTAACTTGGATACGACATCGACGATTGCTCAACTTTATACTTTGCCTGTTTATAACCTGAACCGTTATACGAGCCAGTTCTATTTTGAATCTGTGGGCAAGCGCCGTAATTCCATGCTCAGCGTGCGTGACCCGAATTCCAGCTATTCCGTGAACAGCGGAAGCTGTATGGATATTTCTCCGGGTTCTGAAAAGGTTACGGCTGGTTCTACAACGCTTATCCGCGGTACGGACTACGAAGTCAACTATGAACTGGGCCAGATTGAACTTTTGAGTGATCGCGCCCTTGACCCGAACAAAGAAATCAAGGTCAAGTTCGAATGTGAACCGATGTTCGAAGTCGATAATAAATTGCTCTTGGGCGCTCGTGCCGAATTGCCCCTTGACTTGTACGGCTTCGGTGCTGGTTCTGTCTTTGGTGTGACAGCCCTTTACAAGAGCCAGAGCACAACGGCCGAAGTTCCCACGCTCGGTAACGAACCGTATTCGAGCTTCCTCTGGGGCTTCAATATCCGCTTGCAGGATTCCGTAAAGGCTTTGACGGACTTGGTGAATGCTATTCCGGGTATCCAGACAACTGCGACTTCGAACTGGCGTGTCGAAGCTGAATTTGCCGGTAGCCGCCATAACGCAAACACGAGCAAGACGCAGACAGCACTCGTCGAAGACTTCGAATCGACCTCGACAGGTCTTGTGTATCCGCTATCTAGACAGTCTTGGACGCTGGCTTCGCCTCCGGGTGGTGATTCTGCACATTCCAGAACGTACATCGAAAGCTTGAACTACAAGCATCAGGGTGAATTTATTTGGCATAGCAACACAACGGAACTGTACAAGTACATTTATGATAACGTTGGCAATTCCGATGTGGATAACCAGCATTTGACCGTGCTCAAGATGACGCTTCGTCCGAACGATAACCTCATGGGAAATTCCTGGGGCGGTATTATGCGCGCCAATAGCTCGTATTACCAGGACTTGAGCGAAATGAAGTACCTTGAGGTTGTTGCCCGTGGTAATTCTGGTTCTATTTTCATTGACCTAGGTCTTGTCAGCGAAGACATCTCGATTAATGGTTATGCTCCTGATGGTAAGTACAACGGTGAAAATGATCTTGGTATGACAACCGCCAAGCATGACCGTGGTCTTGATGAAAAGACGGGGACTGATGAAACATGGATGTCTTGGGACTGCCGTGTTGAAGGGTGTAAAGGAACTGAACATGGTGTAATGTTTGGAAATGTAGACCCGTCGACAAGAGATATTGCTGGTGATGACTTCAAGGATTTGGATGATGAAAGCGATCCGCCTAAGAGCATTAACGGAACTGAAGGCAACTTGGGTGAACGTGCTTACGATACCGAAGATATCAACAGGAACGGTTCTTTTGATACAGACATTAGCTTTGTCCGTTACCGCATTGACCTTTCTAGCACAAATTCGACTGAATATGAAGTCTTGAAAAACGGCTGGCGCAGATGGCGCATTCCGCTGAACCAGTACGATACAATTGTTTCTCCGACGGGTAGCGGCTATAAGGAAATCCTTGCGGAATCCCAGTATACCCGTATGTGGTTGGGTCGCCTTGGTCCGGGTGTTTCCGAAGCGAAGGTGCAGGTGGTAAGTCTTGGCGTTCTGGGTAACGCATGGGAAGAAACGACGGTTGCTGACCTTTATCGCACATCGACCAATGAAAATTCGCAGATTGTCGAAGTGAATGGTGTCGAAAGTCGTGTTACGGAATCGCAAGCAACGCACGATACCACGTACATCAAGGTTTCGACCATTAACAACCGCGAAAACGCAAAGACATACTTCAAGTCTCCGAATACGGTGACGGAACGTGATGCCGATTCGAACGCTCCGCTCAAGGAAACGGCTCTTGTTTTGGAATACCACAATATGAGTCCGGGTCAGGAAGTGGGTGTTACTCGACTGTTCGAAACGGATACAAAGAATTTCTCGGCGTACAAGTCATTAAAGATGGAAATCCATTATGAAAATGGAGCTGAATCAAAAGTGGAGACTGCTCCGATTCGCTTTGCCTTGCAATTCGGTGAAGGCTCGATTGATGGCTCCAAGGATTACTACGAATGGAGCTTCCGCCCGAAGGATTTGGATTTGTCGGCTTGCACTCCGGACCGTGTGCAGGATTGCCATGAACAGAACTGGCTCGATAACGCCTTTGCCATGGACTTGTCCGATTTCTCGGACCTCAAGCGTGGCCGCCATCCGCCTTACCTTGAACCGGTCGTGAAAAAGCTTTCGGGTGATCGTGAAGAACAGCTCCGCTTGGTGGGTAACCCCTCTATTACGAAGGTCGATTGGATTCGCTTTGTGATTATCGCGGACTCTTCTGCTTCGCCGGCCGATCTTAAGGGTAAGTTCTGGATAAATGATTTGCGCCTTTCCGAAATGGATACGGAATGGGGCTATGCAGCACGTGTGAATGGCCAGGTGAACTTCGCTGACTTCATCTCGCTTTCGGGCGCTGTGCGTTATCAGGATGGTGATTTTGCAACGCTTTCGAATTCGGGACGTTCTCCGAAGCCGGATATTGCAACGGCTGCATCTCAGCTCGATGTATCTGCGGACATTTCTATTGCGCTCAACAAGTTCTTGAATGACTCGCTTGGATTCCACATCCCGATGTCATTTAGCTACCATAGCTCTACAAAACGCCCGTACATGAAGCCTACCGACGACATGATGCTTAAAAAGAGCAGTTTTGTGGACCTTACGGGTGATATGTTCCAAGGCGACCTTGCTGTTGAATCGGAAAGTGAAGAAAACAGGTTGAGGGATAACGCCGAATCGAAGGGCTATGAATCCTATGTGCAAGACTTGGGCTTTAGCGTGAGCTACCATAAGGATTACAAGGCCAGCGAAACAAAACTTGGCGAATTCTTGTCGCAGGCATTCTTGGAACGTCCGGCATTCAGCTATTCTTACCACCAGTCCGAAGGCCGTTCGACGACTTCTGCTGACTCCACTTATTCGTACCATACGTTGTTCGAGTACAAGTTGGGTACGTTTAGCATGTTCAAGTTCAAGCCGTTCGAAGGACTTGCCAAATACTCTTGGCTCAAGGACTTTGCAAAGACTGAATTTGAACCGTGGCCGCAAACGTTCGACGTGACGCTCTTTGATTTCAACTATGTGCGCTATGTGAACCAGACTCGCGATCCGGACTTTGTGGAACCGCAAGTGGACAAGGTTGTGACCTATACGGCAGAACTCAACCACAAGTTGAATTTGCGCTGGAACATTCTCTCGTTCCTTTCGACAAGCTACTCTATCAATATCCGTCGTGATATGTTTGGCGGTGGCGACCGTGAAGGCTTTACTAAGGAAAACTTCTTTACGACATCTGAAGGTGGTCTCTTTGCTAGTGGCTACATCTTTGACCATGACCATTCCGATAGAAAGGTCTATGTGTCTCGCGATAGTCTCGTGATTATTCCGGTAGATACGATTGCAAAGACTGACGCAAATGGTAAGAAGCTTACGATTGATATGCAGAATCCGGATTCGTACGACATCAAGTACGATACGACTGCCTTCTACAGGGTCGATAGCGTGGGCCATCGTGAGTACGGCCGTGCTTATGGTATTCTCCGCAACGAACGTTCCAGAAATCAGCAGTTCAGGATAAACTTTAATCCCAAGCTGATTCCATTCATTCCGTTCAACATGCAGTTCTCTTCTGACTTTAACCAGCAAAAGAGCATTCCGGATGATTTCAGCTTTACGGATCCTTCGAACATCGAAAAGAACTACTGGACGATTTCGCAGACGAACCGATTTGAATTTACGCCGTCTCTGAGAATTATTGAACTTGCTAACTTGTTCGGAAAGGATAATGCCGTTTCTGGATTCTTTAACAAGCTCAAGTGGCGTGAAGTCAAGTTTAACTGGAATGCAAGTACAAACACCGTTGGTGAAAACTTTACGCTTGCCCAATTGTACGAAGAACAGGGCGTGACTCCGTTCCAGTATTACCTCTATGGCTTGGGCCTTGGAGATGGTCGTGGCGGCCGTGGCCTTTGGAATATCATGACGGGTAATATGGGACTTACAAGCCGTGATGATTTTACCGGCTTTGCGCAGTACAGGAACAAGAATGTGGATACGCTTGTGTATCAGGGTAGTTTCCGCAATTCTGTATCTCGTTCTTTGCAGATTTCTACAGGTCTTACGCTTCCGATTTGGGATATTTCGTTGACGACCGATTTCCAGTGGAAGGAAGATTTCTCGCAGTCTCGTGAATATCCGCTGTACATCGACACTACGACTACGTTCCCGAAGTTTGGTATCGGTATTTCTATTCCGAATATAGCCCAGAAGGTTTCGTTCTTGAATAGCTTCCGTAGCGTAAGCTTGAACAGCCGTTTTGACTATAACCGTACAATGACTAGCCGCCCGTTCCAGAGCGCCGAAGATTCTTGGGCTCGCGTTTGGAACTTTAACCCGCTTATCCGTGTGACGTTCTTGCTGCAAAACAACATGCGTATTGAAAACAACGTACGCATGAAGATTGAATCGACGAATCGCCGCCCGAAGGAAGAAGTGGTTTCGAGTCCGTGCTGGCCGAAGAACGATGACGAACTTTGCACGGATACAACTCGCTACTTCCTCGAAACACCGTGGATTCCGACATGGCTCTACAATGACTTTGGTATCAATATCGGTGATGATTTCTCGATTTCGTATCCGCTCAAGCTCGACAAGGGATTCCAACTTTGGAAATGGTACTTTAAGCTCAAGAATAATATTGACTTGAAGCTTACTGCTGGTTACGATTACAAGAAGACTATCCGTAAGGAATACAAGCCGGTGGAAGGCTATGACATGAGAAACAAGGAAACTGGCGACGGAATCTTTGTGCAGTGGAAATATGATTCTGGAATTCCTGAATCGGATAGAACGATTTACAAGCCGAAGCTTGAACTGAGCTATCGTACGGTTCCGTCGAGAACTCATGAATGGTTCATTCGTCCGAGCGCATCGTACACGTTCAACAAGATGGCTTCGCTCAGTTCTTACATCGAGTATAGGCAAATTCACGAAAAACTGGATGACGAAACGGCTCACATCCGCCAGATTCTCCAGTTCGAACTTGCTTTGATGTTGCGTTTTGACTAGGAGCGCTTGCGCCATGTCTAAAATAAGAGTAGCGGTCGGCATGAGCGGTGGCGTGGATTCGTCCGTGGCCGCTCTTCTTTTGCAACAGCAGGGTTATGAAGTCGTGGGCGTGACGCTCCGCGTTTTGCCTGATGTCGATAGCGCCTTTGATGCCGAAAACGACCCGAGTGTTGTGCGCGCCCGTGCCATTGCCGAAAAGCTTGGCATCGAGCACCATGTGGCCAACTGCTCCGACGCATTTACAGGTGAAGTCTTGAAGCGTTGCCATGCGGATTTTTCGCATGCGCGTACGCCGAATCCTTGCTGCTATTGCAATCGCTTTATCAAATTTGGCTGGATGATGGATTATGCCAAATCGCTCGGCGCCGAATTCTTGGCAACAGGGCATTACGTGCGCATCGAAGAAGTGAATGGTGTGCGTAGGCTTTTGCGTGGGCGAGACCCCGGCAAGGACCAGAGCTATTTTTTGTTCTGGGTTTCCGATGAACGCCGCAATCACGTGCTCACGCCGCTTGGAACGTACGTGAAAAGCGAAGTGCGCAAAATCGCCGAACAGAACGGCTTTGTGAATGCCAAGACGGGCGACAGCCAAGACATTTGCTTTGATATTTACGGTTCGCAATACACGGAGTTTTTGAAGGACCGCTTTGGCGAGATGACACGCCCGGGCCGCTTCGTGGATGAAAAGGGCAAGGTGTGGAATACGCACGATGGGTTCCATAAGTACACGGTCGGTCAGCGCAAAGGTCTGGGCGTGGCGATTGGTGTGCCTGCGTTCGTGAAGCATGTGGACCCCGAAACGGGGGACATTCTCGTGACGGGCGACAAGTCGTCGGTCTGCTTTGACCGTGTGGAAATGGTGAACTGCGAATGGCACGGCGGTGCGCGGGAGGTCGGGATGACGTTCCGCGCCGAAGGCATGGTGCGTTATCGCCAACGTGCAGTAGGTTGCGAAATTACAATTGTCGATACAAACAAAGCGGTCGCCGTCTTTGACGAACCGCTCTTTGCCGTGACACCGGGCCAATGTGCCGTCTTTTACGATGGCGACATGGTCCTCGGTGGCGGTCAAATTGTGTAATTTGCGTGTAAAATGAAACGGTATATAATTTTAATTCTGTCTTTACTTTTTGTCGGGTGCGCATCTCGTTACGAAATGAGGGTTTCCGTATCCGATGGCAAAGGGGATTATTCCATTTATTGCGATGGAGAACAGGTTTGTCCGACAAGTGATTATTGCCGCTTTAAATCTTCAACAAGTGATGACGCAATTTATTTGGAAGCTCGTAAAAATGAAATTGTTTACGGAAGCTTGTGGGTATATCGCGGCGAGTCCTCATATCATTTTAGCGCAGGCTTGTTGCGTTACTGGCCGTTCTTTTCGGATGGTAGAGGTCACGGTAGCGTTGCAGTGACTATGTTGTTTTTGGATATGGTTGCGCTTCCTGTAGCTGTCGTTACAGCTGTTGTTCCGACGAGGGAATCTGGAAAATTCCCTACAGAAGTCACCATTCCCATTATTCGAAATGATTCTACATGGGTTAGTCCCTGGGACAAACCCTTCAAGTAATTACTTTACAATCCCGACTTCGCTGAGTTTGACGAAACCTCGGATTTTTTCGCCGAGGCGGATTTCTGCAAAGTTGCCTTGTTCACCGATGACTTCGAAGCTTGTTTATTTATATTTATAAAAGGTTATAAACATTTTCTGAAGAGAGAAGTGTGTTTATGAAAAGATTATCTATAGTCTCTTTGATTACTTCATTGATGTTTTGCGCATGCTCCGATGACGGAGATTCTAGCGTAAATTTTGCTCCGACTCTCACGAGCACTTCGTCCAGTTCGCTGATAAGTTCGTCCTCGGATGTTGCGTATTCTGAAACCGATAATCCTGTTAGTTCGTCAACAAATGATGTTTCCTCATCGTCTGTTGAAACGGCTTCGTCATCATCAGAAAGTGCAATTTCTTCATCTGCGGGAACTGATCAACCTACATTTTCAAAATACATATCTCAGTTTGCCGCGCCTGGCGAAAGTTCCGTAAGTTTTGATAGTCATGTGTTGGCAGTAAATGCATATAGTATTTCTAGTAAATGTGCCGATGTTATGGTTCGGTTAGATGAAGAAGATGATATGATTTTTTTGAACTCTATTTCTGAAGAGAGCATTGCAGAATGTTTTCCCAAGACTGCGCCACTTTTAAAAAATAAGTTTTCGTCTAATGTGAAATTCTATGCCGTTCTTGTTGAGGTTGGGGCTGATCCTTTGTTTGTTATACTGAATAAATTAACAAATGATGAAATAAGCTTTGTTGAAGTACACCCAGGTGGCAATGGCTGCATTTTGTCCACATGGGTGATAGAAACGATTTTTTTGATTGCTGATACGGATGGAATTATAAAAGATGGAAAAATGCCTCCTTATACAGGCAAACTTTTCCGAAGCGATATTTGGAAATGTGACGAATCTGGGCGTCACATACCTTCAGTAAAAAACTTAGGCGAATGGTATAACGATTCGTTGCTGTAATTACTTTACAATCCCGACTTCGCTGAGCTTTACAAAACCGCGGATTTTTTCGCCGAGGCGGATTTCTGCAAAGTTGCCTTGTTCACCGATGACTTCGAAGCTTGTGCCTTCGGAGAGCGTGTTGAGCGTTTGAGATTTGTCGCTCGGGGCGCTTGTCACGTCGGCGCTAGAGGCGGTCACGACGCCCGTGATGTCTGTTTCGAGCGTGTACATTTTGTAGAGAGCGCTTGCGCCAATGGTGCAGAGAATGACGCTCATACCGAACACGACGCCTGTGCAGATGTTCTTGCCGCGGCTGCTGTTCACGAAACGGCGGGCGAGAATCACGAGTGCAATTGCCCAGAAGAGTACGAGGGAAATGTTCATCTGGCTCTTGAGCGAAAGCGCGTGGTGCAGATCCATGAGTCCTTCGAGAATCGGGTTCTCTTCTTCGTCGCCTTCCTTGTCGCGAGTTTTTGTCTGTGCGAAATTCAGGTTGTGCTGGATATCGTCATCGCTTGGATGCAAACGGAGTGCGGACTTGTAGTAGAAAATGGCGAAGCCGAGTTTGCCGCTGCGGTAGTAGGCGTTACCCAGATTGTAATAGAGGTCCGCATTGACGAGGCCTTCGTCAACGCAGGTGCGCCATTCGTCAATTGCGCGTTCAAAGTCGTTTTCGTTATACGCTTTGGTGCCGGCGTCAATGCCGGCGCATTTTTCGGAGGCGCTTGCTGCTGAGGTAAGGAGGAGCGCCATGGCGATCGTCAAAATAATTCTATTCAGTTTCATAAAAGCGTCCATTGGAGATTCCCGCGCGGTGGCGGGAATGACATGTTAAAGTTTTTATAGCTTCAGCGCCTCGCAAAGTTTTTCGACATCTGCGAGCATTTGGGACTGTTCTTCGGTCGAAGCTGTGACCGGAGCAAAACGCACAAACGAGCATTTTTCAAGCCAACTGTTGATGGCTTCAATCGTTTCATCCTTGACGCCACGCTTTGAAAGTTCCTGCTTCATTTGCGGGCGAGTCATGCCCTTGAACTCGACGTTTGTCAAGTTACTGAGGTAATCGATAAGACCGTTTTCAAGTGCTGCAAAGAATGCCTTGCCGTCGCCGTTCTTGAGGGCGGTGCGGGCGTTTGCGAACTTTTCCTTGAGCAACTTGTTTGCCTTGCCCTTGCGGACGAGCGCCGTGTTGCTGTTGCGCTTGCGCTTTCTTGCAATGGCGAAGTTTGCAATCAGGTAGAACGGAATTGCAGCGAGGAAAAGAATCCAGAACAATGCGCTCCTGTGCGGTGCGACGGTTTCGGACTTGTCCGTAATCGGGTGGATAAAGCGGATGTCGCTGCCGAGAAATTCAATTTCTTGCTTTTGAACGACTGGGGTAGAAGAGCCCGGTGTCGTTGCAACAGGCGCCTGGTAGACAGGTTCTGCGGGGGCATCGCTCTTTTCAACTTCGATAGTCCACGGGCCTGCCGATGCTGTCTCGTATTTCTTTTTGGCTGGGTTGAACCAGGAATATGTAATGGCAGGAATTTCGAAGGTGCCTTTCTTTTTGGGGTAGAGGAACACCTTGATATCCTTCGAGGTGATGACCTTGTTGCCCTTGACTTTCTTGTCGATGCTGTTTTCGGGAGGCACGGAGCGGAAATCGCTAAAGTCGGGGAGTTTCGGATCGGTAATCGTACCCGGCGTGCCGTCGCCCTTGATGCTAATCGCGAGTGTTAAGGCTTCGCCGACCTTGAGGTTTGTGCGGTCGAAGTTCGCGCTAAAGTTATAGTTACCGACCATTCCCGAAAAGTCTTCGGGCTTGCCTTCAGTCGGGAGCGGGAGAACGGTGATGGAAAGCGGGGCGGTGGAGGTTTCCGTTTCGATGGATTCCTGCTTGACGCTACGGCTTGAGAACGACATGGCGCCCATCTGCTTCTTTTCTTCGACGACTTTGGGCTCGCCAAGCTTGGTGTACTTGAATTTGAAAGATGGAATTTGGAGCGTGCCGCTCTTGGTCGGGCTTAACCATGCATATTTGGCGGAAGCCTTCATTTCGCGGCGGGCACCTTCGACCGGTTTGAAGTCCAGATTCGAGAGGTCGTTGCGGTGGACGATAAAATCGTTGCCGGTGCTCATGTCGGTGGCCTGGAGACCGCCCTGGAAATGCTCAAAAGTGTGGAGACTGAGGGTGACACTGAACTGTTCACCTTCGTAAATGGACTTTTTGCTCGGGGTAAGGCTTACGGCGAGAGCATCGTCGTTGTAGGAACGTTGCACGGTGATTGGAATTTTGTTACTGATGGTGTTGGCTTCGCCGCCAATCATCCATGTGAGCGTTCCGAGTTCTTGCGTGCCTGTCTTTTTCGGGGCTTTAATTTTGAAAGAATAGACACGGGCCTTGTAAGCTCTTCCGCCACCGCCGAAGAATGAATTGAAAAGGTCTTCCATGCCCGGGCGCATTACCTGATCGGCACTGTCGAGCCCGAGGAATTTAAAGTTGTTGCGTGTTTCGAGGCGGAGTGCGCCTCTGTTTTGTGGCAGTTCTTGAATCGGAACGATGAACTGCAAATTGAATGTCTGACCCGCTTCGATGCGGTCGCTATCGACTTGAAGAGATGGCTCTGCGCCTACAAATGCTGTTAAACCGAGACATAAAAGCAAAAATCGTTTCATGCCTCATAATTTACCAAATTTTAGCGGGCGAGATGGGGTCTATGGTCGGATTTTTATTCGACTTCGATGGTCCACGGGCCTGCGGATGCTGTTTCGTATTGTTTCTTGCTTGGATTGAACCAGGAATATGTAATAGCGGGGATTTCGAAGACTTTCTTTTCCTTAGGATAAAGAATCACCTTGATATTTTTTGACGTGATGGTTTTAGAATTTTCGTTTTTCTTGACGGTACTTATTTCAGGAATTTCCCAGCGGAAACCTATCAAGTCGGGGAGTTTCGGGTTGGCGATGATTCCTGAAATGTCATCTCCGCTGATGTTTATGTTGAGCGTGAGTGCATCACCGATTTTCAAGTGTGTACGGTCAAAGTTTGCATCGAAACGGAACTCTCCGACCATTCCCGAAAAGTTTACGGGCTTGTTGTCGGCTGGGAGCGGAATAACCGTTATAGATTGCGGGGTGGCTGTGGCTACCTTTGAAATGGAATCAGTTTTGATTTCATAAGATACGGTATTTAGTGTTTTTGTCTTGACGACTTCATCTTTAGTGCTCTGTGTATAGTTGACCTTAATGGGCGAAATTTCGAGTTTTCCGCTCTTGGTCGGACTGAGCCAAGCGAATAACATGGACGCTTCGAGTTCGTTGTTGGTGTCTTCGACGGGCTTATAGTCTGTTTTTGGTTTTTCAATGAGAGTGATGTTAAAATTGCTGTTTGTGTCTATGACGGGTTGTTGCAAGGGCGTGTGGAAATGATCGTATAAATGGAATTTGAGCGTGATGCTGAAGGTTTCTCCTTCGTAAACGGTTGTTTTGCTCGGAACGAGACTTATATCGATAGCATCTTTACTGTAGGGTCGATGCACGTAAACCGAAATGTTGCTTTCGATAGCCGTTGTTTTTCCATCGGCATCCCAGTAGAGCGATCCGAGAACCTGCTTTCCTGTTTTTTCCGGAGCTTTGATATGGAATGAATAAATGCGTGTTCTTTGTGCTTGGGACCCACCGAAAAACATGGTAAAAGCGTCGTTTTTGTCTAGAGGCCTTAATTCGTCTGTACTGTCGATTTTAAGAAGTTTAAAGTTGTTGCGTGTTTCCAGTCGGAGTGCGCTTCTGTTTTTGGGAAGATCCTTGTGCGGGACGATGAGTTCGTAAATGAATGTTTCATCGGCTTGAATGACGTCATTGACGATGTTCGAATGGGGCTCTGCGTTTACAAATGCGGCGAGACTGAAAAATAAAAGGAAAAATCGTTTCATGTTGTTAGATCCTATTCGACTTCGATGGTCCACGGGCCTGCAGATGCCTTTTCGTATTTTTTCTTGCTTGGATTGAACCAGGAATATGTAATGGCGGGGATTTTGAAGGTTCCCGCGTTTCTCGGGTAGAGTGCCATTTTGATGTCTTTGGTGGTAATAACTTTTGTGTCTTCGATTCTTTCGTTAATGTCTATTTCGGGGAGTTCCCAACGGAAATCGCTTAGGTCGGGGAGCTTCGGGTTTGTAATTTTTCCTATCGCGCCGTCACCGCTGATGTTGATGATTAGTGTAAGGGATTCGCCGATTTTAATTTTTGTACGGTCGAAAGAGACTTTAAATTTGTAAGAGCCGACCATTCCTGAAAAATCCGTAGGCCTGCTTCTAGTCGGGAGCGGGAGAACTGTAATGAAGATGGGGGCGGTAAAGGCTTCTTTTTCGACGTGTTCCTGTGTGGTGCGGGTGCTTGTGTACGTATGGCCGTTCACTTGTTTTTCTTCTTTAACCGTCTTTGGTTCACTTTTTGAGGTGTATTTGAACTTGTAGGCCGGGATTTCGAGCGTTCCGCTTTTGTTCGGGATGAGCCACCATGCAAAAGGAATCGTTGTCAGACTTTCATGATTTCCGAAGCTTTTGCTTTCCGTTTTAAGATTGTCGTTGCGGTAAGAGGTGAAATTATTGCCGAAGTCAACACTGTCAGAACCCAAGACTCCCATGCAGTTCTCGTATGAATGCAACTCGAAGCTAATGCCGAATTGTTCGCCTTCATAAACTCTTTGCTTGCTTGAAGTCATGCTTGCTTCTAAGGCTGGCGCGCTGTAAGGGCGGGATATGGTTACTTGGTATTTGTCGCTGATGATACTTTGCTTGCCATTGACTTTCCAACTTAGTGACCCGAGGTCGAATTGTCCTGTTTTTTGCGGAGCTTTCACTTGGAATGTATAGATTTGTGCTGTATCGACGGTTATTCTGTGACCGGCATGAGCGGTTGTCAGAGCCTCGTATGTCATCGGGTTTTTTGCACTGTCGAGTCCAAGAAGTTTAAAGTCGTTGCGGGTTTTGAGCCTCGGTGTACTTCTATTTTGGGGCAGTTCTTTTAATGGGATTTGCAGTTGCAAATGGAATATCTGGCCGGCTTCGACGCGGTCCTCTTTTATCGTTATCTTATGCGTTGCGTTTGCAAATGCTATTGAACCGAGACATAAAATCAAAAAACGTTTCATGTAGGCAATTTATCAAATTTCCACCCTGGAGATTGCAATATAATAGGTGAAATCGTGGATTTGATTGCGAGAATGGCGATGTCGTCCCCATACGCGGATCATGACAACGTTAGTGGCGCGCGCCCTCTGTGTCGGTTTTGAAAAATTTTCGCGAATATATACTTTTTACCCTTGAAACGTTAGTAAAATTTTGTTATCATTGGCGCCGTCAAAAACAAGGAGTCAAAACAATGTACTGCATTCTCGCCGCCCTCTTGATTAAGAGCTTTAAGAAATACGCAAAGCGTGCTTAATCGAAAAAAGATTTTCTCTCTCCAATCAAACTGAACGCGATGCCACGGATTTCCCGTGGCTTTGCCTGTTTTATGAAAAGGCTTTTCCTTTTTATCATTGCGTGATAGCGAGTTGATTGGCTTATTTAAAGGGAATGTAGACTGTTGTTGAGAGAATGGAAGCGTCGGCCACAACCTTAAAAGGCGAACGCAGCGGGGCTGCTTGCAGCCCCATTGCTGAGCCGTAAGGTTGGCGCTTGCGCCAGGATGGGTGAAAAACTCCGAGCTGGGGCCCCGCCCGCGTGCAGTGCGATGGAGCGTTTTTTTTCGAAACTTTGCAAGTTTCATTTTTGAAGGGAATCTTGTAAAAGTTTCATGGACGATTTATCTAAAAAGTCGCGGAAATATATACTAAAATCCCTTGACGTGGTAGTAAAAATTTGTTAATATTGGCGCCGTCAAAAACAAGGAGTCTAAAACAATGTATTGCATTCTCGCCGCCCTCTTGATCAAGAGCTTTAAGAAGTACGCAAAGCGTGCCTAATTCTATAAAGAACGATTAAGAATAAGAATTGGTCTCGGGTTTCCGAGCCTTTTTTTATTTGCAAATAATTTGAAAGATTCTTTTAAAAATTTGGAGTTATATTTGAAGCATGCGATATGGTGATTTAACTTCTTTCCAAACCGGCGTAGCCGTTCCTCTTTTCAGTCTTCACAGCAAACACAGCATTGGCGTTGGCGAATTTTTGGATTTGATTCCTTTTGCCCAATGGTCCAAATTTTGCGGATTTAATATCATTCAACTTTTGCCTGTAAACGATACGGGTTCTGAACCGAGTCCTTATAGCGCTCGCAGTGCGTTTGCGTTGAACCCGGTATTCATCAATGTGCAGTCTGTCGAAGGTGCTTCTGCTTTTGAACACGAAATCGAAAAGGCCCGTGCCCAGTTTGCTGGTATTGAACGTGTAGACTACTACCGCATTACCACTTGGAAGCGCTCCATTCTCCGCAAAATTTATGATTCCCGTTACGATGTCCTCAAGTCTTCGAAGAAACTGCTTGCTTGGATTGATCAAAATTCCTGGGTTAAATCGTATTGCGTTTACTGCACGCTCAAGGCGCAGAACAACGAAGCCAGTTGGAAGGATTGGAAAAAGTTCCAGAATCCCTCTGCTGCCGATGTCGACAAACTTTGGATGAAAAATTACAGGGACGTGCTGTTCCAGGCCTGGATGCAGTACACCGCCGAAGGCCAGTTTACCGCTGCCGTGAACGAAGTTTCCAAGCTCGGGCTCCGCTTGAAGGGCGATGTTCCTATCCTCATCAACGAAGACAGTGCCGATGTCTGGTTTGACCGTAAGTATTTCTCGCTTGCGGACCGCGCCGGTGCACCTCCTGACATGTTCAGCTATGGTGGCCAGAACTGGGGCTTCCCGACATACCGCTGGGACGTTCTCGAGGCCGATGATTTTGGATGGTGGCGCCGCCGTTTAGCACAGGCAAGCAAGTTCTATCATGCTTACCGCATTGACCATGTGCTCGGATTCTTCCGCATTTGGGCCATTCCTGAATCTGAATCGACGGGTATCTTGGGCCGTTTCCAGCCGTCTATCCCGCTCACGTGGGATGTGTTGCGCAATGCGGGATTCTGCCGTGAAACGCTGGAATATTTGCGCCGTCCGAATTTCGGTGTGGACCAGTTGCGCGAATTCCTCGGCAACGAAACGGACAGGCTTATATCTCTGTATTTTGAAAATCTGCCGGGCAAGTTCGACCGCTTTGTCGTCAAGCCGGAATACTTGTCGGAACGCGCAATTCTTTCTCTTGACGAACCGCAAGAAGTCAAGGATTCCATGCTCCGCGTTTACTGGGACCGCGTGTTCATCCCGACAGGTGACGAAAATACGTACTATCCGTATTGGTACTGGTACAACCAGCCGGTGCTCTTTACGCTTCCGCAGAACGAACAAGATAAGCTCCGTGAATTGATTGGGCAGAATGAACAGGCGCAGAATGCACTTTGGGAACAGAATGCAATGAAGCTTTTGTCTGTACTTGCTGGCGAAACGGATATGCTTGTTTGTGCCGAAGACCTTGGCGCTGTGCCGCCTTGCGTGCCGACTGTATTGAAAAAGCTCGATATCATGTCGCTCCGCATTGAACGCTGGGCACGCGATTGGAACGTGCCGTATTCTCCGTATTACAGCATGGAAGATTATCCGCGCCTCTCCGTTTGCACAACGAGCTGCCACGATACTTCGACGCTCCGCGGCTTGTGGGAAGAACCTGATTTTGACAAGGGTTTCTACTGGTCTCACGCCGGCTTGCCAGGTGTTGCTCCTGAAAAGCTCACGCCGCCTGTGGTGCACGACATTCTTTCGCATGTGTTTACTGCAAATAGTTTGTTCTGCATTCCGCCCATCCAGGATTACTTTGCGCTTTCGGCTTCGCTTTCTGATTGCGACCCGAAGGAAGAGCGTGTCAACATTCCGGGAACGGTCGGTGGCAAGAACTGGACGTATCGTACGCCGTGCAGTGTCGAGGACCTGCTTGCCAATGCGGGCTTGATTTCGGAGATTAGCAAACTTGTCGAAGAACGTAAGTCCCGTGCCCTCTGGAAGATTTAGCGCTCCCGCCTGGGTCAAGGACGCTGTTTTCTATCAGATTTTTCCGGACCGCTTTTGCCGTAGTGCAAAGTACAAGGCGGTCGGGAAGTTTGTGGATTGGGATACGCTCCCGACCCGTGAAAACATGTTCGGCGGAAACCTCGCAGGCATTTGCGAAAAGCTGAAGTACATTGCGTCTCTTGGCGTAAATGCAATTTACCTTTGCCCGATATTCAAGAGCAATTCCAACCATCGCTACCATACGGTCGATTACTTTGAAATAGACCCTGTTTTGGGGACGCTCAAGGATTTCGATAAATTGGTCAAAAGCGCGCACAAGCTTGGGCTTCGTGTGATTCTGGACGGCGTGTTCAACCATTGCTCGCGTGGTTTTTTCCAGTTCAACAGCTTGATGGAACTCGGCAAGAATTCCCCGTACGTGGATTGGTTCCATGTGCACGGCTGGCCGCTCCACGCGTATTCGGGCAAGCCCAATTACGATTGCTGGTGGGGTTACCCCGCGCTCCCGAAGTTTAATACTGATAATCCCGACGTCCGCGATTACCTATTCTCGGTGGGCGAGTACTGGATGAAGCGTGACATTGACGGCTGGCGCCTCGATGTTCCGAACGAAATTGACGATGATAGCTTCTGGCAGGAATTCCGTCGCCGCATCAAGGCGATTAACCCGGATGCGTATATTGTCGGTGAAATTTGGGATGAGCCTTCGCGCTGGCTGCAGGGCGACCAGTTCGATGGCGTGATGAATTATCCGTTGCGCAGGGCGGTTTTGGCTTATCTTTTCGAGGAAAAGGCTATAGAACTTGACGAGTTTGCGAATCGCTTGCAAGAGGCGTTCCCTAAGAATCGTTTTGGCGTGCCGATGAACTTGCTCGGAAGCCACGATACGATTCGACTTGCTTCGCTTCCATGCTCAAATTTGCAGCGGGTGAAACTTGCGCTTGCACTTTTGTTCTTTTTGCCGGGGGCTCCCTGTATATATTATGGTGACGAAATCGGTATGGTCGGAGGGAAGGATCCCGATAATCGCAGGACGTTCCCGTGGGATAAATTCCCGGAAATGCAGATGGCGCCTGTCTATGACTATTTAAAAAGCTTGATTGCGCTCCGCAATAAGGAACGCGTGCTGCGCGATGGCTCGCTTGAGATTGCCTATCGTGCAGGTCGCCTAGAAATTATCCGTACCCTCGGCAAGAAGAAGATGACTCTTGTTGTTTCGACCGCAAAAACCGATCCTTTGTTTGAGATAAAATAAGCCAGGCGTTACGGGCTGGCGTCTGAAGCCCGTTTGAAGGGGTGATGGAAGACCCGTAGGGGCTGCAATCAGGGGGAACATCCCCCTTTTTGAGCCTAAAATTACTTCTTACTTCTTACTTCCTACTTCCTACTTTTCTATCTTTGTCCCGCAACTAGTATGTTTAATGCCTTTTAAGGGATTACAAATGAATAAACATAAATTCGGTCTTCGAGAACTTGTAATTCTCGCAGTCATCATTATTTCAGCCATTTCTGTATGGCCTTCTATCCAGGTTCACACCAAGAAGGGTGAAGAACAAAAGACGTTCCTCAAGGAAAATCCGAAGATGGGCGCAAAGTCCATCAACTTCGGTTTGGATCTTGCCGGTGGTACAAGCATTACTCTTCAGATTGACCAGTCTGGCCTCAAGGATGGCGAAGATATCAAGGATATTCAGGCTCAGTCTCTCGAAATCATCCGTAACCGTGTTGACCAGTACGGTCTTTCTGAACCGCAGATTTCTCCGACCGGCGACGACCGTATTGTCGTTGAACTGGCTGGTGTGGATGACTCTACGGCAAAGTCGCTCGTGGGTTCTACGGCAAAGCTTGAATTCAAGATTCTCGCTGAATCTGAAAAGTTTACGCAGGTTGTTGGCCTTATCGACCAGTACCTCACCCGTCAGACGACCGACATTATCGCTGATTCTACGGTAAGCGATTCCGCAAAGGTTGATTCTGCCAAGAAGGCTCCGGAAGCTAAGGAACAGGCTTTGTCCGATGAAGAACTTCTTGCTGGTGGCGTTGCCAAGACCGAAGAAAAGAAGGATTCTGCTGCTGCTGAAGAAGCCGCTCCGGCAGACGTGGTCGGACAGTCCCTTTCTTCCTTCTTCCTCTCTTTCGGCAATGGCGGTTTCATTGCTGAAGAAAGCATCGAAAAGGTTAAGAAACTCCTCGCCACTGAAGGGGTTCAGAAGCTCATCCCGCGCGATGTCGCTTTCGCTTTCGGTAGCGGTCTCGAAAAGCTCCGCCGCGATTCTAACATCAAGGCCAAGCGTCTTTACCTCCTCAAGCGCCGTGCAGAAATGGGCGGTGACGATATCACGGATGCTCGTCCGTACCGCGTAAGCGATGGTATGAGTGCTGGTGAAGTTGCCGTGAACCTCAAGTTCGGTGGCATTGGTCCTAAGAAGTTCTCTGCTGTGACTGCTGCCAACGTTGGCAAGCAGATGGCTATCGTTCTTGATAACCAGGTCATTAGCGCTCCGGTTATCCGTGACCGTATCCCGAACGGCGAAGCTCAGATTACAGGTCTCGAAGACATGGCTGAAGCAAACCGTCTCGCTGTTGTGTTGAAGGCTGGTGCTCTCAAGGCTCCGATGCAGATCATCGAAAGCCGCAGCGTTGGTGCTACCCTCGGTGAAGAAAACATCGTCCAGGGCTTCGGTTCCGGTGCAATCGGCCTTTTGCTCTGCTTGGTGTTCATGGTTGCTTACTACCGCCTCGGTGGTTTCATCGCAAGTATTGGCGTGATGGTCAACGCTCTCGTGACTGCCGCTGTGATGTCCGTGTTCAACGCAACGCTTACTCTCCCGGGTATTGCTGGTTTCATCCTCGTTGTCGGTATGTCTCTCGACGCGAACGTGATTATTTTCGAACGTATCCGTGAAGAACTCAAGAACGGCCTCACCGCTCGTGCCGCTGTTGCTAAGGGTTACGAACGTGCTTTCAGCGCCATCTTGGACTCCAACTTGACGACCGTTTTGACGGGTCTTATTTTGTACAAAATCGGTACGGGTTCTGTTAAGGGTTTCGGTCTTACGCTTACGATCGGTATCCTCACTTCTCTCTTCTGCGCTATCACGATTTCCCGTGCAATTCTCGATTGGAGACTTGCTAAGCGCGACAGAACGACGCTCTCTATCGGTTCTGGCTTCAAGGCTTTGAACAATGCTAACCTTCAGATTATGAAGAACCGTGGCAAGTTCAAGGTTCTCTCCTGGATTCTCATTATTGCAAGTATCGCATGCATCGCTGTGAAGGGCTTTGACTTTAGCATTGACTTCACGGGTGGTCAGGTCTATACAATCCAGTATCAGGATGATGCCAAGCACGAAACCGACTTGAACAAGGCTTTGAGCAAGGCTGGCATCCAGGGTGCTCGCGTTCGTTCTCTCGGTGGTACTTCTGCTAACTCTTACCAGATCAGCCTCCATGCTGATGACGCTAATTTCGAACTCACGATGGCTAAGGCTTTCGAAGCCGCAAATCAGAAGTGCGAAATCGTGGCTAAGGACACTGTGGGGCCGACCATCGGTAAGGAACTCCGCTTCAATGCTATTTTGTCTGTGATTCTCGCATGGCTCGGCATCGCTCTCTATGTGTGGTTCCGATTCGGCAAGCTTGGCCTTGGCTTTGGTGTTGCTGCTGTGCTCGGCCTTATTCACGATACTATCATTACGCTCGGCTTTATCTCGGCATTCAGCCTTTCCTTCGATGGTGCTTTGATCGCTTCGCTCCTCACGATGATTGGTTACTCTGTCAACGATACCATCGTGAACTTCGACCGTATCCGTGAAAATACCGCTCTCTTCGGTTCTGCTAAGTATGAACAGACCGTCAATAGCTCTTTGAACCAGTGCTTTAGCCGTACGGTGATTACCTCTCTCACGACTCTCTTCGTTTGCGTGGTCCTCGCTGTTAAGGGTGGTTCCTCCATCCGCGACTTCGGTCTCGTTCAGTGCTTCGGTATCCTTATCGGTACTTACTCTTCTGTGTGCGTCTGCTCTCCGATCGTTCTCTGGTGGAGCAAGAAGTTCAAGAAGGGTGTGTAATTTACACATGTGATATTCTGAGCCCCGGCTAAGCCGGGGCTTTTCTATTGCTATTATCTGCTTTTTTTAATGGAATTTTTTCATCTTTAGTCTTTCGTCTATCGTCTATTTTTCTATATTGCCCATGTTCGATAAAGGGGGCGGTATGCTCAAGTATTACAAAATCGAATCCGGTCGTCTCTCAGTAGCTCCGAACGAAGAAGCTGCTGACATCGTTATGATGGGTTCTTTAAGCCAGGAACAGCGCAGCATCCTTGTTAAGGAATATGAGATAACGGAACATACGATTGCCTCCGCATTTGACTCGGACGAACTTTCCCGTATCGAATACGACGATGATTTTACGACCATCGTGTTTAAAAAGCCCAAGAATTATTCTGCCGAAGATAATTTCCAATTCCGTGTGGAATCTTTTGGCATATTCATTTTCAAGGATTGGGTCTTGCTCCTTACGGACAGCGATATTCCGGTGATGGACGAACGCAAGTTCTCTAAAATCGATAGCCTGAATACATTTGTGCTCCGCGTGTTGAGCTTTGCGATTGCACACTTCAACGAACACTTGAAGATTATCAACCGCATCAATGATGACTTGGAACAGCGCCTGAACACCTCGATGGAAAACAAGTACCTTCTCTCGATGTTCAGCTTGAACAAGGGCTTGATTTACTACGTGAGCGCTTTGAACAGTAACGATACGCTGTTGCGCAAGCTTCAGCTGGGCCGTAGCCTCAACTGGACCGAAGCAGAACGAGAACTTCTCGAAGATATCCAGATTGAAAACGGACAGAGCTTGCAACAGGCTAACATCTACGCCAACATTTTGACATCCATGATGGATGCCCGCGCAAGCGTGATCAATAACAACGTGAACCAGTTGATGAAAAACTTGACTATCGTGACGATTTCTATATCGCTCCCGACGTTCTTCGCCAGCTTGTTCGGTATGAACGTGAAACTCCCGTTTGGTATGAATGGCGATGCGACCGTAGGCTCCCCGGTGGCGTTCTGGATCATCATCGCAATTTGCTTCCTCTCTGTGTTTGTTTTCCTTGCTGTTTGGATGCGCAAGAAGTAGTTTTGCGCTTTGCGCATGCCGCCCCCATTACTAGTAACAAGAAAACGCGACCATTGTGGCCGCGCTTTTTGTTTGAAAGGTAATTAGTCCGTCGCTGATGAATGGCAGACTTTTTATGTTACTTCAGAATTGGCGTTCTGGCGATGCTTCTCTTGACGAATGCCAAGACGCACTTTTCCCAGTCAGAACGGGTCATGGCGTAGGTGAAGGAACTGCGGATTTCTTCGTGACCGAAGGCTACGCGTTCACCAGACTGGTTATAAATAGCGTAGTCTGCGTAAATCCAGAGGCCTTTCTGAACGATGGTTTCGCCTGCGAATGCCATGCTGTTTTGCCCAGGATTGACGTTTGCACCAAATGCGGCACCTGAAGAATAATAGGCTTGATTGGCGTGAGCATCTTCTCTGCGGCTAAAGAGTACATTGGAGATTGCCAAGTAGTAGCCGTTGCCCTGTTCCATAGAAGCCGGTTTCGGGGTCTTGAATTCTGTGGTATCTACGTGGTCCGTTTCGATAATCATGCCCGTAGAGTCAACTTTCTGGTAATCCATGGCGATGGAATTCTTGATGTAGGTCTCGTAGTCTTTCTTGAGTTCGAGCTTGAACCATTCGCCAAAGTTGTCTGCATATTCTTCAATGTCATCCTTGAGGTCATCCTGATTTTCAACGACCGGCTCCGTGAAGACGACTGTGAGCTTTGTCGGCTTTTCGGTCCATGTTTGTGCGACCGAAAATGTGGGGGCTTTCTTGGCACAGCCTGCGAAAATCATAGCGAAGGCTGCAAGCAAAAGAATTCTGAGTTTCATTCCATTTCTCCTTTTTAAAGTTTTGTTTTTGCTCGAAATATAGCATAAAATAAAAAGAAAAGCCTGCGAATCTCGCAGGCTTAACTAATTATACTTTCTGCTGTAAAGCTAATTTCCTCTATCGGACATGCTCGAGAACATGGCGAAAATTTCTTCGGTGAAATTGCTCTTGGGGAATTTGTCAGCGATGGCGAGCGCTTGTTCCAAGTGTTCCTGAGCTTCGGCTTTAGCCTTTGCAAAGCTCTTTTTGGCCATCAGACGGTCTTGGATTTTTTCCGGGATGCCTTCTTCAGAAGCTTTTGCGATGAAGCCTTCCATTTCGATGCGTTCTTCAGCGGAGCAATCTTCGAAGTAGTAAAGCAACGGGAGCGTGATAAGCCCGTTCGAAAGGTCTGTGAACTTGGCTTTATCCATGTTCACGGAACCATAGCCGTAATCGAGCAGGTCATCGATAATTTGGAATGCAATTCCAAAATGCGTTCCCATCTTGGCACATTCATCAACCATAGGCTGGTCAAAGCCTGCCATGATGCCTCCGATGCGGGCTGCTGCGTCAATGAGGGCTGCTGTTTTTCCGTCGATGATTTCGTTATAGGCTTTGCGCGAAAGGCTCATGTCTCCGCAATGGTCGAGTTCCTGAATTTCACCGATAATCAGTTTGTCGGCGGCATCCGAAATAATCAGCGGTACGTTACGAACTTTTTCGTTGATGACACAACGCATGGACTGCGAAAGCACATAGTCGCCAATGAGCACGGCTACTTGCGTGCCCCATTCGCGGTGGGCTGTCTTTTGTCCGCGGCGAACGTCTGTACCATCGATGATATCATCGTGGACGAGGCTTGCGAGGTGCAGCAGTTCTACTGCTGCACAGGCGTGAGCGACGCGGTCAATGTCTGGCTTTTGTGATCCGCAGTTGGCGAGCAGGCAAAGGAGTGTTGAACGGATGCGTTTACCCTTGCGGCTAAACAATGTCATAAGGCGGTCAGAAATCCCGGCGGGGGCGTTCTTGGCCACCTGCATAATGACTTGTTCCATCTGATTCAGTTCCGTTTTTACCAAGTCACGTGCTTGGGATAAGACTGCTTTGAAGTCGGCTTTCGTCGGACTCATTTAAATATCCAAATCGTTCAAGACTTTATATGCGTTTGTTTCGATGAACTTGCGGCGCGGTTCCACGTCTTCGCCCATGAGCATGCTGAATATCTGGTCGGCAAGAACGCTATCTTCCACATGGCACTGCTTGAGGAAACGTGTTTTCGGATCCATGGTCGTTTCGTTCAACTGTTCCGGCGACATTTCGCCCAAACCTTTGAATCGAGTAATCGTGACATTCTTCTTGTCTTCGACTTCGGCCATGACTTTGTCCTTTTCGTTTTCGTCGAACAAGTAGCGTTCCTTCTGCCCAATCTTGAGTTTGTACAGAGGAGGCATGGCGAGGAAGATATGTCCTGCATCAATCAACGGACGCATGTAGCGGAAGAAGAACGTCAAGAGAAGTGTCTGGATGTGAGAGCCGTCCACATCAGCATCGGTCATGATGATGATTTTGTCGTAGCGGAGCTTTTCAATCTTGAATTCCGTGCCGATGCCAGTACCGATAGCGTTCACCAGGTTCTGGATTTCTTCGGTGTCGAGCACGCGATGGAGGCTTGCCTTTTCGACGTTCAAAATCTTACCGCGGATCGGGAGGATTGCCTGGAATTCACGGCTACGGCCCATCTTTGCGGAACCACCTGCAGAGTCCCCTTCCACGATGAACATTTCGCATTCCTTCGGGTCGCGGCTGGAGCAGTCGGCGAGCTTGCCCGGAAGGCCGCCGCTTTCGAGAACGTTCTTGCGGCGGGCGAGTGTACGTGCGCGGTGGGCTGCTTCACGAGCCACGGCGGCGTTGTAAACTTTGTCCAAGATAATCTTGACGGCTGCCGGATTTTCCTGGAAGTATTCTTCGAGCTTAGCGCCGAATGCAGAAGCGACATAGCCTGCAATTTCGGAGTTGCCGAGCTTACGCTTTGTCTGGCCTTCGAACTGCGGTTGCGAAACCTTGATGGCGATAACGGCGGTAAGGCCTTCGCGAATATCGTCCGAGGTAATCTGCGCTTCTTTCTTGCCCTTCGGCATGTCTTGAGCAAACTTGCTGATAACGCGGGTGAGGGCTGTCTTGAAACCCGTCACGTGCGTACCGCCATCGTAAGTATTTACGTTGTTGACGAAGCTGAAGAAGTTTTCCTGATATCCGTCGTTGTACCACATGGCAACTTCCAAGGGGTACTGGCCGTCGGGGAGAACCAAGTGGATAGGTTCTGCAAAAAGCGGTGTGCGGTGTTCGTCAACGTAGCGGACAAATTCAGAAACACCACCGGGGAAGCAGAACGTGTCGGTCTGCTTGTGTTCCGGATCGCGTTCGTCCGTAAGCGTCAAGCGAAGACCGCTCATGAGGAATGCGAGTTCGCGGAAACGCGTGGCGAGCGTGTCGTACACGTAAACCGTTTCCGAGAAAATTGTATCGTCTGGATAGAACTCAACGGATGTACCTGTCGTTCCGTCAGATTCTCCGATATCGACTTGCGGGCCGGTCGGAATGCCACGAGCAAATTCCTGACGAACAACTCTGCCGTTGCGGCGAACAGTAACGATAAGCTTGTTAGAAAGTGCGTTCACGCAGCTCACGCCCACGCCGTGGAGACCGGCGGAAACCTTGTATGAACTGTTGTTGAACTTACCACCGGCGTGGAGCTTTGTCATCACGACCTGGATGGTGCCCACCTTTTCCTTCGGGTGGATATCCGTCGGAATGCCACGACCGTTGTCGGTCACGCGGATGCCGTTACCCGGCAAAATGGAAATTTCGATATGGTTGCAGAAGCCAGCTAAAGCTTCGTCTACGGAGTTATCGACCACTTCCCAAACGAGGTGGTGCAAACCGCGGATATCGGTGGAACCAATGTACATTGCAGGGCGGACACGAACTGCTTCTAGACCTTCAAGAACGGTAATACTCGAACCGCTATAATCTGCTTCCGCCTTCTTAACTTCTTCTGTTTCTTCTGCCATAATTCCTCTATTAGATCCCTTATTTGGCGAATCGTATTCCTTGAATAAACGGCTTTCCCAAAAGGGAATTACACTTGTCAATAATAGCTTTTTTTTGGATGTTCAATTCGAATTTGAGCGCCGAATTAGGGACATCTAGCACCAATGTGTTTTTGTCGATTTCTGTGGGTTTGACGTGGCTTACAAGTAGGGGCCCGACCACTTCTGAGAACCGCTCGGATATCGTTTTGAAATGGATATCTTCGGAGATATGGTTCTTTGTAAGTACGCGCTCCAAAAGGACACTGATGTCCTGAAGTTTGTTCCCCGTATATCCTTCTTTGCTTGTGCGTTTTGTTAAAGACATTTGCAAGTTTTATCGTGTTAAACAAGCAGTAGTTTGGAAAGAGTGAACCCGCCAATCAAGATGCTTGTCATGCCGGCAACAACGGTTGCCTTGGTGCTCTTGCCTACGCCTTCTGCACCGCTGTGGGTAAAGAAACCGAAGAAGCAAGCGTAACTCGAAATGAAAAATCCGTAAAGTGTCGCTTTGATTAAGCCAACGACCAAATCCCAGTTCTGGTAGAACATGCGCACACCGTAGAAGAACACAGAGAACGATACTTCTTTGTAAAGGTGGGCCACTTCGTAACCGCCGACAATACCGATGAAAATGCTCAAAATGGTAAGGACCGGAAGCATGATGACCGTTGCGATAAGTCTTGGTGCAAGTAAGTATTTGTAAGGGTTTAGGCCCAATACTTTGTACGCATCAAGCTGCTCTGTAACAGCCATGGTGCCTAGTTCCGAACACATCGAAGCGCCGATACGGCCTGCAAGAACCATTGCCGTAAGAATCGGGCAGAGTTCTACCATCACGGATTTACCGACTGCCATTCCCACGAACATCATGGGAATCATGTCGCCAAACTGGTATGCGAGTTGCCATGACATGATGGCGCCTGTTGCAAGCGACGCTGCAAACACCACGGGAATACTTGTAATCCCGACGTGGTGCATTTGTTCAACAGTCGTGTGAAAATTGGTAAAGGCTCCGGGAATGTTCTTGAACAATTCCCAGATGAACACGAGGTAACCCACAACCTTGTTCAGGAAGCGTCGGACCGCACGTCCAAGGCCTTCGGCCATTTTGTTCAATAACGAAATCAAGTTGGACCGTTACTTCTTTGCTTTTGCGGTGTTCTTCTTAGCCTTTGGCGGTGCGCTGATAGACTTCTTGAAGAGCTGCATGTCGCTTAAGTACTTGATGGCTTCGTTCAACTGCTTGTCGCGCTTGAGCGAGAATGCTGTGCTGACGGAGTCGTTCACAAAAGCGGTGAGAAGTTCTCGCTTGATGCCGTCCTTGATGTAGTCCTTGTTGGCTTCGAACTGGGCATCGCGGTTATCTTCAAGAGCCTTGCGCATTTCGCTGATACGCTTCACGAGCGTAGAATCAGAAATGGTCTTTGCGCTGTCGCCCATGTAGTTCTGTTCGCGGATGATGCTCTTTTCAAGTTGATCCACGCCAACGAGAGCGTTGCTCTTGACCTTCATGAAGTTCGTGTCTTTCTTGCAGAAAGCCTTGAACTGTGTGAAGAGCGAATCCGGCACAACCCATTCGGAGTTCATCTTGACGCCTGCTTTTTCGAGGCTCGGACGAATCTTGACTGCAAACTTGAAGTACATGGCCATACGTTCCTGCACCTGGACAACCCAAGGCATCGGATCGAGTTCCACGTCAACGTCCGGCGTAATGCCGCCGCCGCCAAACATCATACGGCCATTGTTCGTGTAGAATGTGTCACGCTTTGCGGTGTCGGTCTTTACAGAATCAGTCTTTGCAGTTTCTGATTCTTCATCAATGTCTTCTTCTTCCTGGAGCTTGAGTCCCTTGATGCCGTTTTCAGGCTTGTTGATGCAACGGCCGAAGGGGAGGTAATAGAATGCGGTGGTAAGCTTGAGCGCGTTGCCCTGATTGTCGAGCGGGAAGATTGTCTGCACGGAACCCTTACCGAAAGAAGTCTTACCGACGATGAGGGCTCGGTCCCAATCCTGAAGTGCACCGGAGACAATTTCTGCGGCACTAGCAGAACCCTGGTTCACGAGAACGACCATCGGCACGTCCGACTTGAGCATCGGATTTCTGCGGGAGGCGCTTTCTGTTTTTTGGGTGCGTCCGCGAGTGCTTACAATGACATTACCCGGCTTCAAGAAAAGTTCACTGATTTCGATAGCTTGGTTCAAAAGTCCACCCGGATTGTAGCGCATATCGAGGATGAGCTTTTTCATGCCTTGCTTCTGGAGGCCACGGATAGCGTTTTCGACATCGCTTGTGGTCTTGTCGCTAAAGGTGGCAAGCTTGATATAGCCGATATCCGGAGTTACCATGCCGTAGTACGGAACGGCGTGCACGATAATTTCTGCTCTGGTGATGGTAAAGTCCATGAGGTCGGGAACGCCTTCGCGTTCAATGGCGACGGTTACGTCCGTACCGATTTTACCACGGAGCTTGTTGACGGCGTCGTCAAGTGACATGCCTTTTGTTTCTTTACCGTCGATTTTGCGGATACGGTCACCAGCGCGGATGCCGAGCTTGAATGCCGGCGTGCCGGAAAGCGGTGAAATAACCGTAAGGATGTTGTCTCGCAGGCTGATGGTAATGCCGACGCCACCGAACTTGCCTTCCATCGAAACGCGGAGGCTTTCGTAGTCCTTGGGGGCGAAAACTGTCGTGTGCGGGTCCAGAATGTTTCTGATGCCATTGATGGCAGCATCCGTAAGTTCAGTCGGATTTACGTTTTCAACGTACTTGCGGTTGACTTCGGAAAGAACCTTGTTCAATCGTGAAACTTCGTCGTAAAAATCTCCAGGAGGAGTTTTCTTGTCGGTAGCTGCGTTCGCGATGCAAAGCGCGGACAGCGTAGCCATACATACAGTGCGGAAACTAAAAAATTTGAACATCATGCGATAAAAATACAATTTCCTATAAAAAATCACCACCTTAACGGAAAAAACCGGCCATAAATAGCCGGTTTTTTTACGAAAGGAGAGAGTATGAAGTTGTTAGGAGCAATAAATCTTGATATTAGGCAGCTTCGCAGAGGAGGCGTTCGACTTCGGCATCGCGGAGCTTGTTCAGAGCGTTTTCCTTGAGCTGGCGGACGCGTTCCTTGGAGAGACCCACCATCGGAGCAATTTCCTTCAAGTTCAAGTCGGAATCCATCTTGAAACCGTAATAGAGCTTGATGATTTCCTTTTCTTGGCTGGAGAGGTTCTTGTCCATTACCTTGTTAAACACTTCTGCGCGGTTGTTTTCATTGGCAAGTTCGTCGGTGCGGCTCTGAGAATCAGAAATGGTATCGCCGAGCGTTGCGTCGCCATCTTCGTTGACCGGGGCATCGAGGGAAGAAGCGGTAGAACCCATCATCAAAATCTTTTCAATTTCGTTTGCCTTGTACTTGGAAAGGCCTTCGAGATTCTGAGTGTTGATGGTGAATGTTCCGCCAATCACCTGGTGCATATCCTTTGCGTGGCGGGCAAAACGGCGCAACATCAATTCCTTTTCGGCGCTGATGCGGATCATGCGACCCTTTTCAGCGAGTGCGCGGGTGATGTTCTGACGAATCCACCATACAGCGTAGCTGATAAACTTAATATTCTGGGAGCGGTCAAAGCGGCGTGCGGCTTCAATGAGACCCATGTTCCCTTCATTGATCAGTTCCATGATGTCGAGACCGCGGCCTTTGTAAAGATTTGCGATATTCACGACGAAACGGAGATTGGAGTTGACTAACATATCCAAGGCCGCTTTGTTGCCTTGTGCAGACTTCTGGAGCAATATCGTTTCCTGTTCTCTTGTCAGTAACGGGTAACGGGAAATGTCGTTCAGATATTGCATGTAAATGTCTTTTTGATCTCGATTGTTAAGGGTTTTCATGGTGACCTCCTCATTTTTACATCATCAAATTTACCTCCAGTTTGAATTCCTTGTGTCATTACTTAGAATGCTGCGTGCAAAAGTTAAATTGAGTTTTTGTTAAAAAAGTTCGTGATTTTTGTCACAGAATTGTCATGATGAGCCAAAATAGTGGTTTTTGACTAAATTTTTTAGTATGAATGACAATTCTTCTACAAATCGTACAGACAACCGCTTGGGATTTTTCCAAAGAACTCGTAACAAATTTGCCGTTTTGCAAGAAATTGGTTTTGAACGCAATGAAAACAAACTACGGGAGCTGCTGAAAGACGAACGAGACCTAGTGCAGTTCCCGATTCCGCTATTCTTGCCGGCGTTTTTAGTTTGGCTGTTCATGCTTTTGTTTCCGTTGGTGCTTATTCTGGACCCGACAAATGCATTGAAAATGAGTGTGGACATTAAAGGGCTTGTGGGCTTTTATTTGCCCATGCTCAGTACGGTTTTCATTTTTATTTTGAACCAAAGGTTTTTGGTGCCGCAACTTGTATTTAAAAAACGTTATGCACTTTACTTCGTGTGTAACTCGATATTGGTGGTGGCGACACTGTTCTTTAGAGAAGTGGCGTTCTTTGTGATGGAACGTTCTCCCAACGAAGGCGTTGGAGACTTCTTTAGTTCCTATTGTTTCTCGTTTGTTAAAGGACATTTTGGCGTTTGGCCCGTTATATCGTTTACTATCCTAGTTGTGTTTGTTTGCGTTCTTTGCGTGTTATATCATGTGATGTTCCGCCAGATTGTGCGTGCGTTTATTTTGCGCGAACAGAAACGCTCGGAGTTGCAGTATGAACTGGATTTTTTGAAGAACCAGTTGAGTCCGCATTTTCTCTTTAATACGTTGAATAACATTTCTGCTTTAATCCAGATTGATCCGAAACGTGCTGAAAGTTCCATGAATAAACTTTCGCAACTTTTGAGAATGATGCTGTACCAAGTCAAGGACAAGTATATCACGTTACAAGAAGATGTGGATATTTTGCAAAAGTATGCGGACTTGGAAAAACTCCGTCTTGATGAAGGTTTTGACTTTGTCTTTAAAGTAGAACTTGAAAATCCGAAATTGATGATAGAACCTTTGCTGATGATGCCTTTGATGGAAAATGCGATGAAACATTGCGTGAATCCAAATGGCAAGAGCTTTGCGCATATCACCATTACGCAGAAGAGCGATGAACTTCATTTCCATTCTGAAAATTCCAATTTCCCGAGAAAGTCGAGCCGCAAGGGAAGTGGGCTAGGACTTTCTACTTTTGAAAAGCGATTGGACTTGATATATCTGGATTCTTATGAGTATTCTGTGAATATTGTCGATGGTGCGTATATCAGTGATTTGACAATTCACTTGAAAAAAGAAAATTCATAAAAATTTAATTAACCCCTTTACACATTCAAAAAATTATTGTAGTTTAATAACCGCCTCGATGTTAGTCGTGGCGGTTTCTTTTATCTTTACTTACATTCTTTCCTACATCGTTCCTTTTATGGTTATGGCTGAATAAGCCTATTTATCTTAAAATCAATATAAAGGAAATCCTATGGTTATTAATAGGATGTTTAAGGGCGTTGCCTTGTGTGGTGCCTTGTGGGCACTCAATGGCTTTGCCGAGGAATGTAAGGGCGTCGTACTGTATTCTGACGGTAACGACAATGGTCAAATGATTGAAACGGGGAGAACTTTCCCGGAACAGCCTGAATGGAAGGCGAATTGGGGAGACTTTGGTAACATGGTTTCTCCGTATATTCGCTTGTCTGGCATCAAGAATGTGCAAGGCGATTGGAAGGGATTGCTTTCGTTTCCATCGCTTCCGTTACACGTTGATGGGGGAGTGCTCCGCTTAAAAGTTCGGTCTACACAAAACGTAAGGTTTGGTGTTTGGCTAAAGAGCGCAACATCGGAGAGTGGAATTTATTACGCAGAATTGACTGCGGATAAAACTCATTCACTTGAAATCCCTCTTGCAAATCTTGGTGTGACGGGTGCGTTTGATGTCGCGAATGTGGGTGTGGGGCTTTTCCAAGTTCCGCAATATCAATATACGACTCTCTTTATTGACGATGTTGGGTTTAGCTGTGTGAAAAACAGCGTTGAACCATCGTCATCTGTGTCGCTTGGAAATGCAAATGATGTTCCGTGGGAATATGAATTCTCCAATGCTGAAGCATGGTCTTCGTCACGTGAAGAACGGCTATTGCCTGCATTAGAATCGGAGTTTAGTGCTGCGTATTCTCTGCAAAAGAAAAATTTGCTTATGTCAAAGACTGATGCGGATTTTCTTGTGAGCGAACTAGAACACTTGAAAATTGTGAATAGTATTCGTGCTCCCGAAATGACCGCTAAAAAATCGCGATTGACGTGGTACGATAACATGTACACGATTGTCCGAAACCGTCTTCGAGAAAATGTTGTTGCTAACCCCAAACAGCTTTACTTTGAAGCGGAAGCGGTTGCTGCAAATTCTGATTATACGGTGATACCTCTGCTTGTTGCTGATTTGGATTATGCGTACAATGCGTGTGCGGATTCGGCATGCAACACGAATAACGTTATTAAAGCGCATCTGCTGACGGCTGGACTTCCGACTTCGTTTGTGCGGGGGTCAAAAGTAAGCCTGATACTAGATTCGTATTTTGTTGTGACAAAACAAAGGGAACTGCCGTCTATTTCAGTTTGTGTTTCCGGCTCGTGTAAGATAATTCTACCTGGGGCGCGATTGGAACTGGAGTTCCCGTCAACAGGATTGCAGACGATTGTCGTAAAAATGAAAAGCGGAGACCGAAATGTTGAACAGAAACTCTTTGTGGAGGTAAAATGATGAAGCGTTGTTTATGGCTTGCTTTTGTAACGATTTTCGCTACAAGTGTTATGGCGAAAAATATGGACTATACATTCTTTCTGGATCGTAAAGGCAATCTTTGCGTAGAAAAGGGCAAGGCTCTTTTTAATCTAAAAGGTCTTGATCGAACAGGAAATATGTGTGTAGGTACGGCCCCGTCTGTGCGTATTCGCATTATGGATGCTCCTGCAGATGAAAATTCCTCGACTGGAATTTATTTGGAACGCCCATTCATGATTGTTGACGGGATTGACTTGAATCCTGATGAAAAGAAAACTCTGACGGACTTGGAAGGGGATGTGCAGCAGGTTGGCTTGCCGCTGACTCTGAAAAGTCTTGGATATACGCCTGTTCTTGTCCAGTTTACGGAGACTGTGCGCACATCTCTTCAAGAAAACTCTAAAACGCTAAGCAAACTGTTTTCTTTTTTGAGTGATAATGAGCATATCCCGTTTCCAGGAGCTGTGCAAGACGGCTTTGTCGTTATGGGGATAAGTCAAGGTGGCGTTATTGGGCGTTATGGCGCGTACCTTTATGACACGCACCGTAGCGAATCCGATGCTCCGATCCGGCTTTTTGCTTCGCTTGATTCTCCTCATCAGGGGGCTGTTATGCCGATGGGTCTTTTTAACACGGTTGCATTCTGGAGTGAAAAGGGCGGTTCCTCGGCTGCGGAAATGTTTAAGGATATGTTGCTTGCAAAAGGTGCCGCAGATCTTTTAGTCTATGAAAACTCATGCGAAGGTTCCTGTAAGTCTACAGCGAAAACAAAGGGAAGGTTCCTCTATGAAGATTATCGTTATGCGGCTGAATACAAAAAGTTTCCGACAGTGCTTGTGGCGCAGGGACAGTTGAAGGGCCGTGATCCTGTTCATAGCAATGATTATTACCTTTTGGAACGTCATGCGGAGAAAGGCCCTGCTACGCTTGGCTCTGCCGTAAGCCATATGCATTATTCGGACAATAATGGAACTGTTGCTCGCAACCGTATAAAAGAAACGACGGATGATGCGGTTTTGGACGATTTCAAGGGAACATCTCGCTATGATTTTATTCAGGGATCGACGTATCCTTTTGCGGCTACGATTTATAACTCTTTGCGTCAGGGCTTTTTAGATGCAATGCCTGATGATATGAAAAAAGGAATTCTATTTTGGGATGTTGATGTCTATACATCGTGGGGTAGGGATGAATTGGTGCAGGATCGCAGTACATTCATTCCGACGGCGAGCGCAATGGACATGAAATGCAATGGCGAATTGGCGATTCGTTCGAATTGTGGCTTTACTCAGTCTTATAATGGTTTCCCGTTTGAAAATCCTGGGGCTAGGAGTACGGCAACAGCTGCGTTTGCTGTGGATCCGACACATCCGCGTTATGCTGAAGCGATTAGCGGTCGCCATATCGAAATGCCTTTCGATAATGATACTTTGAATGCTGTTGTCTTGAATGGCATGCAGGTAGATTTTTGGCGAATTTTGTGCGAAGTCGCGAAGTACGATTATGACTATAGTGTGGGGCAATTCAGAAATCCGAAGTTGATTGGTTATTTTTCTCCCAATACGAAGTGCATGGATTTAGAGAAAATGCCTGATATCATTCGCAATGCAGGTGTTGTTCAAACAATTCCGTTTGCTTATGCGCGCTATGATTATAATGCAAATGCAACGGAAAAAAATTCAGATGTAAAATTTAAGGTGCCTGCGGGCTGGAAAAAGGTTGCCGCGTGGAACTATGGTAGCGATGTCCAGGCAAATACCACTTTCGAGGTGAATATCAAAGTCGAAAATCCGAAGGGAAATTGGATGAAGGCGGAACTTCTCGTTTGCCGTACAAAGTTCTGTTCGGGTAGCCTGCAATTGAATGAAATGTCGGTTCCGGTAGATGGAAGTTCGCATACATTGCGTTGGCAGATGCCTGCGAACGGAGGTGCACTTAATGGAATGCGTTGGTTCCGCTTGGTGCTTAATTCGGATGGCGGGGACGTGACTGTGTCGAATGTTCAACTCGTTTTGAATACGCGCGGTGATGCTGTTGTTCCGCCCAAGATAAGTTCTGCAAGTATTTATCCGAGCCGTTATGAGTATTTCCCGTGGGACAATGGAACTCAAGTTAAAACGTATACGGATGGACTTGGCGTAGGACTTGAACTCAAGTTCGATAGGGCTCAGCGTGGTATGCATATCGAAATGGGGCAAATGGTTTCTATGGAAGGTTACAGTAATTTGATTGTGGAACATTGGCCGGGAACTTGCCAAAATACGCTTGTTTATTTTGATTCAAAAAAGCTGACAAACGCAAATCTTGCAAATGGCTTGTCTCAAAATGGCTTCATTCGAAAAGTTTTACCTTTGCATGAAGTAATTGATTTGAACACGACTCCGCAAGGATCTAAATCCGCTCATCGTCTGAATCTGCAGTCTGTCGGTTCTTCGGATCGTTGCATCATAAAGTCCATCATGCTGGAATAACGACCTCTTGTTGTGTTTCTAGAATTAAAATATATTGGTTGTACATTACAAATAAGTAGGAGTTTTCTATGAAAAAGTCGATTCTTTGGGGCCTTTTATTAGTTGCAGCGTTTTCTTTGTGCGGTTGCCTCAATCCGCATTTGAGCTCGATGGGAGCATCTACAATGGTTGTCGCTCATCAGCCGCGTTTAGCTGTTAACGGGGATTCGTCTGCAATAACGGTATCTGCTGATGTTTTTGGCGGTACGAAAATGACCGGCCGGAATATCAAAGATGGTTTTTCTGCGGGCGCATCGGCTGCTTTGAATTACAGACCTTTTGGAATCTCCTCACCTTTGTATGTGCAGGCTGCTTTTGGCGGCAAAGGCGGAAATGCTTCACTTGAATGTTCGGAAAGTGGAAAGTGCAATGATGGTTATAATGCGTGGCTTGAAACTTCGAAAGGACGGAAAAAATATTCGTTCTGGAATTTACAGGAACGTATGGCTGTCGGTGCTGATTTCGACGTTGGTCCCATGATTTTAGGCCTTGGTGCTGGCGTTCAACTTTTCGAAGGTGGTGGCGATTTTGATGATATTCGCGACTATCTCGGGAAGAGTCTTGCAGAAAACGATGACGAAGGGTATGGCGTAAAGTTTTATTCTACGGCTCGCGTTGGTGCTAGGCTTGGGCGATATGGCGTTGTAGCTGTGGATGCGGACTTCATGTGGTTAAAAACGATGAATGTCGGTCTTATGCTGAATTATTTCCACCCGTCGGGTTTCCATGGTGGCGTTTTTGCTGCGGAAAAAGTTGGCTATGGTGTGAATTTGGGTAAAACGTTCAGCTTTTAGCGATTCGTTTGCCGACCGTTATTGCGTTTAGTTTGTTTTAGATTGATTTTTGTTCATATAAATCCTTATTAAATAAGGGCTTCAAGTTTATTCTTGGAGCCCTTTCTGCGTTTAATATTTGTGTTTGAATGTAAAAAGGGCTTCGAGCAAAGCTCGAAGTCCTTTTTAAAGCCTTGGGCTTGGGCGAAGTCTTTAGACTTTCGCGGAAGCTTACTTGCTGAGGGTCTGAACTTGGACGTCCCAGCTCTGGTTGCCAAGAGCGATGCGGTAGGTGCTTGCAGCGCCAGCCTTCATGTTCTTGGTGTCGACAGCCGGAGCGGCGTTCGGGTCCTTCTTCGGCACGCCAATGTGGCGGTTGCCCTTGAGGAATTCGATACCCTTGTTGCCAGCCTTCGTCTGGAGGCAGCCCGTGATGAAGATGGTTTCGTCGTTGACCGGGAGACCATTTTCTTCGAGGAGCTTCTTAGCAGCAGGAATGCCCGGCGGAAGAATTTCTTCTGCGCACTGGACGCCCGGATAGGCTTCCTTGAACGGCTTCATGTTGAACTGGTCGGCTGCGATCTTCACGAGTTCCGGATCCGGTTCGCACGGAGTCTTACCCTGGTAGCCGAGGAGCATCTTGCCGTAGCCTTCGGTCATCTTGAACCACGTACCGCGACCGGCAGCCTGGTTCAAGGTGTTCATGTAAGCCTGCTGGAAGTAGAACTGAGAAACCGGCGTCACAGAGGAAGCGAAGCCACCGCGGCGTACGCATTCACTCATGTTTTCGATAACCTTCGGGAAGAGGTGGAAGGTCTTGGTTTCGCGCATCATGAGGGTGTTTGCAGTGAGAGCGCCACCCGGCATCGGGCTGAAGATAACGTCGGTCGTAATCTGACGTGCTTCAGGCGGGAAGTTGTAGTCCTTGAGGCATTCAACAGCGACGTTGTTAGCTTCCATGAGTTCCGGAATGTGATCGTCGACGATGCTGTCTTCACCGAGGGCGAGCTTGTATTCCGTGCCCTTGAGGGCGTGGAACATGGAGAAGAGGTCCGGCTGAGCCGTACCGCCAGAAAGCGGCTTGCGGCCGAGGTCGACGCCATCTGCGCCACCTTCGATAGCAGCCTTGTACTGGGCCACACCGGTACCGCAGGTGTCATGGCTGTGGATGCGGAGTTCGACCTTGTCACCGAGGAGCTTACGAGCGCGCTTGAACGTTTCGTAGACCTTGGTCGGGTTCGTCGTACCGGAAGCGTCCTTGAAGCAGACGGAAGCGAACGGAACACCTGCGTCCAAGATGTTGCGGAGGATGCGTTCGTAGAATTCCGGATTGTGAGCGGCGTTGAGGTCGCATCCCGGAGGAAGTTCCATCATGGTAACGACGACTTCGTGTTCGAGACCGGCTTCAGTGATGCACTTACCGGAGTAGATGAGGTTGTTGACGTCGTTCAAAGCATCGAAGTTACGGATGCGGGTCATGCCGTGCTTCTTGAACATGTCGGCATGGAGCTTGATCATATCGCGCGGCTGCGGAGCGAGAGCCACCACGTTGATACCACGAGCGAGAGTCTGGAGGCGGATCTTCGGACCAACAACGCGACGGAATTCATCCATCATGTCGAATGCGTCTTCACCGCAGTTCTGATAGAGAGCCTGGAAACGGGCGCCGCCACCTGCTTCGAAGTGGGTGATGCCAGCCTTGACGGCTGCTTCAACTGCAGGCATGAAGTCTTTCATGAACACGCGTGCGCCGAAGATGGACTGGAAGCCATCACGGAACGAGGTGTCTTGGAACAGAATCTTTTTCATAATGTTTTCCTGTGGGATAGAATCCCTGTGTTTTACTGTACAATAAAATACGGGGTCAAAGATAGCAATTAGAACTTGGAACTAAGAACTTAGAACTTAGAAATGCGGGATAATTTAGAACTCGGAGGTTTGTTGAATGCTGGCTGTGGAGCTGTAGACCGCAATTGTCATGGCTAGCCGTATGAATTGCGGTAAGTTAATGCTAAAAAAAGACACTTTTGTAAATGGAAGTTTTCAAAAGAAAAATGTGGTGAATAAGAAACGCTTTGATTGGCTAGTTCATCTAAAGAGGTGATGTTTGAAATTTGTATCTTTGGTCTAATCATTATAATGTAAACACGTTTATTGTGTTGGAATACGGAGTCACTATGAATAAAAAGTATGCTCTTGCTATAGCTACTTCACTTTTGGCTGCTGAATCGGTATTTGCCGATCCGTCTGGCGACAAAACTGTGGTTGCTTGTGGCTTTGACGATATGTTCGGTAATTCGTGCTATTGGCGTTGTCCGGATATGGAGGATACGTTTAGAACGGAAAAGAAGGACGATCGTTGCGCCAATGTGCTTTTCAGATGCGCCAATTATCCGCGTTCTTTTATGCGTTCTTCTGTAGGTAGCAGCGAAATCTGGATCACTCCTGATAAATACAACTATTATTTTGGCAAGCTTCCGCAGGAATATGACTGCAGTATTTCTGAAGAAGAACGTGCTGCGATGTCTTCGCGCCCGACACAGCCGCCTCCGGCAAATCCGTATGCTGCGAACAAGTATCAGAATACTTCGACGTATGACGAATCGAAGAATCTCTTGATTGATAACCGCGATGGCGAACGCTATATGACGGTGAAGATTGGTGGCCGTGTTTGGATGGCCGAAAACTTGAAGTTCCGTTTGCCGGAAAGCTATTGCTATGATGGCGTTACCCAAAATTGCGAGACGTACGGAAGACTTTATACGTGGAATGCAGCAAAGCAGGCTTGCCCTGATGGATGGAGCTTGCCGATGGGTGACGATCTCAACTATCAGGACTTTAACTTGAATAGCTTTAGAGTGCTTGATGGTGGTTATTATGTCGATGGCGAACGTTACATTGACTTGGGCAATCGTGCTTTCTTCTGGCTTGGCGATGACAAGGGCGGTGATCGTGCCGATGCGATGAGCTTTAGAGGTACGAATCTCGAAACGTTTGCATTCCAGGGACGCAAGGCGAATGGTTACTCTGTCCGTTGCATCCAAAATTGGGAAGCCGCCTGTAAGGAGCGTCTCGGTGGCGTGATGGACAATGCCGGAAAGACCTATAGAACACTTAAGATTGGTGACCAGACATGGATGGCCGAAGATGTGATTCTCGACCGTTTGGATGAAATGGAAGCCCGCAATCTTAATCGCGCTTGCCCGCGTGGTTGGCATGTTCCGGAACAATACGAGTATGAACAGCTTTTCTCGAAGGCTTCTGAATTTGAAATTCGTGCAAATGACAAGCGCATGAGAAGCAACCGTGATACGAAGGAAAATCCGTGCAGCTTGAATTTTGATTTCAAGCGTGGCTATTGGACTGCTTCGAAGAATGGTAACGAAATGACTTATGTCGATTGGAAGTACAATGCAATCCGCGAAAAGGGTAGCCCGTACTTTAAACATGGTGACGCTTATACGAATAAGCTTCGCTGTGTGAAAAACGCTCCTTCTTATGCAGCTCCGAAGCCGACTGTTACCAATACGCAGGCTGCTCCGGCTTCTTCTGCTCCCGCAAATTATGCAAACAAGACTGTCTTGGAAAAGTTCATTTTGCAGGGTGTGACGTTCGGTGTGGGACAGTCTCGCTTTACGAAGGAATCTTCGGAAGGCTTGAGAAGACTTGCTGACCATTTGAGAAACTATCAGGGAAAGACGATTGAAATCGTCTCTCATACGGATAACCTTGATCGTCCGGAAAGAAGCCGTGTACTTGCCTTGAAGCGCGCTGAAGAAGTGAAGAGCTACTTGGTGAATGCAGGCCTTCAAGCTAAAGACGTTATTGCAACGGGCAAGGGCGGTGACGAACCTCTCGTCCCGAATACGACTCCGGATAACCGCATGAAGAATAACCGTATTGAAGTGTTCGTGTATTCTTATGATCAGCCGGGTAAGGCTGCATCTGCTGCTCCGAAGCAGAATCAGAACAACGTGCAGAAATCTGAACCGGCTCCGAAGAAGTGCAAGGAACGTGACATGGCTAACGCAAAGCTTGGCGAATGCTATTCCTACACGGATGGTACTAAGGACCACAGACGTTGCATGGCTGCATACAAGAACTTGCTGAACCTTGCAAATACGAAGTGCAAATAAAGTAGATTTTTGCTTAATGCAAAAAAAAGCGCAGCTCATTGAGCTGCGCTTTTTGTCTAAGTTCTACCAACGAAGTTCTAAGAGGGCTGAAAGCCCAGTCTTTCCTTAGATGAACATCATCGTGTTGAGCTTTGCGCGGTATTTCCAAGTGAGTTCGTGCTTGGGACCTAGGACGCCAAAGAGCGTGAGCATTGCCTTCTTGGCAGCTCCATCGTTCCATTCGGGTGCTTCGACGTAGAGGTTCAGGAATGCCTGGAGTGCGCTTTCGAAATCTTCATCGCAGGCGAGCTTGCAAGCTTCGTGATAGACGATGGCTTCTTTGCCTTGAACGTCCTTTTTTGCAATTTCGGCATGGAAATCAAGAAGTTCCAGGAGCGATTTTGCTTCACGGTACTGGTCGTCACTTTCGACAAACTTGGAGAGAATTTCTTTAGCCTTTGCAGTATCGCCAATGCCTAGACTTGCTTTGGCCCACAGAAGCTGGAGCTTCTTGTCGTTTGGGTTCTTGGAAAGTGCTTCGTCGAGCATCGGGAGTGCCTGATCGAAGTTCTTTTGTGCGATGGCGTCTTCGAGAGCGGTTTGGAAACGGGCTTCTTCGGAGACATAGAACTTTTCAAGACGCTTCTTGATGTCGGCTTCGGGTAGAACGCCTTGGATGACGTCTGCGATTTGTCCTTTTTCGACGACGTGAATTTCGGGGACGGACTGCACGCGGAACATCTGGATGAGGCGCATGTTTTCGCGGTCATCGCAGCTTACGACACCGAGCGTAAAGTCCATGCTTGTAGAGAGTTGCCCGAGCAATTGGGAATAGGGGGCGCAATCTGGGTATTCTGCGGAAGAGAAAAGTATCGCGACTGCGCGGGTTTCGGAGGCCTTGATGACCTCTTCTTCAAAATTTTCTGCTGTAATTTGAACTACTTTAGCCATGCGGGTAAATATAGAATTAACTATATTCAAAGTATGTGTAAATGTTCTTTTTGCGGTTCAGAAGTCGAGTCCCTCAGAATTGTCAATCTTGATCTGAGGATTTGCCCGAAGTGTTATTCCATTTATTTCCCGTGCGACCAGACGTTTGCTTTTTACGGCGGACTTTCTGACAAAACGCGGGAATTGTGGCTTAACGACTTGAATAAGAAAAACGTGCAGGATCCACCTTGCGAAAATCCGGTGTGCATCGATCATGGCAAACCGCTTGTGAAGGGAAAGCTCCCGCATTACGGTTTTGATGGTTACGTGACGACTTGCTGCGAAACGTTCCATATGCCGCCTTCGACGGTGAAACAGCTTTTGCAGTGGTCCTTGGATATTAAGGCTGCTCCGCAGGCAAAGGAAGGCAAACATCATTTCTTCTTTATCCATTGGATTGATTCTCTTGTGTCTAAGCTGTTTGGCGAAAAGCCTGTTGAAGAAGACCCGCTTGATTTAATCCAGTACAATAGAACTTTAAGGAAATTTTTTGAGTAAATGAAAAAATCATATACGATTTTAGCAATCATTGCGGTTATTGTTGTTGCCATCTATGTAATGCTTCCAAAAGAGCGGTTTGCTGAAAGTGTATTTCCACTAGGGGATGGTGCAAAAGCTTCTGCTTACGATGATAATGCAGATGGGGGAACGTCGGCGGTCCAGTTTAAATCGTCGGATTCGCTTGTTTCGTTCCAATGTGCGCTTGGTGCAGACGAAAAGAAATCGGCATGGTGCGGTTTGGTGTTTGACTTTGACCCGAAGGGTGAAAAGAATTACCATAACTGGAAAAATGTTGATACACTTTATTTGGACATCGATGTTTCGGGAACGACTGAAATCAATGTCAAGACGTGGACTTACGACCCTGATGTGACTGATTTGTCGAATCCGAGCTCGTTCAGAATGCTTTTGAAGGAAGTTCCTGTTAAGCCGGGTCGCAATAAGATTGCGCTTCCTTTTGAACAACTTTATATTCCCGATTTTTGGTACGATAATTTGGGCGTAAAACGTTCACGCAACCGTCCGCATCATGAAAGTGTCGCTCGTGTAGAAATTTCGGCAGGGTGGAATCAGCCTCGCGGAAAGAACTTTGGCGTAAATGTCAGGGAAATTTCTGTGAGCGGAACAAGCAATAGGGCTTATGGAATATTTTTGTTCATAATACTTGGCCTTATGATTGTTGCGATTGGGCGTAGCCACCCTGTGAAGGAGTACGATGAAAAGAATGGATAGGATAGGCAAATGGTTGGGGGTGCTTGTCTTTTCCGCCTTGCTACTTGCTTGGTGGATTGAATATTCCAAAAGCGGCGATGCGGATATCGAATTGTTTCCGCAGAAGACGTTTGAAATATTCCCGTTGAACGATAGCGCTGTCGGAGGATTTTCGACAAGTGAAGTTCAGATGACGGATACGCTCCTCATCGCTTCGGTCAATATCCATTCCGGTAAGGCTTTTACGTATGCCGGTGTAGGCTTTAAGCTGAAATCTTTGGATAAACGTCTTGAACCCTTCGACTTGACGAAGTTCGATTCCATTGAAGTGCGAGTTGCATCAAAACGGATGAACTCCATGAAACTCCGCATCTTGACGGAAGACCCGGTTTATACGCGCAAGGGGAATTATGCAACTCTCCGCGTTTTGGAAAAGGAAATTCCGTCGGCACCGTATATGCTGATGGGAGGCTCGAAGGAACGCTTTGCCGTGAGCCGGTTCTCGCTGAGCGAATTCAGGGTTCCTGAATGGTGGCTTTCTTCGGTGGGGCTTGAAAAAGATGATGGCAAGACCCATTTGAATCAAGCCAAATTTTTTGAAATTGTGAGCGGCGGCTCAACGCTTCGCGGTATCCCGGATGAAATTGAAATCCGCTATGTACGCCTTTGGAGCGATAATGAGGCTCAAAAGAAAACTTTGTATTTGCGCTTGGGTTCCATTTTGTTTGGACTTGTTGTATTTTTAGTATATGTGTTAAAAACAAGTAGGGGAAAACATGCAGAGAAATTGGACGCTTGATAGGGTGATGCGCTACGTGCTGATTGCCGTAGCGGTAGCAGTGTCGCTTGTCGTATTGAATTATTTGAGCGGAGTCTTGTTTCCGTTTTTTGCAGCGTTCCTGATTGCCTATATCATGGACCCGCTCGTTTGTAGATTGCAGATAAAATTTAGATACCGTGTGATTGCGGTGGTGCTCGTGCTTTTGGGAGGCGCTGTCGTGATTGGTGGGTGTATGTATTTCTTTGTTCCGAAAGTCGTGCACGAAGTCCAATATTTGGGAACGCTTATTTCGAGAATTTTTACGGACTCGACTTGGAGCGATCGAATTATGACGTTCTTGCCTGCGGATATGTGGGCTTCCGTGAAGACGATGATTTCTTGGAATAGCATTGCTGAAGCTATGGAATCGCTTGACGTGTGGAGCGTCATCCAGACTGTTTCGGACCGCATTCTTCCTGGTGCTTGGGATATTCTTTCGAAGACGTCTACAATCTTGGTGGGCATTTCGAGTGCGGCGATTGTGTTTATGTACCTTGTCTTCATTATGCTTGATATGCATAAAATAAGGAAGGGTATTCGTCGTTTGATTCCTCGCCGTTACCGCCGCGAAGCGGGTGAATTTGCAAGCGCTACAGACAAATTTATGGGCACGTACTTCCGTGCTCAATCTATGGTTGCCTTTACTGTTGGCGTTTTGTATGCAATCGGTTTTAGCGTGATGGGACTCCCGATGGGGATTGCCTTTGGACTTTTTTCTGGGGCTCTCAACATGATCCCTTATATGCAGTTGACGACGATTCCTTTGGCCCTACTACTAGCGGTGGTTTACGCTCTAGACAAGGGAATGCCGTTCTGGGAAGTGGCCGTTATCATCCTTGCAATTTACCTTGTCGTGCAGATTATCCAGGACTTCTTCTTGGTGCCGCACATTGTCGGTAAGTCAATGAACCTCCCGCCGGTGGGGATCCTTCTCTCGCTCTCGATTTGGGGCAAGCTGCTTGGATTCTTGGGGCTCTTGGTCGCGATTCCATTCACTTGTCTCTGTCTTGTTTATATTGAAAAACTTAGGACTAAGGCAGACCAATATGTTGAAGAATCGGGCAGACTGGCTCCCAAGGCTTGATTTTATAGGGTTTTAAAAACTTTTTTCAATTAAAATCATTCTTATCTAAGAAAAAAAAAGTATAATATTACCAAACATTTCACAAATCTGACTCAAGGAGTTAAAAAATGAACAAACAAGATCTCATTGAAGCTGTGCTTGCTAACAAGGAAGCTGGCATTGAATCCAAGGCTGCTGCTGCTCGCGCAATCGACGCAGTTCTCGACGGTATCGCTGCTGGCATCAAGAAGGACGGCAACGTCCAGCTCATCGGCTTCGGTACTTTCTCTGTGAAGTCCCGCGCTGCACGTACTGGCCGCAACCCGCAGACTGGTGCTACCATCAAGATCAAGGCTTCCAAGACTGTCGGCTTCAAGGCTGGTGCAGCTCTCAAGGAAACCGCTGCTAAGAACAAGCCGGCTAAGAAGTAATTTCTCTGAGCTAGATTTGCTTTTTGCAAAGGGAATGGGTCGCTTTAGGGCGGCCCTTTTTGTTTTTCCAAATAATGAATGTTGAATAGTTTATTATATTGATAGTCAATAACTTAGAGGTCTTATATGAAACGAGTTTTTTTGGGAATGTTCCTCGCCGTATCGCTTTGTAGCTTTGTGGGCTGTGCAGCTCCCGACGATAGCGATTATGAAACTCTTCGCGAAAAATGCCGGGATAATCCTTCGCTTCCTGAATGTCAGGATGACGTGGAAGAAGATACATCTAATGAAACTTTTTAGTTTTCGCTAGAATAAAGAAATCGTTTTTTTTATACGGACGGTTGAAAGGTACGTTCACATATTCTATATTTGCGCAAGTTTAAGTCTTTGCGAAATAGGAAAGTGATGAACGGAATTTCGATGAATATGAAGTGCGCTTGTGGCGCCCAACATGTTGCGGAAACCGCTATTGTTTCTATTTCCATTTTTGATTTTAATGCTGGACCGTTTGGTTCAGCGTTTTTTTTTAGAGTTTAATAATTAGTCAACGGAGATAAACAAAATGAAGATTGAAGGCATCGACAAAGTCCTTATCATCGGTTCTGGCCCGATCGTGATCGGTCAGGCTTGCGAATTCGACTATTCCGGCACCCAGGCTTGCAAGGCCCTGCGCGAACAGGGTTACAAGATTGTGCTTGTGAACTCTAACCCGGCTACCATCATGACCGACCCGGTCATGGCCGATGCCACTTACATCGAACCGCTTAACGTTGCCCGCCTTACCCAGATTATCGAAAAGGAACGCCCGCAGGCCCTCCTCCCGAACTTGGGCGGCCAGACCGGCTTGAACCTCGCCTCTGCTCTTAGCAAGGCTGGTGTCTTGGACAAGTACGGCGTGAAGGTCATCGGTGTGAACCTCGACGCTATCGAACGCGGCGAAGACCGTGAAATCTTCAAGGAAACCATGCAGAAGCTCGGCATCGACACCCCGCGCTCCGGCATTTGCCACTCTGTGGAAGAAGCCGAAAAGATTGTTTCCGAAATCGGCTACCCGGTGGTGGTCCGTCCGGCATACACCATGGGTGGTGCAGGCGGCGGTTTCTGCTACAATGTGGAAGAACTCCGCACCATTTGCAGTAACGGTCTTGAACTCTCGATGACGCACCAGTGCCTCATCGAAGAATCCATCCTCGGCTGGGAAGAACTCGAAGTCGAAGTCGTGCGTGACTCCAAGAACCAGATGATTGCCATCTGCTTCATCGAAAACATCGACCCGGTGGGCGTGCATACTGGCGACTCCTTCTGCGCAGCCCCGTTCCTCACCATCGACAAGAAGCTCGAAGAAGAACTGAAGGAAAAGGCCTTCAAGATTGTGGAATCTATCGGCGTGATTGGCGGTACCAACGTGCAGTTCGCTCACGACCCGAAGACCGGCCGCGTGGTGATTATCGAAATCAACCCGCGTACCAGCCGCTCCTCTGCCCTTGCTTCCAAGGCTACCGGCTTCCCGATCGCCCTCATTTCTGCAAAGCTCGCCGCAGGCCTCACCCTCGACCAGATTCCGTACTGGCGCGATGGCTCCCTCGAAAAGTACACCCCGAGCGGTGACTACGTGGTGCTCAAGTTCGCACGCTGGGCATTCGAAAAGTTCCGCGGCGTCGATGACTGCCTCGGCACCCAGATGAAGGCTGTGGGCGAAGTCATGGCTATCGGCAAGACCTACAAGGAAACCCTCCAGAAGGCTATTCGCGGCCTCGAAAATGGTCGCTCCGGCCTCGGCTTTGCCAAGGACTTCAACAAGAAGAGCAAGGAAGAGCTCCTCGAAATGATGAAGACCGCTTCTTCTGAACGCCACTTCCAGATGTACGAAGCCATCCGTAAGGGCGCTACCGACGAAGAAATCTTCGCCGCCACCTACGAAAAGGCTTACTTCGTGCAGCAGATGCGCGAACTCGTGGAACTCGAAGAAGAAATGCTCAAGACTCCGGGCCGCCTCCCGGCTGATGAACTCCTCATCAAGGCCAAGAAGGACGGCTTCAGCGACAAGTACATCGCCAAGATCCTCGGCATCCGCGAAAAGGACGTGCGCAAGAAGCGTACAGAACTCGGCGTGGTCGAAGGCTGGTGCGCAGTGCCGGTGAGCGGCGTGAAGGACCAGTACTACTACTACAGCACCTACAACTGCAAGGACGAATCTACCGCTTCCAATAATCCGAAGAAGATCATGATTCTCGGCGGTGGCCCGAACAGAATCGGCCAGGGTATCGAATTCGACTACTGCTGCTGCCATGCTGCCATGGCTCTCCGCGAAATGGGTTACGAAACCATCATGGTGAACTGCAACCCCGAAACGGTTTCTACTGACTACGATACCTCCGACAAGCTGTACTTCGAACCGGTTTCTTTGGAAGACGTGCTGCAAATCTATCATAAGGAAAAGCCGGCTGGTGTGATCGTGCAGTTCGGTGGACAGACTCCGCTGAACATCGCCCGCGCCTTGAGCGACGAAGGCGTCAAGATTCTCGGTACGAGCATCGACTCCATCGACATCGCCGAAGACCGCGACTTGTTCCGCAAGATGATGGACCAGCTCGGCATCCCGATGCCGGAAAGCGGCATGGCCACGAACATCGACGAAGCCCTCGCTTGCGTCAAGCAGATCGGTGGCTACCCGGTGATGATCCGCCCGAGCTTCGTGCTTGGCGGCCGCGGCATGGAAGTCATCTACGACGAAGCCATGCTCCGCGAATACGTTGCAAAGGCTGTCGGCGTGACTCCGGATCGCCCGCTCCTCATCGACCGCTTCCTCCACAACGCTTTGGAATGCGAAGCCGATGCCCTCTCTGACGGCGAACACGTTTACATCCCGTCCGTGATGGAACACGTGGAACTTGCCGGTGTCCACTCCGGTGACTCCGCCTGCATCATCCCGCCGGTGACCATCACCAAGGAAAACTTGGCAACCATCAAGGATTACACCAGGAAGATTGCCGAAGCCCTCCACGTTTGCGGCCTCATGAACATGCAGTACGCCATCGAAGACGGCAAGGTGTTCGTCCTGGAAGCGAACCCGCGCGCAAGCCGCACGGTGCCTCTGGTATCCAAGGTCTGTAACACGCAGATGGCCCGCCTCGCGACCCGCCTCATGCTCGGCGCGAAGCTCGAAGACTTGAAGCTCAAGGACAAGAAGTTCAACCACCACGGTGCCAAGGAAGCTGTGTTCCCGTTCGACAAGTTCCCGAAGGTGGACCCGGTTCTCGGCCCCGAAATGCGCTCCACTGGCGAAGTTCTCGGCCTCTCCGACGACTACGCCCTCGCTTACTACAAGAGCCAGGAAGCCGCAGGTTCCTTCCTCCCGAACGAAGGTGCCGTGCTGATTAGCCTCTCCGACAAGGTTAACTTGTCTGAACAGGCCATCGAAATCGGCAAGGAATTCCAGAAGCTCGGCTTCAAGATTTACGCTACCGAAGGTACCGCCAAGTTCTACGAAGCTGCCGGTGTCAAGTGCGAAGTGGTGAACAAGATTGCTGAAGGCCGCCCGAACGTTCTCGATATCATCCTGAACAAGCAGGTGAACCTCATCATCAACACGCCGTGGGCAAAGCGCGACGCCATCAAGGACGAAAGCGCCATCCGCAAGGCCGCCATCAAGTACAAGGTTCCGTACATCACGACCCTCGCCGGTGCCTACAACACCGTGAAGGGCATCGCCGCTGCTCGTAACGGCCATGGTGCAGTGAAGTCTCTCCAAGAGTACCATGCTTCTATTGAAGAAGTGTAACGCCTAAAGTGTCATGCCGGGCTCCGTTCCGGCATCGCCATTACAAGCGTGTCAAAAACATTAAAGACCGTAGCAATAAAATGCTGCGGCCCTTTTTTGTATGGTGGGTACGCCCACTCCTTGTTCGTTATTTACCGTTTTTTCTTATTGATAAATTCGTCGTACTCTACTGAACCGCATTTTATGGTTTCTTTGTACGTGGATGTTCTATTGATTTCAGGGCTTTCGGAAAACTCACCGCAGTATTCGAATAGGAATCCGACGTGTAAATAGTACGGAAGCTGCTCGTAATCGCATTTGTCATGAAAGTCAGCGATGGTAATCGTGTCTTTTGTGATGCTGGAGAGCACGTGTACCGCTGGCGATGTTTCCTCGATGTTTAATATGTAAAGTTGGCAACCTTCCATTTGGAATGAAATGGTGCCGTCTTTTTCGTAGAGCTTGCCGCCCATGAACGTGGTTGTTTTCTTGAAAAGGTAAACTAAGCCAATTTGGTTTTCTTTAGTGATTTTGTGTAGCCCGAGTGTTCTGAGTTCAGCGACGGTCGCGTTATCGGCGGTATCTTGAGTGGAAACGAAAGTTTTGTTGTATGCAAGTACGTTTGTATCGAAAGCAACTCTCGTTATGCCGTACATATTGAGATAGTCATTAAGAGAACGCGATGAAGTCTCGGTGTCGCCGCATTGTCGTTTTTGGCCATCAGATGTGTAGCATCCTTCGCTATGACCGAAGTTCCCGGGGTTGCCAATCGGATCTACAGATGATGATGTTGACGGATTTGGGACTGGGGTGGTATCGCTGCTGGTGATTATGCCACTCGAGTATTCGATATTGGAAGAAGATGAATTTACGCGTACATCAGGATTTTCATTTATAAATTCACTGCTGGAGCTAGTCCCGTAAGCGACCTGGTTTGGTTCTTCGGCTGTCCCTGCGATTTTGTCGGAGCAGGCTAATGCGCAAAAAAAAGCGGTGGTGGTTATGCCCACGGATGAAATTTTTTTGAACAGATTAATCATTGCCATTCTCCTTGATTTTTCGCGTGAGAGGGAATAACTGTAAATTTAATCTATAAACTTGGTTGATGTTTTTGTCGCCGGCGGCAATGCTTACGATTTTACGGCGACATTCGTCCAGCTCTTTTACGATTTGTTCGTAAGAGTCCTTGGATATACCCATGGTGATGCCGCTGAAGTTTCTTTCCGTTTTGGCGAGGTCGAGTGAATTTGCTGCAATTTTCGCCATTTCGCGGTGCATTTCGCGAATAGCGAGTTTTGTTGCCTCGGGGGAACCTTTGATGGATGTCTCGGTTTGGACGAATGTGTTCTCGCCGGTCTTTTTGATAAATCCCGCTTTGACCAAAAAATCGAGTGTCTGCTTGATGTCTGTGGCGGTGACGTCTGTATAGCACATTTTCGCGAGTTCGCTCGGCGTGGCGCCCGGCATGAGCGGGGCCAGTTCCCTCAAGACGGGGTTTCTCCAGCTCTCGTAAAATTCAAACAAATCGCCTTCGATGACTCTGACTTTGTGAATTTTTGCAATGGAAAGCATTTCTTCGTAGGCGGCTTTCTTTTTTGTTTCGTCGGTTTCTTGCCCGAAGTTGACCATTGCCCTGAAGTAGTCCATTTCGAAGCCGACAAGTCCCATGGCTTGCCCGGTGCGTTCGACTCCGATTCGGCTCAAATTGCTTTTCCCGTCGCAGACGACTTTCATGTACGATGACGATGTAAAACCGGCTGCTTTGGAAAATTCACGCCATGAGAAAACATGGCGGAGCTTACGCTCTTCGTAGAAGTCGCGCATGTACTTGCGGAAGTCGGAGTATTCAATAATGGCTTTCATTTGATAATAAATATAAATAGATCTTTACGAAAAAACAATATTTTCATGCAACGATAATTGCGTAAAATGTGTTAAAATTACGATTTTTGAGTGCGTTTGATGATAAAAAGTTTTGTATATGCAACATTTGGGGCAGGATTGCTAGTGTTGTGATGAAAACTATGTTTTATAGAATAAACAGGGAAATTTTTAACACTTTTTAGGAAAAAGAGTATTTTTCTTAATATGAGCGTGTTTGGATTCTATACTGCAGTTAATCTTGGGTGCGTCTGTATACTGATGCTTTTGCTATACAGTATCAAGAAACTCCCGACACCTTTGCTGAAATACCCTCTTTTCCAAAAATTGGTGTTATGGCATATCTTCTATTTTGTTAATGATTCGTTGTGGGCTCTTGTTAACGATAGTGTAATTCCCAAAAATACGTTTAGTGTGTTGACGGTAAATTTCCTAAATGCAGCCATTATGCCGATGGTAATATATAGCTGTTTTGTTTTTGCCGAAATTAGCACTCGGCCAGATATGACTCGCAAGCAGATAGATCACCTTCAGATGAAATTGCGAATCCCAATTTTTGTACAGACTTTTGCTTTGCTTGTATCGTTTATTGTTGCTCCGGGTTTTTGGCTAGACGAAAATCTTGAACCTCGCGATTTGTATTACTTTATCCTTTCGTTTTTACCCTTCGTCTACTTGATTATAGCGACGATTCGTGGGCTTATTCGTGCTAGTCAGTTGCAAAACAGTCCAAATTTACGAACATACTTGATTGTGGCTAGCTATACACCTGGCGTGATGATTGCAGGTGGCGCACAAATTTTATTTTCGCTAACGACCCCGATTTTCTGCTTCTGGTGTACTTTTATTATTTTGTTTGTCTATTTGCATTTGCAGAACCAATTGATATCGACCGATTCGTTGACGATGCTTAACAATCGCAATCGTTTGCATCATTTTTTGCTCCAGCAGCGCGAAGAAAAAGATTCTTTTGTAATTATGGTGGATGTGGACCACTTTAAGCAAATCAACGATACTTATGGACACGCCGAAGGAGACCGCGCGCTTGTGCTTGTTTCGCAGGCGTTAAAGAAAGCGTGCGAACGTTTGAGCTATTCGATGTTCCTTTGCCGCTATGGGGGTGACGAGTTCTTGTTGATTGCGCAGACGGATGTGCCTGACGAAGTGGTGAAACAGATTAAGAACTGTTTGCAAGAAGAAATTTCGAAACAGGATGATCCGCGCTCTTATACGATTGAGGCGAGCATGGGCTTTGCCCATTGGGATGGTCGTCCAGAAAGCTTTAAAGAAAGCATGGTCAACGCCGACAAAAAAATGTACGAAGACAAAAGACTTGCGTAGATAATTAGGAATTCGGAGCTCGGAGTTCGGAATTAAAATAATCGCGGCGGAGCCGCCAAAAAATTCCTAATTCCTACTTCCTAATTCTGAATTGAAAATCACCCTTCCAATTTATTCTTCAAATAATGCTTTGCTGTGTATGCAAGGTACATGATATCTGCAATAACGAGGGCGATTGCACATGCAAAGAATACTTGCTGGTGCATGCCGAAGTGGTTTGCCATAGCGCCACCGACAAGAATTCCTGCACCGATACCGATATCCCACCCGCTGAGGTATGTACTATTTGCTGTACCTCGTTGGTCGTGGCGGGCGAGGTTCACGCACATGGTCTGGTAACCGGGGAAGATTAGTCCTAGGCTTGTACCGATGAGGAATGCGGACAAGAAAAATGTAATGGGGCCATGGCAAAAGGCGAGGATAAAGTAAGCGATAACGTTCAAAGTCATGCCGGTGCCGACGAGGTGAATCAGGTAGCCGCGGTCGATGAGTCTTCCGGTCATAATGCGGTTCATGATAAGCCCTGTTGCAATAAGCGCGTAAAACCAGCCTGTGCCGCTGATTCCGAGCTCATTTGCATAAATGGCGATATAGTTCGTGACTGGGCCGTAGGCAAATCCGACGAAGATGAAATTTGCAAATTGCGGGATAGCGCGTGTGAGGAAAAAACGGTCTAACGAAAGCGGAGTGTGTTTTTTCTTTTCGCGGGGCTTTACTTTGAGTGTCTGCACTAGCACAAGTCCGATAACGCAAAGTGCGGTGGAAATGGCGAAAACGATTCCGTCGCCGAATGCTTCGTAAAGAAACATACCGGTCATGGGACCGGTGGCGAAGGCTAAGTTCACGCTGATCCCGAAGTAACCGATGCCTTCGCCTCGGCGACTCGCGGGCAGTGCATCGATGGCCACCGTATTACTTGCTGTACTCGAAATACCAAAGAAGAGTCCGTGCGCAAAGCGAACGACCGCAAGGATGGGCAATAGCCCTACAGTCTTGTAGCCTAAAAAGCAAAGCGTGAAAGCGAAGAATGTCCAAAAGTAAAGCGGCTTACGGCTGAATGTATCGACAAGGAAGCCTGCGAACGGTCTACAGGCGAGGGCGCCGATCGTGTATAGCGATATGATAAAACCTGCGGTGGCGTTGTCTGTCTGGAACTTGTCGATGATATATAACGGTAGAATCGGCAATAGCTGGTAAAAGCTAAAGAAAAGCAAAAAGTTCGCCGCGGCGACCGTGATAAACGTGCGGCTCCAAAGTGTATTATTCGAAGATTCGATATTTGATTCCATGTAAGTAAAAAATAGTATATTATGGATATGGAGAAAATAAATCAAGTTTTATTGCTGTTTTTTTTGACAGCATTGGGAGCTATTTCTTGTTCTGACGAACATTCCGACGGGGACAATTCGGTCATGCCTGTTATGGGGGAGGGCCGGTTTGAGGGGATGCTCTTTGTCAATGCGACTGGTAAAAAGACGTCGCTTGGTACAAATGATATTTCTGCAAAAACACTAGAACGCCCAAAGATGAATGTAGAGTTTTCCTATGACTTTTACATGGACCGTCATGAAGTTGTTTGCAAGAGTTTCAACGATGTCATGCGTAAGGTTTCGGGGGTGAAGGTTACTTGTAAAGAAGATTCCTTGCCTGCCGCAAATGTGACCTTTTATGATGCTGTTTTGTACGCTAATGCGTTGAGCAAGGAACATGGAATTGACACTTCTTATGAATACACTTCTGCCGAATTCGATAAAGGGAAGCACTGTGTCAATATGAAAAGCTTTAAGTTCAAACCGCAGGCGAATGGCTTTAGATTGCCGACGGAAGCGGAATGGACTTTTGTGGCTTCTAAAAATTGGAATCCGGAGTTGAGCTGGAACGGATTGTACTCTGGAAATGAGGTCCATAAAGTTTGTTCGTTGAACGAATCGGCAAATGCTTTTTGTGACATGGCCGGGAACATGCTTGAATTCGTGAACGATAGGTATGCTTCTTTCAGGGATACCGTTGTCTTGAATTTTGTAGGCTCGATTGACGGTGATGCTATTGGTTCTTGCGTTGTAAAGGGCGGAAGCTATTTTAGTTCTCCGGCTTCCATGCATTTGTACAATAGGGGCGATACGTACCCAATCTTGAGTTCGACAAAAGGCGATTATCTTGGATTCCGCTTGGTGAGCGGTTCGATTCCCGATGCGACATGGTTTACGGATAACGGAGGTTCTGTGTCTGCTCCGATTACTCCGCTGATTGACGCTTCTGAATTGAGACGGTTGACGGATTCCTATAACGTCAAACTTGCTTTCCGAAATGATGCGAGCGGTAATCTCGTATATGTTGATTTTGCCAAAACTGCAAAGATTGTAGAAATTGAGGATAAAATAGATGTCTATCATCCGGATATTTCACCGGACGGGAAGCGTGTGGCTTTTTGCACGTCAATGGAAGGCGTCTTGAAAGAGTCTTCGGTTTATGTTCGTGACTTGAATGAAACTGGAAGTAACTTGATAAAGTTGCCGGTGGAAAATGCTGCAATTCCTCGCTGGCGCGTGAACCCGAATGGCGATACGGTCATTGTGTATGTGTCTTCGGCGGCAAATAATAAAAGTGAATCGTTTATGAATGAAAGCACATGGCAGATCAAGTTCTCAAAAGGAAAGTTTGGAGCGCCGGAAACACTGTTTGATGGTGCTTATCATGGTGGTGTCGAAAAGGATAATAGTTTTGGAATTTCATCATCGACGCTTTTACGCGCTCATTTGACGGATGTGCTTACGGGAACAGATGTGATTTGGTACAATGGAGAACAGGCCTGCAATGCATCCTTGACAAAAGATGGAACGAAGCGTACGTTGTTCCTTGATTTTGGTGGAACGCGCGGACGTGATTTTGTGGGCGTAAATTACGGTGTTCATGAAAGAATTCTTGTGGCGGATAGCACGGGACATTTGGTGCGTACGGTGGCGTCTCCAACGAAATACACGTTTGACCATACGGAATGGGCTGTGGGTATGTTGAAGGATGAGGCTAGCAATTTAATTGTTGCAAGTCTCACGGATTACAATGGTGTACATCGCCAAGTGGCGCTTGTGAATTTGGATAATGGCGATGTCGTGCCACTTGTCGAAGGGGAAGAATTGTGGCACCCCTGCTTGTGGGTTTGGCAAGATGGTGAAAATTATCCGAAGCCGACTGTAGATGTGGATAGCGCTGGCGCCTATTATGATAGCAAGGCCCCTAGCCCTTACCCGTTTGCTGTGGTAGAACTTGGGATGAGATTACAGTCGTTCTGGAATCAAAACGATAAAATTGAGGTCGCGACTTTTGGAAGTTCGATGCTCTTGAATGCTGTTATCGAAGATTCAATCAAGTCTTTCAAGACTATTAATATGGGTGTGACGTTGTCCGATATTCATCTGTTTGATTATCTGATTCGTCATTATGTTGTCCCGTATGGCTCGAAGTTGAAGTACGTTGTGGTGGAACTTTCGCCAGGGTTCATGTACAGAAGTTATGAGGAGATGACTGGGCCTGTTCTTGAAAATTCTCCGGGCATCCGCTATGATGAAAATCATTTGTCAAAGTCGACGCAAAATGAAATTGCTGCACTAAGTCAAGATCAGCAATTCCCGCAGGTATTGCTCGGTCAGCAGTATTTAGAGGGAACATTCCTTTTGCCTGTAGGTGAATGGGGTGTGCCGATTGTGAATGCCGATATTTCTGCAATGCCATATGATTCGCCGTACTTGCAAGAAAACTTGAAAAAGATTAAGGCTCTAAAAGCATTTACAGATTCGAAGGGTATCAAACTGATTGCGGCCATTCCGCCACGTAACCCGGGATATAAGGATACGGAGGCGTTCGACCCGTATGGCCCGAGTTGGGATGTGGCGCATCAGATTATTGATGCGGTTAAGGCTATGGGCATTGTGATTTTCGACGAATATAAAGATGGCCATCACGACTATACAGACGAGATGGCCAATAATCCCAACCATGTGAGCTATCTAGGGGCAGCTCAGTTCTCGAAGAGGCTGGACGCTTTCTTGAAAACGCTGAAATAGGTTACTAGTTGTTAGTCAGTAGTCAATGGTCTAAAGTATGGCGACGAAGTCGCGAATATGAAGCTAATAACTAATGACTATTGACCAATTACTTCTTTTCTAGTGCGATGAGCGTTTCGAGGTGCGGCGTGCCCGGGAAAAGGTCCATTGGCAACACTTCCTTGACGCGGTAGCCGTAACGTTCCCATTCGGCGAGGGCAGCCGGGATTTCGTCGGTGCCGCAGAAAATGTGCAACACGCGCACGGGCTTGCGCATCGCGAGAGCCCGGATGACGCCCGGTTCGGTTCCCTTGCGCGGCGGGTCCAACAAAATGCGTTCCGGTTCGCCCGGGATCGGCCGCGGAAGTCTCATTTGCACAAACGTTTCGTCAATCTTGCCTGCGATGAACTTGTAGTTCTTCTTCAAGAATCTTGCGGAAGCCTTGGCGCAATCGATGGACGGGCCTTCCCATTCCACACCGAGTACGGACTTGGCGGCTTCACCGAGAGCAAAACTGAAGAGGCCGTAACCGCAGTAGAGGTCCAAGAAATGGTCGCCCTTTTCGAGACCGAGGAGGCGGCTTGCGGACTTGATAAGGTTGTGAATTTGGCTTTCGTTGATCTGGCTGAATCCCGTCACCGGGTACTTGAGCCTAAAGTGGCCGAGGTCGAGTGAAAGTTCACGCGGACCATAAAGCTGTTTGAAGTTCAAAACGTCTGTCGGGCGCTTGGCTTCGAGGTAGTAGTTCGATTCCGTTGTATCCACGTAGGTGTGAGCTGCGGTCACGTGGTACGGGCTCTGCTGCAAAATTTCGGAAATTTGCTTGAGCTTGCGGACGATGCTTGCATCGAGCTTTTTCACGTTGAAAATCACGACGCGGTATTTGTATGTGCCGCGGATAATAATCCAGTTGAGCGCGTAGGCGAGCGGCTTGTATGCCGGCGTGATGAGTTTGTCGAACAGCAGACGGTAAATTGCGTTGTGTTCTTCAGGTTCGAGAATGCTATCGTATTCGTTAAAACGCAAATCGCCCGGTTTCATTTCGACTTGGCGCTTGGACGTGGTGCGGTAATTGCGCGGCATGGGGCTAGCCACAATCGGCTGCGGGCCGCGGGCAAGGCGGTTGACTTCCCAAAATTCGCGGATGGCGGCATTCTTGACTTTGAGTTCGTCTTTATAATCGAGCGGAGCTAGAGTCTCACCGTAAGCGGAATCGGATTCCTTCGTGTAATTCGGGAGGTTATGTGCGATGGCTTGTTCAAAAAACATATTAACCCTTTTTTATACAATTCCAAATTTAAAAAGTTCACAGAAACTTTAAAGTCTTTTTTTATATTATCTACGAATAGTTAATAATTGAGTTGGAGAATCTTATGAAACCATCCGCTTTTTTGAAAGCCGCTGGGCTTTTTCTTGTCTCGATACTTGTTGCTTGCGCGCCTAAGGCTGTTCCCGTGTCTACGGAAACGTCTATGCCTGTAGAAACGAATGTCTCCAGTGAAAATGAACGATTGGATCCATCCGAAGAAAAGGGTGTTGTTGCAGAATTCTTGAAATGCGTGCGTCCGGTTTATGAAAAATATCGCCAAAATGGTGCGAGTATTGTCGGTGATATGAAGATACAGGTATTTTTCCGTAAAAGTGGTGACGTGGATAGTGTTCAAATTGTCGAATCTACAGTCAAATATCCTGAGTTTGAAAAGTCAATTCAGGAGAGCTTGATGCTGTTGAAACATGATCATGGGGGCTTTGGTTCTCCCGCATTTACAACGTCTATTACTTTTTCTGACGAGGGCGTTTTTGGTTTTAAAAATGAACGCTCTCCTCAAGAAGTCATGGCTGCGATTAGCGGTTTTATGAAAACCCGGTTGCCGCCGATTTATGCGGAGTATGTGAAAAAGCATACGTTTTTCAATAGCAAGATGGTTGTGAATATATCGATTGCCGGTAGTGGTGCGGTAGATTCTGTTGAAATTGTGGAATCGAATATCGGTAATCCTGAGTTTGAAAAGGCTGTTGCAGATGACATTAAACAGTGGAAATTCGAAAGTGGTAAATATGACGTGTTTAATCTTGGCTGGCCTTTGCGCTTTAGAAATGGTGGCCCTAAAGGTCCCCGTGATGGAAAGAAAGTCTTTGAGATTGTAGAAAAGAATAAGAAAGAACGTCTATATCCGATTTATTACAGTTTCTTGAAAAAACATTCTCGTTTTTCTGGGAAAATCACTTTGCATGCTACGGTTAATCCCGATGGCTCCGTGCAAAAAGTCGATATAATTCATGCGTCTACCAATTATCCTGAGTTTGAAAAGGCCATTGCCGATGATATTATGCAGTGGAATTTTGGTCGTGGGACGTTCTCCAATAGCGTCGTAGAAATTCAGCCAGTTTTCTCTGACGATAGATTGAATGATAATAGTTTATACCAACCCAGTTCGGGATTGTAATTTTTGGAGGTTGTTATGAAATTTAAAGTGGTTGCGTTTTTTATCGCTGCTGCAATGCTGGTGGCTTGTGCGCCCAAGGCTACAACTACCGTGCCGAATTCAGAGGTCCCGGCCAAAGAAAGCAGTGCTCAGGATAAAGTCGCGAGTGATTCTACTACAGCTGCAAAAAAACGTTCCTCTGCAAAGATTATGGAGGTTGTCAAGGTTAATACCCCGAACCGTTTAAAACCTTTGTACAATGATTTCTTGCGAACAAATCCGAACATTGAAGGCAAGGTTACGGTGAAGTTTAAAATACTCCCGGATGGCAAAGTGGAAACGGGCGAAATAGTCAGTGCAACCACAAACTTCCCTGAATTTGAAAAGGCTGTGCTGAATGATATTTTGCAGTGGGATTTTGATGCTGGGGATTATACAAATTGCACCGTTACGATTCCGTTCACGTTTGTCGATGATGGCAAGCCTGCTAAAAAAAGCACGACCAATCAGGGACCTGCCGAAGATGCGTGGTATGGCGCTAGCCAGGGATGGTATTAATCAAAGGGAATGGTATGAATTATTCTAGTTTAATTAAGTTGTTTGTGGCATCCTCGGCGATGTTGTTTTTTGCTTGCGATGATAGTTCGTCTTCGCCAAGTGCGGGTATTGACCGCACGAATGTGAAAACCTGCGACGAAATGGTCAAGGAAGATGTGAATACGTGGCACTTTATCCGCAAAGATGCATTCGGTGACGATGCGGAATACATCTACAAGGCCGAAGGACGTGACTTGATTGTGACTATTAGGGATGCGCATGGCTCAAGTGATACCAAGTCTTATTCTATGTACAATATGGAATCTGAAGTTGGTGTGGAATTGGCTTATCGTGCCGCCAAGGCGACTTGCGAAGGAAACTAGAAATAGAATCAAGGGGTGGAAATGCTCAGGATAACTCAATTTGTAATTGCGATTCTTGGGGCTTGCTTTACTTTTTGCTGGGCCGACTGCCATACCCTTGATCTTTCTGTAATGATTGCAAAAGATTTTATGGTCGTTGGCGCTAGGGGTGGCTTTTCGCCTAATATTTTCTATACAACATTGTCGGACCAATATGGAATGCGCTATGTGACGCTCCATCGCGAAAGCGCTGATGACCCAGGCCGCATCATGTGGGCTTTGTATACTGAAAAGAATGGCGCGCTCGATAGCGTAATCGTCGATAAGAACCATGAGATGTATAAGGCTGTAGGGCTTGGCGAAGGGGGAATAATACCGCCACCGTTGAGGGATAAGTTAAAACGCCGCGGTAATGTTGTTGTTGCTCCTTTGTCGGCTCTTGATGAAGTTGCCTGGAATTTGGTTGAGTTCTGCAAGCAGGCTGAAGACCGTCCAGATACAAATGATATTCTTTTTGCGTTGGAACCGAATGGAAACCGCGCGGATTTTCTCCAGTGGCTTCGTTCTTATAAGCCGTTAGTGCAAGCGGCTAAAAATGCTGGCTTTTCGTTTTTCTCGTTTGGGTTGATGAACGACGCTGATTCTAGTTATGGCGATTGGGCGAATCTGTCCAAGGATATGTATGAAGCCTTTGGCCTGGAAATGCCTTCTCAAGACGAACTTAAAAAGCATAAGAGGTGTTCCTGCACCCCAGGGGATGCGCTAGAGGCTGCTCCTGCAACGCCTTATTCAAGAGGGGTGTATGAACTTTTGAAAAGTATCGGCAACCCTCAAAAAAAGTGATTCGATAAAGATTCTGTTGAAAAAAAAGACCTCTCAAAAGAGAGGTCTAAGAGCGGCGGACCGGGATCGAACCGGCAACCATTAGCTTGGAAGGCTAAGGCTCTACCATTGAGCTACCGCCGCGAGCATGACAATTATACAAAAATATGACGATTTTTAAAGGGGTTATAAAAAAAGTTGTTGGAAAAATATGAAAAAAATTCTAAATTTACGCTCGCATTAACAAAACAATCATATCGAGGTAGCATACTTGTTCCCTAATCCGCGCGATCGTCGCATGCCCAACCGTCCCAGCGATGGGACCCGTACCAACGAAGATATCCATATCTCTCCGATTCGTCTCGTGAAAGAAGATGGCGAAGCTATCATCATCGAGACGAGCAAGGCATTGCAGATGGCGAAAGACGCCGGACTGGACCTTGTGGAAGTCTCCCCGAACGCTAAGCCGCCTGTTTGCCGCATCATCAACTACGGCAAGTACAAGTTCGAACAACTGAAGAAGGCTAAGGCTGCTAAGGCTAAGCAGCACGTGGTGAAGCTCAAGGAAATCAAGATGCACCCGAAGACTGCCGAGAACGACTACCAGTACCGCATCAAGCAGGCGGGCGAGTTCTTGCAGGACGGTATGAAGGTGAAGCTTATCATGCAGTTCCGTGGACGCGAAATGGCGCACATGGACTACGGCAAGCGCCTTATGGAACGTGCCAAGGAAGACTTGGCTCCGTTTGGCGATTTGGAAATGGATTCGCGGGTGGAAGGCAACACAATGCTTTCTATCTACGGTCCGAAACGTGGTGCCGGTAAGAAACAAGACCAGGCACCGAAGCCCGTAACCGAGCCAAAGGCAGCAGGTGAGGCTTAACTTTAAACCTACGAGGTAAAAATGCCTAAAATGAAAACTCACAGCGGTGCTAAGAAGCGCTTCCGCGTGACTGGTTCCGGCCATGTCAAGTTCAAGCGCGCTGGTATGCGCCACATTCAAGCTAAGATGAACACTAAGCGTAAGCGTAACCTTCGTAAGGGCGCTCTCGTTAAGAAAGTCGATACCTATCACGTCAAGCGTCTGCTTGTAGTAGCATAAGGAGAGTAAGAATGCCACGCGCAAAAACTAGAGTTCCTTCCCGCGAACGCCGCAAAAAAATCCTCAAGGCCGCCAAGGGTTTCTATGGCCGCCGCAAGTCGAACCTTCGCCTTGCTATCGAAGCCGTTGCCCACGCTGGTCAGTATGCCTATGCACACCGCCGCGACAAGAAGGGTGATTTCCGCTCTCTGTGGATAACTCGCTTGAACGCTGCTGTTCGTGAATTCGGCATCAGCTATAGCCAGTTCATTTACAAGCTTTCCAAGGCTAACATCAACATGAACCGCAAGGTTCTTGCTGACTTGGCCGTCGCCGATCCGGCAGCATTTGCTAAGGTCGTCGAAATCGTGAAGGCTGCTTAAGTTCTGACTTAGCGAAAACGCGAGAAATTCGCCCTGCTCCTTGTGAGTGGGGCGTTTTTTTGTGAAATGCGTTGAATTTCTCAAAATGTCATCTTTTGACAATGCTGTGAGTGTATATTTATATAAGTCTCTCATCATGGTGAATCAGTATTATGCTTATTGACAAAGAATATCCTGCAACTCATTCTATGTCCACCGCATGGTTCATTGCGGACAAGGATGGAAATGTCGCCATTTTTGATTTTGACGAAAATGGCCCTGTTCCGTGCGATATTCCTGAATGTAGTGCAGATAGCATTTTAGAAGATGATTTCCTTTTGCCAAATGAGCTGGGAATTCGTAATTTCAATTTTGATGATAATCAATCTGATTTGTTAATTGCTTATCTAAAAGATGCCCAAAAGTTTGATGAATATAGCCGAGGATATATTGTTCAGATAGATGTTTCTCAAACGAATGAATTTGTCCGATTTGCTTCAAAATACAGCTATTTGTTAGCGTGTTATTCTAGGTCAAAAGGATTATATCTCATTGATCCTTGCGAAGCATTGGAACATGTAAACAAGATGGTTGAAAAGGGAGTTGTTTTAAAAGCTGCAGGAATTGATGCGTGGGATCTTAGCGATAATTATGATGAAGAAAATAAAACGATAAAGTATGTCCATGACGCTTTTTTTGAATATTTTCCTTTCTATCTATACCAGCAACCTTATTGGACAGCTCATTTAACAGAGCGGACATTTACGCCCAAATATAAATTCAAATTGCAACAGTTGAATCCAAGAGATCAAAAACGAGTTTTACGTTTGCCAATAAGCTTTGATGATTTTCCAAAACTTCAAGTCGCGGAATTTTTACCATCTAGTTGCACTGGAAGTGAATACGCTTCTATTGAGTGCGGTGATTTTGCGCTGTTGCCTTTGTCTGATGGAAAATTCCAATACGTTCGTATCTATTTTCCTTCGGTTGCAGGTTTTTGTAGGTGCTATACAGATAAACCGACAATCCTATTTATTGGAAAAGAACCAGATTATGACAAACTGTTTGCCCAGGATTCTATTCTTGGTATGAAAAGTAATGCCGTGTTTCCTTATAAAAAAACAGGAATTGACAAACATGATTCTATAAGGAAATCTTCGGGGAGGCTTGATGAAACTTTTATCGCCCAAATAAAAAAAATGCGAGAGGATTGGTGGGAATACTTTTCGGGATTTAAAGATTATTGGGATCAGGTTTTTGACATCGTTAATCCTTATGTTGTGGTTATTGAAGATGAGATTTATGAAAAAGTTGCTCAAGATTTAAATGTTAAAGGCGAAAAAATATCCATTCTAGGAATGGAATATCCGTATTATTTATTAAGCGTGTTAAATGAACGAAAAACTGAAATTGAATCATTGGCTGAACAACCTTATCGTGGTAAGAAGTTCTTGCTGACTATTGATAAAGAAGATATGGAGAAATGGGTGAAAGAAAATGAAAGAGATTCTCTCGGTTGATTTATCCAATTATTGCTCCAAAAGATGCCCTTTTTGTTATAATCAGAGCAATCCTGAAGGTGCAACCGCTTGGCAGCCAAGCGAAGTGATCTCCTTTTGCAAAGACTGTGTGAATCATGGAATCAAGGCTGTTTCGTTAGGTGGTGGAGAACCTTTTGAATACGATGGAATTTTTGATGTTGTCGATGCGCTATATCCGATAACTTATACGAGCGTAACGACCAATGGCTTGCCTCTTCTGAAACAATCTGTATTTGGACAGCTACTCAAGCATTGCCCAGATAAAGTCCATATAACAATACATAATCCAAATATCCAAAGTGAAGTGTTGCGAGTTATCGAACAAGTAAAGGAACTGTCCAGAACGAAAATAAAACCAGGTGTCAATTTGCTTGTTTCCGACAATTCTATTGATGCGTGTCGAGAAACCTATGCAAAATTATTAGAATTTTTGCAACCGGACCAGATAATTCTTATTCCTAGACGATTCGGAAATACGCCTACTGCAAAACAACTTGCCTCCGTCGCCGGAAACGCCCCCTTTCAAAGCCCATCTTGTTTGCTCAAATGTGAAATTCCAGAAAAATTTGTTTCGGTATCATGGGATAAAAAGGTGAACCATTGCAGCTATGCGGGTGAAAAAGAGCCTTTGCAAACTCTTGATTATGCAGGGCTTGTAAATGCGTTGGGTAAGGTGAAGTTTAAAAGTTGCATGCATTCTCCCTAAAAGTTAAAAAAACTTGACAAAATACTTTTATGAATCTATATTGAGTAGTGAACAAATGTTCATTTTACAATAAAAAACTAAAGCCCCGCCGTTTTACGCATGTCCGCGGGAAGGAGTAAAAGATGAAGAATTCGCTGATTAGCGGTTGTGTTGATATTTGGTTGGACGAAATTGTCCCTTGCCTCAAGGATACCGAAACTGGAGAAATCAAGGAAACTGTGGTTTTCAAAATCGAAAGCCGTTCGTTTCTGAGAAAATTCAAGGAAAAAGATGGATGGGGAATTAATTGGATTGAGGTTCCTTGCAATGTTGAAATATATGCTTTAGCTTTGAAGGAAAATAACGAAATTCAGGGGCTTGTGGGTGTGAAAAACGATGTTGATGTAGAAGCTGCCTATCTACATTGGGCTTGCTCTGCCCCGCAAAACAACAAACATTCATTTGGAAGTCAAAAATATAGTGGTGTAGGCGGTCATCTTTTTGCAATTGCCGTTGACAAGGCTATGCAATGGGGGTATAGGGGTGTTGTTCATGGTTTTGCCCTTAACAAAGAATTGCTAAATCACTATATTGAAGTTCTAGGAGCTTCCTATTTGGGTGCTCAGCATCCTTACCAGTTTATTCTTGAAGGGGATGCGTCACGAAAACTTTTGGAGGTCTATACCTATGAATGGAATTAGAAAGCCTGCGGTTATTCTGGCGGATTCTATGGAAGAATACATGGCTACGCCAGATCCGTATAAAGAACCTCCTAAAAGTAAATTGCATATCCAAAAGCTTGTGCAATATGCACAGCGTGTTGGAAAGAAAATCGAAGATTTGACTGCTGAAGAAATTTTGCAGTTTAAGGTATAACCTATCTCCTAAAACCTAGCACCTAAAAGAAATCTACGTCGAGGACGGTCTTCTTTTTGCTTTTGGGCTCGACGACGGCGATGGAATATTTTGCTGTGTTGAACAAACGATTGATTGTTTCGAGAACTTCGTCTTCGGTGATGGCGCGGATTTTCTTTTCGACGTCTTCCATTGTATGGAATTCACCGAGGTGAAGTGTTTGCTCTGCCATGCGGATGAGACGCTTTTCGGGGCTGTCGGCGCCGAGGTGCATGCTTCCGAGAATGTTTGTCTTGGTGCGTGCAAGCTCATCTTTGATGAATCCATGGCGCAGAAATTTCTTGACTTCGGCGATAGAAAGTGCGAGTGCGGTCTTGAGCTGGTGCGGTTCAGTCGCGAGGGCAACGCCCCAGTCTACGCAGTCTTTGTAAAGGTCTGCGGTGGAATACACGGAGTAGGCGAGGCCTTTGTCTTCGCGAATTTTCTGGAACAGGCGTGATGCCATGCCGGCGCCCATCGCCACGTTGAAAATCGAAAATGCACAGCGATCTCGATCGCTCATGAGGGAACGGTCAAAACTGAGTCCCCAGAAAAGGTTCGATTGTGTGATGTCGCTTTTCTGAACAATCTTTACGCTGCTTTTGGATGTGTAAATGTCATCGGGCGTGAAACCATTAATCTTTTTTTGTTCGAATTTTTGTGCACAAAGTTCTACTAGCTCATTATGATTTACTTTGCCTGATGCAAAAACGTATAATGGAATTTCGTCAGTGACTTGGTGCCCGTACTTAAGCATCTGCTTGCGCGTGAGGGCCTCGACTTGCTTGACGTTTCCGGTGATGGAGTGTGCAATGCCACAGCCCTTGAAATGAATGGCGTTGAAAATGTCACCCACAAGTTCTTCGGGAATGTCGTCGTAGCTATGGACTTCTTCGATGATGACGTGTCGCTCTTTTTCCATTTCTTTTTTGTCGAAGCGAGGATGCATGAGCATGTCCGAAATGACATCGATAGCAAGCGGCATGTCGCTGCTTTCGACTTGCGCGTAAAAGCCTGTCTCTTGGCGGGTGGTGTACGCTTCGAGATTTCCGCCGCGGTCTTCGATGGCGTGCGCGATTTCAAGTGCGGTGCGGTTTTCGGTTCCTTTGAAAACGAGATGTTCGTAAAAGTGGCTGAGCCCGAATTCGTCCGGTGCTTCATGGCGGCTTCCGCGTGGAATCCAGACGCCTACGGCGGCGGAGTATGCGTGCGGCATGTAATCAGTTAAAATGGAGATTCCGTTTTCGAGTACAGTCTGTTTAATGGTTTGTTTCATTTTCTGTAATATGCGCGTCGTATGGGAGCTAAAAGTCTCGTTTGCGGCTTAACAATAGCAAATTTGGGTTAAAATGTAACAAAAAACACATTTTTGGCACCCTTTTATTGTTGTGTAAATTTTTCTAAATTTCGCGCGGAAAAAAGTTATGACTCACAGGAGAACGAAATGGGAAAAGACTTAAAGGAAATGGCTCTCCAATACCATTCCATGGGCAAGCCAGGCAAGATCGAAATCGTGCCTACCAAGCCGCACAGCACGCAGACGGACTTGGGCCTTGCATACACGCCGGGCGTGGCTGCACCGTGTCTTGAAATCGAAAAAGACCAGAACCTCGCTTACGAATACACGGGCAAGGGAAACCTCGTCGCTGTGATCAGTAACGGTACGGCAGTGCTTGGTCTCGGCGATATTGGCGCACTTGCTGGTAAGCCGGTGATGGAAGGCAAGGCTCTTCTCTTCAAGATTTACGCCGGTATCGATGTATTCGACATCGAAATCAACGAAAAGAATCCGAAGAAGTTTATCGAAATCGTGAAGGGCATTGCTCCGACGTTCGGCGGCATCAACCTCGAAGATATCAAGGCTCCGGAATGCTTCGAAATTGAAGACACGCTCAAGGCGGAACTCGATATCCCGGTGATGCACGATGACCAGCACGGTACGGCTATCATTTCTTCTGCTGGCCTCTTGAACGCTATCGAAGTTGCAGGCAAGAGCATTCGCAACGTGAAGATGGTTGTGAACGGCGCTGGCGCTGCCGCTTGCGCTTGCACGAGACTTTATCTGTCTCTCGGTCTCAAGAAAGAAAATCTTGTGATGTGCGATAGCAAGGGCGTTATCCGCAAGGATCGCAAGGGCCTCACCGAAGCAAAGGCTTTCTTTGCAACGGAACGCACCGACATCGAAACGCTCGAAGATGCCATGAAGGGCGCAGACGTGTTTGTCGGCCTCTCCAAGGGTAACATCCTCACTCGCGAAATGGTCCGCAGCATGGCCGACCAGCCGATTGTCTTTGCTCTTGCAAACCCGACTCCGGAAATCAGCTACGAAGAAGCTATGGCAAGCCGTGGCGACCTCATCTTTGCAACAGGCCGTAGCGACTATCCGAACCAGGTGAACAACGTTATCGGTTTCCCGTACATCTTCCGTGGCGCTCTCGACGTGCGTGCAACGACGATTAACGAACACATGAAGCACGCTGCTGTCCGCGCGATTGCCGCTCTCGCTCACAAGCCGGTTCCGGATGTGGTGAACATTGCATACAACGCACAGCGCTTCACGTTCGGTAAGGAATACTTGATTCCGAAGCCGCTTGACCCGCGCCTCCTCACGGAAGTTTCTATCGCTGTTGCCAAGGCTGCTATTGAAAGTGGCGTGGCTCGCAAGCCGATTACCGATTGGGACGCTTACTACGATCGCCTCCGCGACATGATGGGTTATGACAACAAGCTCATCCGTCAGTTCAGTGATACCGCTCGCAGCAACCCGAAGCGTGTCGTGTTTGCCGAAAGCAACCTCAACATGCTCAAGGCCGCTGTCCAGGCTCAGGCCGAAGGCGTTGCACACCCGATTTTGCTTGGCAACCCGGAACGCATCCAGATGATTGCCCAGCGCGAACAGCTCGACCTCACGGGTATCAAGATTGTGAACCCGCGTTCTCCGGAGGAATTCGAACGCCGCCGCAACTACGCTGCAATTTATGCCGAAGAAAACGGCCGCAATGGTGTGACCTTCGAAGAAGCTCGCGACGACATGTTCGAACCGAACCACTTCGGTATGATGATGGTGAAGGTCGGCGATGCCGATGCACTCATTTCCGGTGGCTATTCCAAGTATTCCGAAACGATTGAACTTGCTAAGGAAATTATCGGTATTCGTCCGGAATACAAGCACTTCGGTGCCATGCATATCCTCAGCACCAAGAAGGGTACGTTCTTCCTCGCCGATACGCTCGTGAACCGCGACCCGGATGCCGAAACGCTCGTCGATATCGTAAAGCTTACGCACGACGCTGTCCGTTTCTTCGCTCACGAACCGGTGATGGCAATGCTTAGCTACGCAAACTTCGGTAGTGACAAGGAAGCTGCTCGCGGCACAGTGAACAAGGTCCGCGAAGCCGTGAAGACGATTCACGAACAGTATCCGGATTACGTTCTCGATGGCGAAATGCAGGTGAACGTGGCTCTCGATAAGGATCTTCGCGATACGAAGTATCCGTTCAACAAGATCAAGGGCCAGACCGTGAACACGCTCATCTTCCCGTGCCTCTCTTCTGCAAATACCACTTGCAAGATGCTCTTGGAAATGGGCGTTGGCGAATCTATCGGTCCTGTGCAGATGGGCTTGAACAAGCCGGTTCACTTCACCGACTCCGACGCTTCTGTCCACGATATCTTTAACCTCACGGTGGCTGCTGTTATCGACGCCATCGTTCAGGAAAAGAAGGACGAAGAAAAGAACCGCCAGAAGTTCGACAAGATGTGGTAATCGGCGCATTGCGCGCCCGCGATTCTAGTCGCTTTTTAAAAGTCGTCGCAGGTAAAAACTGCGGCGATTTTTTACTAATGATACATTTGTATCATTTATGACTTGTAAAACGTTTTTATTTTAATAAAAAATGATGTATTTTGCTAAAATTAATGATTTTTGTATCATTTTATATTGACATTTGGTTTTGCAGAATGTATATATGTCAATATGAAACCGATTGTAGAATATAAAGATTACCGAGCCTACATGGCGGATTATTACGAAGAACGTAAAAGAACTTCGGCTTTTACATGGCGTGAGTTTGCGAAGATTGCGGGGTTCACGTCGCCTTCGTACTTGAAACTTGTTTGTGATGGCAAGAGCAGCTTGAGCCGCGTGACGATGAATCGTGTGGCTGTTGCGATGGGTCTTGCCGGCTATGAAATTGAATATTTCGAAGCGATGGTAAACTTTGTCAATGCTCAGAAAGACGATGTCAAGAAAGTTTACTTCGATAAGATGATGGCGATTTCTGCAGCGAACCAAGTGCGCGTTGTTGACAAGGATGCGTTCGAATATTACGACAGTTGGAAAAATTCGGTCGTGCGCGAACTTGCTCCGATGATGCCAGGTGCGATGCCGGGCGACATGGCGAAGATGTGTTGCCAAGAAATCTCTGCGCTTGAAGTCCGCAAGTCTTTAGCCTTTTTGGAAAAGGCTGGTTTTTTAAAAAAGACCGGCGAGAATGTTTATGAGCAGACCGACAAGGCGGTTGTGGGTTCCAAGGAAGGCCTCACGCTTGCAATCCGCATGATGCATCGTGAAATGGGGCGCCTTGGCATAGAATCTATTGACCAGTTTGGCCCCGAAGATCGTGACGTCACAGGTGTTACTTTAGGTGTAAATCGTGAGGGCTACGAAGAAATTGTGAAGGAACTCGAAGCATGCCGTAAGAAGATAATTTCGATAGCGGCGAAGTGCGGTAAACTGGATCAGGTTTGCAGGTTGAATTTGCATTTTTTCCCTTTGACTCAAAGAGTCGTTTGTGTAACGGAGGAATAGTATGAATAAAAAACTACATATGGTATGCGCCGGATTTTCGCTTGCAGCTCTTGGTTGTTCGGGCGTTGACGTATCGGGTTCGTCAGAAGAACCCAATGTGTTGATGGCGCAAAATTCTTCGTCGAGTTCTGTTCCCGGGGCTTCATCGAGCTCGGTGGTGGAATCTTCATCGGGGAATTATGAGTTCAATGATGGCGACTTGTGGAATCCGAGTGCGGGCGATTTTACCGTTAATGTTGCTCGCTATGCGGCGTCGTTGCCGGCGGGCGCAAAAACCGATGGCCATTGGTTTTTGACAACGGATGCCGAAAATGGGGGCTTATCGTCAGTCGTTTGGCCGATGGATTATGTGAGCTCGAAAGACGAACGGGCTATTGTTGAAGCGTGCAATGGCATTTGTGGAACGGTCGTTTTGAAAGAAAGTTCTTCTTGGGATGTAGATGAAAATCCTTTTGCGTATGTCGGCTTTACGCTTGCGAAGGATAGTAGTGGCAATCCTATTCCAGTCGATGTTTCTGATTGGGGTGGTATTTGTGTAACTCTTACATCGGATCAATCGTTTAGCTTGCAATTGGCTGTCCGCGACTCGTTGGATTTGCTTGATGAAAGAACTTGGCCCACTTTCGCTTATCCGGCTGTTTCTTTGCCTAGGACAAAGGATGGTGTTCCTAAGACGGTATGCCGTAAATGGAGTGACTTCCGAATACCTACGTGGAAGCGAGATGTACCGGAATATTGGAAAACCGATGTGGGAGCAAAAGCAGCGAAACAGCTAGTTGCGTTTAGAATCGAATTTGCGGGGCGGCCTGGAGAATATAAATTCAATATCATGTCGTTAGGGACTTATTCCGAACCGTTGTCAAGTTCTTCTTCGGGAACCGAATCGTCTGGGAATTTGTATGCAGATGACGATTATCCCCGTGATTTGTGGGATGGTCAGGCTCGCGAGACTAATGTCAAAACGACTCTTTATGCGGATTCTTCGTGGAACCATTTGCAAAATGGTCGATGGTTCGAGTATACGGATCGAAATGAAGGCGGAAATTCGATTTTTGACTGGTATTGGAGCGATCAGTACGATGGGCATGTTGCACCTTTTGATGTGATTATCGATGCGTGCGGTAGCCTGTGCTGCAACAATGTCATATTAGACCAGGGCGAACTTTCTAGAAAGCCGTATGCGTTGTTTGGGTTCCAGCTTGCTCAAAATGATTCTCTCCAGGGTGTGCCGGTCGATATCTCCAACTGGGGCGGAATCTGTGTTACCTATCGGTCGGATTATCCTATAAGGATGGATTTAGATCCGGTGTCTTTGGAAATGAGCACGGATACCTTGACTTCGGGAAGCGCTATCGAAGATACGGACTTGGATATTTATAAATGGCCTTCTGTTGTCTTGCCCAAAACATCTTCTTTAGAAATCGTTAAGTGTTATAAATGGAATGAATTCACCCAACCTAATTTGGACAAGTTGCCGAATCCCGAAAAGTACAGGATATCGGGCGAAGATGTTGTCAAAAGGGCTGTTGCGGTTAGGTTCATTATCGAGGGCGAGAAGGGCAACGAGGGCGGTTTCAATATAAAGGCCCTTGGAACGAATCGCGATTAGAAAATTATAGTAAGGAGGAAAAGAAGGACCCGGCGAAAGCCGGGCCCTTTTCGTATGACGGAGGGAATGTGTTGAAACTGTGCGTGCGAATCCGGTAGTTTGATAGGCTTCTCTGCCTTAGCAAATGATGAAATGGGCTTATACAGTACAGGGTGTACTATATATAATTAAATTGCGTTTTGCTCATGAACAAAAATGCTAAAAACTGATAAATTTTAAAGAAAATGTACTATAAAATATTGACATGTGTTTAATCGGAAAAGTATATTTATTAGTATGAAACCAATAGTTGAATATCAAGATTATCACGCTTTTTTGAACGACTACTATGAAGAACGCAAGAGGACTTCTGCGTTTTCATGGCGCGAGTTTGCCAAAATTGCGGGGTTTGTTTCGCCGTCGTACCTCAAGATGGTTTGCGAGGGCAAGACGAATTTGAGTAAGGTGACTATGGACCGTGTAGCTAAGGCTATAGGTCTTGTTGGACGCGAGGTCACTTATTTTGAGGCGATGGTTCAATTTGATAACGCCAAAACGGACGATGCTAAGAAGAGTTTCTTAGAACAAATGCAATCGATTGCGCTCGATCATAAAGTTCGCATTATCGATAAGGATGCTTTCGAGTATTACGATACTTGGAAAAATCCGGTGGTGCGCGAGTTGGCGCCGTTGATGCCGGGAGCCATGCCGGGTGATATTGCAAAAGCCTGCGCGCAAGAAGTTTCTGCGTTGGATGTCCGCAAGTCGCTTGCGTTTTTGGAACGCGCGGGATTCTTAAAACAAGTGCGCGAAAATGTTTACGAACAAACCGAAAAGTCTGTGGAAGGCTCCAAGGAGGGCTTGCCGCTTGCAATCCGTTCGATGCAACGAGCCATGGGCAATTTGGCGGTGGATTCTCTGAACCGTTTTACTCCGGACGTGCGAAACGTTACGGGGGTTACGATGGGCGTGAATCGTGAAGCGTACGAAAAAATTGTCGCAGTGCTTGACGAGTGCCGCAAAAAGATTACTGATATTGCAAACGAGTGTAGCGATATCACTCAAGTTTACAGGTTGAATTTACAGCTGTTTCCGCTATCAAAGGAAATTGTGAAAAAAGAGGAGGTTTGATATGAACAAAAAACTTTATACGGCTTGCGGTGCTATGGTGCTGAGTCTTGCTGCTTGTACTGGAGATAACGGAAACATCAGCGGCACTTCGACGGAGCCGAATACGGTGGCGTTTGGATCGTCAAGTTCCGTGGGGGAATCTTCTTCGGGGAGTTTTGGACTGAATGGATATGATTTGTGGAATCCTCAGGCGGGAGATTACCATGTTAATACTGCAATTTACGCGTCGAGGCTGCCTGCGAATGTAGAGGCTGATGGTCATTGGTTCTGGGAGGCTCGTGGCGCGGATGAAAACGAAGGTGGGCAGTCTTCCATAATCTGGCCTGTAGAACTCGGTAGTGATGCGGATTCCCTGTCTACTGTTATTGAGTCGTGTCAGGGCATTTGCGGTGTTGCCAACTTGAAGAAGGGAACAATGACCATGCAACCTTTTGCTGGGGTTGGCTTTGTAATGGCTAGAGATGCAGCTGATAATCCGACTCCGATTGATGTTTCTGATTGGAATGGCGTTTGCATTTCGTATACATCTGATGTAGCTGCTTCGCTAGTGCTTGATTTGGGAGATTCGCTAGGTGCATTGTTTGACGATGGCTTTGGATTCCCGGCTGTGGCTTTGCCGAAAGCGCTTAGTCAGGTTACCAAGTGCTTTAATTGGAGCCAGTTTAAATTCCCACCTTGGAAAAAAGAATTTCCGGATGGCTGGAGTCGAGAAGCCGGGGAGAAGTCTGCTAAACAGTTGATAGGTCTGATGTTTAGAATTCAGAATGAACCTGGGCAATATAAGTTCAATATCAAGTATTTTGGAACGAAAGCAGACGGTGTGCCGGAAGTAGAAAACCCGGAATCTGCAGGTGATGCTGGAGTGGTCGATTCGTCAGGTGAATTTATTCTGTACGGCTATGACGGAGTTTTGTGGACTCCAACTAAAAATCCTGACCGAGTTAAAACATCATATTATGCTGAAAACGTTTGGCCGGAAAATGCCGTGGAAGATGGTCGCTGGTATTGGGCTACGGACGAAGATGTGGGCGGGATGTCGTCTGTAAAATGGCCGGTGGCGCAAGGTGCGGAAAATTCGTTGACTCCGGTTGTCGAATCGTGCAAGGGTGTTTGCGGCGTTGCATCCCTGAAGAAGGGGACTAGCCAGACGGATCCGTATGTGTCGCTCGGCTTTGGAATCGCTAAGGATGCTTCTGGAGAGCCATTACCTGTTGATATATCGAATTGGAATGCGGTCTGTTTTGAATATTATTCAGAAATACCCATAAGGGTTGAACTGGTTGTAAGCGATACGTCGGATGGCTTGCCGTGGGCGAAATTGCCTAGCTCTCGAAAGACTGTAAAACGATGTGTAGATTGGGGCCATTTCAAACTACCTAAGGACAGTATTGCTCCTTATGAAGGTGAAATAAATGACATGAGTGACGTGACCAAGATGATGGTGCATGGAAGTTACGAAGCGTCTCGTATTGAAGAAAAAGTGGAAAATGCTGCTAAGCAAACGATTTCTGTAAGGCTGAAGATTCAAGATGAATCTGACGGTGATTATAGATTTGGCATTGGTGCCATCAACATGATGTTTCTTGATGAAAATGGCGCGTTCATACGCGATTGGCAAACGGAATGGTAATTTGTTAGGAGGAAAAGAAAAAAGGGCTCGGCAATTGCCGGGCCCTTTTCCCTAAACAACAGGAGATTTTTCTCTCTGTTATTCCCTTGCTGTAAACACTCCAACATGCAAGGGGTTTTAAGTTAGCGGAGGCGGACTTGCTGTACGCTCTTCTGGCTGCCCATCTTGACTATGAGGACTGCAGCACCGCGTGCGCTTGTGCTCAGCTGGACTTCGTTTGCACCGACGTGGGCGTTGAAGTTCTTCTGAGCGATGACCTGGCCCATGGAGTTCATGAGCATAGCCGTACCGCGAGTAGCTCTGTTGGCGTTGAACATTGCCGTGACGGAGCCCGGAACGATGTTCAGGTGGAGGCCCGTTGCCTTGGCTGCGACTGCCTTGATGGCGGAGGAGCCGGAACCGGAGATGGCGACGATCTTGCTAGAAGCGGTGCCTTCGGTAGAGGGCTTCTTGTCGAAGTCATCGATGATTTCGGTAGAACCGTCAGCCTTGATGCCCTTGATGTAGTCAATTGTGATGGTGCCAGAAACCTGCGTGCCGTAAAGGTTGAGACCGATGGCGTTTGCGGAATTGAGGTCCGTCGGTTCTGTGCGGAAATCTGTCCACTTGATTTGGAATGTCTGGAATGTTGTGGCATCGAGCTGCTGGTCTGCCTGTTCCAAAACGGAGGCGTCAAACCATGCCCAGCTACCGCCTGTCATCATGAAGAGGTCCATGGAAGTCCAGCCGTATTCACCGCAATCCTTTGCTGCATTGGTGCACGGGCCTGCAGAAGCGACTTCGCCCTTCATGCGGATTTCGAGACCGACATACTTGGAAAGATCCTTGTTCGCGCCAGAGAGGTTGATACGGAGCGTGCCGGTTTCGCTGGAGTCGGCGGTCTTGCTCGTGTAGGTGACGAGAACGCCTTTGCCGTCTGCAGTTTCAGGAACTTCGTTTTCGTTGACGAGACTGTCGAGGTTGCTCTTGTTGTTGCCTTCCTGGCCGTAGGCCTTCTGCAATGCGTTCAAAACATCCGGGTCAAGAATGGTGTAGGTGCCTTTCTGGCGGGTAATGATGGTCATGTTGCCGTCGTCTTCTGCACCGGTGTCCCAAACGTAAGGAACAATGCCGTTTGCCTTGGCGTTCTTGGCGACTTCACCGTAGAAGAGGGCGCGGCCCTGCAAATGGAGCTTGAGGTTTGCAGCGTCGGTAATCTGACCGGTGCGCTTGATGGCGCCGAGTTCACCGATGATCACAGGAATGCTCTTGTCGCAGAACATCGTCTTGAGTTCGCCAAAAGCCTTTGCAATCTGGTTCGGAGTGCCGAGAGCGGAGTTGTCTATGCTCTTGCTGTAAACGTTCCAGCCCATGTTGTGTTCCTTGTCATTCGTGCTGGAAAGTCCGGTGTAGTAATAATACTGCTTGCCCCAATCTTCATCGGCGGTCATGAGGGAGTACTGATACGGATAATAGTGGACTTCGGCCATCATGTAGCCATCGCCAGCCGGGTCGGTCGGCCAGTTCTTGCTGAGCATCGGAGCGTTGTCCATTTCGGTACGCGGAGCCTGCACAATCAAGGTACGGGTGTCGTTGTTGCCACCTGCGCTGCGAACGGAAGTGATGAATGCGTCGTAGTAGCCCTTCAAAATCTGCATACGGGAGTCGTCGAATACCCACTGTCCGCTGGAACCCCACGGGTCGTTCACGCCCGGTTCGTTGGCGCCTGCGAAGAGGAGGTGTTCATCATAGTCTTTGAAGTAAGATGCGATCTGAGACCAGAAAGCGGCTTGGCGAGCCTTGGTCGTTGCAGAGGAGTTAGCGATGTCGCCGGAACCGCTACGCGGATTGGCAGTGCCTTCATAAACGCGGTCTTCGAGCCAACCTTCGTCCCAGTGGGAGTTCAAGACGACGTACATGCCTTCGGCGATGACCATGTCCACCACGTCCTTCACCTGCTTGAGCCATGCGGCGTCAATGGTCGGGGTGGTAAAGTCGGCGGCCTTGCCTACGTGGGTGTAACTGCCGTTGTCTGCGGTACCGCCATTTGCGGCGATGTCTTTGGTAAGAGCGTCAGAATGGGAATACCAAGCGCAAGGAATACGCACGGTATTGAAACCGGCAGCCTTGATGGCCTTGATGTAGCCTGCGGTCGGGAGCGGGTTACCCCATGCAGTCGGATTTTCCGGAACTTCCATGGTGTTGCCGATATTATAACCCATGCCCATCGGTTCGACCAATGCGGTTGCCTTGGGGAGGGCGGCGAATGCTGATGCTGCCATGAGAAGCGAGCTGCATGCGATGCCGAAGGTATTCAATCTCATGTCTAAGACTCCTTGTTGAGACTTGTGATTGGGTGCCTTATTTTGTGAAATTTAAGTGATTTTAGAAATTTTTTGAGAACATTTTCGAGCGTTTTTGCCCAATCTCAAACATCCCTTTTTCTCATACACTCAAGAATACACCCGTTGTACGCCTAGTAATATATATGAAAAAGGTTTGAAACGCAACTGAAAAATTATTTACATAGAAATAAATAACAAGTTTGTAAGAATAAACGTGGTTAAAATCACATTCGTTTGAGAACTTTTTTTGAGAACATTTGGATCGGCGCGGGCGAGATTCGCCGCCTTAATGCGCCTCTAACCAGTTTTTGCCGAATCCGACGCTAGCAACGAGTGGAACTTTAAGTTCCATTGCTCCTTCCATTTCGGACTTGACCATGGCAGAAAGTTCTTCGACCTGGTCCTTCGGGCATTCGAACACGAGTTCGTCGTGCACCTGGAGCATCATGCGTAGCGGGAGGTTCTCGTCGTTGATGCGCTTTTGGATACGGATCATGGCAATCTTGATGAGGTCGGCGGCGCTCCCTTGCACGGGGGTGTTCACGGCCATGCGTTCGGCCATTTGCGATTCCATGCGGTCGGAACTGTCGATGCCTGCGATGTAGCGGCGGCGGCCGGAAAGCGTTTCGACGTAGCCGTCGCGGTGGGCGGCGGCCTTGGTGTCGTCGATGAACTTTTGCACGCCCTGGTACATTTCGAAATAGCCGTCGATGAAGCTCTTGGCCTGTGCCATCGGGATTTTCAAATCGCGGGAGAGGCGGAAGGCTGTCATGCCGTAGAGCACGCCGAAGTTCACGACCTTCGCGTCGCGGCGCATGTCGGCGGTCACGTCTTCGAGGCTTACGCGGTTGATGGCGGCTGCAGTGCGGGCGTGAATGTCGATCCCTTCCTTGTAGCTTTCGATGAGCGCTTCGTCTCCGCTCAGGTGGGCTAGCATGCGGAGCTCAATCTGCGAGTAGTCCACTGCGAGAATCACGTTGTTCGGGTTCTGCGGTACGAATGCGGCGCGGATTTGCTTGCCGAGTTCGCTGCGGACGGGAATGTTTTGCAAGTTCGGGTCGCGGCTCGAAAGGCGGCCTGTCGCGGTGCCCCACTGGATAAAGCTCGTGTGGATGCGTTTGGTGTCCGGATTCACGAGCGTCGGGAGCACGGAGACATAGGTGCTCTGCATTTTCTTGAGTTCGCGGTATTCGATGACAGCGAAAACAATCGGGTGGGCCGCGCGGAAGCTGAGTTCTTCGAGGACGGCGGCATCGGTGCTGCGTTTTTTGATTTCGGGGAGTCCGAGTGTGTCGAAGAGCACTTCGCCGAGCTGCTTGGGTGAACCGATATTGAATTCACAACCGGCCATGTCGCAGATTTCTTTTTCGAGCTTTTCGATGCGGTGCTGCAAATTGGCTTGCAGGTCCTTTAGAATCTTGGTGTCAACGAATGCGCCAACGCCTTCCATCTGGTAAAGCACCTTGAGAAGCGGCATTTCCTGACTGAAGAAGTACTTTTCGTAGTCGTACTTCTGGAGCTTGGCGCGGAGCGGAGCCCAGAGGCGGAGCGTGTAGACCGCGTCTTCGGCGCCGTATTCGGTAGCGTCCTTGATGGGTGTGCGGTTGAAGGTGATTTGGTTCTTGCCGCGTCCGATGAGATTTTCGATTGGAATCATTTCGTGCTGCAAAAGCTGCATAACCTGATTGTCGAGACCGAGCCCGGTTTGGCCTGGCGAGAGCATCCAGGCGGCAATGAGCGTGTCGATAATGTTTGCGGAGTCGATTTGCTTTTGCGTGAGTCCGAAGGTGCGGGCGAGAACGTGCAAGTCGAATTTGGCATTGTGGAAAACGAGTGAACGCTTGGAACCGCTGGCGGGGAGTGTGCAAGAATCGTTCCAAAAATCGATGAACCACTTCTTGGTGGCGTTGAAGTCAAAGTTTCCGCCCTTGCCGGTGGGGTACGGGAATCCGATATCGTCGGTATGTCCGAGCGGGATGTAGTAGCCCTTGGGAACGCTACCGTCTTTTGCTGCGGCGGCAAGGCAAAGCCCGACAATGCTGCATTGCATCGGATCGAGTCCATCGGTTTCGGTGTCTATACCGATTTCTGTTGCTTCGTCGAATTCCTTCTTCATCTGTTCGAAGGTTTCTTCGTTATCAACGCAGATGTAGGTGGGCGGGAGGTCGGCCGGGAAACTTGCTTTTACGACTTTGCCGGATTCGCTAGAATCGCCGGCCGCGTCGTCGGAAGAGTCGCTAGATTCGCCGCTATCGTCTTTGCGTACAAAGCCGGTTTTGCTCGGAACGTTTTCTAGCAATCGAATGAGACTGTTGATTTCGTGCTCTTTGAAAATGCCTTCGAGCGTGTCGCTGTGGATGCCGCAGAATTCAAGCGCATCGAGGTTGCCGTTGTAGGCGCGCTTTGTCTGTAGCGTTACGAGTTCGCGGCTGAGGAATGCCTGTTCCTTGTTGTTCGCGAGATTGTCGTGCAAACCTTTCTTTTTGATGTTGTCGAGGTTTGCGTAAATGTTGTCCATGTCACCATATTCAGTCAGCAGCTGGATGGCGGTTTTGGGGCCGACTTTCGGAACGCCCGGAACGTTATCGCTCGAGTCTCCCATGAGTGCGAGGTAGTCGCGAATTTTTTCAGGCGGGATGCCGTATTTCTCAAGGACTTGTTGCGGTCCAAAATCGATGCCGTCGGCGCCTTTTTCCAAATGGAAAAGGTGAATTTTGTCGGTCACGATTTGCGACATGTCCTTGTCTTTGCTGATGATCACAACGTGGTCGAAGCCAGCGTTGACAGCTGCTTCGGCGGCACTTGCCATCACGTCATCGGCTTCGTAGCCGGGTTCTGACAAAAGTGGAATGCCGCTTGCTTCCAAGGATTCGCAAAGGAGTGGCATTTGGGCGGCCATTTCGTCGGGCATCGGGCCGCGATTGGCCTTATAGTCCGGGTAAAGTTCGTGGCGGAAAGTCTTGGTGTGCGCGACATCGCGGGCGATTGCAAAATGCGTGGGTTTGTGCTTTGCTAAAATGCGGAGCACTGCGCCCCAATAGCCGTGCATCATGGAAACTTCTTCGCCCTTGCTGTTGACGAGCGGGTTCTGGCTGTATGCGTAGAACATACGGAACGCGAGTGCGAAAGAATCGAGAAGTAATAAAGTCTTTTCTGCCATACTAGGGAATGTAGTAATTTGCCAAAAAGAGCCGAGTCGAATATCGCGCCAAAGTTGGCTTTGGCATGATTGACGATGATGTTTTGGCGCGGGATGTGTTAAAATGCTTTGTGCAGATTCTTAATCACATCGCTCGGGAGCATGCTGAATGCACCGAGTTCTTCACGTGTGATGCGTCCTGCTTTCTGGTGCAAAAGAGCTCCGAGTACGGCTGCTTCTGTTACGGCGAGCCCCTGCGAAATTAAGGCTACGATAATGCCTGTAAGAACGTCTCCGCTGCCGCCCTTTGCCATGCCGGAATTCGCGACAGGAATGATATAAACGTTAGCATCGGGCGCTGCAATAAAGGTGGGGGCTCCTTTTAAAAGAATTACTTTATTTATGCTTGTGGCGATTTCTCTTAATCGGCTCGGAATTTCGCAACTGTTTTCGGGGAGTTTGCCGAAAAGCCTTGCAAATTCTCGAATGTGCGGAGTTAAAATCGCTGGCGCCTTCATCTCACGCAAATACTGTACTGCCGCGCAGTTATTTGTTGCAGCGCAATCCTGTGAAGCGGTGTTGATAGCGCCTTCGTTCAATGTCGCGATGGCGTTTAATGCGTCGGCATCGATGACGGTCGGTGCGCTCAACTGCGGGAGTAAATCAAGAACGGCTTGGACTGCGCCTGCGTTTGTCGAAAGCCCTGGTCCAATGGCGGTGGCGCTTGCGTGTTTCGCGCGCTTTAATAAAGTCGGGATGTGTTCAGGTTGCAGAACTCCGCGATTCTCGCTGTGAGCTTCGTCGCGGCAATTTTCGCCTGCTTTATCTTCGAGTCTACAAAAAACAGGTTCCGAGAGCTTAGTTTGCAAAACTTGTGCGATGCTTTGCGGCACGGCCAATGTTACAAGGCCTGCTCCACTGCGGAGGGCTGCTTCTGTGCAAAGCGCGGCTGCTCCCGGCATACCCTTGGAGCCGGCAATAATTAATGGACTGCCTTGAATACGCTTGTCTCCCCATTCGTCACGTTTGGGCGTGAGTTGCGGAATGGCGCTTTCTGTGATGAGATAAACTCTTTCGTCAAATTGCTGAACGGGTTCTGCAGGGTAGTTCAGCGGAGCGATAACTACTTTGCCAAATGATGGTCCGCCTTCTTTTGTGTAGGCGTCGAGCCGCGGAAATCCGAACAACATTGTTTCATCTGCATGAATGCAAATGTCGTTGCAAATGTGTGCGTTTGAATCATAACCCGTGGGGGCATCTGCTGCGATTACTGGAAGACCGCTATTGTTTATTGCTTGTACGGTGCTTGCAAATTCCTGGCGGAGTTCGCCTTTGGCGCCGTTCCCGAGCATGCAATCGACAATGAGTTTAAAACCTTCGTGCAAAAGGAGTGAGGCTTGCTTGGGGTCTTCTATAATTTTTTTGAAATCAAAAAGGGAGCCGCCCGCTTGCTGAAAATCATCAAGGGCTAATTTGGCTTCGTTCTTGAATTTGATTTCGTTGGCGAGGCTGAATACGGTGCTTTTAATCCCGGCTTGCAAAAGGTGTTTTGCAAGTACGAGTCCGTCTCCGCCATTGTTGCCGCCACCGATAAAAATAGCGATGGGCTCAAGCGCTTTTTCTTGAACAAATTTGAAAAGCGCAAGCCCTGCTTCTTGCATTAACGTGTATCCGCTTTGGATAACGTCTTTTTCGGAAGGTTCGCTCGTATTCTCGTTTGCTAAGAAATTCTTTGACGCAGTATCAAGACCGCGCATGCCATCAGTTGAAAGGATGGGTTGCAAATTCAAAGACTGGAGCGAATACATTTTTACACCGTATTAGATGAACCAGTAGGTGACACCGAGTTTGAACATCATCGTGTGTGCGCCCTTCAGGTTAGAGAACGAGCATTTGACACTGCTCTTGATTTTGGATCCTTCGTAGTCGTCTGCAGTGAGTTCGTCGAGGTACTTCGTGTCAGGGAATACGTCGTTGAAGCCCATGTACCAACGAAAACCGACAGTTAAATTGTCCAAAATGTGGTAGCCGAGACCGATATTGATGCCGAGTTCGACAGCGCTTTGTTCGATGTTTTCAAAATCATCGTAAGCGCCGCTTTCGTTTTCTATAGTGTAATCACCGCTTGTGTTGATAGAAATCTGCGGACCGACTTCAAGATAGAATGTTTTTGTAATTTCGCCTCGTACATAAAATGCGAAATCAAGGAAGGTCATGTCGAAGTTTCTGGTGTAATCGTCGTCTCCGTGTTCAAGATAAAGGAGGCGGAAGGCGATTTCTGGAGTGAACAAAAGTCCTTTCGTGATGGTGAAGCGTGCTGCAACACCGAAATCAGCACCGAAACCTGTAGGCGCGTCCAAGTCGTCGAGGTCCTTGAAGCCCCAGAAGTTACCATAGATGAATGATGCGCGTGCGCCGAATCCGATTGCTTGTTTTTTGGGATTGTAGGCGGGCTGTTCATCGATAGGCATGGAATCGTTGCTTTCGGCTGGGGCGGCTTCGGCCTGTGTTGTTGTTGCAGGCTGTGCAGTCGCTTGTGCGGCTTGCGGTTCGTTGTATGCCGGAGCAGGAACTTCAACGGCAGCCGGGGTTGTTGTTACGGGTTGTGCGTTATCCCATTCAGAAGATTGTGAATAGTCTTGAGCGGTTGCGATTGCGGTAGCGCAGAGAACGGTCAAAAGACTGGCTGCGATTTTTTTCATAAAAACTCCTTTTTAATACAATCCTTTTAAAGGATTTCCTGGCTTGTAATGATAATATAATAAACAGATTAATCTGTTTTGATGTGTTTTGCTCCAAAATGACTGAAATATGAGGCGTTCGTCTTGACATAATGAATGAAAATATGTATATATGAATTGTTGTTCATGTATTTAAACAATTAAAAAAAGAGAACGAGTATGTGCAAAGCATCGAATATGCAAAATATTTCTATCGATACTCTGTTTGAACTTTCGGAGTTTTTCAAGTTCTTTGGCGATACGACACGTATCCGTGTGATTCATCTTTTGCTTTCGGGCGAGATGTCGGTAAGTGCCATTGCCGAAAAGCTGAACCTCGAACAATCCGTGGTAAGTCACCAGTTGCGTATTTTGCGCACGGCGAACTTGGTCAAGCCGACTCGTGACGGGCGTAAAATTTATTACGCGCTCGACGACGAGCATATTGGCGAAATTTTCAATACGGGTCTTGCTCATATTTTGCATAAGAAAAAGGCATAGTCATGGAATACATTACAACTTTTATTCTTGAATTTATTACGCTGTTTTCGGAAATGGCTCCGTTCCTGCTTTTGGGCTTTTTGCTTGCAGGAATTTTGCATGTGTGGGTGCCGAATCAAGTGTATGTGCCTAAAATTTCGAAGCCGAATTTTGCATCTGTGCTTTGGGCCTCTTTATTTGGAGTGCCGCTTCCGATTTGCAGTTGTGGCGTGATTCCGACATCGATTGCGCTCAGGCGTGAAGGCGCTAGCAAGGGCGCAAGCGTGAGTTTTTTGATTTCGACTCCTGCGACGGGCGTAGATTCTATTTTGGCAACATACTCCTTGCTTGGACTTCCGTTTGCCATTCTGCGTCCGATCGCTGCTTTTGCAACTGCTATGTTTGGCGGTGTGCTGACAAATTTTGCAACGCGCAATGAATCTGCGGAAGTTGCTGGTGCGGAATACAAGGATTCTCACGAACATCATCATGAGCATTGTGGTTGTGGCGATCATGAACATTGTGAGTGTGACATCTCGAAAAACTCAGCGACCGCGAAAAAAACTTTTGTTCAAAAACTCGGTGAAACCATCGAATATGGACTCGTCAATATGGTGGGCGATGTGAGCAAGTGGCTTATGATTGGTCTTTTGCTTGGTGCGTTGATTTCTGCATTTGTCCCGAACGAACTGTTCCTTGCATTGCGTGAATACCCGATTCTTTGCATGGTCTGTGTGTTGCTTTTGGCGATGCCGATGTACACGTGTGCGACGGGCTCCATTCCGCTTGCGCTTGCGCTTGTAGCAAAGGGTATTACTCCTGGTGCAGCTCTTGTGCTTTTGATGGCTGGCCCTGCAACGAGTATCGCTTCGATGCTTGTGGTTGGCAAGGCTTTTGGTAAGCGCACTCTCGTTGCATACTTGTTCTCGATTGCTTTTGGTGCGATGTTCTTTGGCTTCATTGTCGATACGTTCTTCATGGATACGTTCCTTTCGGCAATGTTTCCGCAGGGCGCTGCTGAATGTCATGGTCATGGAGCGCTAGGCGTATTCGATTACATTTGTGCCGGTCTCCTTGCTTTGTTTATGATTTATGCAAAGTTCGCACATAAAGGTTGCGATGGACATTGCGGATGTGGTTGCTGTGATTCTCATTGTGGCTGCGAAGACCATGATGACGATGATGAAGAACATGAACATTGCTGCTGCCACAGTCATGATGAAGACCATGACGAGGAACATGACGAACACGAATCGGAACCGAAAACGAAAACATACAAAGTCTTTGGAATGACTTGCAGTCACTGCAAAGCGTGTGTCGAAAAAGCTGCGTTTGCGCTCGAAGGCGTTGTCTTTGCTGCGGCAAATGTCGCAAAAAAAGAACTCGTTATCGAAGGTTCTGTGGACGAAGCGGCTTTAAAGAAAACTATCGAAGAAGCTGGCTTTGAATTCGGTGGCGAAGCCTAGAAAGATCGTTCCCAGCTGAACGCAATGCTGTCAAAATACCATTCGCGTCCAGACTGAATAAGGTGAGGTTCTTCCTCGCCTTTTTTGTGGTCTGTGGTAAAGCTTCTACGGCTTGCTATTATAGCATCAATAGTAAGGGAGTTTGTTTTGTTTAAAGCAAGTCTTGCAAGAAAGTTTAATTTGACGGTTATGAATTTGCCAAAAGTATCGGCATAGTCTCCAAAATCTTTTTTGCTATAGTTCCCGTACATATCGGCCATGATTCCAACGAAGTTGACAACTTTGGGCATCTGGTAGCCGAGCAATGCAATGAATTCATAACCGAGTCCGTTTGCGTAGCCTTCGGTTGTTTGCCATGCCCACAATTGTCCTTTTTCGAGGCCCGTGATTCCTTTGTAAATCATCTGGTAATTAGCGACCATGACGACGTGAGTCCAGTCGCCTTCAAAAATTTCACCTGTGTCGAATTGGAATGTTGCGCCGACCCAATGGTCGTGATAGTAATGAGCAAAGGGTGTTAGGTTTTTATAGGTGCTACCGTTGTATTTGCAGAAACCTTCGAAGCCGAGTGCGTTCCAGCCCGAGCCAATACTAGAACCAACGTCAAAAACAAGGAATGGAAGTGGCGTGAATGAAACTTTTGCTATGGGACGTATGCTCAAAGGTGAAAATTCTAGAGATCCGTTGAGCTCTACATTCGCTCCCGAAAGGAGTTCGCCTTCGCCGAGTGGCGTGGGAATTGTGTATGTTGATTTCCATGTTGCCTTGGCGAGAATTCCGTCAAAGGGGCCCGTTATTTTAGCGAAGTGATCACCACCTTTTTGATAGTCGCTTTGGGGATAGTAAGCGAAATCGACCTTTAGCGCGTGCGAAATTTTTTTTGATTCTTCGGCGTGAGCGGAACCGATAAAAGAAACACTGGCAATTACAACAAATGCAATTGTCGAAATGCCCCTCGAAAGTAGATTTTTAAAAAGAGAATAGTTATCCATACCAACATCCTCTTTTAATATAATCTAAACTTCTCCAATCCGTGCAAGTTTTATTAATGGCATTCCGGCTTCTCGGCTTTCGTCGAGATTGACCGTGAAATCAATGCTCCAATCGTTAAATCCTTCCTCGTCTTGCAGCATCTGCTGGATTTGCATAATGTTGCCTTCGTAGGTGACGATAGTGTGGGTGAGGGAACGGCCTTCCACATCCATACGGAATCTGTGGTGTTCGGCAGTGTAAGCGGCCATCGTTTCGATGAGGCACTTCTCGGTCCATGGCGTGCCATCGGCATCTGCCAAAAGTTCGCCTTCGGCGAGGTCGTCGGCAAGGCTGTCCAGCACATCGTTGAAGTCTTGCTTTTGCAAGCTCATCATAATCTGGAAAATGCGTTGGCGCACCAAGCTGAGGAAACGCTTCTTGTCGTAAGTGATGTCGGCGGCGGCCTTGTCTGCACCGAATGCTTTCTCGGCTTCGTCTTCGGCGGTACCTTCGTCCAAGCGTTTCTGGTAATCTTCCGGATGCGCCATCTTTTCCCATTCTTCCAAGAGGCTCGAGTCTACGCGGCGGATCATTTCGCCCAGGTAATCCTGCATTTCCAAGAGTTCTTCGTTCTTGTAGCCGTCGGGAACTGTCTGCGAAAGCACCTTGTAAACGCCGTTCAAGTGGCGCAGCAAAATTGCTTCCATGCGTTGCAAATTGTACTGCTTTACGTAACCACTGAATGTGCTGAAATTCTCGAACATTTCGCGCACAATAGATTTTGGCTCAATGTTTTCGTCTACCCATGGGTGAATATCGGCAAAGGCGTCGAACGTATCGTAGATAAAGTCACGGAGCGGCTTGGGGTATTCGACTTTTTCCAGTTCTTCGAGACGCTGGTTGTATTCCATGCCCTGCGCTTTGAGTTCGTTCATGCGGGCATCGCGAGCTTTGCTTTGCTGGATGCGCAAAATGGCATCAGGATTTTCAAGAATACTTTCGCACAAGGTAATGACATCGAGTGCGTATTCTGGCGAGTCCTTGTCGAGCTTCGGCAGTGTGTCGAGCAGGTACAGCGAAAGCGGTTGGTTCATCGAAAAGTCATCTTGCAGGTCCATGTTAACGCGTAAGTGGCTGTAACCTTTGGCTACCGCTGGAACAAATTCGATAATCTTCTTTTCGACGAGACTGCGGAACAAGAGGAAGGCGCGGTGCTGCAACTGCTTTTTGCTTGCTGCACTTTCGTGGCAATCCTTAAGGAGTGCTCGCATGGCACGGCAGCCGTCCGTCGGGCGGCTTAAAATGTTTAAAAGCATCCCGTGGTTGACTTGGAAACTTGATGTAAGCGGTTCCGGTGCGGAGTCAATCAAACGTTTGAATGTGTTTTCGTCAAACGGAATGTAGCCGTGTTCAGGCGGTTTGCGCTTTTGGAACTTTTTACCGGTCGTGCGGGACTTTGCTTCAAGTTTCAAGTTTTCGATGACATGTTCCGGCGCTTGCGCGACAACGTAACCGACATTGTCAAAACCTTTACGACCTGCGCGTCCTGCAATCTGGTGAAAATCTCGCGCGGTCAAAATGGCGGTCTTGTCACCGCTGTACTTGCAGAGCTGCGTGAAAAGGACCGTGCGGATAGGAACGTTCACGCCAACGCCGAGCGTGTCTGTTCCGCAAATGACTTTGAGCAAACCTTGTTGCGCCAACTTTTCGCAAAGAATGCGGTACTTGGGCAAGAGCCCTGCATGATGAATGCCAATGCCTTGCTTGAGCCAGCGCTTGACATCCGGGCCGTATGGGCTAGAAAAACGGACCTCTTTAATCGCTTCGTTAATTTTGACTTTTTCTTCTTTGGTGCAGAGGTCCAGACTCATAAAGTTCTGGGCGTTGCTTGCGGCCGCAGCCTGCGTAAAGTGAACAACGTAAACAGGTGCTTTGCCTTCGTTCACGAGCTTTTGCACTTCGGTCGAAATTTCTGTAGTGCTATAGCTAAAGTCCAAAGGCACCGGGCGCTGTGAAGAACGGACCGTTACCGATTCGCGACCTGTATGCTTTGTCATGTCGCGTTCGAAAAATTCCGTAGCGCCAACGGTTGCACTCATCAAAAGGAATCGCGACTGCGGGAGCGTCAAAAGCGGAACTTGCCAGGCGACACCGCGTTCGCGGTCGGAATAGTAATGGAATTCATCCATCACGATGTCTGTGATGGTGAGCGTTTCGCCTTCACAGAGCGCCATGTTCGAAAGAATTTCTGCCGTGCAGCAAATGATGGGCGCATCACGGTTGACGGTTGCGTCACCGGTCGAAAGTCCGACGTTTTCGGCGCCAAATTCCTTGCAGAGCGCCATCCATTTTTCGTTCACCAATGCTTTGATGGGGCACGTGTAAACGCTACGGCGGTTGTGCACAAGGCTGTCGAAATGCAGAGCAAGCGCAACCATGGATTTTCCACTTCCGGTCGGCGTGTTGAGAATGACATTTTTGCCGTCTAAAATTTCCAAAATTGCTTCTTCTTGAGCGGGATATAACGTTGTTCCGCGGGCCTCGGCCCATGCCATAAATTGTTCTAAAACGTCTTCGGACGATATGTCGGAACGGTGTCCGTTGACTTTTTCGAGAAGTTCATTCAAAAAATCTTTGAGAATACGCTTGTTTTGCTCTGCCATAGTGGTGCAAAGATAACTTTTTGAAAATATTTCGTAGGAAGTTTTCTATTTTCGAAATCAAGGAGATTTGTTATGAAAGGTATCGTACTCGCTGGGGGTTCCGGCACGCGTCTGTATCCGCTTACGATGGTTACGTCGAAGCAACTTTTGCCGGTCTATGATAAGCCGATGATTTATTATCCGTTGTCTACGCTTATGCTGGCGGGTATCCGTGATATTCTTATTATATCGACTCCGACGGATTTACCGAATTTTGAACGCTTGCTTGGCGATGGTTCTGCCATGGGTCTCAACTTGAGTTACAAGGTACAACCGAGCCCGGACGGACTTGCTCAGGCATTCATCCTTGGCGAAGAATTTATTGGCGATGATTGCTGTGCAATGGTCCTTGGCGATAACATCTTCTATGGAAACGGTTTTAGCCCGCTTTTGAAGGCCGCTGTGAAAAACGCCGAAGAAAACGGACGTGCAAGTGTGTTCGGTTATTATGTCGAGGACCCGGAACGCTTTGGCGTCGTGGAATTCGATAAGGATGGCAAGGTGATTTCGGTGGAAGAAAAGCCGAAGGAACCGAAGAGCAATTATGCCATTACAGGCCTTTATTTCTACGACAATCGCGTTTCGAAATTTGCAAAGGTGCAAAAGCCGAGTGCTCGTGGCGAACTTGAAATTACCGACCTTAACAAGACCTATCTCGACAAGGGCGAACTTGACGTGAAACTCTTGGGCCGTGGTTTTGCATGGCTTGATACCGGCACGATGGATAGCCTCATCGAAGCGGGCGAGTTCGTGAAAATGGTCGAAAACCGCCAGGGTATCCAGATTTCTGCAATCGAAGAAATTGCCTATATCAACGGTTGGATCAACAAAGAAAAACTTTTGGAATCAGCCGCCAAGTATGGTAAGTCTCCTTACGGCCAGCACTTGAAAAAAGTTGCTGAAGGAAAAATTCATTATTAAGCTCAGACGCAACGCTCTGTTATAAAATCATTCTTTTGAAAATGAAATCCGGCTCTTGTAGCTGGATTTTTTTCTTTTTGGATTTTGTTTGCTTGTATGATGAAAATAAATTAATTTGAGTTTTATTATAAATTAGTTTGTTGACTGTCGATAAAGGGTTATTAGTTTGTAGTATGTATGGAGTTTTAATAGATAAATTATTTTTATGTTATAATTGAAAATGTTGTATTGAAATCTAAATTAAAATAAAATATATTGTGGCCCAACTTTTTTTAAAAGGAGATAATTATGAAAAAAGTTACTTTGGGGGCCGTTGTTTGGGCTTTGGCGATGATGGGTTGCTCTGAATCGGGCATGGATAATTCTGTTACGTCTTCAATAGGTGCTGCTCAGCAAGGACTTGTTATAGAATTTGCTGAAATACCTAATTTGCAGGCTGTTGTAGATGATTGCCCTCAAAATGTGTGTGGCGATACTGATCATAATTATTTTAGACGAGTTGATCTTTGGGGCCATACGTATCATTATCGTCAAGAACTCCTAGTGAATAGCGTTAATCAAGGTTATGCAAAAATAATGATTGCAAAAGATGCTGCTCCTACAAAGGCTGATTTACTTTATATTAGAACTATATGCGTGCAAGACTGTGATGATTTTGGAAATTGCAAAGAAGTTTCAGGTGTGGGTAGATATACAGAATCAAGTGTTCCCGTGTCGGTTTCAAACGCTGTTGAAAATAGGTGCGTAGATGAGTTGCCTCGTGGGAAAAGTGTTGGTGTTGTTTCAACTTTTGCTGCAACTTTTAATCCTGGAAAACATGATGAAATAGTCCTGCAAGCGACTACATATAAAAATTTAGGCCAAGAACAGGCTATGTGGGTTTATCGAAATTATTTGTATCCTGTATTGCTTCAAGACGCAGGACTTTAGTTCTAAACTTCTTATTATCTCAACGAACTCGGCTTTCTTTGCCGGGTTCTTTTTTTATGTCAAATACTGTTATTGTAGGGCGCTTTAAATGGAATCTGTTTTTACAATTTCTATATTGTTCTTGTAAATTGGAGAAAAGCATGAAACGTTCAATAGTGATTACAGGCGGTGCTGGCTTTATTGGTAGCCATGTCGTTCGTCTTTTTGTCAATAAGTATCCTGAATACAAGATTATCAACCTTGATAAGCTTACTTATGCGGGTAATCTTGCGAACTTGAAGGATGTCGAAGACAAGCCGAACTACAAGTTCGTGAAAATGGATATTTGCGATTTTGACGCATTCTACAAGCTTATGCAGGACGAACAGGTCGATGGCATCATCCACCTTGCTGCCGAAAGCCATGTGGACCGTTCCATCAAGGATCCGTTCACATTTGCTCGTACGAACGTCATGGGTACGCTCACGCTTTTGCAGGCCGCCAAGCTCTACTGGGAAAGCCTCCCCGAAAAGTACGAAGGCAAGCGTTTCTACCACATTTCGACCGACGAAGTCTACGGCGCCCTCAAGATGAACCACCCGGAAGGCATCACGCCTCCGTTCACGACGACGGCTTCTAGCTCGGAACATCACTTGGCTTACGGTGACGACTTCTTCTACGAAACGACGAAGTACACGCCGCATAGCCCGTATTCCGCATCCAAGGCTGGCTCCGACCACTTTGTGCGTGCGTTCCACGATACCTACGGCATGCCGACCATCGTGACGAACTGCTCCAACAACTACGGTCCGTACCAGTTCCCCGAAAAGCTTATCCCGCTCTTCATCAACAACATCCGCCACAAGAAGCCGCTCCCGGTTTATGGCAAGGGTGAAAACGTCCGCGACTGGCTCTTTGTCGAAGACCATGCCCGCGCGATTGACGTGATTTTCCACAATGGTAATATTGCCGAAACCTACAATATCGGTGGCTTCAACGAATGGAAGAACATCGATATCATCAAGGTCGTCATCAAGACCGTTGATAAGCTCCTTGGCCGTGCTGAAGGCGAAGACTTGAACCTCATCACTTACGTGACGGACCGCTTGGGCCACGATGCCCGCTACGCTATTGATTCCACCAAGCTCCAGAAGGAACTCGGCTGGGAACCGTCGTTGCAGTTCGAAGAAGGTATCGAAAAGACCGTGCGCTGGTACTTGGACAACCAGGAATGGCTGGACAACATCACGAGCGGCGACTACGAAAAGTATTACGAAACGATGTACAAGAACAGGTAATTGCTAAAATGGGAAAGTTTAACTTTATAGATACAAAAATCGAAGGTGTGAAAATCATTGAACCGACCGTGTTCGGCGATGCCCGCGGTTATTTTATGGAAACCTACAGCCGCCGCGACTTTGCCGAAGGTGGCATTGATGTCGATTTCGTGCAAGATAATGAATCTCGCAGCAAGAAGGGCGTGCTTCGCGGTCTCCATTTCCAAAAGCAGAATCCGCAGGGCAAGCTTGTCCGCGTCATCGAAGGCGAAGTCTTTGATGTGGCCGTCGACCTCCGCAAGAACAGCAAGACGTTCGGCAAATGGGTGGGCGTTACGCTCTCTGCCGAAAACAAGAAGCAATTCTACATTCCCGAAGGCTTTGCTCACGGCTTTGTAGTGCTTTCCGAAACGGCATCGTTTGTTTACAAGTGCACGCGTTTCTACGCCCCGGGCGACGAAGGTGGCCTGATGTGGAACGATCCGGAAATTGGCATCAAGTGGCCGGTGGGAGACGGTTTTGAACCGCTCCTCTCCGAAAAGGATACCAAGAACCCGTGCCTCAAGGATCTTGGCTTCGCTTTTGATTTATAGTTTTAGACGTTTGTCATTAGTTATGACTGATGCCTATTGATTGTAAACTTAAACTTATTTTTCTATTATTACGCTATCATGAAAAACATTCTTGTCGTTTGTACAGGGAATATCTGCCGCAGCCCAACAGGGGAGTACCTTTTAAAAAAAGAACTCGGACCGGACTTCAATGTAATGAGTGCGGGCCTTGGTGCTTTGGTGGATAATCCTGCTCACGAAATTTCCCAGAAGATAGCCTTGCAGCATGGCATTGACATGAGCGCTCACAAGGCACGTCAAATCAATTTGGACATTCTTAAATGGGCCGATTTGATTTTGGTAATGGAAAATGGGCATAAAAGGGAACTTTTGCACAAATACCCGTGGCTCGAAGGTAAGGTGTTTCGCTATGGTGAATCCCGCCAGGTCGATATTCCTGACCCGTACAGAAGACCGGAAAATGCGTATGTCATGGCCTGGAATTTTATTTCCAAACTGACTCCGTATTGGGTTGAAAAAATTAGGCAGAGTGAAGCCGCAAAATAATTCTAAAAAGGAAACGTATGAATAAAATTGGTATTGCTCTTTGTGGTGTAGCCGGAGTTATCTTGAGCGGTTGCTTTGCTGCTCCTCAGATGCGAATGGACATTCCCACAGACTCCACGACCTATAATGGAATTACGTTCAAACTACATTCCATTGACGAAGGTGACATGGGTGAACCGGTGCAGGTCGCCCCGAATCCGTACGAAGGCAAATTGGAAGATTTGCTGGTGGATTCCCTTCCTGACTTGGAATACAGGATTGGACCTTTGGATATGGTTCAGGTGGTTGTCTGGGAACATCCGGAACTGACTTCCCCGATGGGTCAATACCAGCCGGCCGGCCAAAAGGTGACGACCGATGGCAAGCTTTTCTACCCGTATGCCGGTGAAATTCAGGTTGCTGGTCTTACCGCTCAGGAACTTCGCGCCGAAATTACAAAACGCCTTTCGGACAAGATTCTTAACGATCCTCAGGTGGATGTTCGCGTGACTGGTTACCACAGCCGTAAGGCTTTTGTTTCTGGTGCCGTCAATAGACCGGGTGTTGTAAGGTTTGATGAAAACCCGATGACGATTTCTGATATGATTGCAAATGTGGGCGGCTTTAGTGAATTGGCCGATCCTTCGTTTGTTCAGCTTCGTCGTGGCGAAAAAATCTATAACATCGACTATGTCCGTGCATTCAAGGATAATATTGCCATTGACCGTATTCTCGTGAAGCCGGGTGACCAACTCTTTGTCCCGTTAAGAAGCCAAATGGAACGTGACAGAAAGGTGTACGTCCTTGGTGAAGTGAACAGAACCGGCATTGTCCGCATGGATAGCTATTTGTCCTTGGCTGAAGCTCTTGCTTCTGCCGGTGGTGTGAATGCCATCAATGCTTCGCCGAAAGATGTTTATGTTATAAGAAACACGTCCCAAGAAAAGATTGATATCTATCAGTTGGATGCAAAGAATGCTTTGGCTTTAGCAATGGCCGACCGCTTCGAATTGAATCCGCGTGATATCGTTTATGTCGATGCTTCTGGTATTGCAACTTGGAACCGTCTTCTTAGCTTGATCTTGCCGACGATGAATGCTGTTTACACTGGTACGAATATCGTTCAGAATATCCAGGAAATTAATAACGCTGGTTGGAAGACTCCTTCTCAAAAGAAAGCCAGCTCTAAATAACAGTTATCAGGGCTATTAAAATGATTAACTTGATTTTGTGTGGTGGTAGCGGAACGCGTCTTTGGCCGATTAGCCGCTCCCTTATGCCGAAACAGTTTGCACGTCTTTTTGACGGTGCATCCTTGTTCCAGCGTACTGTAAAAACCAATTCTCGCATTTGTGAAGCTCAATACATTGTTAGCAATGCGGATCAGTATTTCTTGGCTAAGGACCAGCTCGAGGAAGTCGGCGCTGACAAGGCACGCTTCCTCCTGGAACCGGTGGGTCGCAATACGGCTCCGGCAATTGCTCTTGCCTGCCTCGGCTTGAATCCGGACGATATCGTTCTCGTGTCTCCTTCGGATCACGTGATTCGCAAGGCTGACGCCTACGAAGATTGTTTGCGCAAGGCCGAAGAATTTGCTAAGAAAGGTTTCTTGGTGACGTTTGGCATTACGCCGACGGGCCCGGAAACTGGCTACGGCTACATTGAAGCGAATGGCGAAGATGTCAAGCGCTTTGTTGAAAAGCCGGATTTGGAAACTGCAAAGAAGTATGTCGCTTCTGGAAGATTCTTCTGGAACAGCGGTATCTTCTGCTTCAAGGCTTCTACGTTCTTGAGCGAACTTGAAGTTTATTCTCCGGATATCTTGAGCGCCGCTAAGGTAGCCTTTGCAAATGCCAAGAAAGAAAATAAGGACTCGCTTATTCGTGTCGATCATGAAGACATGATGAACATTCCTTCGAATTCGATTGACTACGCTGTGATGGAAAAATCTTCGAAGGTGAAGGTCGTGCCGAGCGATATCGGCTGGTCTGATCTTGGTGCATTCGATTCTCTCTATGGTGAATTCGATCACGATGAAAACGGCAACAACATAAACGCAAAGCACTTGGGCATTGGTTCCAAGAACTCGCTCGTGCTTGGCGGTCAGCGTCAGATTTGCACAATCGATTTGGATAACATGTTGATTGTCGATACGCCGGATGCACTCTTGGTCGCTCCGCTTGCAAGCAGCCAGAAGGTAAAGAAAGTTGTTGACGAACTCAAGGCTCGCGGCTCTGACTTGCCGACTGTGCCGCAGACGGTCAATCGTCCGTGGGGTACTTACTCCGTGCTCGAATCGACAGACCGCTACAAGATGAAGCGCATTGTCGTGCGTCCGGGCGAACGCCTCTCGTTGCAGAAGCATTTGCACCGTTCTGAACATTGGGTCGTTGTGAGCGGTACCGCTACAGTGACTGTTGGCGACAAGGTGTTCTATGTGCGTCCGAATGAATCGACATACATCCCGTCGGGAACGGTTCATCGTTTGCAGAACGAAGGCAAGCTTCCGCTCGTGATTGTTGAAGTCCAGGTCGGCGAATACACCGGCGAAGACGACATCATCCGCGTGCAGGACGACTACAAGCGCTCTTAAACATGGGCGGGCTTCGCCCGCTTCTGTCATCCTGAGCGCAGTGCGAAGCACGAAGTCGAAGGATCTAATGAAAAATGGCGGGCTTAAGCCCGCCTTTTCACTTTTTAATTCCTAATTTCGAATTAACTTAGAATTGGCTCAGGAATCTCTGATCGTTGGCTGTCAAAAGTCCGATTTCCGGAATCTCATGGCGGAGCATGGCGATACGGTCAAGACCGAAACCGAATGCAAAGCCTGTGAACTTTTCGGAATCAATGCCGCAGTTTTTGAACACGTTCGGGTCCACAGAGCCGCAACCACCGATTTCCATCCAGCCCGTGCCCTTGCAACGACGGCAACCCTTGCCACCGCAGAACACGCAGCTCACGTCCATTTCTGCAGACGGTTCCGTGAACGGGAAGAAGCTCGGACGGAAGCGAGTCTTGACGCCTGCGCCAAAGAGTTTGTTCATGAACACCTGGAGCACGCCCTTGAGGTCGGCGAAGCTAATGTTTTCGTCAACGACAAGACCTTCGCACTGCTGGAACATCGGAGCGTGGGTCGCATCGTTATCGACGCGGAACACGTGGCCCGGAGCAATCATGCGGAAAGGCGGCTTGTGCGTTTCCATGTAGTGAATCTGGGTGCCCGACGTGTGCGTGCGGAGCATGACCTTGTTGTCGACGTAGAATGTGTCCTGCATGTCGCGGCTCGGATGGTCAGGCGGAGTGTTGAGCGCTTCAAAGTTGTACCAATCCGTTTCGATGTCGCGACCGAAGTCCACATCAAAACCCATCTGCGCAAAGAAGTCGATGATTTCTTCGCGGACGTCGTACAGCGGGTGCGTAGAACCGGCGGCGATACCTGCGCCCGGGAGCGTGATATCGACAGCGCCGCTGGCGAGTTTCTTCTGGAGAGCGGCTTCGTTTGCCGTTTCGATAGCCTTGTCGATTGCTTCGGAAACAGCAACCTTCAGTTCGTTCACGAGCTTGCCGTAAGCAGGGCGTTCTTCGGCGCTGAGCGAACCCATCTGCTTCATGAGGTCGGTGACGGCGCCCTTCTTGCCGAGGTACTTTACGCGGAGATTGTTGACCGCTTCTTGATTGGTGAGGTCCGTTTGTGCAAGTTCTGCATCAAAGGCCTGCTTGACATTGTTAATAGCTTCACTCATAGTACGGCGAAATTTAGAAAAAATGTGCATTTCTTGCACGAGTAAATATGAAAAAAGCTCCCCGGTGGGGGGAGCTTTGCTGTTATTTGTTAATTCCAGTCATAGATTTTCCATTTTATGTCTAGTTCTGGTTTTGCGTAAATGGTGCATTTTTGCGTTTGATATACACTAATCCAACCAGAACAATCGTGTGATATAGTGGTAAATGTTCCATCGCAATTCTTTATTTTGATATTAACTGGACAGTGTGGAGACCACCAACTTCCGATTCTTAATGTGTTAGACTGTTGCATAGTGTATTTTACACATTGCCCTGCGCTAACTTCGATATCTTGTACATCTCCAGTTCCTGGTTGCATTACAATTGAATTATGATCATTGCAATCGAAATCGTTGGTCTTAGAACTACTGCTGCTCTTTGCAGAGCTACTGCTGCTCTTTGCAGAACTGCTACTGCTCTTCGCAGAACTACTACTGCTCTTTGCTGAACTAGAACTGTAGGTTACGTTAAAGTTGCAATCGTCAGATTTTTTCCCGTTGCTTATGGTAAGTTTGTGCGTCACTGAAGTTTGACTTCCTCCATAGGAGAAATTGATGGTTTGGTTATCACTGTAATCGCCACTTCCATCGGCAGCAGGTACTATGTTGTATGTGCAATCTTCTGCTGGACCACATCCCGTTGATTTAGTTTCAATCGTTACAGAAGTACCGTCGACTGTAACATTAAGATTATCACAATCCAAATTCACATTGCTTGGCTGTGGTTCCGTGCCGTTTTCTTTAACTGTAAATGTCTTTTCGCACTCGTCAAAATCTCCATCAGGGCTATATAACCTAAACTTATAGGTTGTTCCGACAGTTAGGGTGGGCATGTCTTTGTTATCGATTTTGATGTCACATTTATTACTGGGGGCGTACACAAGCCCATGTCCTGTTTTGGCCGTGCAGTTTCCACTGATTTTTTCATCGCCATCGAGTGTGACTGTGTAACTGCAACCATTGCAGTTGTATATCCATGCTTTGAAATGTGCTGCGTTTTGATTCACTTCAGGATCTTCTCCAGGGCCGGGTTGTTCGATTTTGCAAGCCGGTGTAAATCCTGTGATTGTTCGACATTCTTTTTCTTCGCCATAGTCTGCGCCATCCGATTTTAACTTGAGGCTGAATGACCAGTCGCTAAGTAATCCATTGATGTCATCGAGACCTCTCGGTATGGTAATCATAGCATTTTCTGTACCATATACCACGATATCTGCTTTGTCTATTTCGTATGTCTTGGTCGTATTGGTGGAATGTCTATGGGCGATAATTTGGTAATTGTCCACACCATCTCTATTGTTTATAGCAGCCGTAAGTTGGACATACATATATGTCTTGCCTCCTATAAACATAAAGCTGGAAGTTCCTTTTACTTTGTCTTCGGCTTGGCAACTCTTGACTCGAACTGCCGTTTCGCAGAGAGCAGAAACGTTCTTTACGGTTACGCTTCCGCTACCCTTGTTTTCGAAGTGTACACTCTTTACCTTAGAAATGTCGAATCCACCCGTTTCTGTTTCGAAATCGCTGGCATTAAATGTCTTTGTTTCTCCATTCATGGAAACGTGTTCGCTGGGGTAGAGCTCATCTCCTGTTCCTTGGCTGTATAACCATACCCATACTTCGCTATTATCGTCGTTTTTGAGGTCTATTTTCAGCTGGCCGGAACGCATATTTATAGCTCTTGTAAATGCAGCAGATTGTTGGCCCGATCCGGGCAAAGAAATTTCGCCAGTAATCTTATCTGTTGTAGAGCATACGTTCTGAGGACCCGTCCAGAAAACACCGCAATGAGCACTGTCATTTGCCCACATCATTTCTTCGGTATTATCCGATGAATAAGTGTTTTGACATTCGAGGCCGACTTTTGCGGTTCTTATGTCGGTTCCACTCAAATCAGTGTAACCATGCTTTCCGCTACTTGTGAAATCAAAAATGTAGCCATCGTCTTCGCATGTGGTGTACCCATAATTGTCACCGTTGCAAGCGTCGTCACCTCGGTAGTAGTATTTTTCGGTGCAATCGCTTGAATTCCAGCCTTCCCAGCCAGAATAGCCGACCCATGGCTTTACCGGTTTTGTTGTCGGAATAACTCCATAATAGGCTACGGCCGCGAAAGAACATTTGATTGTGGGGTAGGTGTTGAAACATTCGTAGTTTGTACTCTTCCAGCCAATACCGTAAATCTTGAACTTGGGGCTTGCCATGCGCAATCCGACATGCGAACCTTCAAAGTAGCCACTCCATGTGCCAAGAAGGAATTTGGTACTTGCCTTCGTGCTTTCGTTACCCTTCGATAATGCAACCGTTATTTCTGTAGCGGTAATTTCGGCTTCAATCATGACCATGTCATTTTCTGTTACGGACAAAGACAGTGATTCTTCACGGCATGTTGTGCCACCGGCATTGCATACACGAACTGCGGCACTGCCGTAGTCGTCTATGAAAACGCTGAGTTTTAGGTAGCTTGTTGCTTCTGCATCGGAACCCAACAAGAATCCTGATTGAGAGTCGTCTCTAGGCAAGCGAACCAAAGCCTTCAGTGTTCCGTGTGTTCCTGCATCGGCATTGATGGTGCTCATTAAGGTGATGTCGCCATTTTTTTGAATGGATAATATACCGTTTTCGTAATCAACCATGCTTATTTTGCCACGGACCAAGTGCCATTTTGCATCGGCAAAGTTGCCGTCAGTGATGGATGCCGATTCGCAATGGTCTGCGGGGGCGCAGTAGTCAATGCAGTATTCCTTTCTTTCGTTTGACGGAAGATCGTTACAGGCTGCGGCACTGTTTTCGAACTTGTCAAAGAAGCAATGCTTGTCGACTTCATTATACATCACTGTTATGACGGTTTCGTTATCAGAGACTGTAAATTCCGAGAAGTTGTTCGAGTTCCACTTTTCGTGATTGGGACAGCTGGGGCCTTCGCATTGCCAGTATTTAAAATCCTTGTTGTCATCGTTGTCTGTATCGATGCTCATGGATATTTTACCTTCCCTGTACACGTTTACGATACATTCGTGTTCTGCGTTGGCTTCATTATATCGACAGACCTTGGGGTCAGAGCCTCTATGTACTGTAAAGGACGGGTTTTTGCCCGATTCGACATTTTTAAACTTGAATTTGACTTTGTGAACTTTTTCCTTGGCTGAGGCGTTCAATATGCAGTTCTTGTGTGTCTCTGTAAAGGTACAAGAATTATCTTCTTCAGGGATGATGACTATACAGGGCAAGTCTTGTTTTGACACATCGATAAACTTTACAGTGGTGTTGATGGCAGAGGATACTAACCAGGCGTTGTTAAGTTCTGTGGTTTGGAATCCTGTTCCATCGGGTTCGACCCATTTCTCATCGGCAGGGACTTCGCAATCCCTCCAGTTGTATCGTTCTTCTTCGGTGGGGCACTCGTCTGCATGTGTGTGGCAATAATCATCGAGTTGTTCGAATGTTGCTTGAGCTCGGTTAACAGATCCGGTGGTGCCCATGTAGAGACCTGTAGTGGTCGGAGCGGTTGGAATGTAGTTTTCACCGTCGAGAATCTGGAACGTCATGGTTCCACTTGTGGCTGCATCTGTTTTTATGGTAAACAACTTCATCAGTCTTTCTGTGTTATAGGGGTTTGCTACAGTAAATGTGCATGTGCCACCTGTAGTAACATCATTAAGTACATATTCATAACTCCAGTTGCTTGGTGGTGTCGGGCAAGAAACTTGCAAATCGATTGAATTAATCTTGGGTTGTAAACGTATATAGATGTCCTTGGTCTCGCTTCCACCAATTTCTTGGCTTGGTTCGGCAAACGAAACTTGGTGCAAATTGCGTAATTCCTTGTTGTCTATAGCAAGCCATACCGGGACGGTTTCGTCATAGCCATCTGCTGAAATATCGCACTTGTATGTTCCTTTGGGGAGCCTGTTCCCATCAGGAGAAAACATTTTTGAGTTCAAACTGCTTATATCCAAAGAGGAGTAGCTGTTTACCTTGGTGCACGAACCGAGATCCAAGTTTGTCTTGGCTAGTGGAGCTGCATTCTGTGGCTTATTTAATGTAATTACGTTGATATAGTCGCCGAGAGTTCCATAAGGGTCATTGGGCAAGGATATTACACGGGGTAATATGATAAATGAGGAGGCCAAGTTGTCACTGTCGGTTACTTTTTCAAAGCTCTTTGTTTGTGATTCAAGAGAAATGCCCAGTTGTGGGGCCATGGATACATAGTAATGGTCGTAACCGTCGTCGCCACCTGATCCTCCAGAACTCGAACTTGCGGCGGCCATGCCGGAACAGGTATTTGATCCGTCGTTGTCGCAAATAATAGAGGCGTCAGAAAGGTCTTCTGTCAATTCTTGGTCAAAACGGGCGTATAAGGTGTTGTTGCCTACGGTGTTAAAGCTGGCGCATTTTCCGGTAGAGGCATTTTTGCCCATGACCACAGAACCGCTCATGGGGTTTTCGAGAGTATTCATGTCAAAGCGGACTACATCATCTTCGCTAAAGACGAAATAACGGTGGTCGCCGCTTTTCTCGGCGAATTCAATAGCATAGTTTGATGGGCTTGGCCAACCATTCGGCAAATACAGAAACACTTTGGAATTTCCTGATGTTGCGGGGAGATAGGCCGAGTGGTTCGTACTGTTTGCGTTGAACTTGAAGATAAAGTTGCCGTTTAAAGTTCCGCCCATCTTGTGTGCTTGCCACCCCATGGGGGTGCCGAACTCTAATATCAACCAGTTGTCGTTGTATAGTTTACCATTGTTTTTGGCTATTTGGTAACATTCATTCATAAGTTCTGTCGAGTTATCCCATTCAGACCATATATTGGCATTGCAACCATTGGGAGATGTCTTGCTATGTGTGAGTCCGAGTTCAAAAATTTTGGTATTCACCTGGATAGGTGTTTTTATTCGATCGCACGATTCATCTCTTTCTTCTAATTTGGCTTTGTATATGTCGAGTTTGTTTGCTTTCCAACTGGCGATTTCGTCTTCTGAAGGTTCTGTTTCTAAGAATTGACCTTTGTAACCAAGCCATTTGTTGTAATTTAGTGATCTTGCACAAGTAAATCCATCCGTTGTTCTGCATTTTGTATTGATTTTTTTGCCGGTTGTTGAACCGGTCTCTGTGCAGACTGTAAAATTATTTGGAGTGGTACCACTTAGATAAGTATAAAATCCATAAATCCAAATTTTATCTCCATCTCCTGAACCAAACCTGGTTCTTCGAATTGCATCTCGTCCGTCGATTTTGTTGCTGAAATGAGGGTAACCTGTGCATGGTTGGGCGTTACCCATTTTTCCTGGAGAATTTCCTTTGACATAAACATTGTGTCCTACTATTATGCTGTCAATGACGGTTGCATCGTTGAAAGACGAAGGAAATCTAATGGAATTGAATACCACGCTGCTTTTTGCATTAAAAGCGTGTGCACCGCCATGGTCATAATAAATAAGAGTGTCGGCCGTGATGTTGCCACCAACTTCTAGATCTCCAGGTTTATCATTGTAGCATCCCCCTGTAATAGCTGTGTAAGGGTAAAAATCTCTTAAATTAATATTCCCTTCTGCGTAAAGTGAACCGCCAATAGTGGATTTAACGTTGCCGGGATAAAAGTTGCCGTGAACATACATGTTGTTTGTCACATTGATTCCCGAACAGGTTCCGACGTCTCCTGTTACGTATAGCTCTTTGATGTTGTTTTTATCGTTGGCGTAAAAGGAACCATCCAAAATAAGATAATTTGTTACGGTGACGTCATTCATGGCTTGTCCTCCAGCGTTTCTTACGTCTGGAGTTTGCGTGATTACAGCCTTGTCGATGTTGAGTTTGTCAATGGATTTCAGTTCTCCGTGGAATGCTTCTGCAAAATTGGAAGATGATTGCGTAACAGGTAATTTGACACGATACAAGCCGTCTACATTGAATATGGCCACTTCGGTATGGCTCGTTTCGTTACGGGATTCACCTGTAGAAAGAACTTTTATCTTGTATGTCGAATTAGTCGTGTTTACACCGGTCACCCACACGTGATAGTTTTGCCCAGCCTTTTGCAAGGGACGCAACTGGTCATCAATGTTGATGGGCTTACCTTTTTCTTGGAACTGCTTGATGAGGGCGCCTACATCGTTTCCGTGGAATGTCATCCAACTACGGGCGTTTTCGATACCCGCTTGTGCGCTCTGGTAGGCTTCGCGCTTGAGCATACGACTCGCGCTAGAGAATCCTTCACTTGAGATAAATTTCCAAGTGGCAGTCGCTGCGATTGTGGCAACGAGCATAAACATAAGTACGGTGATAAGAGAAACACCGGCTCTGCTTTTTAAATAATCCGTTCTCATATCGAAAACCTCACTTCTCACACTAAAATTAGTCGCCCGTTCCGTTGCTCGGAATAGGAATAATCAAGTCCACGTTACCTGTTTCACCGCTGCCGCCGTTTTTAGCACCACGGCTTATTTGCAACCTGAGCTTTAATGCTTTCACTTTTTTCTTTTCTTTTATATTGCTACTTGCTTCTGAGTTGAATCCGCTGAACTTGTAGTTGGCTGTAGCCACCTGCGTTACTTTCAAATCTTTTATGGTCACCAAGCCCGATGCGACTAGAGGTGAATAGAATGCGAAGGTGAATGCTAGGCATACACTTCCTACGTGTTCAGGGACTGTAAACCTCATGACGCGCTTTCCTGCGCCATCTGCAGCATTGGGCGGATAAAAGAAAAAGTCTGGCAATATAATGTGACCGTGTGACATGGCATAGCCACCAGTACTTTTTCTAAAGCCTACAGACATGTGGTCTTTATTTGGGACAAAGTTAATGCTTCTATCCTTATCGGCTTGAGATGTCACTTCAAATGAAATTTCGTAGACCGTGTCAGGACCAAAGTTCATGACGCCGTGTTCTGCACATTGCGTTTTCCAGTCGGCATCTAAGTAATCGGAAGGGTTTATGGCAATCGCTTGGTTTACTCTTTGATCACCTTCGGCGTAAATTGCGTTTTCAAGATTGTCTTCTTGGTTCTTGTAGTTTGAGAAAAAACCAGAAAGTGTAATTGCAGTACCTGCGGCAAAAGCTTCGTTTGTTTCATTGGCGGTGTTGAAAGAGACAAAGGTTCTGTCATATTCGCCACTTGCATCCAAGCGCGGAAAAAGCATGTATTGGCTCGATCCGCTTGCCGGGAATATTTGCGTGGCGCCTTCCAATGCTCCTGGTTGTGCGGCTTCGACATTAAAGGCTGAAACATTGGGGACCATCTCTACGGGGTTGGGTTCATTGCCCGAAGTAACGCAAGGATCGTCATCGGGTAAGGCAAAGCCGGATGCTGGTTCTATAGTGATACAGCTGCGCTTGAGGATTCGGTCTTCAACGTACCAACGAATGGAGTCGATTGCTTGGTATGCACCTGTTTCTTCGTTGTATCGCGTGCGCTTGAAAGTCAGTACGCTGTTTCCGCCGCTAGATTCAATTCTGAAGGAGGATGAATCCCTTTTGTCGCCGTCTGCGTTATCGGGGTCCATGTAGATTCTTTTTCCAGAAAAAGTAAATGAGGTGCTTCCAGTCGCATTGGCGCTTTTTGTTCCCAACGGTTCTACGTCTTCTTTAATGATTGATGCGATATTTCCTGCATCTTGGTTTGCCCTAATCATGTTGTCGGTGCGTACGCGGACCTTGGTAGAATTGCTAAATGCTTCGCCAGCGATAACTACAATAATGCCAACAATGCCCATGTAGACCATGAGCTCCATGAGGGTAAAACCGGCTTTATATTTTTGCCTTTCGTCTGTAAAAGGAATCATTTGACTACCCCCGATACGCTTATGGACTGCGTGGAGTTCTTGAATTTCCAGCTGATGGTGACGTCTAGCCTTTTGGCGTACACGTGCTCAACGCTGTCTGTACCAAGGAGCATGGACGAGGTCTTGGTCTTGTATTCGTCATCGCGCGAAACGGTAATTTCGGCTCTGTAGTTCACTGTCATAGTATTGGTGACAGCTCCAGGCTGGCCTTGCCAGGTGCGCACGATAGGGTCGATAATTATAGGTTTTATGTTGCCGGCATCGTCTTTGGCGAGATTTTCGTCGTAAAGGCTGGCAAGTCCAAGTGCCCCAAGGGAATCGATAAGGTTCTGGGCGACTTCGGTTGCTCCGTCACGGCCTCGAATGCGTAGCAGGGAATCGTGGTTTCCTCCGTGCATGTTCATTATAGCCATGTACATAAAACCAAGTACAGCCGCCGCTACCAAAGCTTCGACTATTCCAAAACCGCCTTTGCTCTTCTTGGGATCGGTCATAAAAATTTCCTCATCACCACGTCTTTTTTACAATTAAAAATACGTTTTTTGATAGTAAAATGAAAAAATATTTTTGCAACGTGGCTAGTATCACCCCAAAAATGGGCTATATGCAAAAAAAGGAACCCCGAAGGGTTCCTTTTTTGAATTCTTGTGGATTGCTTCGCCCTTGCAGGGCTCGCAATGACGTTTTTACTTGATAATGAGCATGGAATCGTCCCAGGCTTCGTGCTTTTCGAGGCCGAGGAGGTTTGCTGTCGTTGCAGCGATGTTGGAAAGACCCCAGTCGCCTTCCTTAAGGCCGAGCTTGCCGCCAGTGACGTTATCGTAAAGGATGCAAGGAACCTTGTTGAGGGTGTGGCTGGTCTTGGCCTTGAACGTACCGTCCTTGTTGACCTTCGGCATGCCGGTCTTCTTGTCGATTTCGTACATTTCGTCGGCGTTACCGTGGTCAGCCGTGATGATGGCAACACCACCGAGGGCGTCGATCACCGGGAGGAGTCGTGCGAGGCCGATGTCCACAGCTTCGATAGCCATCGTAGCGGCGCGGAAGCTACCGGTGTGGCCCACCATATCGCCGTTCGGGAAGTTGCAGCGGAGCGTCTGGTACTTGCCGCTCTTCAAGGCTTCGATCATGGCGTCGGTGATTTCGGCGGCCTTCATCCACGGGCGCTGTTCGAACGGAACAACGTCAGATTCGATTTCGAGGTAGGTTTCGCCGTCGAACTTGCTGGAACGGTTACCATTCCAGAAGTAAGTGACGTGGCCGTACTTCTGCGTTTCGGAGCAGGCGAACTGCTTCACGCCCGTTTCAGCGAGCCATTCGCCGCTGGTTTCCTTGATGGCCGGAGGCGGAACGAGGAAGCGGTTCGGGAGCTTGAGGTCGCCGTCGTATTGGAGCATGCCAGCGTAGCAGACGTGCGGGAAGCGCTTGCGGTCAAATTCGTTGAAGGATTCTTCTTCGAAGGCGCGGGTGATTTCGATAGCGCGGTCGCCACGGAAGTTGAAGAACACCACGGAGTCGCCATCGTTGATGGTACCGACTGGCTGGCCGTCCTTAGCAATCACGAACGGCGGGAGGTCCTGGTCAATAGCCTTGGTTTCGCCACGGAGAGTTTCGATAGCCTGCGTAGCGTTGTCGAAGTAGCGGCCTTCGCCGAGCACGTGAGTCTTCCAGCCGAGTTCCACCATCTTCCAGTTAGCGTTGTAACGGTCCATGGTAATCTGCATACGGCCACCGCCAGAAGCGATGCAAACGTCGAATTCCGGAGAGCGGAGTTCGTCGAGGAACTTTTCGAACGGGCCGACGTAATCGAGAGCGGAGGTTTCCGGAACGTCACGACCGTCGAGGAGAATGTGAACGCGGACCTTCTTGAGGCCTTCCTTCTTGGCCTGAGCGACCATGGCCTTGAGGTGAGAAATGTTGGAGTGAACGTTACCGTCGCTGAAGAGGCCGATGAAGTGGAGGACGGTGTTCTTTTCGCGGGCGTTGCCGGCAATTTCCTTCCAAGCGTCGCGGCCGAAGATGTCGCCGCTGTTGATTGCGTCTGCAACGAGGGCTGCACCCTGGTTGTACACCTGGCCAGCACCGATAGCGTTGTGGCCGACTTCGGAGTTACCCATGTCTTCGTTGGTCGGCATACCGACGGCGCGACCGTGGGCCTTCAAGAGAACGTTCGGGTACATCTTGAAGAGGTTGTCGAGAGTCGGGGTGCGGGCAGCCTTGATGGCGTTGCCTTCGACCTTATCGGTGATACCAAAACCGTCCATCACGATGGTGACGACCGGGCCCTTGATGCCAGGGAAATTGGAAAGTTTCTTGAGCATGATTTACTCCATTTTAATGTTTACGGCGCAAAGATAGAAAAATGAAAAGACAATCCCGGCACGGAGGCCGGAATGACATACAAAAAAGGACCCTCGTGACGAGGGTCCTGAAAAAGCATAGAAACTTTAATTACTGAGCGGCCTTGTAGATAATAAGCGTCATTGTGACGTTGCCGTTTGCATCAGGCGGAATGGATTCCTTTACGCCGAATGCTACGAAACCTGCTGCAGAACCAGTGAGCGGAGCGTATGTCGGGGCTACGCCAACGACGAACTGTTCACCGATTTCACTGATGAAGTTTCCAATGGTTTCTTGCAAGGAGCTAGAAAGGTAGGTGAAGCTAGTTGTTTGCGGAACATCCGGCAGCCAGTTCGGTGTCCAGTCGTTCCAGTCATCACCATCGTTTCTGTTGTTGTAGATTGCAAACTTAAATCCGGTTGTGCTGTACAAACCAATAGCCGTTGAACTTGTAGCCTTGAAGCAAACATCGCCGGTTTCGTCTGCAGAGATTGCTCCGGTTGCAGCGCTAAAGCATCTGTTGATTTTGGTGTTGAACTGGAGTTCGACAGACGTGAGCGGAATGCCCGGTGCTTCCGGTTCTGCAGAAGAAGAACTTTCCGGAACCTTGCACTTTTCTTCGCTACGAGTAAACGGAATTCTTGCAACAGAGGTCGAAGGCACGTAGCCATCGTCTGCGTATGCCGTGATGATGAGTTCGAACTCACCGCAATCGGTATAGCCGACATCGAGGTCCGTGGTGACACCCATTTCAGACAAGCTGACTGTAGAGACCAAGGTGTTTACGTAGTCCCTAGGCTGAGCTATGTTTACGGTACCCTGCGGTACTTGGGTTTCTTTTTTGACAATCATGAAGTCGACACCAGTGAAGCGGACTGCATTAATGTCCATGACCGTGTTCGAGTCGCTGAGGTCAAGTGTCAAAGTGCCATCGAAAACAATCTTTGTAAGGCTCGGAGGTGCGCTGAGAGCCGAGAATACAATAGCTGTGGTCGGTGTTGGCTCTGGCGGAACGTAAACGCTGGAAGAGCTATTACCGGTAGACTGGCCACCGGGAAAACCGGGGTTACTATCTTCACCACAAGCAACAAAGCTTAACGCTCCCAATGTGAGAGCCGAACTAAAAATAAGAGGTGTGACAAATTTTGAATTCATTGTAATACCCTTTCTATGTAATCTTTAGGTTAAAATAAACAAATTATGGGAAAAAAGCACCAAGATTTTTTCTTTTTATAATAATACAAAAAATTGTTTACGAAACAGTAGTGTAATTACAGGACTGTGATGGACATTATAATAAATTTGTAAACAATTTTATACACTAAACGTCCATGGAGCGTATAATATCGCGGATTCGGGCGGCTTCCTCGAAGTCCAGGCGGGCTGCAGCCTCTTTCATTTGGCGTTCCAGGTCGGCGAGCTTGGAAGCGCCTGGATTGCTTCGCCCTTGGCTCGCAATGACGTTAGAGGGGGATGCCGCGGAACGGTTGCCGGGGGACGCTTTCTTCGAGGAGTTTTTCCTGAAGCGTGAGGGCTGCAACGGTTCCATCGGACGGATGCCGGGGGTGAAGTCTTCGCTGAGATCCTTCGACTCCGTTTCACTTCGCTCAGGATGACACAGCTCGTCAATTTCGTTGTCGTCACCGATGTCACCGAGCGGGTCGATGATTCGCAGGTCTTCTTCGATTTTGCGGGTGACGGACTTTGGGGTAATCCCGTGTTCCTTGTTGAATTCTTCCTGGAGGCCGCGGCGGCGGTTCGTCTCGTCAATGGCCTTTTGCAGACTTTCGGTCATATTGTCCGCGAACAAAAGGACGGTGCCGTTCACGTTGCGGCTTGCGCGGCCCATCGTCTGGATAAGGCTGCGGTAGTTGCGCAAAAAGCCTTCCTTGTCGGCGTCGAGGATGGCAACCATGCTCACTTCGGGGAGGTCTAGGCCTTCGCGCAAGAGGTTGATGCCCACGAGTACGTCAAATTCGCCGCTGCGGAGCCCGCGGATGAGTTCGTGGCGCTCGAGTGTCTTGATATCGCTATGGAGGTACTTGGCTCGGATGTTTGCTTCGATGAAAAATTCCGTGAGGTCTTGCGCCATCTTCTTGGTAAGCGTCGTGACGAGTACGCGGTCGCCGTTTTTCACGACTTCTTCGATGCGGTACAGGAGCACATCCATTTGCCCTTGGATCGGGAACAGCTCAATCTTCGGGTCCAAAAGTCCGGTCGGTCGGTTAATCTGTTCGGTCGCGACACCGCTAGTCTTTTTGAGTTCGTAGTCGCCAGGCGTGGCGCTCACAAAGAGCACCTGTTTCGGGTACATGTACTCGAATTCGGCGAAGTTCATCGGGCGGTTGTCGAGAGCGCAGGGAAGGCGGAACCCATATTGCACGAGCGTGGTCTTGCGGGATTTGTCGCCTTCGGCCATGCCGCCCACTTGCGGGATGCTCACGTGCGATTCGTCAATCATCAAAAGCCAATCGTCGCCAAAGTAGTCGATGAGTGTGAATGGGCGTGTGCCCGGAGCACGGTCTTCGATGATGCGCGAGTAGTTTTCGATGCCGTTGCACATGCCGGTTTCTCGGAGCATTTCCATGTCGTAGCGGGTGCGGCTTGAAAGGCGTGCCGATTCCAGCACTTTGCCTTCTTTATCGAGTTCGGCGAGGCGGTCGGTGAGTTCCATCTGTATGCGCTGTAACATGCCCGCGCGGTTTTCTTCTTTGGTGACAAAGTGCTTTGCGGGGGCGATGGTGAGTTCTTCAACTTCCTTGATGACTTCGCCGGTGACGATGTTGAAGCGGTAAAGGCGATCGACTTCGTCTCCGAAAAGCTCAATGCGCAGCCCGTCTTCGTCGTAGCTCGGGTGCACTTCGATGACGTCGCCGCGGACGCGGAATGTGCCGCGGTCGAGGCTAAAATCGTTGCGTGAATACTGGATGTGGACAAGGTCTCGCAGAATCTTGTCGCGGTCGTAAATGTCACCCTTCTTGATGCGTACCATCAAGTCGAAGTATTCACTCGGGCTTCCCAAACCGTAAATGCAGCTCACGGAAGCAACGATAATGACATCGCGGCGTGTGAGGAGGTTGGCCGTTGCGCGCAGACGGAGCTTGTCGATTTCATCGTTGATGCTCGCGTCTTTCTCGATGAACGTGTCCGTGTGCGGAATGTACGCTTCGGGCTGGAAGTAGTCGTAATAGCTGACGAAGTATTCCACCGCGTTGTTCGGGAAGAACGACTTGAATTCTTGATAGAGCTGGGCGGCGAGCGTCTTGTTATGCGTGAGAATGAGCGTTGGCTTCCCGACATTCTTGATGACGTTTGCCATCGTGAAAGTTTTGCCGGAACCGGTTACGCCGAGAAGCGTCTGGAACTGTTCGCCGTTTTTGAATCCTTCGGTCAATTCTTCGATGGCTTTGGGCTGGTCGCCAGCAGCACCGTAAGGGCTCACGAGGTCAAAATCCGCACGCGTGGGCGCCTGGAACTGCTTGAGTTTGCCGGGCAAGCTCTTAGAAGGCGGTAGCGGTTTCGCTATCGGTTTTGCATACGGATCAGGAGTAATAGTCTTACGTGCGCGAGCCATGTTATCAGACGAAAAATAGTAAGTAAAATTGAGGTTGTCATCCTGAGCGAAGGGCATAGCCCGAAGTCGAAGGATCCAGTGAAGTCTTGCTTCGAAATTTCTATATTTCGGTTCATGATTTGCAATCGAATTCTTGGTACGACTCATCACGGCACTTACAAGAAGGTTGTTGATGTTCCTCTTTTGCGCGAGGAACTGACGGCACGTTCTATCCGCTGCATCGCACGCGATGGTGTCGAAATTGAAATCGATGTCTACGAGGACTTGCAGGAAGGCGATATTTTGGCGGAGACTGACTTTAACGTGTACGCCGTAAAAATCTACGTGCCCAAGAAAAAGCCTGCCGAAGCACCAACGCCCAAGTTCAAGAGCTATTTGTAATTGCACGCTGCGCAGTCGTTTTCGAGATGCTCAGCGATTATTATCTTGTCATTCCCGCGAATGCGGGAATCTCCATCGAGCTAAATTTTGCTCAATTTTCTTTTTGCGTTTTAAAAGGGTGATGCCCTCCCCATTCGCGGATCATGCTCACATAAGTGCTAAAGCACTAAGTGATCAAAGAGCTCGGTGGCGGGCATGACATGTTAAATGATTTTCGAAATAATTAGCTATTTATGTTCAGGCTTTCTTTTACGCTGATTTTTTCTTTGCCGAGTAGGCGGTGGAGCTTGCTGCGGAAAAGCGGAATTGCGGCGATAGTGCCCAATGCGACAATGACGATGGCAATGTAGGCGATTCCCGGTTGGTTGATTTGCGGCCTGAAGAAGAGTCTCAATATCAGGACAATCCACCAATGGACTGCGAGAATCACAAGTGCGTTGCGGGAAATATTGCGGAGGATTCCCTTGAAAATTCGGATGGGTGCAAAGTCAGGAATTTTGCTTGCAAGCAGGAACGTGGCGATAAGGCCGATAATGCCTGTAATGGAACTTGCGACAAATTGGGGGAGGTTCTTGCCCAAGTCATTGTTCATGATGCTGAAATTCGGGCTGGGCGATTCCAAAAATGCGTAGGCGATAAAGCTTGCAATTCCGATGGCAGCAACGATGGCTGTGTTTTTTGCGGCGTGAGCGTCACCTACGGAAATGGCGCTGTGAATCTTTTTGATAGGATCCTTGCAGAGAAAACCGCATCCAAAGAAAAAGAGAATCGTGAGGTCGCGCTCAATGCCAAGCGGCAAGTGAATGTGGTTCTCGTTTAGGAGCCAACCGCAAAGAAGACCTTCTATGGACATCACGGCGAAAAAAAGTTTGGGGTGGACTTGCTTTTTCGACATCTCGTGAAGCAGGTAAAAAAGCAAGCTGACGGAATATAAAGTAAATACAAACCACAGTGGCCCTGCGCCAACGGAAGATTTCCCGGCGATGAAAATTTTAGCGATGTTCCAATAGATGTATTGCCAAGTGTTATTGATGTCAGGAATGGTGTTCACGACCGTCATCGTGGGCGATTTTGGGTACAGCGCAAAATTGTAAACGACCGGGTCAATGGCGAAAAAGAGGAACGAAAGATAAAGGTAGGGGACTAACAGGACTCGCGTTTTATGGGTAAAGTACCCCTTAAAATTTGTGAATCGCTTTGTGCTGAATAGGAACCCTGAAATAAAGAAAAATGCGGACATGCGGAGTGCGCTCAAATGCCACATTCCCAAGTGTGCGTTCGGGAAATTTTGCTCGATGTGAAAAAGGCAAACGAGCAAAAGAACGAATCCCTTGAATTCGTCAATCCAACCGATTCTCGCTTGCCCGTTGTTCATTTGTTACTTCACTGTCATTCCCGATTTAATCGGGAATCTCCTTCTGGCTTAAATTAGTACCATCCCTTTTCATTCTCGATGGTTGTGCTTGGCCCATGTCCGGGGAACACTACAGTCTCTGCCGGGAGCGTAAGGAGCTTTGATTTGATGCCGCTTACGAGGGCAAATTCGTCACCGCCGTAGAGGTCGCTGCGACCGCGGCTGCCTGCAAAAATGATATCGCCTGGAAAAAGGAGCGGCGGTACGTTATCTTGTCCGTTGACTTTGCCCGGATTTTCGCAGAAGAAGGCAAGACCGCCCGGGGAGTGCCCTGCGACGTGAATCACTTGCAACCGGATTTCTGCAATTTCGATGATGTCGCCGTCGTTCAGGTAATTACCCAATGCTGGCGCTAAATCGTTACACGGGAGTCCGAACAATTGACTTTGTTCTTTTTGCGCTTCGAGAAGGAACGTGTCATCTTTGTGCGCTTCGGCTTTGATGCCATATGTGCGTTCTACGAATGCGTTTCCAAGCACGTGATCGAGATGCAAATGCGTGTTCAGGTTGCGGCAGACTTTGAGGTTTTCCGACTTGATGTAATCAGCGAGAGCCGCTTGTTCGCGGGCATTGCTCACGCTCGGGTCAATTAAAATGGCTTCGCCCTTGCTGTTACTCAGAATGTAGCAGTTCACTCCGAACGGATTGAATACAAATTGCTTTATCTCCATAATAAACCCTTAATGTTTTCTATGACGATTGCGTAAACGGCGTTGTATGCGGCGCTCCCGTTTGAGCGTTTCCATCGAGACCGTGTGGAGGATGTCAATGACACGTTCGCGGGCGTAAGATTTGTTCAGTTTCTTGTGCGTTACGTAGTCCAGCAGGCACACGCACAAAAGTAACAATCCGACAAAAATCGAGAGTGAAATTGGCCAAAGATGAACTGTGAATTTGGTTGCAACGAGACCGAATGCAGGCGGCATCAAAATGGAACCCACGTAAGAACCGGCGAGCTGGATGCTGATGGCTTGGCTGGAGAGCGATTCGCCGAAACGCGCAGGGGTGGCGTGAATTAGTGATGGATAAACAGGGGCGCAACCGAGGCCGAGCAGGCAAATGCAAACGGGCTGCATCCATAGCGGAAGCGGGAGTGAAAGCACAAGGCAGCCTGCGGCGACGATGAAAATCCCGGCATAAATCAGGCGATGGTCGGTGAATTTAATCGCAAAAAATCCACTTGCGATGCGGCCGATCATCACGGATGCAAACATGAGCGACACGATGAATGCTCCGATTTCGGGCTTGAATCCGCAGGCGATGAGGTAGGTGCCGCACCAAAGGCTTGTGGAAATTTCCAATGCCGAATAAAAGAAGAACGTGAGGAACGAAAGCTTCATTCCCGGGACCCGAAGTGCTTCGCGAATGCTGATTTGCGGTGCTTTTACGGGTGATTTTGCCTGGATAGTGACGTTTTCCGAAAGCCCTCCGCGGGCTTCCGTTTTTTTCCAAAGCGGGAGTGAAATAAGAATCAGTACGAAAATTGCAGCGAGAGCAGCGGCGACATATTCGTAAGCCCCGCGCCAACCGCCACCGATCAAAATCGATAACGAAAGGAGCGATGGTCCGAGTGTAGCTCCGATGCCCCAACTTGCATGCAGCCAGTTTGTGTGTTTGGATTCTAGATAAACTGCGGCGAAGTTGTTCATCGCCACATCGACGGCTCCTGCGCCAATGCCCATGGGGATTGCCCAAAGGCAAAGAATGTTGAACGAGTTCGCCAAACCGTAACCGATGGAGGCGATTGCGGTAAGCGCGATGCTGTAGGCAACGAGTTTTCCTGTGCCAAAAATGCGGAGAACTTTCGGCGTGCAAAGGCTAGAGACAATTGTTCCAAGGGAGGCAATAATGGAAAGTACGCCTGCCGCAGAAATCGGCGTTTTAAGGTCTAGATGCATTAAGGGCCAAGCTGCTCCAAGAATGGTGTCGGGGAGGCCTAGCCCAATAAATGCAACGTATATGACAACGAGGAGGAAAATGGCTTATTCCTTTATGCTCCAGGTCGTGCCTTCCTTAGAGTCCTTGATCACGATGTTCATCGCGGCAAGTTCATCGCGGATGCGGTCACTTTCGGCCCAGTTCTTGTTGGCGCGGGCTTCCTTACGGGCGGCAATCAGGGCTTCAATCTTGGCGGTGTCGATTTCGTCGTTGGCACCCTTCTTGGCGTATTCTTCGCGAGGCTGGTCAAGTTTGAGACCAAAGATCTTGTCGAAGTCCATTACGAGAGCGGCTTTTTCGCCGTCGTCGATATCGCTCTTGAGCATCGTGTTCATGATGCCGAGGGCACGAGGCATGTTGAGGTCGTCACCGATGGCGTCCTTGAATTCCTGCTGGAAAGCCTTGGCAGCATCGCTTGTAATGGCGGTTGCCTTGCCGATCAGCGGGTCAGTCTTTTTGTGCAAGCTCTTGAATGCTTCCTTGGCACCGGTGAGGGCTTCCCAAGTGAAGTTCAGGTAGTTGCGGTAGTGGCTGCCGATGGCGAAGAAGCGGTAGTCGAGCGGGTTGAAGCCGCGGTCCATGAGGAGCGAGACGGTCAAGAATTCGCCCGAGGACTTGCTCATCTTGCCGAACTTCTGTTCGGTCGTGCCGTCTTCCAGCTTTTCTTCGCTTGCGGTGCGGAGGAATTCGCCGTGCATCCAGAAGCGTGCGAACGTCACGCCGTTGGCGCATTCGCTCTGGGCGATTTCGTTTGTGTGGTGCACGCGGATGTGGTCGGTACCGCCGCAGTGGATGTCGAGCGTCGGGCCGTTGTACTTCATGGCCATGGCGGAGCATTCAATATGCCAGCCGGGGAAGCCGACGCCCCACGGGCTGTCCCATTCCATGGCGCGCTTCTTGTCCTTCGGGCTGAACTTCCACAAGGCAAAGTCGGTGGCGTTCTTCTTTTCGCCCATGTCGATGCGGCTACCCTTGCGGAGGTTTTCCACGTCGAGGCGGGCAAAATCGGCGTAGCGCGGGAACTTGAGGCTATCGAAATAGATGCCATCGCTAGTGCGGTAGGTGTAGCCCTTTTCTTCCAAGGTCTTCACCAGGTCAATCTGTTCCTGGATGTGCTGCGTGGCAGGTGTCCAGCGGGTCGGTTCCTGGATGTTTAAGCGGTGCCAGTCGGCCATGAATGCGTCGGTGTAGAACTTCGCGATGTCCCAAACGGACTTGCCTTCGCGGGCGGCGCCCTTTTCCATTTTGTCGTCGCCAGAGTCGGCGTCGCTGGTCAAGTGGCCCACGTCGGTGATGTTCACGATGTGATTCACCTTGTAGCCGTAGTAGTTCAGCGTGCGGACCAGGAAGTCTTCGAAAATGTAGGTGCGGAGGTTACCGATGTGGGCGAAATGGTACACCGTCGGGCCACAACAGTACATGCGCACGGCGGGAACGCCTTCAGGAAGTGTGAAAATCTCTTTCTTACGCGATGCTGTGTTGTAGAATTGAAGTGCCATTTTAGCCTCCGGTTAATGTGGCGCAACATGCGCCGAACGAGCGGCAATTTAGAATTTTTTGGAGTGGGCGGCAAAATAAAACTTAGTTTTTACAGCAGCTTTTTCAGCCCTTCGATGTTCTTGAGTACGATTTTCCCGCGCTGGATTTCGACAAACCCCTTGGCAGCAAAATCCTTGAGCATGCGGGCGACTACCTCACGGGCGGAATTCACGTCGCGGGCGATTTCTTCCTGCGTTTTTTTGATTTCGGGCTTGCCTGTGCTTTGGTAGGCTTCAATGAAGTAAGCGGCGAGGCGCTGGTCGAACTTTTTGAAGAGCATCTGCTGGATTGCCCAGATTGTCTGCGAATAACGTTCAGTCTCCTGTTCAAAGACGAATGAACGCACGTAGATGTTCTTTTCCATGAGCCGAGCTGTAACGGATGAAGGAATGACGAGTACGGTCGTATCTTCTTCGGCTGAAACGTTCGCTTCAAATGTCAGCTGGTGAATGACGCACGAAGCAGTTGAAACGCAAAATTCACCTGCATGGGCGCGGTAGAGTGTAATTTCGCGGCCTTCATCAGAAATGAGGCTGATGCGGACCCCTCCCTTGAGGATGAGGATAATCCCGAGGCATGCGGAACGGTCGCTTGTTATGATTTGGTCCTTGTTGAAACTCTTTGTCAAGGCACGTTGCGAAACGAGCGCCTTCTCTTCGGAAGAAAGGTTTGCCCAAAATGGAATTTTTGAAAGAATTTGACTGATTGGCGTTGCGTTGTGTCCTGTGCTCATAAAATGCTCCCTCTTGTAATATATAAAAGTTGGCTGTTTCTTAAAGCGAAGAGCCCCGCGCAGCTTTTGCTGGCGGGGGTTATGGGTAGAGGAGAATAGATTAAAGCATTTTCAAGATTTGGTCTTTCGGGCGGACGCCGACAGAGGAGTTGACGACTTTCCCTTCCTTGATGACTAGGAGAGTCGGAATGCTCGATACATGGAACATGCTTGCGAGTTCCTCTTCTTCGTCGACGTTCACTTTTCCGACCTTGATGCTGTCCTTGCATTCCTCCGCAATTTCTGCGATGGTCGGCGAAAGCATGCGGCACGGACCGCACCACGGCGCCCAGAAATCAATCAGAACGGGCTTGTCGGACTTGAGGACTTCTTGTTCAAAGTTGTCTTTGGTGATGTGTAATTCTGCCATTGTTTTACCTTTCCTTTTTTTTATTTTAAACTCTTTTCTTTACACCTATATTTTAGATAATTCCAAGGCTTTAATCTGTGACTAGGTTACATTAACGAAAAAATTTTTTTGAGCCGGAAATTTGCAGAAAATAGGCTAAAAACGCAAAAAAGGCCGCAATTTATTTGCGACCTGTTGATTTTTTTTCTTGGAGAATCTCAACTCCAATAGAAACTTTCAATTTTTTTCTACTTGATTGCTATTCTTTTGACGATGCTTGAAAAACCGTTATTTATGCGAATGACGTAAAGTCCTTCGGCGATTGTGGAAAGGTCCGCGCGACCGTTTTTACACTTTGTGCTGAACATGGGGCGCCCCTGCATATCGAATATATCGATTTTTGCGCTAGTCGCTGCAGTTGCTCCTGTTATGAATAACGTACGACCGGTGATGTGCATTGAAATGTTGTTTGCAACTAAGCTCGGCTTGATTGCGATTGTGGAATCTCCGCAGTTCTCTGTTCCGCAATCTTTCGGTGGATTGAGGATCTTTTCTGAATATGGTGTTTTAACTTCGGAAGCGGGGTGTGCCTTGAGGCTTGCCATGACGCTATCGTATGCGGGCTTCGGCTTGTATTGCTTGTCATAAAGAAGCCCTTCGGTCTTGCCTTGTTGATCATCGAGCCAGCTGTGAGCATCGGTCAATCCCCAGATCACGAATTCGCCCATGTTTGGTTCTTCGAGGAACACGTCCATGAATTGGCGGTACAAGTGCCCTTGCTTGGCGTAGTCCGCTTTGGTGAGGTTGCCTGCCGAACCCTTCGGGAATCCGATGTCGAGTTCGGTGATGTTCAAAGTCACGTTGAGTTCTGCGAGTGCTTTTGCCAAAGCGCGCACATTTTGCGGAGTCGTTTCGTGGGCGATTTCAATGTGGGTTTGTGTGCCCACGCAAGTGATAGGAATGTTGTTTGCTTTCCAACGCTTGACCTGTTCTACGACAAAGCTTGCCTTGGAACCTTCGCGCAAGCCCCATTCAAGGGAATAGTCGTTGTAGCAAAGTTCTGCATCTGGATCAGCTTCGTGCGCCCAGACAAATGCAGAATCCAAAAATTCTGCACCGATGCCTTCGTACCAAACGGAATTTGTAGAACGCCAATCGGCATTGTAGTCGTCATTGACGGCTTCGTTCACTACGTCCCATTCGGCAACTTTGCCTTTCCAGTGGCCGACGACTTTTGTGATGTGGTTCTTGAGTACGGCCAGTAACTTTTCTTTTTGACCGCTGTAGTTATTCACCCAGTTTGCCACTTGGCTGTGCCAGGCGAGGGCGTGGCCGCGAACACGCAATCCATTTGCCTGTGCGTATTTGACCATCTTGTCGCCCTTTTCGAAGTTGAATTCGTCTTCTTTGGGCTCGGTGGCGTCGAATTTCATTTCGTTTTCGGCGACGACCACGTTGAATTGCGTTTTGTGGATTTCTTCGAATTCCGGTTCAATCGCATCGTTGAACCATTCGCTGTTCAAAATGGTGCCGATAAAGCGACCGCGTTCCTTAGCGAGTTGTCGAATGGTTTCGTCAGCAGCGTTGGCGTTCATAAAGCCAGCGCCAATAATTGCGGCACCTAGTGCAATACGTGACAAAGAATGATTCTTTCTCATTTTATTCCTCTTAAACCCATTTGCACCAACCCGAAAGATACATAAAACGCTTGCGAAAGTCAAATGAAAAGGGACCAGGAAAAATCCTAGTCCCTAGTTAATTAAGAGGTGAAATCTATTTTATGGAAATCCGTTTGGTTAAATTCGAGAATCCGCTTTGCACTCGTACCACGTAAAGGCCTTCGGCTATTGAGGTAAGGTCAAAAACGCCCTTGTTGTTTTCGGCGCTGAAAATCGGGCGGCCTTGCATGTCGAATACGTCAATCTTTGCGGTCTTGGAACCCGTCACGAACAGCGTGCGACCTACAAGTTGCATAGAGATACCGCTCGGCGTGATGAACGGCTTGATGGATTCGATGCTATCTTTTTTAGTTGTATCCTTTGCTGTTGTATCTTTTTTGGTCGTGTCCGTAGCTACAGTATCCTTCTTGGTGGTGTCCTTGGGCGGTTCGAATGTCTGGAGTCTCACCATAATGCTGTCGAATGCGGGCTTCGGTTTTAAGTTGTCGTCATAGATAAGGCCTTTTTGTCTGTTCAGGCCGCCAAGCCAGCTCCATTTATCGGAAACGCCCCAAATCAAGTAGGTGTCTGCATTCGGTTCTTCGAGGATAATATCAAGGTATTGACGGAATGTTTGTCCCTGACGTTCAAGATCGCTCTTGCTGACATTGATGCCGCTCTTGAAGCCGATATCAAGTTCGGTGATTTTCAGCTTGACATTGAGTTTTGCAAGTTCTTTAGCGAGGGAGCGGAGGCTGTCCGGTGAGCCGATAAAGTGCTTGTCGGTGGTGGTGTCTTCCACGTGGGTCTGGGAGCCCACGCAATGGATGGGAATGCCGTTTTTGACCCAACGCTTCACTTGTTCCAGCAAGAAGCCCGCTTTGGCTTTCGGATTGACGCCTTGTTCGAGGTTGTAATCGTTATAGCAGAGTTCTGCATCAGGGTCAACGGCGTGCGTCCACACGAATGCGGAGTCGATGAATTCCGGACCGATGCCCTGGTACCAGACGGATTGGGAGCGCCACATCGGTTCGTTGTTGCTGATGGCTTCGTTCACCACGTCCCATTCGGCAACTTTGCCTTTCCAGTGCCCGACCACGTTTTGGATGTGGTTCTTGAGCACCTTGAGCAGTTTCTGCTTGTCGTTCCTGTAGTTGTTCACCCAGCCCGGAACTTGGCTGTGCCAGGCGAGGGCGTGGCCGCGGACGCGCATTCCATTTTGCTGGGCGTACTTGACCATCTTGTCGCCGTTGCCGTAGTTGAATCGGCCTTCCTGCGGCTCGGTCGCGTCGAATTTCATTTCGTTTTCGGCGACGACGATGTTAAATTGGGATTTGTGGATTTGTTCGTAATTGCCGGGAAGGCCTCCGCCAAACCACTGTGAGTTCAGAATGGCTCCGATATAGATGTTGTTTTTATCTGCAAGGGATCTGAGGGTTTCATCTGCGGCGAAGGCGTTTGTTAGGCCGGCGCCAAGAAGGGTTGTGCTTAACACAAGACCCGCTAATGCGTGAGTCTTTCTCATCTTTGGTACTCCTTTAACCCTAATCCTAGTTTATAACCCGTATAGAAAATAAATAAAAAGAGACGCAAAAGATGTAAACAAAAATATGCGTGCGCGTGTGGGATAAATTAATGGAACGAGAGGTGTGGAATAGTAATCGTCTATATGCTACAAATGTAGCATATAGACTTATTTTGTGTTTTTAATTAATAAAAATGGCTAAATTTTAATAAAAATTGATATTTTGTTGCATAAACGTATTGACTAGATTTCGTGGAGGTAGTATATTTAGGATTGTAAAAATGGTTGAGGATATGTTTATGAAACGAATGGTATTGCCTTTGGGTGTGTTGCTTTTCGTTATCGCATGCGGTGATGATTCTTCTAGCGCAAATTATCAATGGGCGGAAAATTGCTCGAGTTCGAGCGAAGATGTTCAAGAGTCTTCGAGTTCTCGCAATGACGTGAAAAGTTCATCGAGTTCGAATTCCGAGAAATCTTCAAGTTCATCCCGTCGTTCCGGGCCCGATCCGGAATCTTCAAGTAGCATGGATTCTATCAGCTCTTCGAGCTTCCAGAATGACAAATCATCATCGAGTGCAATAAGTTCTTCCTCATTGATTGCTTCGAGTTCCTCGAGTTCTCGTAATGACTTGAGCAGTTCATCGCATAACGTCATCCTGAGCTCTAGCGAAGGATCCAGTAGCAGTTCATCGAACGATGCGGTTTCATCGTCGAGCGTGATTAGCTCTTCATCTTCATGGATTGCTTCGAGCTCATCGAGCTCTCGCAATGACGTAAGCAGCTCTTCTAGTGAAATCCCTACAGATCCTTCGAAAATTTTCGAAATGCGAGTCCCGAAACGGGATGCTTACACATGCGAGGCAAAAGGAGATTGGGGAGACGGCGTTTTTACAGAAACATATTCGCAGAATGATTTTGTATGCACATACGATTACGATGGCGAAAAAGGATTCTTGTATGTGCAGTTGTCGCCTACTTCTTGTTCTTTCGGATTTTCCTTAACGCCCAATTATGACGTTGATAAAGCGGAACTTTATGTTAATGGAAAATTTGTGGATATATCGGATGTTAAATATGAATGGGGTGGAAATCATCACGTGCAAAAGTTGTGGTTTACATATAAAGGTAAGGTATTCCGTTATGGACAATCATCGTTGGGCTGGGGAGGGCGTCCTTGTCAAGGAATGGACTGCTTAAATGTCTTTGAATCAGATAAAAAAACTTATGTTGTGAATGGTTGTGATGAACAGCGTTCTATTCCTATCGTTTGTAGAGGGGTAAATGCGGAAAATCCAGTTTTTGACTTTACTGACACGTTTAAGGTTTGCGACGGGGATTCGCGAAATTGAGAAAAAATTAAAACTTATCGTGTTTTGGTTGTTTTTAGAATGAACTGGAGCGTTTAGGCTTTTACGAGGTATATTATTACTATGAAATACTGTAATTTGTTGTTCGGTTGTATTGCTGTTCTCGTTATCGCTTGCGGTGATGATTCTTCCAGCGCAAATTATCAATGGGCGGAAAATTGCTCGAGCTCGAGCGAAGATGTTCAAGAATCTTCGAGTTCTCGCAATGACGTGAAAAGTTCTTCAAGCGTAGCTGCTTCATCATCCTCGACCGAGCCTTCCTCAAGTTCATCTGCAAAAAGATTGTCGGGAGAAGTCTCTGGCGATCCGCTGCAAATTTTCAAAACGAGGGTCCCGAAAAAAGCGGTTTATCACTGCGACTTAACGCAAGAAATAGGTGGCTTCGAAGGCGATTTCGACCAGAAAGATTGGATTTGCTCTTTTAAGTATGCGGGTATGGAAGGCTATGTTTATGTGCAATCTTCGCCTACGGGGTGCACTTCGCATTGGGGCTTTTACCCTGATATTGGGGTCGATTCGGCCGTGTTCTATGTCAACGGAAAGTATGAAACGCTGAATGACGTGACTTATGATTGGGGCGGAAATCACCATAACGATTCGTTCCGCTTTAGCTATGACGGCAAAGTATTTGAATATTCCCGTTCTTCAATAAATGGTTTTGCTTTTCGTCCTTGCCAAGAAATGGATTGTCTCAAAGTTTATGAGGCCGATGGTACAACGCTTATAGAAGACGGTTGCAATTTTAATAGTGATGATTTAAGCAAAGTTCGGCAACTGCCGATTGTGTGCCGTTTTTCTAATTTAGAAGATGGCTCGTTTGGTGATTTTACCGACAATTTTGAACTTTGTCCGGGCGATAGTCGTTTGTCTAATTAATGTAGAATAGTTTGTTAGGAGATTAGAATGCGTTTGGGTCGTTTTGCTTATGTTCAATTCTTGCTTGCGTCGCTGATGGCTGCGTTATTGGCGTGTAGCGATGACAATCCTGCACTCGTTCTTCCTTGTGATGAACAATCTGGAGAATGTGGCGATGCAATTTCTAGTTCTTCCCGTCAATCCGGCCCCGACCCGGAATCTTCTAGCGATTCTCCGCTCCCTATTTTTATCCAGAATGATGATGAATATACCGGTTTTTACAAAGAAGACGGTTATGAGGCCTTCCGCAAATTATCGTATACGTCCAAAACAGAAATGGGCGCAAGCTATTTGGTAAAAATACTTATTAGCGATTTTGGTACGGATTCTGCCGAAGTTCATTTTATGAACTCGAAGAAGTTCTTTTATCATTATGATTTTGCGGAAATGGTGTTGGGTGAAACTCGCTCGCTTGCTGTTTTCAATCAGGAAACTTATTTCAGTGCGGAGAAAAATACTGTCGCTGGAACGCTTGCGTATTACGCCTCTGTGGATTCCATGATTGCATTGACGTTTTTCCCGACGGATTATATTACGCCTGTGCAAGTCGCTGCGGTTTATAGGCTAGTTCAAGATCGCTTGCTTTTCCTCAATTCAAAAGGTGCAAAGAACCGGCTGTTCTATATGCCGGCGGGCTCGACCGCTGAGAGGGCTGCTGCAGAATACGCCAACGAATTTAAAAAAGCGGACATTCTCGTCTTTACGCATGCGGAACTGTTTGGCGATATTCCGTATCAGATTATGAATACGGGAACGGCTTACGGGACGCTCCGCAAGCTCACCGCAGCAGAACTCGACACGGCAATAGTCTCTTCGCATGACATTCTGATTCTCGAAACGCTCCCGGCCGAAATTCCGCTGGTTGCGGCGACTATCAGCAAGGACGCGCAGACTCCGCTTTCGCATGTGAATCTTGCCGCTCAAGCACGCAAGACGCCAAACATAGCCTTTAACGGGAACGAACTCCCCGATAGTTTGCTTGCACTTTGCGGAAAGTTGGTGAAACTCGATGTCAAGGCGAACTCCTACACGGTGGGCGAAACTTCGCTTGAAGAAGCTCAAGCATTCTGGAATAAGAATGTGCGAAACCCGATAAAATTGACGTATGATTTGTCTGATTCGGGATTCATCGATTTTGCAAATCTCAATTTCAAGTCGTCAAAATCGGTGGGCGTGAAGGCCGCAAATCTTGCTGAACTCCACAAACTGCTGCCCGAAAATACTCCTGATGGTTTTGCTGTGCCGTTCTATCATTACAGCCATTTTATGGATTACGCTCAAGTCACGGAAGAACTGTGCGGATGCTCTTTTGAAGACTGCGGAAAAGAAGGCCGTTCGTCTGAAATTTGTACGCAAGTGAAGAATGCGTGCATAAGCACCCTTCGGCAAGCGCAGAGTGCTGTATCTAGGGATGCAGAGCCTGCTGTGGCTCCGCGAGCGTCTCTCCGTGGTTACATCACAAACATTATCGCTCGTGATGATTTTAAGACCGATACGCGCCTCCGCGAAGCGATGCTCGACAATGTCCGTTACATGTTCAAGCATATTCCCGTAGATAAAACTTTTGGCGAATCTCTCGATGCTAAAGTTCGCACGCTCTACGGCGAAGCAGGTGTGCGTCTGCGTTCCAGTACAAATTCCGAGGATTTGGAAGACTTCAACGGCGCAGGGCTTTACAAGTCTGTCAAGGCGACGGCGCGCGAAAAGGATTTGCCGTCTGATGAAATTCGCAAGGTCTGGGCTTCTGTGTGGAGTTTTAAGGTGTTCGAGGAACGGACTCTTTGGAACATCGACCACATGTCGGTGCAGATGGCTGTCGCAGTTCATGAAGCCTATCCGGACGAAGTGGCGAATGGGGTCATCATTACACAGAACATCGCGGACTATTCTGTGGCGGGTATTTACGCAAACATTCAAGTGGGCGAAACGTCAATTACAAACCCCGAGGGCGGCGAACTCCCAGAAATTATTTCGATAATTCCGTCCCCGCCACCGGCTCGTGGTGTGCAGAGTGTCTTGTTGCAACATTCTTCGCTGAGTCCAGATTCGCTGATTCTCACCGATGGCGAAATTTACCAGCTATATCAATTTGTGCAGAAAATTCAGAACTACTTTGCGAATTTGTACAATGTGTACTCTGATGCTTTAGCTCTTGATATAGAATTTAAGGTCATGGGGGAGGATCGCAAATTGATTTTTAAACAGGTTCGTCCGTATATTTTTTAAGAGGTGTAGACATGAATTTGTATAAAATATTGCCAATTTGCTCATTGCTTTTTATTGCTTGCTCTGATGAAAATTCCGATAGTATATTTAATGTGGAATCTGAAAATTTAACAAGTTCCTCATTGGTTGTCATTCCCGCCTCGAGCGGGAATCTCCTTTCCAGTTCCTCCCGTCATTCCGTGCCTGACCCGGAATCTTCCAGTTCCTCTTGGATTGCTTCGAGCTCTTCGAACTCTCGCAATGACGTGAGCAGTTCATCAAGCGTTGCTACCCCTTCTAGTTCTGCGATTCTTGCAGTGTCCTCGTCTTCTGCGACTGTTGCCGTGTCGTCCAGCAGCGAAACGCTCGCGGACCCGACGAAACTTTTCGATACCCGCGTTCCAAATCAGGAAGCTCTTTTCTGTATGGACAGCACTGCATATACGGTGTTTAAAAGATATGTTGAAGAAAAAGATCTCATTTGTAGCTTTAAGTATGATGGCGAAGAAGGCTTTGTGTATGTGCAGAGTAATCCGGCAAAATGCATCGGAAGCGAGCTAACCCCTGTATATGATGTTTATAAGGCGGAATTTTTTGTCAACGGTTCCAAACAAGAAATTACGGATGTGAAATACTACGGTGGCGGATCGCATGGAACTTATTCAATCAGGTTTACATACAAAGGCAAAGTTTTTGATTACGGTTATTCTACGATGGGCATGGGCGGTCGCCCTTGCCAAGATGTCGATTGTATGAACGTCTATGAAGCTGACGGAAAAACTCTTGTCCATAATGGATGCGTTAATAGAGAACGCTCGCTTCCGGTAGTCTGCCGCCATGCTAAAAAAGACGGAACTTTTACCAGTTTCGAAGATACTTACCACATTTGCGAATATGATATTTTTGGGGATTAACTCTCGCTCTGTTTTGCGTTGAATTTTTGCCTTTTAAAGTACAAAATTTTCGCCATTACAGCCAAAATAATAACGTATGGCAGCATCAGAACAACTCCGAGAAATCCGCCGCCCACAAGTATTATAAAAGAACCTATGGCAAAAATGGGGATAAATGGAGTCAGCAGAATATAGAATGCCTTTGTATCGCTAGATGTGAAGAAAAGGTAATTGTAGCTGAGAATGCAGGTCCCTGACAAAAAGAGTATGATTATAGATAAAAAAATGAAAAATATAAGAAGGTCATCCCCGGTGGAGTGTGTTGGTTCATCGAAGAGGAATGGAATGAGCAATAATAAGGGGAGGGATGAAGATACGATTGTGGCTATTTTGAATCTTTTTGCGGCTTTGCTGGCTTGAGTAAATAAGTCTTTATTTTGCGGTAGCTCGGATGCTTGCCGCTCTTTTTTTGTTATTGCCCATCCGAAAATAAATACGAACAGTGCAAAAATGAAAAATAGGACGATTATAAATTCCATGGGACTCCTTCATTTTAAAAATAAATATCTTTTCATTGAAAAAAGTTTAATTTGGAGGTGATTATGTCCCGTTCCTTGAAATTTGTTCTCGCTATGTCGGCGGTATTTGCCGCATCGGCGATGTTCTCCGCTTGCAACAAGCAAGAAGTTGCACAGTCCAAAACCCAGCCTGCGCTAGTTGCGGAAAGCGCTCCGCAACAGTCCAAGTCCGTCGTGGTTTATTTCTCGCAGACGGGTGCCACCAAAAAGCTGGCACAGATTTTCAAGGAAGCCCGCAATGCCGATGAATTTGAACTCCAGCTTGTAAAGCCGTTCCCTTCGACTTACGATAGCACGATTGCCGAAGTCCGTGCCGAACGCGAAAGCAAGCAGTGGCCCGCTCTCGTAAATGCGAAACTCGACGTTGACAAGTACGATACCGTGTTCCTCGGTTATCCGATTATGTTCGGGACATTTACGACTCCGATTTACACGTTCCTCGAAGCGAACGATTTGAGCGGAAAGGTCGTGGTGCCCTTCTGCACTTATGGTAGCGGCGGTCGCAAGGCAAGTGCAAACGAACTCAAAACGCTTGAACCGAATGCTAACGTGACACTCGCTTATGGAATTTCTAACAAGCGAATCAATGCCGAAGGCGGTGTCGAAACTGCTAAGGCCGAAGTTGCGGCGTTCTTTGCAAATCTTGAAACGGGCAAGACCGAAGAAATGCTCATGGGCGGATTCTCGGAACAGCGTCCGCTTACGGCAGAAGATTCTGCCGCATTTGCCGAAGGCACGAAGGATTATGCGTATTTGAATTTGAAACCGCTCAGCGTTTCTTCGCAAGTGGTTGCTGGCATGAACTACATCTTTGTTTGCGAAATGAAGGCTTTCGGTGGCCCTGCGGAACAGGCGAATGTGAAAATCTTCAAGCCGCTTCCAGGCCGTGGCGAAACTCAACTCATCGGCGTAGAAAAGTAAATTAGTCATGCCCGTCCCGGAACAAGTCCGGGATGACAGGCGGGCATCTCTCATAACGTCATTGCGAGCGTAGCGAAGCAATCTATACAATCAAAATTTCACAATGAACTATCTATCATCTGCTCTTGTAATAGCTCTCGTTGCGTCCAACGCATCTTTTGCTGCCCCCAAAGCAAAAAAGCAGGAACTCAAAGACCCGCGTGATAAACAAAAGTACCGCCTTGTCAAAATTGCCGATCGCACTTGGATGGCGGATAACTTAAACTTTAAAACTCCGGGCAGTACTTGCTATCGCGAAGACGAAGATAATTGCATGGTCTACGGTCGCCTCTACACATGGAATGCGGCAAAGTCTGCGTGCCCAGCCGGGTTTCGCTTGCCTACAAACGAAGACTTTGAAAGCTTGTGGAAAGCCGCTGGCGGCGATTTCAATGCCGGTTATTTGATCAAGGCAAATTACGGTTGGTCCGGCGAGACGAACGGAAACGATACGTTCAAGTTTAGCGCCATGCCGGCGGGCAACATGTTCGATGACGGAACATACGGCAATGAAAACAAGTTCGCGTTCTTCTGGAGTGCAAACGTAGAAGGGAACGATGCATCGGTGTGGTATCTTTCCTCAAAGTCCATGGGTTTTAGCTACATGATGAAACCGAAAACGTTCGGGTTCTCGGTGAGATGTGTGCAGTAAGCGGATAGCTTCAGATTCTATCTTGCATAATCCTCGTCGTTAGGCGGGGATCTGTTTTTTAATGTCATCCTCGCTTTTTTGTCATGCCCGCGTAGGCGGGCTTCTCCTATTTTTAGAAAATAAGTTATTTTAGGGTTTAGAAATTCATGGATGAATTAAAGCCCGAAGAACAAGCTCGTGTTTTGATAGATGAAATGCTCGCCGCAGCCGGCTGGGCAGTTGTTCCTCGTTCTGAGTATATGGATGTTCCGCATGCACAGGCGGTTACCGAGGCGCTGACCAAAGGGAATAATAGAGCTGATTATCAACTTTATCTGGACGGCAGAGCGATTGGCGTCTTGGAAGCGAAACGTTTGGGCAAGAATTTGGGGGCATGTGTTGCGGAACAAGTGGCAAAGTATTCTGTTGGAACCCTTCCATGGAATCAGGCCTGGGCTAATCCGTTGCCATTCCTTTTCATGTGTGATGGCGACAAGTTGTTTTTCCGTAATACGCTAGACCCGACAAGTAAATTTGAACCTATCAAAAAATTGTTCACTCCAAAGCAACTCGTAAAACTGGCGCGTGAACATAATCTTAAGATTGATAGCGAATTTGCGGCACTTCCGGTGTTACCTCCTGTGGGACCAAACGGTTTGCGCCTTTGTCAGCGTGATGCGATTGCAGCCGTAGAACTCGCTTTTAAATTTGGTGAACGCCGTGTTTTGCTGGATATTGCTACAGGTGCAGGCAAGACTTTCACGGCATGTATGATGTGCTATCGTCAATTGAATTACATGCATGCAGAAGGGATTCTTTACTTGGTGGATCGCACCAACTTGGGCGTGCAGACCGAAGGGGAATTTGGCACCTTCCGACTTACTGAAAATGGCGAAGCTTTTAACAAAATTTACGATGTGCTTCGTCCACGCCATTTTAATGCAGATGATCCCGACGATATGCGGAGACTTTCCAAGGCAAACGTCTGCATTTGTACAATCCAGCGGTTGTTCTCGATATTGAAAGGCGAGCCCGACAATGATGATTCTATCGATGAAGCCGAGGAAGAAGAAACGTTCTTTGCAGAAGAGAATGATGATGGGCCCGAAGTGGAATTGGGTAATGATTTAAAGTTGTCTCAGGACTTTTTCGACACGATTATTGTGGACGAATGTCATCGTTCCATTTATAGTCGTTGGGGAAAGGTTCTGAAATATTTTAATAAAGCCCGTATTATTGGTCTTACGGCGACTCCTACTCCTCAAGCTTATGCATTTTTCAATAACGTAAATAAGGCCACTTATAGATATTCGAGAGAACAATCTTATATCGATGGTATTAACGTTCCTCCGCGTATTTATCGCATCAAGACGGAAGTTACCGAAGGTGGTGGCTTAATAAGTGAAGGCGATAAAGTTACCGAGGTTACGAAAAAGACTGGCAAGACAAAAGCCAAAGTTCAAACAACATCTTCGGTTTATACAAGTACGGAACTTGACCGTAGCGTGGTGAACCCAACGCAGATTGAAAAAGTTATAACTGAATTCCGCGATGTGGTCTTTGAAAGGCTTTTCCCGAATCGCATTCCTGAAAATGGTGAGCCTGATTATCGCTATATTCCTAAGACGCTTTTCTTTGCGAAGAACCGTCAGCATGCACTAAACATTATAGAAACCATCAAACGTGTCTTTGCAGAAAAATTCCCTGAAGGCCATGTGCCTGATGGTTTTGTGCAAGAGATTACTTGTTCTGTTGAAAAGCCAAATGACCGTATTAGGGCTTTTAATAACGACAAAAATTTTAGAATCGCCGTGACGGTAACGCTTGTATCAACGGGTACCGACGTAAAACCATTGGAAGTAGTCGCGTTTATGCGTGATGTCCATTCTGATGTCCTCTATACGCAGATGGTTGGGCGCGGTTGCCGTAGTATGAGTGATGATCTGTTGCGTACTGTAACTCCAAACGCAGACACAAAGGCAAATTTTGTTCTTTTGGATGCAGTAGGTGTTGCTCAAAGCGAAAAGAGAATGCCAAAGGCTTGCGAAAATTCTTCTGACAAGAAACCTCTTAAATTGAGCGATCTTTTAGAACGAATTTCTCATGGAGAAGTCAGTGACGCGAACTTAGAACTGCTTGCTGAAAAATGTTCAACTATTTACAATCGCACAAACGATGAACATAATACTGAGTTCCGTGAAATTGCGGGCTTTACGTTGCGTGATTTTTCGTTGACGATTTTTGATGCTTTTGAAAAGAACTTGTTGCCTGAATATACCGATATAAACGAGCCGAATTTGGAACGTCGAAAATTGGTGTCGCCGCTTATTAACAATAATAATGCGCGCGTAAAATTGTCGGAACTTCATGCGGGCTATTTGTCTATCTTGAATCCTGGTGAAGACCGTGTTATTTATTCAGAGTTTTTAGAAGAGGATGCCTTAAAGCATACTTCTGCATTTGAGAAGTACATCCACGATCACGCCGATGAAATTGAGGCGTTGCGCATTATCTATCACGACGAATCACAGAGCATTACTAATGCGATGCTTTGTGACTTGCAACAGAAACTCCTTGTCGAAAGTAAAATGTTCCGTGTCCCGCTTCTGTGGGATTATTACCGTGTGTCCGCTTCAGAGAACCATAAGATGGTAATCCCGCTTAAGGGCAAAAATGAAATAGAGTCCATTACCAATTTGATTCAGCTTGTGCGTTATGCGCTTGGTCGTACAGAAACGCTCCAGTCAATTCAGGGTATTGCTGCTAAGCGATTCGGACTTTATGTTGGCCAGCAAATGGGCGATACTCCGCGTAATTTTACACCCGCACAGGTTGAAGTCCTTCGAAAAGTGGCACAGTATGTTGCCCAAAATGGATGTACTAGTCGCAAAGACCTTTTTGAATTTGACCAAACATTGGCCGTTCAGACCATAAACATTTACTCACCAGCAAAAGCAGATAAAGAATTGGATTATCTTTCCAAATTCTTGCTACAGATAAAGGCTGCATAACATGCCCAAGAAAATAACTCCCTCCGCTACGCAAGGCGGAAAGAACGAACAATCTCTTGTCAAGAAAGTATGGAATATGGCTGACGTTCTTTCGTCGGCAGGCGTAGGTTTTACAGATTATATAACGCAGCTCACCTATCTCTTGTTCTTGAAAATGGACAGTGAAAAGGTCGAAATGATTGGCGTTGAAAGCGCACTCCCCAAGGGATGTGAATGGAAAGATTTGCTTGCCGTCCAGATGAAAGGAACTGACCTTGTCGATAAATACAATTCCATTCTGGAAAAGTTAAGTAAGCAAACGGGACTTATCGGCACTATTTTTGTGGATGCTCAAAACAAGGTGAATACTCCTGTTTATTTGAGTAAGCTTGTGTCCATGGTGGACGATGAAACTTGGCTTTTAGAAGGTGATCTTAAGGGCGCCATCTACGAAAATATTCTTGAAAAGAATGGTCAAGATAAAAAAAGCGGTGCGGGGCAGTACTTTACTCCGCGCCCGTTGATTCAGGCGATTGTTGATTGTGTTCAGCCTAAGATAACCGAATCCGTTTGCGATCCTGCTTGTGGAACGGGAGGATTTTTGCTAGCTGCGCACGACTACATGTCGGCTCAGACGAATGAAAAGGCGAAGCTCAAGAAATTGAACAATGAGCTCCTTTGTGGAAACGACAATACATCGCTGGTGGTGACGCTTGCATCTATGAATATGTATCTTCATGGAATTGGCGTAGATTCTACCCCCATTCACAAAGCTGATTCTCTTGAAAATGCTCCAGAAAAACTTGTAGATGTGGTTTTGGCGAATCCGCCGTTTGGAACGCGTCCGGCGGGAAGTGTGGATATTAGTGCAAAACGCTCTGATTTTTATATAACCACGACCAACAATCAGTTGAATTTTTTGCAGCATATCATGCTTTTGCTTAAAAATGGTGGCCGTGCAGGTGTGGTGCTCCCGGACAATGTGCTTTTTGATGCTGCCGGAGAACCGCTCCGCAAACGACTTCTCAAGGATTTTAATTTGCATACCATTTTGCGTTTGCCTACGGGTATCTTTTATGCAAATGGGGTCAAGACGAATGTGCTGTTTTTTGAGAAGGGAAGTGAAACTAAGGAAACTTGGTTCTATGATTATCGTACGGGTGTAAAGCACACGCAGGCGACAAAACCTTTGAAGCGTAGCGACTTGGATGACTTTGTGACTTGTTATACGGCAACAAAGCGCAAAGAAACTTGGAGCGAAGAAAACCCGACCGGGCGTTGGCGCAAGTATGATGTCAAGGAACTTCTGGCCCGCGACAAGACGAGCCTCGACATAACTTGGATTAAGGACAAGGACGATATCGAAGACGTAACGCTTGCCGACCTTTTGGCAAACATCAAGGACGAAGCGAAGGAAATTGCCGCCCACTCCGAAAAACTCGCCAAGATGCTCAAGGGAATCGACGGATGATTCTTTTGATGTTTCTTGACATTTCTTGAGAAAATGAGTATATTTTTAACAGCGAACCCCGGAAGCCTCTTAACAATGCTCAAATGTCCGGGGTGTTTTTGTATCCAGAGGTGAAATGAAGTACTTAAAGCCGTCATTATCTTATGAACAGCAAGCCGATAGATTAATAGAAAGGGGGCTTGTTGCAGAGAAGGCGTCTTTAGTTGATATTTTATCCAATATCAGTTATTATCATTTTAGTGCTTACTTGTTCCCGTTCAAGCAAGATAATTCTGATTGTCTAAAGCCAGGAACGTCGTTGGATCAGATTTATCGCCGTTATCGTTTTGACCGTCGTTTGAGATGTCTGATTATGGACGCACTGGAACGTGTTGAAACGGCGCTCAAGGCAAAAGTGGTAACCGTCTTTACGCAAAAGTACGGTCCCTTCGGTTATTTGGATAAGGCCAATTACAATAACTTTTGTGATGCTGATTTTCAGAAATTGATGGCGACAATTGATGCGGAGGTAAATCGGCATATCAAAAGTAAAGAGCAGTTTGTTACCCATTATTTGGATAAGTACGACGAACCAAATTTGCCTTTTTGGATGGTCGCTGAGTTGCTGACATTTGGGAACATCTTGACGATATATCGTAAAATGCATCGCCCAATACAACAGGAAATTGCATCTGAATTTGGAGTGCCCGTTGTTATTATGGAATCTTGGTTGTTGACCTTGAATCACGTTCGTAATATCTGTGCGCACCATGCTAGATTATGGAATCGTCGTCTTGGCATTCGCCCGCAAATTCCAACAGTGAAAAAGCATCCGGAATGGGCGAAAATTTCAAACGACAAGCCATTTGTTGTTTTGATGATATTGAGCCAGATGCTAAAGAAGTGCGCTCCGAAAACAGAATGGCGAACACGCATAGAAACGCTGATGGCTGAATATTCGGATTTGCCGTTTGAATGCATAGGTTTTCTTGCCGATTGGAAAACTCACAATTTATGGAAATGTTGATTTATTGTTATTATCAAGAATAAGAATGAACACGAAACTCCTGAAGCAAAAAATCCTTGACCTCGCCATTCGCGGAAAGCTCACGCAACAACTCAAAAGTGACGGCAATACCGCCGACCTGTTGAAAGAAATTTCCTCTGCATGTCATCCTGAGCGGAGCGCCAAGGGCGCGAAGTCGAAGGATCTCAAGCAAATTATCCCTCTCGACAAAAGCGAAGCCCCCTTTGAAATTCCCGAGAATTGGGAATGGGTGAGACTGGGTGATGTTTGCGAATTAATTTCTGGACAGGATTTTCCTCCAGAAAAATACAATGCAGAAAAAAAAGGATTGCCTTATATTACTGGAGCGAGTAATTTTGTTAATAATCATGTGATATTGAATAGATGGACTGAATATCCTTCGGTAATTGCGCAAAAAGGTGATATCTTGCTTGTGTGTAAAGGATCTGGTTATGGTAATTATGTTTACGCTGATTTTGAAAAAGCACATATTGCCAGACAAATTATGGCGATTAGAATAAGTGATAAAACATTGAATGCTTATGTGTATAATTTTCTTGGTTCGCAATATGAGCGCCTAAAATTTCAGGGTAATGGACTTGTTCCTGGCATTGCTCGAAGTGTTGTTTTAGACTTGACTGTGCCACTCCCGCCCTTAGCGGAACAACAACGTATTGTCGCAAAAATTGAAGAAGCCTTCGCCGAAATCGATGCCATCGAAAAGAACAAGGAACTCCTCAAAACCCATATCAAGCAAACCCGCCAAAAAATCCTTGACCTCGCCATCCACGGAAAACTCGTTCCACAAAACAAATCCGACGAACCCGCCAGCGTTTTGCTAGAACGAATAACACGTGATAACCCCCATTATGAGAAGATAGAGGACGAACCTTTCGAAATACCCGAAAATTGGTATTGGGTTGCTTTGGGTAGTCTTTCTTCTTTAATTACAAAAGGAACAACTCCACGCGGGGGAAATGTCGCTTATATAGACAACGGTGTCGGTTTTATTCGCGCAGAAAACATTCCTGGAATGCTAAAAATTAATTCCTCGAATATGAAATTTATAGATTCCGCAACCCATCAAGGTTTTCTCGCGCGATCTATTATTAAAGAAGGGGATATACTTATTACAATTGCAGGTTCGTTAGGACGAACAGCTATCGTTCATAAATCAGATTTGCCACTTAATACAAACCAAGCCATTTCCATTGTCCGTCTTTATTTAAAAAAAGATGATTTCTTAAAATATGTGGTATACGCTCTTAATTCGTCTTTTATACAAGAGTTGTTATTAAACCAAACAAAAGTTACATCTATTCCAAACCTCACTCTTGAAATAATTCAACGGTGTCAAATTCCATTACCACCACTTAATGAGCAATCTCGGATTGTCGCAAAGATTGAAGAGTTGTTTTCTACACTAGACCAAATGGAGAGAAATCTCGTCTAACGACTTAAAGATTTCATCAATCTTATCCACGATTCTTTTCTGCTCTGCCAACGGCGGGAAAGGAATTGTATATCCTTGCGCAACAGATATTGTTATCGTATCCACCGTTGTTCCGTTGGAATTGGCGAACATTTGTTTTTGCAAGTAATTACTAGAAAAAAGCATTTTTAAATATTTTGATGAAATGTCTGCATGTTTTTTCTTTAAACAAATAACACTTGCGTCTTTGTAATAAAAACAATCGTCTTTGTTCACAATATATGTTTTTCCGATAGTCCCCACTGCTGACATCAATATATCACCCGTTTGAGGAACACCATATAAATCTTTCAGTGATTCATACAATTCTTTGGTTATGAACAAATCGTCTTTTACAATTTCACCATTGGCTAACTGAGCGATTTCTCTAGCACGATAAAAGGGTATTCCTGTTTCTTTCCAATCTTCCTTTAGAACTCGCTTTGCAGACGAAATTGTACATATATTCCCCAACTTTACCCACTCCCAGGAATCAGGGATTTCAAAGGGAATATCGGTCAACTTCTCATAATGGGGGTTATGCCTCACATTTTTTTTCAATAAAAATCTCCAAACCTCTTGACAAATTTTCAAAATAGTGTATATTTGTGCAGTAATCTGTTTTTTTTGCGTTGTAAACGGAGTGAGGTAGTATATGAGCAAGCAAGAAGCACCGGCATTAACCGCATCAAAAGCAGTCGGCAAAAACGATTTCTCCCTGATAGACGAAAATTTCCTGAAATCCAGAATCTACACGATTCGTGGTCTCAAGGTGATGTTGGATTCCGACTTGGCGGAAATTTATGGGTATGACAAAAAGGTTTTTAACCAGCAGGTCAAAAATAATATTGAAAAGTTTGACGATGATTTTCGGTTTCAGCTTGACCGCAATGAACTTGCAAATCTTATATCCCTGCATCCGGCATCAGACTTGAAGTCAAAATTTTTGACTTCAAGTTGGGGCGGCTTGCGAAAAATGCCGTTTGCCTTTACCGAACAGGGTATTTATATGCTCATGACGGTCCTCAAGGGGGAACAGGCTATAGCTCAAAGCAAGGCTCTGATTCGCCTTTTCAAGCAGATGAAGGACTACATTGTTTCCGAGAACATGCAGTTGCTCAACGTGGGCAATAGTCCGCAAATTTCCTCTTATATGGTTCAAAATACAAGGGAAGTTGCAGAAATTCGTGGAGAACTTGCCGAAACCCGCACGGATGTTTTTGCAATGAAGTCTGATTTGCAAAAGGTTATGGAAAACTTCATTGATCCTTCGATGTTTAAGCACTTCTTGATTTTGAACGGACAGAAACTTGAAGCCGATGTTGCGTACGCGCAAATTTATGGTATGGCAAAGAAGTCGGTGGTCATTATCGACAATTATGTGGATGTCAAGACTTTAGATTTACTGCGGAATGTCGCCAAGGGTATTGTCATTACGATTTTCAGTGATCAATATGGAAGAACCCGGTTGACCGAGAACATGCTGGCTGATTTTAGGGCCGCGCGCCCAGATGTTGTGCTTGAAGATCCGAAAACAGCCGGAAATATATTTCATGACCGCTATATACTGCTTGATTTTGGTTCAAAGAACGAAAAAATATTCCACTGCGGAGCATCTTCCAAAGATGCCGGGAACAAGATTACGTCTATTGTTCAGTTGGATGATGTTTCGATTTACCATGCCGTGTTTGAGAACTTGTTATGATCTGCTCCGTTTTCTACCTTGCAGAAAGACCTTCGTTTTACCAGTATCTGGAAGGGCAGAACCTTGCTGTCAATACGATGGATTCGTATTGCTGGACAGCGGACTTCTTCAAGTCGCATTTCGGACGGTTCGGTCGTAAGTCGCTGGCTGATTATAAGAGTTTTCTTTTAGAAAATTACAAACCCAAAACTGTTAATTTGCGAATTCAGGGCATCAACAAGTATTTGGATTTTGCAGGCAAATCGAAGTTACGGATCAAGAATGTCAAGGTTCAGCAAAAAAGTTTTCTGGAAAATGTCATTAGCGATGCCGATTACAAATTTTTGAAAACTAGTCTATTGCAAGATGGTCAGACTAAGTGGTATTTTGTCGTGTGGTTTCTATCGGCGACGGGAGCCCGTGTAGGGGAACTTGTGAAACTCAAAGTGGAGCATGTCGAGTGCGGATTTTTTGACATCTACGGAAAAGGTGGAAAGTTGCGTCGGCTCTACATTCCTGAGACTTTGCAAAAAGAAGCTTTGAAATGGCTTGCGAAGGATGGACGGTCGAGTGGATACCTTTTCTTGAATCGTTTTGGCAAGCAGATTACCCCGCGGGGGATTGCCTCGCAACTGAAAACGTTCGCAAAGAAATATGGCCTAGATGAAGCCGTCATTTATCCACATTCGTTTCGCCACCGGTTTGCTAAGAACTTTCTGGAAAAACGAAACGACATCGCTTTGCTTGCTGACCTTATGGGGCACGAACATATCGAAACTACACGTATATATTTGCGCCAGACTGCAAGTGAACAACGTGAAGTTGTGAATAAGGTGGTGACGTGGTAAATTTATACAAACTAAAAAAGTCCGCGTTTTCTAGCGGACTTTTTGTACAAATTTCCTAATCCCTAAAACCTAATTCCTGACGCCTACTAAACTAGAACGCCTGATAAATCTTGAGTATGGCGAGAATCTTTCCGATGATGGCCGGAATGCCTGGGCACAAGAAGCAGAGGATGACTCTCGTCACGCGGTTCTTCCACCAGCGCTTGACCTGCCAAATGTCGTCTGTTAGTGTTTCCATTTCGGAGACGCGCGGCGGTCGTACGTAAACCTGCGTCAGTGCTGTAAAGAATCCGACGCCGATAAGCGGTGTAAGCCCCGTAAACGGAGCCATGACCAGCGCCACAAGTACGGTCAACGGATGGCCACCTGCGATGATTGCACCGAGCATGGCGCCACCGCCAGTCAGCATGGCCCACTGCAGGCTCAACTGTCCGGCCTTCTCGATTCCTGCGAAATAGCCAACGAGCACGATGCTTGCGATAATTGCGAGCGTGATGGTCCAACCGATGATCTTCCAGATGGCCGTTCCCTTCGGGATGACAGAAATGGATTCCTCGCTCGGCAGTTCCTTGTCTTCTTCGATGATGCTTGCGATGCCGCGCATGTGCCCTGCGCCCACAACAGCCACGACCTTGTCGCCTGGAGCGTTCTTGATTTTGCTTGCGAGGAACTGGTCGCGTTCGTCGATGAGCACTTGCTTAACTTCGGGGAACGTCTTTCCGAACTCCTGCATCATGGAGTTGAGGGCGTCCTTCTCCTTGATTCTCTGGAGTTCTTCTTCGCTAATCTCGGTTTTGTCGAAAATGCTTGCGAATAGCCCGCCGAGCAAGTTGAACTTACGGTACCACGGAGTGCAGGCCCAGGTTCGTTTGAGCGTGATCTTGATATCGCGGTCCGCGAGCACGATGGGAATATTTTTTTCGTTTGCAACGTCGACCGCTTCCTTCAGTTCGGAACCCGGTTTGACTCCTGTCTGTGCGCCCATGCGCTTTTGGTAAGAGCCGAGAACAAGGTTTGCAATGAGGGTGGCGAGTTGCTTTTTGCGGATGACGTCTCTCAGGTCTGTATTCTTCCAACGGTTCGGGTCTTGGATGGACTTGAGACGGCCTTCGTCGAGTTCCACGCAGACGGTGTCCGGGGATTCGGTTTCGATGGTTTCATGAACAAGATCTTTGGATACTTGCGAAATGTGGGCGGTCCCGACGAGGACGATTTCTCTGTTGTCTTTGGTGTGGATACGGTAAACGTCGGACTTATCACCCGTTACGGTTTTATTGATTTCTTCAGACTGAGAATTGACTTCATTCATACGGTAGAGGTAATGTAGAAAAAGATAGGGGGATAAATCGCAAAATGCCGAATTTGGGTACATTTTAAGTAAAAAACGGAACAACTTAAAAAAAATGTGAGAAATATGTGTATATTTTGATAGGATTTTTTTCGGAGGAGTACCCCATGAAAAAATTATTAGTTCTTTTGTCTGCAATGAGTTTGTTCCTTTTGGGTTGCGCTGGCACCCCGCAGGAAGATAATGGCGAGGCTTTGGATAATGCCCTCGTGTCGTTTACCTCTAGTGTCCAGAGCTCTCGCTGGCAAGAAGCTCTTAACTATGTGACTCCGGACGAAGCACGCCTGATTGGCACTTCGGACGGCTATGAATTTTTGCCGGAATACCAGACTGCAGCAAGCCGTCTTCCGCTTTCTACACTCCGCAAGGCCGGACTTAGCGTCGATAGCGATGGCCGTCTCGTGGGTATCAAGGCTGTGATGGACGAAACCAACGAACGCTACAAGGTTTCTGAAGATCAGGCTAAGGTCGGTACGAACCTGAAGCAGATGGAAGACGATCGCATCAAGCGCCGTCTTGAAGAAGGTCAGAAGATTCTTCAGGAAGAAGAAGCTACTGCTCACCAGGAACAGCAGGTCGAAGTTCTCACCAACCGCCTTACCGACGACGAAAAGCGTAAGTATGGCAGCACCGGTGAACTCCTCGCTCCGGAAGCAACCCGTGACGATGGCACGACCGAAGAAACCTACAATGGTTCTTACAGGTAATCGAATCGTCTGAGTTCAATTTTTGTAGATTATAATCCCTCGACATGTTCGAGGGATTTTTTTTAGGAGTGCCCCATGAAAAGATTCTCTGCTCTTCCGTTTTTGCTGATTGCCCTTGCTCTTGTGGCTTGTGGTGGGGATTGGAGTGTTGGCCCTAATGACGGTGGCGCCTCAATCAACAGAAGTTACCGTTACTATTATGGGGTTGACTGTCGTTATGATTCCTTTGGCTCTTACGACTGTACCGATTATTACTCCTTGTCTCCGTCTGTGGGGGCGCGTTTGCAGGTGACTCGCGATGGTTATGTAACTCTTTGCGTCGATGGTGAATGCTCGTATTACGATCCGGGTGAGTACGATGTGGGTTATGATCATGGGGATCGCTATTATGATTTTGTAGGGGACGATGTAAGGATGACTATCTATGAAGATGGCTCCGAGCTCGTCTATATTGATAGTTACGAGGGCAGAGCTTACTACTATTACCGAGATTACGACTACTACTATTAAAAAAGGGGCAAATAAGGGGCTTTTTCGCTTACATTTACTGTCAACGGCCTTCTGCCTACTGCCTACTTTTTCTATCTTATGCCCCACTCATGAGTAATTCTGAACAATTCGTTATTGCCCTTGATGGGGGTTCTGGCACTGGCAAGAGTACCACTGCAAAGATTATTGCAAAGAAATTGGGCATTACCTACCTCGACACAGGTGCGATGTACCGCGCCGTGACGCTTGCCGCTCTCGATGCTGGCCTTGCTGCTGAAGAAGGCCCGGCAATGGACGAATTGCTCTCTAACCTCACGCTCGGGTTCGATTCCGAAAACCACATCCTCATTAACGGTGTCTGCCGCGAATCTGAAATCCGTGGCATGCGCGTATCGAGCAATGTGAGCATCTACTGCGCCCTCCCGTCGGTCCGCGCCGCGATGACCAAGCAGCAGCGCGAAATCGGCAAGAAGCAGAGCTGCATTCTGGATGGCCGCGATATCGGAACGGTCGTTTTCCCCGACGCGAAGTACAAGTTTTTCATGGTGACGGACGTGAAGGTCCGCGCCGAACGCCGCTACAAGGAACTCCTTGAAAAAGGCGAAAAAGTTACCCTCGAAGAAGTCCTTAACAATTTGGTCGAACGCGACCGCCTGGACTCCTCTCGTGCGACCGCCCCGTTAAAGAAGGCGGACGATGCTATTGAAATTGACACTACACACATCTCAATCGAACAACAGGTTCAAAAGATTCTCGACTACGTAGGTGTAGTGGCGTAGCCTGAATCCTTTGTTACCACAACCCAATTAACTAATATGTCTCAAAATCTCAAATTCGGAACTCAAGAAGATCTCGAAGAAATTCTCGCCGCTCAGGGTGAATGCTCCCCGGACTTCCGCAAGGCCAACGCTGACGTCTATGCCGGCATGGGCTGCCTCGAACAGGGCAAGCTCGTCACGGGTAAGATTAGCCAGGTGAACGAACAGGAAGTTCTCGTCGACGTGAACTACAAGTCCGAAGGCGTTATTGATCGCGCCGAATTCAAGGATACTGATTCTCTCGAACTCGGTTCCGAAATCGAAGTGTTCGTCGAAAAGCTCGAAGACGAAGACGGTCGCCTCATCCTCTCCAAGCAGAAGGCTGACTTCGTTCGCGTGTGGGATCGCATCCACGCTGCATTCGAAAACAACGAAGTCGTACGCGGCACTCTCACGAAGCGCATCAAGGGCGGCGTTGTCGTCGACCTCTTTGGTATCGATGCCTTCCTCCCGGGCTCTCAGATCGACCTCCGTCAGATTCCGGACATCAACGCTCTTATCGGCCAGGAATTCGACCTCAAGGTTATCAAGGTCAACAAGGCTCGTCGCAACATCGTCGTTTCTCGCCGTGTTGTTCTCGAAGAAGAACGCAACAAGCAGCGTGGCGACGTTCTCGAAACTCTCGAGAAGAACCAGGTCCGCAAGGGTATCGTCAAGAACATCACCGACTTCGGTGCATTCATCGACCTTGGCGGCGTAGATGGCCTCCTCCACATCACCGACATGAGCTACAAGCGCATCAACCACCCGTCCGAAATGCTCCAGCTCGGTCAGGAAGTCGAAGTCATGGTTCTCGACTTCAACGACAAGAAGGAACGCATCTCTCTCGGCATGAAGCAGCTTAAGCCGCATCCGTGGAAGGATATCGCCGAACGTTATCCGGAAGGCGCTATCGTTAAGGGTAAGGTTGTTTCCATCACTGATTACGGTGCATTCGTCGAACTCGACAGCGGTGTTGAAGGTCTCATCCACGTTTCTGAAATGTCCTGGACCCAGCACGTCAAGCACCCGTCCAAAATCCTCACCGTCGGTCAGGAAGTCGAAGCTGTTGTTCTCAAGGTTGAAGAAGATGCAGAACGTATCTCTCTCGGCATGAAGCAGCTCGAATCTGATCCGTGGGATTCTATCGAAACCGAACTTCCGCCGGGCGCACGTGTCGTCGGTGAAATCCGCAACATCGCTTCCTTCGGCGCATTCGTCGAAATCAAGGAAGGTGTTGATGGTCTCATCCACGTCTCTGACATGTCCTGGACCAAGAAGATCACCCACCCGAACGAAATGGTCAAGAAGGGTGACAAGGTTGAATGCGTCGTTCTCGCCGTCGATAAGGAAAAGCGCCGCATTTCTCTCTCCATGAAGCACCTCACCGAAGACCCGTGGGATTCTATCGATTCCACCTACCCGGTTGACTCTGAAGTCAAGGGCAAGATCGTTCGCATGCTCGACCGCGGCGTCGTGGTTGAACTCGCTGACGGTATCGAAGGCTTCATCCCGGTCTCCAAGCTCACCGCTGAATACATCAAGGTTCCGGCCGATGCATTCAAGGTTGGCGACGAAGTTCCGGCTGTTGTCACTGAAATCGACCAGAACAACCGCAAGATCTATCTCTCCGTTGTTGACTACTTCAAGAACCGTGAATCCGCTGAACTCAAGGCTTGGATGGACTCCCACAAGCCGGGCGAAAACGGCACCACGATTGGCGAAGCTGTTGCTCCGAAGAAGAAGGCTTCCAAGAAGAAGGCTGAAAAGTCCGAAGAAGCTGAAGCTTAATTTGGTTTCAAACTAAAGCTTAAAGGAATCCCGCAGGCAACTGTGGGATTTCTTTTTTTAATTAGTTTGCTATTTTAACTTTATGCAAAAACGTATTCAAGAATTAGATGTTTTGCGTGTGTTGGCGATGTTGTTTGTGGTTACATACCATTTCGCATTGCAATATGTAGCAGAGGGTATCCCTTGCTTTAATTTGTTCTGCACAACAGTAAACTATGATTTTGGGAATATTGCTGTTACACTTTTTATAGCTCTTTCAGGAGGGCTACTTTATAAAAAGTATGGAACAATCGGTTTTTCTGAAAAAGGTGCTTTTAAAGAATTTTATATAAAGCGTTTCAAGACAATCTATCCGCCGTTTTGGATTTTGAGCCTTTATATTCCCTTGACGATGATCCGCCATTTTATGGCGGATGGCAACGTATTCTTTATGGGGCATCCGCTTAAGCTGTTGTTTACGATAGTGGGCTTTGATGGCTACGTTCGGCAGTATGGCGTTGATACCTATGTTTTTTGCGGTGATTGGTTTGTTGGGGCCATTGTAATTTTGTACTTATTGTTCCCGTTGCTTGCCAAATGCTACCATCATAGGCCTTATTTGACATTGTCTACTCTTGCGGTGCTTTATTCTTGTCAATACTTGATTCCTGCAGAATATGATGATGTGTTTGGTGCCTTACCTGTGACTTTATCTTTGAAATTTTGCATCGGTTTTATGCTGGTCGAAAACTTGGATCGTTTAAAAGATTTGCGACTCGTTTTGGTTTCGGCTGTAGTGTTTGTTGTGCTCACGTTTGTCGATATCCCCGGTCGAATCAATACAGATTGCTTGGGGGCTGTAGCCGCCATTGCTCTGTTTGTGGTGGTGTTATATGTAGCCCCGTTCCTGTTGCGTTATAAGATGATTGACCTTACTGTTCAAAAACTTGCGACGCTTTCGTATTGCGTATTTTTAGTGCAGCATGTGGGCATTGTATGGGCTCAAATGGCTTTTGTCAAGATTTTCGAAAGAATGCACTGGAACTTTACGGAATGGAATGTCATGGTACTGCTTGGTCTAACTATGGGCGTCATATTAATTGCTTCTTGGATTTTAAAGCGGATAAGCGATGCCGTTGTGAAATTCTTCTCACGCTTTGCTCAGTCTCCTTGACCTTGTTAATTTGTCGTTCCCCTAACGGAGCATGATGTGAGATCACAAGAGACCTCTCGCTTGATACCATTGCATGTCATTCCCGGCTCCGACCGGGAATCTCCTTTCGATACAAGATGGAGGTGCGTGCTTTCGCGGGCATGACATAAAGAAGAATCCCTTAGTGCTGGGGGACTCCTTGCACAGCTCGAATCACGGAAATCTCTAATGACTATTGACCAATGACTATGAACTAAGCTATTTCTCTTTATTTTTCTATCTTGCACTTCATGAATCTCGCTGGAAAGAAAATTCTTCTTGGAGTCTCGGGCGGAATTGCCGCCTACAAGTCTTGTGAACTTTTGCGCCTGTTGCAAAAGAAAGGCGCCGAAGTGCGCGTCTGCATGACCGAAGCCGCTACACAGTTCGTGGCCCCGCTTACGTTTGCTAGCCTATCCAAGTGCCCGGTTTACCTGAAAAATGGCGCCGTCGAAGCGCGTCCTTTCCAGCATATCGATTTCCCGCGTTGGGCCGACCTTTATCTCGTCGTTCCGGCGACCGCAAATGTCATCGGAAAGTTCGTCTATGGCATTGCCGATGACCCTGTGAGCCTCTGCTTTATGAGCTGCACGGGCCCGCGTTTTATCGCCCCTGCGATGAATGTCGCGATGTTCAATTCTCCGGCGGTCAAGCGCAATCTTGAAACGCTTCGTAGTTTTGAAAATACGTTCGTGATGGACAGCCCTGCGGGCGAACTTGCCTGTGGCGAAGTCGGCAAAGGCCGTCTCCTCGACCCCGCTGAAATTGTCGCTTATTTAGAAGCTAGTAGTGTCATCCTGAGCGAAGCGCCGCGCGCGAAGTCGAAGGATCTTCAAACTCTTCCTGCTGAAAATGAAGTGGATCCGACGCTTCCCGGTTACGGCAAGAAGGTTCTCATTACGGCTGGCCGCACCGAAGAAGCGATTGACCCCGTGCGTTATATTAGCAACCGCAGCAGCGGAAAGACTGCTGTTGCAATCGCTGCGACGTTCCTTGCAAATGGCTTTAACGTGAGCGTTGTCGCGGGCCCGATGGAAGCCGAATTTCCAGGTGCTGTCCACGTGACAAAAATCAAGAGCGCTTGCGACATGCACAAGGCCGTTCTCGAACAGATGAAAAATGCCGATGTGCTCGTGCATTGTGCTGCCGTGGCCGATTACCGTCCGAAGGTTGCCGCTACCGAAAAAATCAAGGATAGCCGTAGCCAGCTCGTCTTGGAACTCGAGCCGAATCCGAACATCTTGCGCGATAGCGTCGCGCAAAAGCGTGCAGATCAAGTGATAGTCGGTTTTGCGCTAGAAACGGACCACTTCAAGGAACATGCGGCAGAAAAGCTCAAGAAGAGCGGCGCCGATGCGCTCCTCCTCAATGCCCCTGTCGCAGCGAACAGCGGTTTCGGTTTTGATGAAGTCCGTTATACTTTGATTCGCGCGGCAGTTCCCGGTGACTCTTGTAATGTTCCCGGCGATTCTCGCAATGTACAGGATTCCGGTGACTCTTGTAACGCTACCGAGGTTGAAATTCCCGAGATGAAGATGGGCTCAAAAATCGATTTGGCGCAAGAAATTGTAGATTTTAGCCTAGATAAGTTAAAGAACGTTTAGAGGAACGACATGCCCGAAGAATTTGATTTTAGCGAACTTCGCAAATATCTGCAAGGCCAAATGGACATGGGCGAGGAGGACTTGCTCCTTGATGAACCATGGACATTGACTCGCAAAAAGTCTGTCGTTCCTGCTGGGGCTCCGCGCCCTGCGAATCCGATGCCGCAAATGATGCGTCCGGCGAATCCGGCGCCATTCCCGCAGCCTTCGATTCCGAAGAACCCGGCGCCGATTCCACAACAATCGCCGTTCCCCTCGAATCCCGCACCATTTGCAAATCCGGTACAGCCCGCTTTTCAGCAGTCTGCATTTGGCGCTCCCGCGCAACCCGCGCCGGCCCCGGCGCCAAAGCTCGATGCGGGTCTCACCATTGCTCCGCGTGCCGTCAAGAAGACGACTGCCGCGTACGAACTCGCCGATTCCATCGGCGCCTTCTACGATGCGCTCAAGACAGATGCTCTCTACGCGCGTACTGCGAACGTTGTTCGCTACGCTGGCCCGGAGCACCCGCGTCTTTTAATTCTCCTTGCTGCTCCCAAACAGGGCGAACAGATTGGCAACTTTTTCCAGTCTCCCACCGGCGAAATGCTTGTGCGTTTGTTCGGAAGCCTCGGCTACGCTCCGGAATCTCTTGGCGTCACGTATTTCTACAAGGATGCTCCGCGAGCACTATCTCCGATCCTGCTCGCCTCGCTCCGCCGAATGCTAACAAAGGAACTTTCCTTTATTGCACCTGAAATCATGATAACCTTTGGTGAACCGCTTTTCTATGACGTGTTCAGCAAGGGCAAGAACTTCAATGATCTCGCCGGTACAGCGCTCGACTTCAACGGCACAAAGACTGTTTCGCTTGTCGATGCCTATGCGATGACAACGGACAAACAGCTTAAATGGCTCACGTGGAAAGTTCATATTCCGCGTAGCGGCCTTTTCACCGCCGCCAAGTAGCCCGCGCATACCCCCGCGCATTTTCACTTTGCATTGTCACCTCGGACGCAATGTCATCCCGGACTCTGTTCCGGGACGGGGTCGCCATTTATGGCACATTTCCCCCCGCTTTTGCGCTGTCACTAAAGGTCCTGTGTAAATTTTTATTGTATATTTAAATCGGTATAGTTATGTCAGAAGAAAATAATTCCAAGTCGTTTGATGGTCGCCAAATGCCCGCCGATGTTGAGGCGGAGCGCTGCCTGTTGGGCGGTATTTTGCGTGACCCCGAAGTGATGGGCGTCGCTGTGATGGCCATCAGTGACGATGACTTTTTCTACATGGAACGTCATCAGTTGATTTGGAATGCGCTTTGCAGTTTGAACAAGGCGGTGACCCCCATCGATCCCGTGACGCTTTCGGCGGAACTTACGAAGATGGGGAAGCTCGACATTGTCGGTGGCCGTGAATACATCTTTGAATTGATGGAATCCGTCGCATCGTCAGCGAATGTCCCGTGGCAATTGGAACACCTCCGCAGCAAGGCGGTGCTCCGCAAGCTCATCCGCACGTCATCCGATATTATCCGCCAGGCGATGGACCCGGCTTCTACTCCGGACAATGTGCTTCAAGATGCCGAACGTGATATCTTTGCGATTGCCGATAACCAGGTGCGCAACACCTTAAAGTCTATCGACAACTTTGTGGCGCCTCTTCTGGAACGCATTAACAATCGCAGGGAAGGCGGCATTACAGGTGTGCCTACGGGCATTACGGAACTGGATGAACTTACGAACGGTCTCCAGAATTCCGACTTGATTATCCTTGCGGCGCGCCCAGGTGTTGGAAAAACATCTTTCGCCATGACTGTCGCTGCAAATGCGGCCATTCGCTACGGCAAGAACGTTGCCTTCTTCAGCTTGGAAATGGACGGCATCCAGCTTGCTCAACGTTTGCTCTGCTCGCAGGCGCAAGTGGACCAGAGTAGGCTCCGCAATGGTAAGCTCAATTCTGACGAAATCAAGAAGATTATCGCCGCCGTGACTCCGATTAACCAGGCTCCGCTGTTTGTCGATGACAACGCCGACCTCGGCATCATGGAACTCATGAGCAAGGCGCGCCAGCTCAAGCACAAGGGCCACCTTGATTTGCTCATCATCGACTACTTGCAGTTGATGAAGACCGGCAAGGAAGAAAACCGTGCCGTCGCTATCGGTGCGATTTCTCGTGGTCTTAAGATTTTGGCAAAGGAACTGAGTATTCCGGTTATTGCGCTTGCTCAGCTCAGCCGTAAAGTCGAAGAAAAAGGCCGTGAACGCCCGCAACTTTCGGACTTGCGTGAATCCGGTTCTATCGAACAGGACGCCGACATGGTGTGGTTCGTGGAACGCCCGTTTGTGCAGACGCATAAGGACGAAGACCGCTACAAGGCAACACTCATTGTCGCGAAGCACCGTAACGGTTCCGTCAAAGATATCGACATGAGCTTCGTGCCCGAATACACGACGTTCTACGATGCTACCGACCAGCAGGCTGGCGGTGACGAAGATTATCAGTATGGTTCAGATGACGAGGGCGGTGGACCGCAGGTTGCCGACTTCGGCGATTTCTAAGAGGTGAAGATGCCGTTGATTCTGAAACCGATATACTGGATAGGGCAAAAGATTGTCGATGCAATCGCCTCCGTGGGCGAGTGCATTTGCATCCTGCTTGTTACACTCAAGCAGTTCCGCTATGTGCACAAGAATCCTTCCTTGATTGTAAAGGAAATGATTTCTGTTGGCGTTTCTTCGCTTCCGCTCTTGTTTGTGACGTCCATCTTTACGGGCATGGTAGCAACCATCATGGCTGAATTCGAATTCCACAATCTCGTGTCCGACAAGTTTGTGGGAACTGCCGCATGCAAAATGGTGCTCATTGAACTTGGACCGCTCCTTACGGCTATCGTGCTTTCCGGACGTGTGGGGAGTGCAGTTGCTGCTGAAATCGGTTCCATGAAAGAAAAAGAAGAACTATCTGCTTACGTGGTTCTTGGGCTTGACCCGTACCGCTATCTCGCGATGCCGAGGTTGTTTGCTTTTTTGACGATGATTCCGTGCCTCACTGCTATTTCTAATGCGCTTGCGTTGATTGGAGGCTGGATTGTTTGTGTGCTTGCATTGGATATCACGACCTACACCTATTCGACCGGTATGCAGTATCTGTTCGAAAATTTGGACTTGTGGGCGGGGATTATCAAGTCGATAGTATTTGGGACGATTATTTTTGTATTGGCTTACTATCACGGAACGCACTCTAAGCCGGGTGCCCATGGTGTTGGCCTTGCAACGATGAGCGTCGTGGTTTCAAGTTGCCTTATGATTTTGGTTTCTGACTTTATTCTTGATGCGTTCATGTTCTTCTAGAGGTTGAGTTATGCCGAATGTAAAAATCGATCCGAACGACATTGCGATTCGACTCAAGGGACTTAAAAAGTCCTTTGGCCCTCAAACGGTTCTTGAAGACGTGAACCTCGATATTCGCCGTGGCGAAACGATGGTGATTATCGGAAAGTCCGGTGGTGGTAAGTCCGTTATCTTGAAGCACATGATTGGACTTTTGCAGCCGGATGGCGGTGAAGTGACTGTTGATGGCGTGACTATCAGTACGCCGGAATTCTTCGATACGCGAACGATCCGCCGCAAGATGGGAATGTTGTTCCAAATGGGTGCCTTGTTTGACTCCATGGACACAGGCGAAAATATTGCCTTTGCCTTGCGTGAACATCACCCGGAAATGTCAGAATCGGAAATCCAGAATGTGGTCACTGAAAAACTCCAGATGATCAACCTCGTGCCGTCTTTCCGTACAAAGATGCCGTCTGAACTTTCGGGCGGTATGCGTAAGCGTGTTGCGCTTGCAAGAGCCATTGCGCTGAACCCGGAAATTCTTTTGTACGATGAACCGACGACGGGTCTGGACCCGATTACGAGTGACGTGATTAACGATCTTATTCTCGATATGCAGAGCAAGCTCGGTGTCACGTCTGTCGTGGTGACACACGACATGGTGAGCGCCTTCAAGGTCGCTGACCGCATAGCCATGCTTTATAATGGCCGCATCATCGAAGTGGGAACTGTCGATGAAATCAAGAATACGAGTAATCCGTATGTGCACCAGTTCATTACTGGGCAACGAAAAATATCGGTGGATGGGGAATCTCAAGAGTAGATTTTAAAAAGTGGGGAAAATTATGGAAAGGAAAAAGTTTATACCGTTATTATTATCGTCTGCGATGGCTTTTTTATGGGCCTGCGGCGAAGGAAGCATCAATGAAGTCACTGATGTGGATGAAAGAGCTAAAGCGAATTTGTTAGAAAAGCTTGATTCGACGAAGAAAGACTACGAAAAAAACGTTCATGAATTTGTAGACAAATTCTTGGAATACTGCAATGGCAAGGAAGGCCATAAGGATGGCTGCGAGGCTGAGTATAAAAAGAGCAGCAGCTCCAAGGGCAGTGATGGCGGAAGTGCTTCTTCGAACTCTTCTAGCAGCACTACATCGAAGTCTTCTAGCTCTGGTAAAACAAATTCCAGCAGCTCCAATGACGGAAAATCCAGCCCGAGCGGGTCGAGCAGCAGCTCTAAACCAGTGAACAGCTCTTCTAGTGGCGCTAGCAGCTCTAGTGCTAAGTTGAAGGCTTCGGGCGAGTGCATCTTGACTATGCCGGATGTTGTTTATATTGGCGATCAAATTAGCTGGCGTTATGTCCCGGATGAAGGCTCTTTGGAAGAAGCTGAATTCACATGGAGCTTTAATGACGACGATGCCAAAAACTGGGTTGTCGATGGTAAAGTTTCGGGTACCGGAACACCTGAGCTTTTTGTGACCTTCAAATCGAAGGGAACAAAGGTGGCTCCGACTTTGACATTTGACGGTAAGGGCTTCGAATGTAAGAATGTGAAGGTGGCCGCCAAGGACGATCCTGTAAGTTCTTCTTCGGAACCGGAATCGTCTTCTTCGGAACCGGAATCTTCGTCGGCACAGTCTTCAAGTTCTGTGAAGGGCTATTGCGCTGTAAGCAAGCGTAAGATATTTACGGGTGAAATGGTTGACTGGTATATCGTGGATGTCAATGGAAACGAACTTTCTGGTGTGCATCAGTGGGTTAAGTTAGGCGATGATACTGCCGAATTGATTGATGGTGAACGCAGCGGGTCTGGAAGCACTCGAATTCAAGTGAAGTATACAAGGCCGAATTCCAAGGTTGAGCCTATGGTCACTTGGAATGGTAAAACGGTTAGCTGTGATCGTAATGAATTGGATGAAGATGATTTCGATGCTTTGCTTGTCGTAGAAACATTGCCTGAGAGTTCCTCTTCTGAAGAGATTCCTGAGGAAAGTTCTTCTTCTGAAGAAGAAGAAAAGTCCAGTTCTTCGAAGGCGGTTGATCCGTGTCTAGAAGACCCTGAAAGCTGCATCTTCTGATGATATTATACAATAAACTGTATAATTAAGTTTACAAAACGTTCTGGAGCTAAATCCGGGACGTTTTTTCTTAATTTCCTGAATAAAAATCACTTACAGTATTTGCATATTGGCTTGATTTAATTTATTTTTCAGCTAAGAGGTTTTTTATGAATAAAAAGATTTATGCTGGAATGATTACTTTCGGTGTCGCCGCAAGTTTTTGGGCTTGTGGTAGTGGTGAAATTTTGAAACCCGATGAACTGACGGATAAGAATGCTTTAGTTATTGCTGCTTTGGAAGATCAGGAACCTACAAAGCTTACCGAAATGGTAAACCTTAGAGTCCTTGATACTCTTTGCCCGGAATGTCTTAAAGGTACTGCTTCTAGTTCCTCCAGGGCTATTCCGACTCCTAAATCCTCTAGCTCTAGAAATCCGTTTGTGCATTCTTCTTCGAGTTCCCTGCTTATAATTAATAGCGCAACTTCGTCTTCTACACCTCCGGTGTACGAATCGTCATCTTCGTATAACCCAAACCCGGTTCCTGTATATTCCTCTTCTTCATCTGCGAACATTATCATCGGTGAAGATATTGGTACCTGCGGTCCGGAAACGCCGACTGTAGAAAGTGGTGAAAAAGTTGTCTGGGTATTCAAGAACGGTAAGGACCTTCCGGGTAACCTGATGTTGAACTCTGACTTCACGTGGACAACATCTGATGCAAATGTGCCTACTGCAACGATTGGCGGTTATAAGGGACGTATCGATACAGTAACGTATGCTGCCTCAGGTAAGCATAATGCATCGGTGTCTGTGTTTGTGAAGACTTCGGGTGCTACTTACAATATTTCTTGCACGCCGGTTCAGGTGAACGGTGCTCCGATTACGGGTTGCAAGTGCTCTGCTGCTGATAAGAAACCGGATGTCTCTGTTGGCGGATCTTGGACCGTGACTGGCTGTACTTCTGCTGGTGCTGAGATTACTGGTTATGAATGGCTTGGCGCTGTTGGTAATGGCCCGACTGCAACTCAGGCATTTACGAAAAAGAACCAGATGGCTGCTCCGGTTGTGAATGTTTCTAACAATGACAATACGGTTCAACCTGTCCAGTGCGATGAGGTTGTTTCCGTTGATGCAACTGATCCGGACTACATTCTCACAGAACAGAATACGAAGATTGAATTGCCGAAGGGTGAATCGACCTTGGTGCTTGACTTACCGTCTGGTTGGCATGGTGGTGCTAATACAGGTACTTGCACCTTGAGATGCGATGATGCTGGTGGCCCTGTTACGATTACGGTCGGTACGCAATCTTCTAAGGCTGATTACTCCGCAACGCTTTCTATCCCTGTGGAAAACACGATGAATAAGTCTGCAATTGTGGTTGGTCTTGATCTTGCTGCAAAGTGCCAGATTGCTTACTAATCAAATAGCTTAGAAACGAATTTAAAAAGACCTCCCGCATGGGGGGTCTTTTTGCATGCTTCGTCATCCTGAGCGAAGCGAATGATCCAGTCATGTCTAGTTACAAGAAAAAACTGGATATTTCGTGGATTTGTTTTGCTTATAAAATTAAAGCCCGCTTTCGCGGGCTCTAATAATCAATGTTTATTGCCGAAGACTAATGACTAGTACTTTTCGTTCTTGAACTTAGTAAGGAATGTTTTTGTTTCGCTTGCCACAATCCCGGAGAGGAGAATGAGTGCAATCAAGTTCGGGAATGCCATCAGACCGTTAAAGATATCTGCGCTTGTCCAAACGGCACTTACTGTGAGGTATGGTCCGATGAAAATTGCGAAGATATAAAGCCAACGGTAGGTAAGTATTGCCTTCTTGTCTTTGCGGCCAATCAAGTACTGCAAGCACTTTTCAGAGTAGTAGGCCCAGCCGAGAATCGTCGTGAAAGCGAAGAATACGAGAGCTGTTGCAAGGAAGTACGGAGCAATCACTGCACCGCCAGGGATAATGGCGAGGCCGCGGGAGAATGCTTCCATCGTGATGTTCACGCCTTCGAGTCCGAGCTTCGGATCCCAAGCGCCCGAGACCACAATTGCAAGGCCGGTCATCGTACAAATGATAATCGTATCGAAGAACGTGCCCGTCATGCAAACGAGACCCTGACGTACCGGTTCCTTTGTCTTTGCTGCGGCTGCTGCAATCGGTGCAGAACCGAGGCCCGCTTCGTTACTGAAAATACCGCGGGCAATGCCTTTCTGCATGGCAACAAAGATGGAACCGACAACACCGCCAGTGACTGCGGACGGGTTGAATGCGGCCTTCACAATCGTTTCGATGGCAGAAGAAATCTGCGAGAAGTTGAGGAGCAAAAGGAGTACGCAGGCGATGATGTAGACAATTGCCATGATGGGAACGATGTACATCGAAACCTTCGCGATGCGCTTGAGTCCGCCGATGATGACGGTTGCCGCAAATGCAGTGACAAGGAATCCGGCAATTGCGGTGGTGATGCTCACGGAGTTTCCGCCAATGTTGACAAATTCAGCGGCATTCGGGGTGAGGCGAGCCATAGCGCTTGTGATGCCGTTGACCTGCGTGATGGTGCCAATGCCAAGGAGACCTGCGCATACGCCAAAGATGGCGAAAATCACGGCAAGCCATTTCATGTTCCAGCCAAAGCGTTCTTTAATGCCTGTTTCAATGTAATAGAACGGACCGCCGAGAACCTTGCCGTCCTTATCGACCGTGCGGTATTTGACAGCGAGCAAACCTTCGGCGTACTTTGTAGCCATGCCGAGGAATGCGGCGACTTCCATCCAGAAGAGAGCGCCTGGGCCACCGGTGCCGATAGCAGTTGCCACACCGACGATGTTACCCGTACCGATTGTGGCAGCGAGAGCCGTGCAGAGTGCACCGAAGCTAGAGACTTCGCCTGCGCCATCCTTTTCGCTGTGGGCCATGAAGCGCAGCGCATTGTGCAAGTTCATGACCTGCAGACAGCCGAGACGGATGGTGAGGAGGATGCCTACAAAGAGAATGATGACAATGAGGGGAACGCCCCAGACGTACCCATCGATAGCATCGAGAATGGAATTGAGTGTTTCCATAAGTTGTCCTTGATGTTAAGGGGTTTTGTCCTAAAGTTAGAAATTATGGAACGCAATGTCGATTGCTTTTGTCACCCCGGATTTATTCCGGGGGCGCCATATACGTTTAAATTAGATACTGGTAAGCGTTTTAACATTGGCGCTGTAGTCCACGCCATCAATATCGAAACCGTTTGTGGCAAGGAAATCATGACGATAACCTTCGAAATCGCCGACTTCGGCAAGGTTTTCTTGCGTGACTGTTGCCATGCGCTTGTCGACTTCTTCTTGGACTTTTGTATCTAATTCGTAATCGTCAATGCGGATAAGGTGATTTTCGTCTGTTGGAACGCTGGAACCTGTATAAAGTCTTTCAGTCATGAGACGTTCCATTTGCTCGATGCAGCCCTCGTGATTACCCATTTCTTTCATGACCTTAAAGAGCACGGAAATGTACATCGGAATGATGGGAATGACGGCACTGGAGCGTGTCACGAGTCCTTTGTTCACAGAAACATAGGCTTCGCCATGCAGGTCGTTTTGCAGTTCCTTGTTGAGCTCAAGAGCTGTTGCTTCAAGGTGCTTCTTGGCGCCTCCGATGGTGCCGTCGCGGTAAATGGCATGTGAAAGCTTTGGACCGATATACGAATAAGCTACTGTCTTTATGCCCTCGGCGAGAACGCCTGCTTCCTTGAGCTTGCGCACCCAAAGCGCCCAGTCTTCACCACCCATAACCTTTACCGTGTTAGCCGCTTCTTCTTCGGTAGCGGGCTCTGCGCTGATGGTACTGATTTTGCCGGTGATACAGTCAATTGTTGCTCCGGTAAATACGCCGCCGATGGGCTTCAAAACACTGCGATAGACTGTTCCGTTATCCGGGTCGACACGGACGGAACTTGCGACACTATAAACTAATAGATCTACTTTTTTGCCCATCTTCTTAAGGGTATCGATAACGTTCTTGCGCATTTCGTGCGAAAAAGCATCCCCGTTAAATGTTACGGATTCAAGGCCTGCTTCTTTTGCGAATTTGTCAAAAGCCATGTTGTTGTACCAGCCTAGCGTGCCCGTTTTTTCGCGTGAACCGTCGGTCAATCCGTCGGAACCCTCTTTTTCAAAGGAAACTCCGATGGTTGTAGCCTTGTAACCGAAGGCTGCTGTGATACGGCTTGCAAGACCGTAACCGGTAGAGCAACCGAGAACGAGGACTGTCTTGGGAGCGTCTTGGGGGATGTTGTTAAGAATGCCTCGTTCGGCAAATTTCTTTTCGACGTATTCGATTTGATGCTTGACATCGGCAGCGCAGCCCTTCGGGTGGGCGTTGACACACATGTTGCTGCGGATCATTGGCTTGATAATCATTGAGACTCCATAGTTTACTTGCGCTCGCAAGTTAGAAATTAGAGGGGCAGGTCCTTGGCTTGTGTTTTCATTCTGTAGGGTAAAAAATAATTGCGTAATATTTGCGGCGTATTTTTGAAAGTTTGTCGGGAAGCGTTATGGTTTTGAGTTCTAATAAGTCGCTTCATATAAAGCTATGGATTTTTTTTACACAATTGAATTTGCTAATTTTTGTCATAAAAAGTAAAAAGGTTCATTAGAGGAAATTATGACTGAAAAAAGTCCAGTTCGTGTTCGCTTTGCTCCGAGCCCCACGGGTTATTTGCACGTTGGTGGAGCACGTACCGCAATTTATAACTACTTCTTTGCAAAACACATGGGTGGTACGTTCTACCTGCGCATCGAAGATACTGACCGTAAGCGTTATAATGAAACGGCCCTCCATGACTTGATGCGCGATCTCAAGTGGCTCGGACTCCAGTGGGATGAAGGTCCGGGTTGCGAAGGCGATTGTGGTCCGTACTTCCAGAGCGAACGTTTGGACATTTATCACCGCGAAATCAAGAAGCTCTTGGATGCGGGCTATGCTTATTATTGCTTCTGCTCTGAAGAACGTCTGCAAGAAGTTCGCGCTGAACAAGAAAAGTCTCATGTGCCGGTCACGGGTTACGACCGCCACTGCCGTAACATTAGCCGCGAAGAAGCCGAAGCTCGCATTGCTGCTGGCGAAAAGGCTGTTATCCGCTTCAAGGTTCCTGAAACGGGCGTCACGGAATTCGATGACATGATCCGTGGCCACATCAGCTACCAGAACGAACTTTTGGACGACCTCGTGCTCATCAAGCGCGACGGTTACCCGACTTACCATTTTGCAAGTGTCGTGGATGACCACCTCATGGGAACCACTCACGTGCTCCGCGGCGATGAATGGATCAGCTCCACGCCGAAGCACGAACTCTTGTACAAGGCATTCGGCTGGCAGCCGCCTGTATGGTGCCATTTGCCGGTGATTCTCGACAAGAACGGTGGTAAGCTTTCCAAGCGCAAGGGTGCAGCTTCCGTGGGTGACTTCCGCGATCTCGGCTACTTGCCCGAAACGCTCGTGAACTACTTGGCACTCCTCGGCTGGAATCCGGGTGATGACCGCGAAGTCATGACCATCAAGGAAATGGTCGAAAGCTTCACGCTCGAACGCATTAACCCGAAGTCTGCAAGCTTCGACGAAAAGAAGCTCCAGTGGATGAACGGTCAGCACATCCACATGTGCGACGACGCGTTCCTCAAGGGCATCATGAAGGAAGGCCTTGCCGCAAAGGGAATTGACCTTTCCAACGAACCTGAAGCACGCCTCGATGAAATCGTGAAGCAGCTCAAGCCGCGCGCTCACTTTGTGCAGGATCTTGCTGAAATGGCTGTGTACTTCTTTGTTGCTCCGACAACTTATGATGAAAAGGGCGCGAAGAAGCACTTTGGCGAAGGCTCCAAGGAAATTGCAACGCTCGTGCGTGACATGCTCGCTTCCATCGAAGACTTCAAGACTCCGGTCATCGAGAAAGGCTTCTATGAACTTGCTGAACGTTGCGGTCACAAGGTCGGTGAACTTGTCGGTGCTCCGCGCCTTGCAGTGTCTGGCGTTACCGCTGGCCCGGGTCTCTGGGAAATGTTCGAACTCATTGGCAAGGAAGAAGTGCTCCGCCGCATGGATGTGGCGATGCCGCTGATGAAGTAATGCGCCAATATTTCCCCTATCGTTTATACTCGCAACAGCTGTTCTGTCGGCAATGCCGACAGGCGGTGCGCCATGACGTTTGCGCCATGGAAGAACATTCGACGTATGGGGGAATTGAACGTGGAATTCCGCTGCTTTGTGTTTGTACACATTGCGGCACGTTCCATGTGGCTTTTTCGCAAGAGTTTGCCTTTTGCCACAAGGATGACGAAAACTCCGAGTACGCAAAGGTTTATGGCCACAATCGAATTTTTCCGGGAGACTGGCTTTATTTCGAAGGTGCGGCTCGGCCTTGCATTGTAAAGAGCTTCTTCCAGTCTAATGACAGGGAAGTTGTTGTTTATAAACGAAATGGCCTGCCGGACGAAAAGTACGAAGGTCCGAAAATTTCGATAGAGCATGAGGTGGCGCCTGAAGGCTATAGGCTTTTGCCGGCCCAGTGCGTACTTACCTTGCTTGGCGATCATGTCTATCACGTTATTCGCAAACAGTTTGGAATTGCCGTTGGTGTCGTTAAGGACGAGACGAAGGACAAGCTGGTCGTGAAGATGGATGATGGCTTGATTGTCTTTATGAGCTATCCGCGTTATGCAGAAAATCCGCCTAATGCCGAGGTGATTTCTGTTGTGCGCAAGCAACTTGAACTTTTGTCGAATGGGCTGAGTGAAGATATTACGGTAGAAGCAGGCCAGGGAATTGTTTATTTGCGAGGTTTTGTAGATAGCCTTGCAACGAAACGTGCAATACAAACAAAAGTTAATAGTATTGCTGGATTGCGTGGCTGCGTCAATATGGTGCGTGTTCGCAAAAATTCAAAAGTCTCCGATGAAGATTTGGAAAAAAGTATTTGGAATGTCATGGACGATGCAGCCCATCCCATTTTCAAATATGGTGTTAAAGTCAAGTCGGGGGCGGCAAAGGTAACTTTCTATTACGAAGATGAAGTCTATCCAGATGAATTGAAGTCTCGGTTAGAAAGTATTCCTGGCATTATCTCGTTGAACATGCACGGAACGGCAATTTTAAAAGAGAATTTGGGAAAACAGGATCTTTGTCGCCGTATTATGAATAAACTGGCGTCATATCGATTCCTGAAAAATTCATTTGTCCATGTGACATATGTTGGGAAACGATTCTTGGTGGAAGGAAGAGTGACCAATATTATTCAGAGAGAATTTGCGTTATTGGCTGTTGCAGGCTTTGCACGGTCAGTCGCTGTTGGGAACCGTCTTAGAATATCTAAGGCTTGATTAATTAAGGAGGAATAATGGCTACTGGATATGAAAAAATAAATAATATCAAATGCAAACTTCGTGTGCCGATGACGGTCTCGATGCTTGCAGATGCTATGGGCTGCGGACCGAGAACGATTTTTCGCCACTTGAATGCTTTGGAACAGGAAAATTGCGGACTCCATAAGTTCAAAAAAGATGGTGAAACTTTTTATGTTATTCAAACCGAGCAAAAGGTCGACTTTAACCAGAAAATCGTCAAGCAGTTGGAAAAACTGAAAAAGACGATGAACGATACGACTCCGTTGGATTTGAAGAATAGAAAGCTCATTGATAGTGTCATTTCGTCTATGCAGACGACCGATCCGGATGGATTCAAGGCCGAAGCGATTACGCTTGATCCGAACTACATTATGGATTATGGCCCATTCTGCGATCACAAAGCTCAAGATTCTACGGTTTCGAGACTCTTGTCTGCAATTCGCGAAGGCTTTAAAATTCGCATTACTTACAAGAGCACAAATGAAGATGGCGAAAAGAAAACGATTGAAGTTTGCCCAGTCAAGCTTGTGATGAGAATTGATACTCTTTATTTGATCGCTGCCGATGATGAATATCCCGAAACCCATATTTTCAAGAATTATCTTGTTGAAAATATCTTGAATATTGCTCAGACTAATAAGTGTGCGATTCGTTTGGATGAACCGTTCTGTGTCTATGAACATTACAAGTACGCTTTCGGAAAGTACGTGTCTACAGAAGACCCGCAAACGGTTTCGCTCCAGATCAAGTCGGGCTGGCTCAAAACGCAGTTTAACAAGTCTCGTTTTTCTCCGGTTGCAGAAATTAGCGAAGGTAAGGACGGGAATATGATTGTGACGTTGAAACTCCGCTTGACTCCGGACTTTAAAACATGGCTGTTTGGCGTATTGCCGGATGTGAAAATCCTGAAGCCGGAATCCTTGAAAACGGAAATGCTTGAACGTTTGAAAAATACATTGAAGGACATGAAGGCGTAGTAATGGAATACCGTCTTTCTGATTATAACTTTGAATTCCCGAAAGAATTGATTGCCTCGCGTACAGCAGGTAAGGGCAAAACGAATATTCTGTATTGCCCGAAAGATGGCGGTGAACGCCGCATCATGAAGGCTCCTGAAATTGTCGATTTGTTCCGTCCGGGCGATTGTCTTGTGGTGAACAATACGAAGGTGATTCCGGCACGCCTTTATGGCGAAACTCAGTTTGGTGGCCAGGTGGAAGTTCTCTTGGTACAGGCGTTAAACCCGTCCACGGCGGGCGAGGCGCGCTTTGAAGCCAAGGTGCATCCGGGCAAGGCTTTCCAGGTCGGGCGCGAACTTAAACTTGCTGGCGTGCGCACGTTTGTGGAAGAAGTTCATGAAGAAGACGGAAACCGCGTTCTCCGCTTTGAAAAGACTCCTGCCGAAATGGAAGAAGTCATGAATAGGGAAGGCCACGTTCCGCTGCCGCCTTACATTGATCGCCCTGATGACGAAGATGATAAAAAAGCGTATCAGACGATTTTTGCAAAGTATGCTGGTGCTGTGGCAGCGCCGACGGCAAGCCTCCATTTTAGCGAACAAATGCTCAACGATTTGAAAGCGAAGGGCGTGTACGTTGCTGAAGTGACGCTTCATGTGGGGCCGGGCACGTTCCAGAATATTTCTGTCGAAGATTTCTCGCAACACAAGATGCATGGCGAGCATTATGAACTCACCAAGGAAAACGCCGACATCATCAACAAGGCAAAACGGGATGGTGGCCGCGTGGTGACTGTAGGCACTACAAGTACGCGTGTTGTCGAAACTATTGCCGATGCGAACGGATTCTTGAAACCGCAAAAGGGTGTCACTTATGCGTTCTTTTATCCGGGATACAAGTACAAGTTGGTGGATGGGCTTTTAACCAATTTCCATTGGCCAAAGAGCTCGCTTATTTTGCTTGTGTCTGCATTCTATGGTCGCGAAAATACGCTCGCTGCATACAAAATGGCCGTAGAGAACAAACTTAAACTGTTCAGCTACGGCGACGGAATGCTTATTTTGTAAAACGCTATTTTGGAGTTGAAACAGAATCCATTTCGAGTGCGGGAGGAATCTTTTCATCCTTGCACAGAATTTCTTCGCGGATTTTGAATGTGAAGTCCTCCAGATTGTTTTCGAACATCTTCTGGAAGGGCTTCTTTTTTTGTACGCGTTCCAAGGCGCAAGAGCAGTAATTGATGCGCTGGATGAGCTTGGTTACATCCGTAGGCGTGTCGTGAGAGAATACGCATTCGTGCATGATGGCGTATTCCATGGAACGGTCATAGCGGTACTTGCATTTGTTCGGAAGGTCCGGCTGTGCCGCAATTTTCTCGATGATCTTTTCAGTCGGGATTTTACTGCTGAATAGCGTATTTGCTTTGTAGCCTGCAATAAAGAATAAAAGGCAGACGATGATGCGGATGGCATTCCTCTTGCGGTATGCCATTCTTGTAAAACTGCGCTCGATGGCGGCAAACGTCATGGTCGCATGTTTCTTGACTTCGTTCAAGTCATCATTTTCGTTCAGGTTGTTATTGTTGTCTGTCATACTTCTTCAAGAGTCCATATTTCGGGCAAGGTACGGTAATCGTTTGCATAGTCGAGACCGTAACCGACCACAAATTTATTTTCTATTTCAAAACCGACGAAATCAGCGTGATAATCAACAGTTCGTCTTGATTCCTTATTCAACAGTACGCAAGTCTTGATAGAAGCGGGGGAGTAGTCCGCGAGGGCTTTCACGAGGGAGTACATCGTGTTGCCAGTGTCAAGGATATCGTCAATCAACAAAACGCGTTTGCCTTTGATGTCGAGACCTTCAAGGCCTGAAATATGGACGTTTGCGTTCGGTTGATCGGATTCGCCGTAACTAGATGCTTTGATAAATGCAATGCGCAATTTCGGAGTTGCGATACGGCGAGACAAATCGGCGGTAAAAATGTAGCTGCCTGTGAGTGCTGATAAAATAATGTCGAAATCACACGCCTTTAGTTCTTGGGCGAGTGATTCCAGACGCTTGTCAATTTGCGGCGCGTTTAGAAGCGGGGCATTTGACAATTTATACATTATCGACCTCAAAGTTCAGCCATTGGAACATGAGCTTGAGGGCTGCAAATTTGCCCTTCGGCTCTGCCTTGTATTCCTTGTAGAATCCAAAGACATAGTTCTCAAGAGAAGTCTTGTTGATGTAGAGCTTTAGCCAATCTGCAACTGTAATCAGGTCTGTGATGTAGTTGAGAGTGCTTTCGTCGTACTTCTTTGCAACTTCGTCAATGAGAAGCGTGAGCTTGTGGAAGAACATGTGGCCAAGCCCACCAAAGCTAAAGTGCGTGTTGAGTGCTGTAGCTTCGTCAATGAGCTCGTGGATTTCTTCGATGGTTGCCTTGTTATGCTCGTTCAGCAACTGCAATGCAGCATGGTGAATGCGAGCGTTGATTTCCACCGTGAGAATCTTTCTCATGGTGTCCGGTAATGTATGGTCGGGGTCTGCAAGGCTGTCGATGGAAATGCCGTGGTTCAGAGCAAAACCGGAGAACGACTTTGTGATGTTCTCGAGGTGCTTTTGCGTCGAAAGTAAATTGATGCGCTTCAAGGAATCGCTCGCAAGGTTGCTCATGCGGACAACGTATGCTGTCGGATAGAGCTCGTGGAGCTGTTCCGTCGTCATGTTCGTATTTTCAACAAACGTGAGCCCGCTTTCTTTTTCTTCGCCCATGGCGACAACGATGTTCACGCGGCTGAGCTGGTCGGTGACGACCAAGTTCGTGGTCACGCAAGATTCACCGAGATCTTTGTCTTCGTAAGATGTGCGCACAAGCGTCTGGCGACGGCGGGAGGCAATCTTTGTTGCGGTGATGCGGGAATCCTTGTTGAGATAGTCTTCTTCGAGTTCGAGGTGGTAAATTGCGGCACGTTCTGCCATCTGCTTGATGACGGACGGGACGTTTTCTTCGGCGTACTTCGTGAAGACTTCGGCGCCGTTCCACTTGTGTTCGTTACTTGTGGCGCGAGCGAGAATATAGAGAATTTCACTCTTGAGGTTATCACCCATCGGGAGGAATGGCTTTAAGAGCTGCATGGCGCGGAGGGCGTAACGCATGTTCTGAACCGGTTCCAAACCTTCGATATCGTTGAAGAACCAACCGCAGCTCGTGAAGCTGAACAGGCAGAACTTCTGGATTTCGAGAAGTCGAATTGCCTTGGCGCGGTCTTCTTGCTTGTCGTAGTCCTTGAGCGTATCCTTGAGGAACTGTTCCTTGCGGGATTCGTCTTCCGGAGCAACGAGTACCTGAATGTAATTGTTGCGGGCATCCCACGGGTCGATTTTCGAAATCTTTTCGAATTCGCGAACGAAAATGTTGTCGGCCACTTCCTTGAGGTGGTTGAATGCATCGCGGAGCGGGCCACGCCATTTTTGGTTCCAGTCGGCGCCGCCACCGGTGGAGCAGCCGCAGTCTCTGTACCAGCGACCAACACCATGGGCGCAACTCCATGCGCAGCCTTCGCCATAAAAATTCTTGAGTTCGACTTCGTACTTGGGCGGGAACTTTTCAAGGTACCAGCCGTAGTTTACGGGGACCATGTTGTTCTGCGGTGCGAACTTGTTATAAAGCCATGCAGCGCACATGTCGCCAAACGGTTCGTGGTGACCGTAAGATTCGCCGTCGGTACCGATGCTTACAAGTTGCGGTTCATTGCGATTGGCGTCCCAGGCGCTTTCAATGCGGTGGCCGAATGTTCCTGCATCGCGGAGCAAATGTTCAAAGCCGACTGCGCTCGAAAGCCACGGGTTGTAGAAGAATACGTCGAGGTAACCGTCACAGACGAGGTTGCCTTCTTTGTCGCGCGGGTAAATGCGGTACGGGCGCGTAGTGTCGATGTTCGTGTTGCTGCAATCGGTCCACTTCTTGTCGCCAAACTTGCGGAACTTGTCAGCCTGCGTAGGCGAAAGAACTGTGAATTTGATGCCCGCCTTGATGAGTTCAACGACGGTTTCGAAGTTGATTGCTGTTTCGGCGAGCCACATGGCTTCGGGCATGCGACCGAAATGGAACTTAAAATCTTCGATGCCCCAGCGGATTTGTGTACGCTTGTCTTGCTCGCTTGCAAGCGGCATGATGATGTGGTTGTAAACTTGGGCTATGGCGTTGCCATGGCCATTCAAGCGATCTTGGCTGCGCTTGTCCGCTTCTTTAATGCGCTTGTATGTGTCAGGCGTATTTGTACGAATCCAGCCCATGAGAGTCGGGCCGATGTTGAAACTCATGAAATCGTAGTTGTTTACGATGTCTACAATCTTGCCTTTAGAATTTAAAATACGGCTTGCGGAGTTCGGGCTATAGCACTCGCTTGCAATGCGTTCGTTCCAATCGTGGAACGGACGTGCACTCGGCTGGTTTTCGATAACGCCAGTCCAAGGATTTTCGCGGGGCGGTTGATAAAAATGTCCGTGAATTGTAAAATAAAGGGGGTTCTTTTCGGTCATGCTCTAAAAATAGAAAAAAGGTTCGAAAGTGAACCTTTTTTTTAAAATACATGTTGCATCACTCACTATTTTAAACGCAAAACTTGCATTGTAGTGTGATTGTTGACACTTGCTTTTACAATGTAGTTTCCTGCTGTGATGGATTGCAAGCTAAAGCTATGAGTTCCGGCCGAAATATTTCCCTGCAAAAGCGTTGCAACACGGTGCCCGGTCATGTCAAAAATAGTGACTGTGGCGTTGCCGTTAGTGGCTGTTGAAAGTGACAAATTTTTACCATTTATAGCAAGATTTATGTTGTTTGAAATTTTGGTAGTACGCTTTTGAACGGAATTGTGTACGGTCATTTTGTCCCAACCCGGCATGTTGTCGAGAGCGATAATGCGTTTGTCATCAAGATTCTTTTTCCACATGTCCGTGGGGGTCTTTTCCAAGAAGTTTCCGCTCCAAGTCTGGCTCCATGTCATCCAGTAGCTCCAATAGGCTTTGTCTTCGGCGATGCTGTCGATGTCTGGAATGGCTCCGTTTTCGCTCAAAGCAATCATCTTGCTTGTACCTACATCACTTATGATTTTGTTGAAGTAGTTGGCTCCGGAATTGTGGTTGTTGAGCGGGTCGTAAATATCGACGGCTACAATGTCGACGTATTCGTCACCGGGGTACCATGCTGCATTGAGTGCACTATAATCGTAACCGTATTTCGGATCAGTATTGATGTTCCAAACCCAAATCAAGTTGTTGAGCTTGTTTGTGCCGACCATGCGGTTGAAAACCAATCGATAAAGTTGTACATAACATTCAGGGCTACCTGCACCCCACCAGAACCAACCACCGCTAGCTTCGTGGAGCGGACGCCATACGACAGCGATACCCTTGTCTTGCAGTTCCTGGAAATATCCCGAAACAATATCGATGTCAGCGACAATGTCTTTATATTCTTGAGAGGTTTCGTCAATTTCTTTGCATTGTTCGCCTTTGAAAGCCTTGGTGTAGTTAAAGCATGTGTTGCTTTCGGAGGTTCCTTGAACGCCTTCTGTACAACCGCTAGCGTTAAATCCGTTGTTCGGATAAGTATCTTTTGTATAAAATACGGTGTCTTTGCCGACTTTCCAATGCCAAGTATAAGTCGGGATGCCGCCCATTTTCCAAAGTTCTTCGGTCATGGCAAGATTGTTTTCGGTGTAACCTTTGAACCAACCTTCTTCATGATGACCGCCTGTAGCAAAGAGCATGTCGAATCCGCCAATAGCGGGGTAATGGCCGCTACGTTTGTAGAATTCGGCAATATCGGTTTGACCCTTCCATGAAACTTCTGCATCGCTATATTTGCAGGAATCCGCCGGAGTACATTCACCAGGCTTTAAAAGTTTCATGTTGCCATAATCGTAATTAAAATTCTGGTCGCTGATCATCATGCCACTGATTGTCTTTTTCATAAAGTTCTCGCGTAAGAACGAGAATACTTTACGCGCAGATTCCGAAGCGTTTGGCGTTACAGGGGCTGCTCCGATTTTGAATTCTGGATCAGGATGCTTTTCGACGGTGATGTAGTCGACGCCAATGGATTGATTGCCCACTGTAATCTTGTTTTCGCCGACTTTCATCTTTGCCGATGCGCTGATGACGTAAGTGGAATCGCAATTGCGCGGAGTAGTAAGGAGCGAACCTGCGTCAACGCCGTTCACTACGATTTTAGAGGTAATCCAGTCGTATTGCTTGATGAAAACTTTCGTGGTAATGTCGTAAACGGCGGTTTCTTCGACTTTGACCGTAAACGTGATACCGCTAGCATCGGCGGGCTTTGCGTATTTGCCGCCTGAAAATTCTGTGCCTTCAGCAACGGTGGCGCCGCTCAAGTCTTCGGCTTCGTAAGTAGTCGGTGCCGCGTAAACTGATGTTGTTGCAACTGTTGTGGCAAAAGCCATTGCGGAGCATGCGCCCGCGATTAATTTACATTCCATAACATACACTCCAATTTTTTTTGCATTGTCATCCCGGACTTGCGCCGGAAGCGTTGCTTTTACATTGTCATCCCGGCCACAGTGCCGGGATCACCATTTCCTATTACTTTACCAGAATCCTTCCGTTTTGTGCAAATCCTTTGCCTTGCACTTTCACGAGGTACTGCCCAACCGCAATTCCGTTCAAGTTGATGCTAGCATTTGCACCATTGATGGCACGGATCACCACCTGATTGCCTTGCATGTCGAAAATGGCGACTTTTGCGGTAGCACCTGCAGCAATGCCCGGAATACTAATCTGCAAATTCTTTCCGATTACAACTAAATTAGCGGTAGCCTTTGTTGCTGCCATAACGCTCTTGATTCCCGTCGTCGGGACTTCAACAATCTGGTATTTTTCCCAGCCCGGCATGTCTTCGAGAGTAATCGTGTAATCATTGTTCATCACGGTTTTCCAGCTTTCGGCATTGTTGTCGTTTGCCCAACTTTCCATGGCGTAATCACCATACCATGGCATGAACCAACTCCAGTTGGCGCCATCAGCCTTCATTTCGTCGGGGTAGGGGACGGAGCCGTTTTCACTGAGCGTTACAATTTTTTTGCCACCGAACATTTCCTTCACTGTTTCAAAGCTGCCCACAAGGCTAGAGTGATTGGATTCGCGCGGGTAGTAATAGTAGTCGCGACCAACAACATCCACGTATTCATCGCCCGGATACCAGTCGAGAGCATCGCTTGCTTCGTCGGTAGTCCACACCCAAATTAAGTTGTGCAAACCTTTCTTGTTCACGAAAATATCGAACATGAGCTTGTACAAAGCAACGCACGGCTTGGCGCCATCGGTGCCCCACCAGAACCATTTTCCGCTGGCTTCGTGGAGCGGGCGCCAAAGAACAGCGACCCCTTCTTTTTGCAAGGTCAAAAGCGAATCGGCGATCATTTCCATGTCGCGGACCATAGCTTTGTATGCATCGCTATCAGTTTTCCATTTGCCGGAGGCTTCGTCGTAAGCTTTGTTGATGCTGAATTCGGTGTATGAGGTTTCGTTGCCTGATTTTGTGTAGAATGCTTCGATTTCGTGCGTTGGATCTTTCCAATGCCAGTTGAATTGCGGAATGCCGCCTGCTTTCCAGACCGTCTTTGCCATTTCTAGCGAAGCGTGTGTGTAGCCCTGATACCACTGTTCTTCAGAATTCTTGCCGGAGGCGTGCAAAAAGTCAAAACCAACTAGAACTACGTTCTTGCCGCTTGCATCGTGAATGTATTTGAGCTCGGTTTGCGTTTCGTAGTTTTGTGGTGTATATTGGCCGTTGTTTTCGAACGGGCGTTCTGTCATGACACCGCTAATCACGCGCTTGCCGAAGTTGTCAAGCAAGAAGTTGTATAGCTTCTGTGCGCTTTCGGTCGGTTCAGGCGTGACTGGCGTCGGGGAAAGATTCCACGGACTAGCTTCGTATTCGGTGAGCTCGATATAGTCGAGGTTGACGTAACCCCAGCTGTGGATGATGCCTATTTTGTTTTCACCTGCGGTGAGCTTGATTTTGCCCGCACCCTTGATGGTCGTGAATTCGTCAGAAATTCCAAAAGAAATCTGCCCTGCAGAAACGCCATTGACGGTCAAGTTCTGGATTTTGTTGGTTGAATTCGATGGTATCTGGTATGTTGCCCAAAGCGTGTAATAGCCTGTTGCGGGGACTGTTACTTTGAATTCCAAATTGCCGTCTTTCATATCGACGGACTTTCCGCCCGAAGCTTTGGCATCTGTGATTACGACGACTTTGTGGTCATCGGCAAGGACGGCGTCTTCGGCTTCTAAACGGATGGGGGTGGCCGCAAAAGCGGTGCCTGCGAGTGCTGCGACAGTTGCCGTAGCGACAAAATTTGTGTAGTTAAAGTTCTTCATAAACATTCCATTCTCCATCTCTAAATCTATATTTTTGCACCTTAAATTCAAAGGATTTTTGTTGCGAACTAAAAAGTCCCGGACATCGTCGGGACTCTTTTGCTTATCACCCCGGCTGGGGTCTTTTTTTAATTTTACTTGATAATCACCGGCTGCGTGGCTGTGAGGCCTGCACCCTTCATGCGAACAATGTACTGGCCCTTCGGCATGTCAGCAAGGCTGAACACGTAATTACCAGCGCTGAGCTTTCCGTTAAAGAGCGTGGCGATGATTCTTCCGTTCATGCCGAACACGTCGACGCTGACCTGGCCCTTAGCCTTTGTGTTGAGCATAATCTTGTCGCCGTTGATGGTGAACTTGGACGATGCTGCGACCTTTCCTTTGACCAAGCTGGTCTTTCCAAAAACGTAGTTTTCATCGAACACAATCTTGATTTCTGGAATCATTTCTTCGGTGTTCTCGTAACCACGCTTGAAGGCGTCGTACTTGTCGGTATTGAAGTCAAAGAGTGTCGTGGCGCCAGCCTTGATGTCATCGTAAATCACCGTGCCGGTGTAGCCTGCGGCGTAGTTCGCAAACGTGATGCTGAGCGTCTTGTTGCGGTCGGCAAAGCTAGAAATGTCGATAGAGCAAGTGACCTTTTCGCCTGCCGGAACCTTGCAGCTTCCATCCGTTTCGGTCCATGTCCAAGAATCCGTAAGCTTGAAGATGAGGTAAATGTCTGCGTCAGAAGAACCATTATTCTTTGCGGTCCACGTAAACGTCGTTGCACCGGAAAGGTCCCAACCGCCCTTGTTCTGGTATTCCACCTGGCCATTGTCGGCACCGTAGGTCACAGCCATCATGCCGTTTCCGCCATTGCCGCCTTCAATGTTCACATCCTTAATCTTGATGCTTGCTTCTTCCGTTGCGGCGAGCTTCTTCATGGCATCGAGCGCAGGTTCAATCGTGTAGCTGTAACCGCCAAAGTTTGCTTCGGTCTTGTCGCCAATGTACTGCCAAGCGAGAGCACCCGCATAACCACCGTCAAAAGCCTTGCGGTAGCATTCTTCCGTTGTAATTTCTGTCTTTGCGGCAAAATTGGAGCGGTATGTATTGCCAGCCCAACCGCTTGCCGGGAATTCACCGATGATCATCGGCTTGCTGTCGTAGCTGTACTTTGTTGCCATCTGGGCCGCAGTGTTTACGAACGGGCTTACGGAATTGTCTTGCCAGTACGGGTAATAGTGGGTCTGGAAAAAGTCGAGCGTACCATTCGCTTCGCCACCCGCTTCGATGAGGGCTGCATCGTTCCAATGCTTCTGATACTTGATGTTCACGCTACCCGTCGAAACGAGAAGTTCCGGGTTTGTTGTGTGGATGGCCGCTGCAACCTTGTTCGTAAACTTCTGGATTTTGGCGAGTGCCATCTTCTTTGTGGTCCAACCGCTGCATTCGCTAGTCATGCCCTCGGGTTCGTTAAAGACTTCCCAAGTCATGAGAGCCTTGTGGTTGCCAATAGCCTTTACGACCGGAATAAGAACGTTGTCTATAAACGCCTTGGTGCCCGCGTCTTCGAAAAGCAATTCGTTAGCAGTGATGTCGAGCTTTTCGTTGTAAAGACCCCACTGGTTCGGTTCCATCAAGTTGTGGCTAAAGAGGCACATCGAGACCATCACGCCGTATTCTTCGGCAATGTCCAAAGCTTTTTTCATGTTGGCGATGGTATTTTCCTTCGGGCCAGTGACCAAGTGCGTTGTTTCGTCAATTGTCGGGCTTTGGCTCATGTTGTTAAAGAGCCACCAACGGATTGCGTTACCACCTGCGGCACGCGTGCCTTCCACGGCTTTGCGCCATGCGTTTTCGTCAAGAGGGGAGGCTCCCACGTCGGAATTGTAGTCGCTCCAAGCGAGGTTTGTACCCGAGAAGAAAATTTTCTTTCCGTTGTACTGAAGGTCTGTGCCACTCACGGTGAGTCCCGGAGCTGCAAATGCGGCTGTTCCAAGAAGCGAAACTGCGATTAAAGTCTTGATGCAATTCATAGCGTATCCTTATTTTTCTCTGAAACTAGATAAATAACGATGAAATAGGGCAATCCCGACTTTTGAGTGTTGACAAAACTTGTGGAAAATGTCCACACCCCCAAACATCCTAAATATCGTCTATAGAAAAATAAATTCGTGAAAAATGAAGTCAATAAGCGCTGTGAAAAAGTGCAAGTTTTTCACACGATTGTAAGAAAAATGAATGTTTGGACGGGGCCAAACGTGACGGAAAACACAGTGAGTATTATAACCAAGTCTAGACGTCTTAGTAAAATTTATCGTCCGTCTGCTGCGGTAAAATAATTTTAGGCGAGATTTTTTCCTCGTTGCTGATTATTGGGGACTACAAGAGTTCAAGGTATGGTCGCATTTCCGGGGGGGGGGGTTATGCTCTAGTAAAACTAGTAACAATAATGCGTTTTAGCAACAGCATTGTAGTGGAAATGAGTCTTTAACAAACAGAAAATGATGGACTTTGTCATTAAAATAGACAAACATCTTAATACCTTAAATGTACTAGTGATTTGCTGAGTTAATGAACTGATTTATCAGTGATTAAATCGATTAATCACTTTTTCTCAAATTGCAATTTGCCGTTTTTCGCGTGAAAACGGTAATTTTTCTGCTGGCATGAATTTCGCAAATGTATCCGTATTTGAAATTGCCGCTCTTGACAGCGTATCAAAAAGGAGATACATTTGTAATGAGAGAAATTTTAGCTTATGAAGGTCCGTGCTTTACTGTAGAATGGTATTACGATGAAAATGGTACAAGTCAGGCGTTTGACTATTTCAATAGATTAGGTGATGCGCAAAAGCGTAAAGTACTAATGTTGTTTAAAAGAATAGGTGATTCAGGAAAAATTTCAGATATAACCAAGTTCAGGAATGAAGGTGATAAGATTTATGCATTCAAACCACAACCGGATCGATTTCTTTCCTTCTTTTATGTCGGGAAGAAAATTATCATAACGAATGCGTTTTGCAAAAAATCGCAAAAGCTTCCTGAAAACGAAAAACAAAGGGCAATATTTTCTATGCAAAGCTATAACACTCGTGTACAGAAGGGAGAGTATTATGAAGAAGGCTAAATCGACATTTGAAAGGATCATGTCCGACCCGAAACAAAAGAAAGCCTTTGAAAAGGAATATGCAAATTTCCTTTTGTCTGAGCTTATTTTAGATGCCATGGCGGAACAGGATGTTAGTGTTCGTGCTTTATCGAAAGCGTCTGGAATTTCGACATCGGTGATTCAAAATCTACGAGCCATGCAACCGGTGAACATAACCTTAAAGACGTTGAATGCTTTGCTTTCGACTCTTGGTTATGAACTTGTTGCACGAAAAGGAAATCACTGCGTAAATCTTTCAGCGCCTTGATTTTTTATTAAGATGAGTTCCTTGAGGCGTTTTCTGACAAAAATTCAAACAGTTGACGGAGAGTTCGCGAGTATCTAGATTTAGCTAAGAAGCTTGATTTCCTCTTTACAAAGAAAAGGCGACCGCTTCCACGGTCGCCTTTGTGTATTCAGCTTTATGTGTTATAAACTTACTTGACAAGAATCGGCTTGGAGGCTGCGATTCCGTTGCCCTTTACGCGGAGTATGTATTGACCTTTGGAGAGGTTCTTGAGGCTGAACGAATGTTCGCCTGCGCTGAGGGTGCCTCGGTAGAGTGTTGCTTCGCGCTTGCCGTTCATGTTGAATACGTCGATGCTTGCAAAGCCTGCCTTGCTTGCGGTAAAGGCGATGCTAGTTCCGTTCATGCGGATTCCGGCCTTCTTTGTTGCTGCAATCGGCTTGATAGAGGAAGGAGTTGCCGGAGTGCCGTCCTTGTTATAGAGCTCGATACTTGCGATGTGGCCCTTGCTCTGGTCTGCGGCGGTGAATAGTTCCGTCTTCTTGTTGAATCCGTTGATGATGATGCCGTTGTCCGTGACCATGTTGTCAAAGAGCACCGTGCCTTCGAATCCGTTAGCGCCAGCCAAGATGAAGGTGACGGAGAAAAGCTTGTCGAGGTCCATCGGGTGTTCAACGCCTGCGTCATCGGTGTAAGTCTCGATGGCAAATTCGCAAGTGGCTTTGGCGCCGTCGTTGAGCCAGCAGCCGTCAGACGGTGACTGTTCCCAGGTCCATGCCTTATCGGCGGAACCGTCGCGGACAAATGCCATGCCAATCCAGATGCCATTCATTTCGCCTCCGGAACCCTTGTTTTCGATCGTGACTGCAATGCTCTTTGCTCCAGTCAAGTTCGGAACCTTGGTGTACTGGATGTTAGCGCCGCTATCGTTGATAGCCTTGTAGGTCACGCCCATGACAAGGTCAACATTTTCCGGATTAGCCTTGGCGGTGTCTGCGCCGAACTTGGCGTTCTGCGTAGAAGTCGGGCAAACGTTAGTTGCTGCGGCCGCTTCGTTATAGTTGTCCCAGCCCGGCATTTTGTCGAGGGTGATGATGCGTTCGTCGGCAAGGTTCTTTGTCCACACATTGGCTGCGGTCTGGCTTACGTAGCCACCGTTCCAGCTCGGGGATTCGTACCACGGCATCCACCAGCTCCAAGTGGCACCGTCTTCGTACATCTTGTCGACGTCAGGAATCGGGCCGTTTTCGCTGAGGGAGATAATCTTGTTTGTGCCTGCCTTGTTCGTGAGATCGATGAATGCGGCGCTGTTGCTTTGGTGATCGTTTGCATTGTTGTAAATGTCTACGCTCAACACGTCATAGTAGGTTTCGCCCGGAGTCCAGGACATCGTGGCGGCGTCCTTCGGGTTAAAGTCCCAAATGAGGTTGTTTACGCCGTTCGTGAAAACCATGCGTTCGTAGAGCAACTGGTAGAGTGCGGCGAACTGCTTGCCGGTATGCGTGCTCCACCAGAACCAGTTGCCACCAGATTCATGCAACGGGCGGAAGATGGCGGCAATGCCTTCTTTCTGGAGGTCAAGGAAGATTTTGGAAACGAGGTCAATGTCTGCGACGAGAGCCTTGTAAGCGGTCGAAACTGTATCCCAATTGGTCGTGCCGGTCACGAAAGCTTCGGTGAAGTCGAATTCGGTGTAGTTGTCATTTGCGCCTTTGACATAGAAGTTCTCTTCTTCACCTGGACGCCAGTGCCATGTGAATGCCAGAATGCCGCCCTTTTTCCAGGTGCTCTTGGCGATATCGATGGCCTTTTCGGTATATTCCTGGAACCAGCTGTTGTCCTTGCTTGCGCCGGTAGCGTTCATCAGGTCGACTCCAACAAGTGCGGGGTACTTGCCGCCTGCCTTGAATACGGCCTGAACGTCTTCGTGCTGGGTGGCGTCGCCCTTGGTGTAGGCATCCATGTTGCCGGTCATCACGCCAGAAATGGTCTTTTTGCCAAAGTTGTTGACGAGGAAGTTATAAAGCTTGATGGCGGACGGGGTAGCGGTTTTTGTGACCGGGGCGTTGCAGAGGTTGAATGCCTTTGCTTCATAGCCCTTGATTTCGATATAGTCCACGTCGATCCATCCCCAGCTATTGGTGATAGCGATGGTGTTCTCACCGGCGGCGAGGTTCATGACCGTTTCGACGTCGGCAAATTTGCCCTTGTCCGTCTCGTCGAATGTGACTGCGGAAGAGGCTCCGCCAACTTCTACGTTGTTGATCTTGGAACCACCGTAGTTATTCATGTAATGGATGACGATGGTGTATTTGCCCGCTTTTTCGGCTACGACTTTAGAGAATGTGATGTCGCCACCGTTCATTTTGACGTATTTGCCGCCAGAAGCTGCTGTGCTAGAGGCTGCGGCTGCGTCCCCGGAAAGGGTTGCGCTTTCAGCTTCGTATTGTGCTGCAAAAACGGAACATGCTGCGGAAAGACTGCATGCTAAGAAAACCTTTTTGAATCCCATGTTCACTCCTTAGTATTTATGTTCTCAAAAATATAATGAAAAAAGCAAAAATGCAACAACATTTTTGCTTGGAAAGGAAAAAATATGTTTATAGAAAATATAAGGGTGTTTTTGAGCGTTTTTAGGCGTTTTTCTGGATACTTGCCCCAAAACTGAATGTACGAGATTCACCCGGCTTGATAACGATTAAACCTCTGTGATGGTTTAAAGTATCGGGTTCCGCGGTCATCGGTTCGATGGCGATGCTCATGCGGTCGGGTGGAGTATAAATCTGGATGGTGTTATATTGTTCTTTACCGGCTTTTTGCCAAATTTGGAGAGTTTTGGAATCGCTTTTGAGTTCCGTGGTGGCTAAAATGTTCTCAAAATTTTGCTCATTTTTGAGAACGAAGCAGTCGTTGATGAATTCTTCGTTGATGAGCCGGCCGCCTACAAAACGGGTATCCGGTTTGAATTCACCTGTCGGAATATCGGCTTTGTCGAGGAGGGCGAGGTCCGTTTCGGGGAGCTTCATGACGAGATTGTTGATTTTTTCGCCGAGCGTGTAATAGGGGTGCCAACCTTCGGAATAGGGGAGGTCGCCCTTGCCGATGTTCGTGACGGTCGATTCGACACTGTAACTTTCGCCGGTGAACGTAATCTTGTTAATGGCGCGGAAGGGGAATGGGAATCCGGTAAATGCACCCGGCCAGTCGATGCCGAATGTTGCCGTGCATTTTTCGTTATCGCTTTCGAAACTCACGAACTTCCATTCTTTGTTTTGCAAGAATCCATGGAGCGCGTGCGGGGCCCAGCTCACGTTGTTCACGAGCTGGTAAACGCTCCCGTTCCAATTGAACTTGGCATAGGCCACGCGTCCCGGGAAGGGGGCGAGTCGGCAACCGGCGTTTGTGTCGGGCCCCATTTTGTAAATGTCATCGCCTTCGCGGTAGCCGAAAAGGAGGTCGGCAAGTTTACCGCTCTTGCTGTCGGGAATGCGCCAGGCGTTGAGGCCTGCACCGTATCCGCTTAAAATTTCAAATTCAGCGCCGTCGTCGCGCTGCAAAACGTAGCACTGCACAGTGCCCAAAGGACGGGAAATAAGTTTGAAGTTGCTCATATCGTAGTTGCTAGTTAATAGTTATTAGTTGTTAGAGAATTTAGTAATTAGATGAGAGACCGCTCGCAGGCTCGCTACAGACGAGAGACGAAAGAATGTGGGTGAGGGAGCGATTATTATCTAACGACCAAAGACTAATGACCAATGACTAACTGCTAATTACTATCTTTTTCTTCATGGATTCTCAAACGATTGTTGCCCCGATGACGCCGGCCGGCGTGAGTGCCGTTGCCGCAATCCGCGTAAGCGGTTCCAAAGTGCGTGATGTAATTCGGTTATTGTTTGGCGAATCTGCGATAAAAAATTTAAAGGCTCGCGAAGCGAGACTTGCAACGGCAAGGGATTACCGAACTATCGTGAATGGCGACCGGAAAACGGCCCAGGTTATCGATAGCCTCCTGTACATCTTTTTCGAAGGTCCAAATTCCTATACTGGCGAAGACGTGCTGGAACTTTATCCGCACGGAAACCCGATTATCGTTCGCGAACTGATTCAGGTCATCAAGAGTGTTGAATGCGTGCGTCTTGCGGAACCCGGTGAATATACGCGCCGTGCGTTTTTGAATGGTCGCATGGACTTGGTGCAAGCAGAATCTGTCGCGGATGTGATCCATAGTGCAAATCGTGATGAGCTTAAGAATGCCCATCGTTTGCTCGGCGGTGCGCTCTCGAAAAAGGTCAAGACGCTCACGGAACAGGTCATGGACATTTCGGCGCGTCTCGAACTTGATGTTGATTTTGCCGAAGAAGAGGCCGACCCGGATTACTCAACTTGGGGCACAAAGATTGAAGCGATTCGCGAAAGTGTGCAATCTATATTGAAAAGCTTCAAGGAAAAAGCCAATGTGAGCCGTTTGCCGCTTGCTGTTTTGTACGGCGCTCCGAATGCGGGCAAATCGAGCCTTGTAAACGCACTTCTTGGCGAAGATCGAATTTTGGTGAGCGATATTCCGGGCACGACCCGTGATTTTGTTGAAGTTCGCCTGTTCTTGGATGGCGGTGAAATCCGCTTGATTGATACCGCGGGTATCGCGGACAAGGCTTCTGATGCGCTCGATGCGCTCAGTATGGAAAAGAGCAAGGAAATCCTCGCTGAAGCTGACATGAAGATTCTTGTCGTGGATGGAAACAACGTCATTGCGAGGAACGATAGTGGAGCCTGCCGCGAGCAGAGCGTGGCGGAAGCAATCCAACCGGACCTTGTCGTCATTTCGAAATCGGACTTGCGCGCATCTCAGCAGGACGGAAACCTTCACATTTCCTCGAAAACGGGCGATGGTCTCGCGGAACTTCGCCAAAAGATGAATGCCGCTCTTTTCAAGAAAATGGAAAATTCCGAAGACCTCTGGATTACGAGCGAGCGCGAAAAGAACTGCCTCGAAGATGCTCTCGCGGGCATCGACCGTACGCTTTCTCTTATTCGTACGAATCCGGCGGTGGAACTTATTGCGTTTGAAATGCAACTGGTGCGCCGGTCTCTCCAAAGTATAACGGGCGAAATTTCGTCCGAAGACGTTTTACAAAAAATATTTGCGGGGTTCTGCATTGGGAAATAGTTACGTTGGTCTCGTTTTAGCCGTATTTGCGTTCGGCACTTACATGGTCCCTCTCAAGGCTTGGTCCAAGTTCTCGTCTTGGGCGTACCTCTCTTGCATGGCTTTGGGTATGTTCCTTGGCCAACTTGCCATTTCGATTGCAACGGACACGCTGTGTGTTTTGCCGGTGGGCCTCCTTTGCGGGTTCTTCTGGGTATGTGCGGGGGCGTTCTGCTTTTGGGCCGTAAAGGCCGAACAGGACTTGACAGGTGCCGGTGTGCGCTCGATGGGCGTGAGCATTCTTGCTTCATTTATAAGTGGCGTGCTTGTTTTCTCGGAATCGACGTTACTTTACTTTTCAATTCCGGCAATTCTTCTGTTGCTTTTTGGTTTGAGTAGGCTTGCTCCTCCGCAGGGGAATATTTTTAGAAATTGGCGTTCTCTTTTGGGCGGTCTCATTTTTGGTCTTTACCTCATACCGTACAAGTTTGCCGAAGTTCCTATACTCGAGTTCATGAGCTCGTTCTCTATAGGTATTTTCGTAGCCGCAGAACTTTTGGTTGCAATTTTGTGTATAAAGCGCCGTGCCCTTTTTGAATATGGCTTGGCTCCTTCGATTTCTTCCATGCTCATGGGCATTTTGTGGGTTGTCGGGCAGCATGGCTGCTTCTGGGCTATCGACACGAAGGGCTCCTTGGGGTATGCCGTGGGCTATCCGCTGACGCAGTTGAACCTTTTGGTGAACTTGCTTTGGGGCGTGGTCGTTTTCGGTGAATATCCGACAAAACCGGAACGAATCAAGCTTGCGATTGCCGTTTCTGTGATTTTATGCGGCGGAGCGCTTCTTGCACTGTCAAAAATGTAAGTTTTTGTATCGGCTGTTGCTAATTTTTGGCGTTCTGTCAACGAAAAACATGTAAAAAACTTATTGTTGTTTTGCTAAATCCGCCATCAGAATATATGTTTATAATATGAGTTGGTGGAAGTGTATATTGATTGGGTCTTTAGTCGGTACCGCATCTGTGTGGGCCGTTAAAGCTGCACCGTTTTTAATCAATTCAACGCAGCCTGATGGTTCCGTTGTGCAGATTAGAAAGGTCGGAAACGAACACTTTAATTACACCGTTACTGGAGATGATAGCGTACTTGTGGTACGTGACTCCAGCGGCTATTGGAATTATGCCGACGAACATGGCAAAAAGACGGGGATGAGGGTCCATGCCAAGTCCAAACGTGGTGCCAAAGAGAAAAATTTCCTCAAAAAACGCAATTCTCGTCAAATTCTTGAAAATTTTCGCGAAAAACGCCTAAAACAGTTGGAGGAACAGCGCTCTTCCGAGCCTCAGGTGCTCCAGTCCTCGTCTCCCATGAAGGCTAATGCTTGGGGAGGGCGGACAACCCAAAATACCAATACCCCGATGCGCCCGTCTGTGAATAACGTCAAAAAAGAAGGTGATGTTCGCGGGCTTGTTATTCTTGTCCAGTTTAGCGATGTAAAGTTTAAGCGCGATAATGCCTATGAGGAATACCACGATTTCCTTAATAAAGAGGGCTATTCGAATTACTTTATGAAAGGTAGCGCGCGAGACTTTTTTATTTTGAATTCTTCTGGAAAATATCGTCCTACATTTGATGTGTATGGACCTATAACCCTTAAGGGTACTCGCGATTCCTATGGCGCTTTGGTTGACCCCAATAATATAGCGGCAGGAGCTGTCAATGCCGTCAGTGAAGCTATGGATTCGCTTGTGGCAGCTGGTGTCGATTTTACGCCTTACGATAGTGACAACGATAGAATTGTAGATTTTGTCTACATGATTTATGCAGGTGTCGGTTCGGCTGATACGGATGTGCAATCCGCTATTTGGCCACATTCTTATAATGTAAGCAAGCGTCTTACGCGCAATATGTCCATGTATCGTTACGCCTGTTCTCCTGAAATAGATGGTCAGGCCTATTTGTACCGGAAAAGTACAGATGCATTAAATGGTATTGGAACATTCTGCCATGAGTTTAGCCATGTCCTTGGCTTGCAGGACCACTATGATGTCTATGTCAATGACACGCGTACGAAGGTTCGTTATACGCCGGGCGCTTGGGACTTGATGGATGCAGGTTCTTATAACTGTCCGCAAAATAAGTATAAGTCGACTTCGTGCTCGCCTGCGAATTTGTCCGCTTTTGAACGCTTTAGTTTAGGTTGGCTTGAACCGCGCCGGTTAGAAATTTCGGATACGACTTTTGTTTTGAAGACTATTCAAGAAAATGATGGTCTTGTACTGACCTCGAAAAACGATGCTGAATACTATTTTGTCGATTTCCGTTTAAAACAAGATTTTGACGAGGGTCTTCCGAATCAGGGTTTGTTGATTTGGCATATCAATTATGACAGATATTCTTGGATGTACAACGAAGTCAATACCACGGATCCCATGAAAGTCGATTTAGTTGAAGCTGATGGTAAAGCGGATGTCTACAGTGCTAAAGATGATGCTTTCCCGACGAGTAGGGGCGTTAATAGCTATAATGGCTTTGTGACATGGGGTGGTGATAGTCTTGGACTTGAAGTTTATGATATAAAAATTGTAGATGACCATGTGGAATTCAAAACTCGCGGAAGCCGAGTATCTCCAGTTTCACCGGCATCTTCTTCTAGTGCCGTTCGTTCTTCTTCAAGCAAGGCGGTTTCTTCTTCGAGCAAGCCTGCTTCGAGTTCTTCAAGCGTAAGTTCTTCGTCTGTGTCGTCTAGCAGTAAGGCGAAGTCTTCTTCTTCTAACGTTATTTCTAGTACTTCAAAAGACTTGAGTTCGTCATCAGAACCATTTATGTTTGCAACGCAAAACATAGTTCCGTCTGCAGTTCAATTCTCTGTTGCTGACCGAGCTTTGAAGGTCCATGCAGATATAGATGGACTTAAAACGGTTGCTTTGTTCGATGTAAACGGAACTCTTCTTATGAAGAAATCGTTTGCCGACAAATACTGCGAAGTTCACATGGATAATCTGCGTGGAAAAGCGCTTGTGATTGCTGTGCTCGAATTGAATGGGCAAGTCGTGAAATCGAAAAAGATTAAAGTGAAGTAAACTAGGGGCGAAAGCCCCCTTTTTTATTGTCTTTCGCGTATGGAGAAAAAATCTCCATATTTTTTTTAGTAAATTATCTATCATGAAAAAACTTTTCGCTCGAATTGCTTTAAGTTGCGCTTTGGTTCCTGCGTTGCTTGCCGGAACGTCTAAAGCTGCTGTAAATTTGCCCGTACATAAGGAAATTCTGGATAACGGACTTACGGTGCTTTTATACCCCAACAAGCAGGCACCTACGGTGAGCTTCCGTTTGTTTTATGTGACCGGTTCTGTTCACGAAGTTCCGGGTAAATCGGGACTTGCCCACATTTTGGAACATGAATTGTTCAAGGGTACCAAAAAAGTCGGCATCTCGGATAGCATTGCCGATGCCAAATTCATGGCGACTCAAGATTCCTTGCAAGCTCTAATCCGTCCTGCAAAGCAGGCGGGTGACACAGCGCTTGTTAAAAAGCTTACGGCTGAACACGATTCCGTGGTGAATGAACACCGCAAGATTTTTGTGAAGGATGAACTTTGGGGCGCTTATCAGGCTGCAGGTGGCACAGGGCTTAATGCATTTACGAGTGACTTGCTGACGGCTTATACGGTCACGCTCCCCAAGAACAAGATGGAACTCTTCATGTGGCTCGAATCCGACCGCATGCAGAACGCCGTTTTGCGTGAGTTCTATTCGGAACGCTCTGTTGTGCGTGAAGAACGCCGCATGCGCTATGATGACCGTCCGACAGGCCGCTTTTACGAAACGCTCAATTCTATGATTTATGAGGCGTTCCCGTACCGCGTGCCGACCATTGGCTGGCCTAGCGATATTGAAAACTTGACGCGAGAACAGGCCGATGAACATTACCGCAAGTATTACAAACCGCGTAATGCTATTCTCGTGATGGCTGGTGATTTGGATACGCTTGAAGCGATGTCTCTTGTCAAGAAATATTTTGGACCGATTCCGACGGGCGATTCGTTCCCGGCACTTACGGTGCGCGATCCGGAACAGGCGGGCGAAAAGCGTTTGATCGTAAAGCGTAAGGACGCTCCGAATTTGTACACGCTCGTCTTCAAGACTCCGGCAGTTGGTGATAGCACGCTCTATGCGCTCGATATTGCTGAAGGCGTTTTAAACGGACGTTCTGGCCGCCTTTACAAGCGCCTTGTCGAAGAAGAAAAACTTGCTGTTGGCGTAAGCGCAAGCAATAGCCCGAACAAGTATGTTTCTGAGTTCTCGGTCCGCGTGAACCTCCGCCCCGATGCCAACCGCGAAAAGGTCGAGAAAATCGTGTGGGAAGAACTCGAAAAACTCAAGAAAGAACAAGTGAGTGAACGTGAGTTCCAGAAGGTAAAAAATCGCGCCTATGCAGGCCTTATCCGCAGTTTGACCGATATGGAAAATGTGGCAACCATGCTTGGTTGGTATGAAGTTTACGGCGATTATCGCTATTTCATCAATTGGGCAGATAATTTGGATAAGGTGAATGTCGCTGATGTCCAGAATGTTGCCAAGAAAACGTTTGTCCGTGAAAAGTCAACGGTCGGCTTCTTGGTGAAAGAATAAAAATTGTGCTAGTCCCGCCACCGAGCGGGCATCTTCATTATAAAAATGAGCGACGCATCCGCGCCGCTTTTTTTTTAGAAGTCTTAATTAAATGCCTTCGATTGCTTGAATCTGCTTCCCGAGTTCGTTTGCGAGTTGCGAATTTTCGTTGTAGATAGCGCTGATTCTTTGGCAGCTGAGCTCGAGCAAGTTGCGGGCTTCGATGGAATCGCTTTGTTTGCGCAGAATTCTCAAAGCCTTATCGATTCTTTCGATGTCGTTCTGATCGGGGTATCCCTTCATGAACGTGTAGAAAAGTTGAATTTGCGTGTTGTAGTCGTTGTCCGATTCGCAGGCAAGCAAAAACGGAATCACGCGCACGTTAAGGAGTTTTGAAAGGTCGCCCATGAAAGTGTTGAGCGTGAGGCCTTTCGGGAAAAGCTCTTCAGTGTCTTTCTGGATATCTTCTGTATTGACAAAGTCACCTTCTTCGAACTGCGAAAGCATTTCGTTGAGCATGTCCATTTCGCTTCGTTTCGCTTGTTCGCGGTACTTTGCTTGATAGTATATCGGGAGCGTCGTAAGGCAATAGTGTGCTTGGTTTGCACCAATGAATTCACCGATATAGTAAATGTCGGCTTCTTCTTTGAGAATGTCTTCTTCGCTGTTGAAGTTTCCGATGCGAGCTGGAATGGGGATGACTTCCATGTTCGAAAGTTCATGGAGGCGTTCGCGCATGGCGTCAACGTCTATGTTTTCAGGAAGTTCAACACCGTTTTCTTCCATGGTTTTGAGAAAATTGTTGAACTTTGCGTCGACGGCGCGGTTGACTTCTCTTCTGCTTGGCTTGTGTTCTGCCTGACGAAAATCGCCTTCCAATGTCAAAAGCCCGTTTTTGATCATGTCATTAAACGGAGTTTCGCTAGGTTCGGCGTCGGGGGAGGGCAAAATGCGTGCATAGGCAATCATTCTGCCGCACAACTGGTCGTCATTTCCTTTTTTCTGTTCAATTCCAAGCATGCTCTAAAATTAACAAATTCTAGCGGACTTGAACAATTTTTTGTTTGTATTTACCTTGGCTGGAGGTCCTTACAATGTAAATGCCCGGAGTAAGGCCAGCCATGTTTGCATTTCCTTTTGTTTGGCGGACCAAATTGCCCTTCGTGTCGTAGATTCGCGATTCCAAAACAGCACTGTCGGTGCGCTTAATCTTGGGGAGTGCCACAGGATTTTTCTCAACGTTCTTTTCGGTAAGCTTGATTTGGTCGAGGTTCGGGCCGTCATTGCCATCAACGATGGAGAACGTGATGTAGCTTGCGCCTTTGGGGAGCGTAATGGTTGATTCTTTTGTCTGGTATGTGGTCCACTTGTCGGTGGCTTCGAACGAAACGACTTCGGCGCCTTTGCATCCGTCAACGCCTGCGGTGCATGTGCCGGGGGCTGCGAAGGCGAGGCTGCGAGCTTTGCCGCTGCCGTTTGCGTATGTCATTTCCATTGTATATTCGCCTGGGTATTCTACATATACGGGAATTTGCACGGTCGATTTTCCCGTGCCGAAGTTGATGTAGCCTGTGCCAGCAAAGCCTGCGTTTGTGCTTTCGTTGATGGCGTTATCGATGATGCCGTCTTCGGCCTGGAAAGTGTCTGTGCCCTTGGCTTCAAAGATGGCTCCGAGTTCGATGTCCTTTGTCATCGTTGTTTTCCAAGTGCTTTCGCTGCCGGCATCGCTTGCGCTTTTGCCGGTCCATCCTGCAAATTTCCAGCCGCTGGCGGGTTTCGCTGTAAATGTGACGGAAGTGCCTTCTGCAATTTTTTCGCGATTCGGGGAGGCGATAACGGAGCCGCCAATAGAAGAGTTGATTGTTAAGTTGTAGTAGGTGACATTTGCTTCGAGGACGGTGATTTCGTTGGAGCTTGCACCGAGGCCGCCCATGGAATTTGCGGCGCGGACCGTAACTTTGGAACCTGCGGCGATGCCGCCGACGTCAATGGAATTTGTGGTGGTATTGCTGTGGTATTTGCCATTCACAAAGATTGCCCAGCAAATGGCGTTGTCGTCATCGTTCCAAACGATGTTGGCGCCTTCCTGAGAAATTTTAGGTGCTGAAACTTGCGCTGTGAGTTTGTTCGGTTCCCAGTTGTCGCTGCCGCCAAGTACATTCTTGAGCGTGTATTTCGCGGCATCGTTTGCATTCCACACGGTCTTGAGTGTTGTTGCTGTCGATGCGTCTTTGCCTCCGTTAAAATATGTTTTGCGTTGGCTTGTGTTGATAGCGCCACCGCTTCCGTTTTTGCTGTTGTATTCACCAAAAACTACGGGGGCGGAATTCATGTCGGGGCCCCAGCCTTCGGCTTTGGGCTCTGCGCGCATGATGGTGTTCAACCAGACCACTTTTGCGCGGCCCCAAGAACGCCCGAGATAGAATGTCTTGTTGAAACTAGAATTGCTGACTTCAATGATGGCGTTGTTAAAGACGTATCCCCAGGTGTCAGGGTTTTGCGATGCAGTGATGTAGCCGCCGTTACGCGTCATCACGAGTTTGGTGCCTTCAAAGAATACGTCACCGCCACCACAGATAAAGTCTACGGTTCCGTCAATTTCGCCACCTTCCCAATACGTGCGGCCTTTCTTGGTGTAGTACGTATCTTGACCGCTCAAGAGGCGTACGTTCTTGTAGATGAACTTGTCTCCTGCGTTTTGCTGCAAGGCCACCTGGCGGGCCGCATTTGAAGAACTGACGGAACTTCTGTTTTGCAGGGTGATGTCCTGCATGTACATGTTCTTGTTGCTGGGGAAGTACAGCGTTGCCGTTGTGCTGATGCCTTCGGTGTCGGTCGTGTTCCAGATAATCGTCTTGTCGACAGACTCCCCGATAATGGATATGTTCGAGCCGCTGAATGTCGTTTTGCCGTGTTCATCGCCGGTGACTTTGGTAATGTTGTATTCACCATTTGGCACGAATAAGATAAAACGGTTAGATTCGCTTGCGCCCGAAGAGGAGGCCTTTGCGATAGCCGCCTTAAAATCTCCATCGACGCCCAAGACAAAGTCAAACCCGTGCTTCGTAATGGCGAACGCACTTACCGCCATCGCAAGCGGCATACAAACTGCAAACCTGTAAACCCAACTATTCAACATAAGACCTCTTCTTTGCTTGTCACCCCGGACTTGTTCCGGATTGTCATTCCCGACTCCGAGCGGGAATCTCCTATTTCGTACTTTTCCCATTCACACGGAATGTATTGCCGCCACGCATAAAGTAAGCCCCTGCGCCATTGGCTTTGTTGCTAAAATCTACAAAGTAGCGGTTGCCTTGCTGCGTTTTGCGAATTGCACGCATTGCCTCAATTGATGAACGGGGAACTTCAACTTCACCCACTTTTAAATCATCGTTCATCCAGCCGATGTAATCGATGTTCGCCATACCGTCTTTCGAAAGGCTTGTGAACTTGAGTTCGCTATAGCCCATTGGCAATTCGATTTCGATTTTTTGTATTTTCCATTCGGTCCAACCACCGGTCGATTCCATGCTGCCGTCTGCAAGTAACGTCTTGTCTCCTGCAGAAACGCTGTAACCGCGTGCAGAACCGCCACCGTTTGCAAAGCTGATGAACAAAGTGTATTTGCCTTCCTTGAATGCGGTGACGCCGTAGGTCACATAGCTTCCTGTGGAGTTGTCAACGTTGGCGTAACCTTCGCCGACGAATCCCGTGTTGGTTGTTTCCTTGACGCCTTGAATGTCGATAAAGTCTACACCGTCAATGTACGTTTTGCATGTGTCGTTTCCGCACATAGCTGGTGCTGGCGGAGGTGGAACATAGTTGTCGTCCATCTTGGCGAGTGCTTCAAGGTATGCATTTTCGGTGCCTAGAATTGCAGAGCCGTAATCGCCTGCCCACTGGTAGCCCTTGCGGCGTTCTTCGCTGATTTTCATGAAGTCCTGCGTCTTGGTGCTAGCACCATCGCGGTCGCAGAAAAAGTAGTTGTCGTTGTTGACTTCGTAAAAGCGGAACCACAGCGATGAACCCGCCTTGTCCACAACGCCTGCGGTCTTGCTAAACGCCTTGTCTTTTAGTTTATTCTTTTTGTACCAAGCGATTGCGCCTTTGACCGCCTTCTGGATTGCTTCGTTTTGGTTTGGCCAGTTCATCAAAAACCACACAACGCCCATGGATTCGTTGCCAGATTTGCTCGGGAGTTCGTAGGCTCGTGCGCCAACTGGGGCAAAGCTGTTGGTGTCGTGCTGGGCGCACCATACCGTGAGTTTTCCGTCGTTCACGATTTGCGCCTTGAGCAAGTAATCGACCGCTTTGTCAAGAGCCGATTTCATCTTGCTGCGGGTGGCGTCGTCGATGATGTCGCTGTCGAATGGACTTGTCTTGTTGGCGATATCCATCATCGTGACCATGGCGCGGATCATGGCGTTGTCATTCAGCGTGATTTGGTCGGAATAGTTGCCGCGCTTGGGCCAAACTTGCGGTAGCCCGCCTTTGGAGCGCTGCATGGTCAAAAGAAAATTGACGGCTTTATTGAAACTTGTCTTAAATGCGGCTTTGTAACTGTTGTTCGTTGTCGCCTTGTAACGCACGGCAAGGAGGCGCATTTCCTGGATGGTGGCGTTGTTGTCTATAGTGCCGAGGTCGCCACCGCCTTTAGCTTGCCATTCGGATTTTTGACCGCCGCCATACGCGCTTTTATACTTGTCGGCCATGGCTTTGTAAAAACCGCCGTTTGCGATTTGCCATGTGGTCATGTTGTAGGTGTACTGGTCGATATCCATGTCGGATGCCGCCGAGGTCAGCTCCGAATAGCCTCGATAGCTGTTGATTTTCGAAACTGCTGTTGATGGGGGAGTATAGGTTGCCGCAAACGAAAAAGACGCGACAGACATTGCCGCTACAAAAAACTTGTAGTTACCAAACCCAAAATTCTTCATAAAAAGACCTATAGAAGAGTTTTTAAACCCACACCGCTTCTATAATTTACATTATAATAGGCCGATTTTTGTTATGAATTTCTTTTAAGTGTTGTCTTTGGACAATGGGGCTATTTATAATACGCTCTGTATAATATTTTTCTAAAAATTTTTATAAAATCTAAAAATTGATGAAATTTCTTTAAAAATCTTGATTTTGTATAATAAAATCTATTGCAGAGCTATGCCGCAAAAACTAATTTATAGGTATGAAACCAATCACTGAATATCAAGACTACCGAGAATACATGCGAGACTTCTACGAAGAACGCAAACGCAGTTCTTTGTTCTCATGGCGTGAATTCTCCAAATTGGCGGGGTTCTCTTCGCCAAACTACATCCAGTTGGTGTGCGAAGGCAAAAGCCGCTTGAGCAAAACGGGCGTCGGAAAAGTGGCCGATGCCATGGAGCTTGCCGGCGCTGACCGCGACTATTTCTTTGCGATGGAACGTTTTGGCGATGCCAAGAACGATGCGACGAAAATCCAGGCGTTTAATGAAATGCAGAAAATCGCAAAGGAAAACCGCTTACGAGTCGTCGATGCCGAGGCGTTCAAGTATTTCGAATCGTGGGTAAATCCGGTGCTGCGTGAACTTGCTCCGATTATGCCGGGCGCAAAACCGCTCGAACTCGCGCGTAACTGCTACCCAGTGGTGAGTGCCGCCGAAGTTCGCCATTCGCTCGACTTTATGTGCCATGCGGAATTCCTAAAGAAGGTCGGCGAAGATACCTATGTGCAGACCGAGAAGGTCGTGACGGGATCTTCCGAGGCGATTCCTTTGGCGCTGCGTTCCATGAACCGTCAAATGTCAAAATTTGCAACCGAGGCAATTGACGAAGTGCCGCCCGAAAAACGCCACATCGCAGGCGTGACGCTTGGTATTTCCGAAGCGACGTACCAGTGGCTTGTGCAAAAGCTTGAAACGCTCCGGCAGCAGGTGGTTGCCATGGCTGCAAAAGAAAAAGAATACGATAAAGTTTATCGATTGAACTTACAACTATTCCCACTTACAAAAGGGAAGGAGGAATGAGATGATGAGAGCTAATAAAATAATCGTGAGTGGACTTGCCGCTTTTTGGGTGTCTTGTGCGGAGGTATCGACGACTCCTGATGTTACAGGGGCGACAACGGAACCGAGCACATCGCCGATGGCTGAGCTGACTGAAGCGCAGAAAACCATTTTGGCGAACTCGCTATACACATTGGTGGATTCAACGAAAGTTGATTCTTTAAAAGCCATTTTTGGTTCTGATATAACAAAGATTGATCACCGTTATATTGAATATTTCAATACGCGTCCGTATAGCGTCAAGAACGATCAGGTTTTCAGTTATCCAAGTAAAGATGGGCGTAAGGTTTGTGATGTTGTGACATATAAGCAAGAAAATGGAAAAGATCAAAAAGGTGTTTTTCTCGCGATGTCATACGATGAACACAATCATAGATGTAAATGGGAAGGTTCCAAATTTGAAGAAAAAAGGTGCCTTGCAGATGATTATTTGGGTACTCACCGCAATGAAACGGTTGTTGATGCTAAAATTACTGATGTGGATGGCGTTCCTGTTGTTATAAAATCGATTGGCATGACTTCATTCAATCAGTTTTTTGGGTATGGCGTCTCTTGTGGTGAATACTTAAAAGAATTCAAGCAGTCTTGCAACGCATCAAACGGCCTTTTCATGGATTTTGGAGATGGCTGTAATATGAATCAATTGAGTTTAGCTTGTGCATCTTTTATTCCTGAAGGTAAAACGCCTGATGAAGTATTGAATTCTTATACCGAAGGGTATAAAATTCAGTGCCTTGAAGATTCAATAAAATACGCTCCTTACGATGATGAAAATTATGTCTATATTGATCCTTTCTCGGATAGTTTGTATAGAGATAGTGTGAATAGGGTTAGTAATTTAGTTTATGAATGGAGTAGGGCTCAAAAGCATTCCATGTATGCTTATAGATGGCAATTCTCGATAATTGATAGTACGGTAGGGTTAGATGATTGCGATAACTTTGTTTATCAAGAAAGAGAAGATGACGAACTCGCTCTCAAGCATGTTAATAGCTTAGGCTACGCTTATAACACATTGCCCGATACTAAAAATGCAGATGCATATCGCAAAGAGGGTGTTTATGTATTGCCAGATTCCTTGGTGGCTGAATTCTTCCCGAATCTGGCGACTTATCCGGCGGATGGATTAGAGGGACTCAAGTGGTATCCCCCGGAAATTTTCTACATCATCGTTCTGAAAGATGTTGGGGCAAAGGGACATTTTGTAACAAATTTTGATGCAAACGGAATTTACGTGACGGATATTGTGAAAAGTGGAAATTGCCCTGAAGATACGACTGTCCACTATTCGATGATTTTGTTGCTGGATTCTCCTGATTGGGATGTTATGAATCGCCCCATTGTTAAAACGACTTATGTGAGCGATAATTGGAATTGCGACAAGCCGGAAACTCTTGAAAAAATAGAACCTTATGGTGAATGGACAATTTCGTTTGATGGGTCCAGATATTATGAAGAATGGTTTGCTTTGTTTGAAACGGATAGATATGTAGAATTGTATGGTGGTAAAGAAAGATTTATAGAACATTTTGGTGAAGATAACTATTTAAAATTGGTAGGTAAAGACTAGCCCATTTCCAAGATATAGAACTTAACTTTCATGAGCTATTTTCTATCTTAGGGGCGTATGAATACTAAAATCTATTACACCCTTACGGACGAGTCGCCGTTCTTGGCGACTCAGTCTTTGCTTCCTATCGTATCTGCTTTCGCAAAGACTGCAGATATCGATGTCGAAACTAAGAACATCTCCTTGCCGGGCCGCATTCTTGCCGCTTTCGCGGACACGCTCCCGGCGGGTACGACGTTTGCAGGCAAGCCGGTGACGGATGACCTCGCATTCCTCGGCAAGCTCACGCTTGAACCGGATGCAAACATCATCAAGCTCCCGAACATTTCTGCCTCGGTGCCGCAGCTCAAGGCCGCTATCGCCGAACTCCAGAAGAACGGCTACGCTCTCCCGGACTATCCGGATGCTCCTGCCAACGACGAAGAAAAGGCTATCCGCGCCCGCTACGACAAGGTGAAGGGCTCTGCCGTGAACCCGGTGCTTCGCCAGGGCAACTCCGACCGCCGCGCTCCTAATGCTGTCAAGAACTATGCTCGCAACAATCCGCATAGCAACGGCGTGTGGAACGAATCCGTGAAGACTTATGTCGCCAGCATGCAGGCCGATGACTTCTACGGTAACGAAAAGTCCATCACGATGGCCGAAGCCGACTCCTTCAAGATTGAATTTGTCGATGAAGCTGGTGCTGTGACGGAACTCCGTGCCGCAAAGCCGCTTCTCAAGGGCGAAATCATCGATGCGACCGTCATGCGCATGGCTTCTCTCGAAAAGTTCATCGCCAATGCAATGGCGGAAGCCAAGGCCAAGGGCCTCCTCTTCTCCGTGCACCTCAAGGCCACGATGATGAAGGTCTCTGACCCGGTGCTGTTCGGTGCTTTTGTCCGCGTGTTCTTCAAGGATGTGTTCACGAAGTACGCTGACCTCTTCAAGGAACTCGGGATCGATGCCAACAACGGTCTCGGTGACTTGTTCAAGCGCCTCGAAGGCAATGCCAAGGAAGTCGAAGTCAAGGCTGCTATTGACGCCGCGCTCGCCGCAGGCCCGGACCTCGCCATGGTTGATTCTGCTAAGGGCGTTACGAATTTGCATGTGCCGAGCGACGTGATTATCGACGCTTCGATGCCGGCAATGATCCGCAATTCCGGCTGCATGTGGAACAAGGAAGGCAAGCTTCAAGAAGTTGTCGCCTGCATTCCGGACCGCTGCTACGCTGGAATCTACGACGAAACGATTGAATTCTGCAAGCAGAACGGCGCTTTCGACCCGAAGACGATGGGTACTGTGCCGAACGTGGGCCTCATGGCTCAGGGCGCCGAAGAATACGGCAGCCACGACAAGACGTTTGTTGCAAAGGGCAAGGGCGTTATTCGCGCTGTAAACAGCAAGGGCGAAGTGCTCTTGCAGCAGAATGTAGAAGTGGGCGACATTTTCCGCATGTGCCAGGCGAAGGACGCTCCGGTGCGCGACTGGGTGAAGCTCGCTGTGACGCGCGCCCGCCTCAGCAACACGCCCGCGATTTTCTGGCTGGACCCGGAACGCGCTCACGACCGCGAAATCCAGAAGAAGGTCGAAGCCTACTTGCCGGAACATGACCTCAAGGGTCTCGACATCAAGATTATGAGCCCGCGCAAGGCTATCGTCGAAACGATGAAGCGCGCCAAGGCTGGCCTCGATACTATCGGTGTGACGGGCAACGTGATGCGCGACTACCTCACGGACCTTTTCCCGATTCTCGAAGTCGGTACTTCTGCAAAGATGCTCTCCATCGTGCCGCTCATGGCTGGTGGTGGCCTTTACGAAACGGGTGCAGGTGGATCTGCTCCGAAGCAGGTGCAACAGTTCCTCGCCGAAAACTATCTCCGCTGGGATTCTCTCGGTGAATACTTCGCACTCGTGCCTGCATTCGAACAGGTCGCGCTGAAGGACGGCAACAAGAAGGCTAAGGTCTTGGCCGATACGCTTGATGCTGCCAACGGCAAGATTCTCGAATTCAACCGCACGCCGGCTCGTAAGATCGGTGAACTCGACAACCGTGGTTCCCACTTCTACCTCGCTCTCTACTGGGCTCAGGCTCTCGCCGCTCAGAAGGACGATGCAGAACTCGCCGGCAAGTTCGCTCCGATCGCCGCTGCTCTCTCCGCAAAGGAAACGGAAATTGTCGCTGCTCTTGCTGCCGAACAGGGTAAGCCTGCCGATATCGGTGGTTACTACATCCCGAAGGCAGAACTTCTCAAGAAGTGGATGCGCCCCGTCGAAGCGTTCAACGCGATTATCGACAACATCTAGAATGTCACCCCGGACTTTGTCATCCTGGAGCGTAGCGATAGGATCCAAGGCATTAAAAAAGGAGTGTCGCAGAAATGCGCACTCCTTTTTTTGCTTCGCTGTGAAATTCTTAGAATTGCCCGCGGCTCCCGTTGATAATCCATTGGCACAAGGCTTCAATGCCGTCGTAGTCGGGCAGCGTCTGGATAAAGTTCTTGGACTTGCTGCGTTCAATGAAGTTTCGCCACACCATCTCGTTTTTGCCATTCAGCCCAAGGTGCTCTTCGATTGCGCCGCGCGTCCAGACCCAAATGCCTTGCTCACAAAGCTTGTTATGAATATTGCGGATGGGGCGTTCAGCTTCGGGCATAGATGCCATCATTGCATACGCCGTAGAGGCACTGATATTGCTGTGCTTGTTGACAGGGAGGCCGTTCACCAAGCGCAAATGGTTGTGGCAGGCGAGCTCGCGGAACAAGTTGCGACATTCGGTAATGTCCGGGTCGTTAGCGCTCAAAAATCCGTCGCGGGTTGCCGTGGTAAACGCGTAGTCCAAATCGACTATGGCTCGCACGGGAATGTCCATCGCGCTCAAAACCTGCATACTCTTGCGTGTATTGCTCACGCCGCCTTGACGCACGAGCGCACATTTGATAAGTGCAAAAGATTGCCCGGTAATGCGTTCGAAAAGGGCGGGGAGTACTCGCCATTCCGTTTTTCCTTCGGTAAGCAGCACATAATCGGCAAATAAAAGTTCATTGCTGTTAGACAAACTAAACAGCATCTGCAACTGGCTCGGCGCATCCTTCACGACTTGACGAACGGCATCCTCCATTCGTTTGCGCATAAATGTACCGCGTTGCCTATTCTTGCGAATCAAGAGAGATGTGCTCACATCTTCGCTCGTGACCATCTGTGCGGAATGAGTTGCAAAGACAACCTGATAGCCTTCGTTCGAAAGGTTCTTGAGGGCAACGCGCACAAGTTCAACAGCTTGCGGGTGCAAGAACAGTTCCGGTGAATCAATCAGCATGAGCGTGCGGCTCAGATAATGATTGTTGTGATGCTTTTTGATTTCGGCGAGGTAACGGATAAGCGCCATTTGGATGGCTCGTTGCGAACCCGCACCCATGCGTGAAATGTCGCGTTCGAAACCGTCATCTTCATCGACAACCTTAATCGTTGCACTCTTGAGGAATGTCTCAAGAGTCGGTACAAGAATGTCGAGTTCTACTTTAACGCTCGGGAAAAGAGGACGGAGAGCCGTGTTGACTTCTCTATCGAAAGCCTGGATTTCATCAGCTCTTTTGTCGCTCCCTGGAGCGAGCAATTCTGTAAACTGCTCAATGACTTGACTCAGCTCGCCACCGAACTTGCGCTCGAGTGGCTTGAAAATCTCGTGCATGAGCTTTGTGTAGGCGTTGTTCCCCTCAAAATCCCAGATTGCGATGGATTCCGGGAATATACGGTTGAACGCTGCGATGAATTTGTCGTTGACACGGACCCAGTCCTTGCCTTTGCGCTTGCCGTTAGACGGGCTAAATGCCCAAAATTCAATATTGCCGGGGAGCTCGCCCGGGATGCGCTGGACTTTCTTGACGCGGAGTGTGGAGCCTGCAAGGAACGGCTCGAGTTCTGCCGCCTTTTCGTCTCCAAGGCGGTTTAAAATTTGTTCTGTAATTCCCTCGAAAATCCCTTCGGCTTCAACGGGGTGGTTCGGGTCGTCAAAATACGAGATATCCAGCGAAAAATTGGCTAGCAACCAGCGAATTCCCATCAAAATATTCGTTTTTCCGGCATTGTTATAGCCAATCAAAGCGGTAAAATCACTAAGCGGAAACGTCTCGCGCTGGATAGAGCGGAGATTCGAAATCGTAATACGGGACAATCTAAGTGCTTGCTGCTGCATAGCTTGAAACTATAAAAACTTTTCGCAAAAAGTCTCATTTTGAGCGAATAGAGGCGAAAAAGTGCGTATATAGACCGTATAAATTGGAATGATTGCGCACGAAATTACGGTAAAAACGAAAAAACACCAAAGCTGTTGGGGCTATGGTGTTTTTTTTGGGGTTAGGAGGAGAACAAAGAGTTCTTGAACATAAAGGTATCTAAAGTTTGTAACCTAAAGGTGTTTTTCACTAGATTCGTGTTGAAAAGTGTTGTGAACATCTCAATGAGGCGTTGCAATTTTTCTACAATTAATAATAGGTATGTTAAAAAGAGGTTTTGCTTAGTGTCAAACTTTCAAAATGAAAATGTTGCGGGAATAATTTCTAGATTTCCGGGCATGAAGAAATATGCTGCTCCAGTTGTTCTTTTTGTTTTGGCCTGCGCCTTAATTGTTTATCTCAAAGTTGATTTCTCGGGTTCGTCCACTTCGTTCGACGTTAACCGATACATGCAGACTCGTGCCAAAATTGATTCTTTGGAAATTGCATTGTGGAATGCACAGGGCAATGTCGATACTCAGGTAAAAATCCGCGATGAGCTTTCCAATGCCTGGGAAGATCTTTCGGCCATGCGTTCTAATACGGAAGGCGATGCTGAAGAATCAGAAGAAAACGTAGGCGGCTTTTCTAGTGGCGTTTTGCTTTGGATTATCGGAGGCTCACTTGCGGTCCTCCTTTGCGCCGTGATTCTCGTGCTTGTGCTTATCCATCGCAAAAAAGTGGTTGAAACTCGAATGATGGAAGCGCTTGCTAAAGCAAAAGAAACGGGTGAGATGCCTGCTGTTGACGATACCGAAACGATTACAACGACACGAGTTCATACCCCGAAAAAATCTATTATCGACGAAGCTCAGGAATTTGCAGCCAAGCGTCGTGAAACGATGGAAATGCAAACAAAGACGGGCGCTGATGTGGAATCTTCTAGTGTCGGTGCGACAAAGGCTGCTTTTGAAGATGAACATGGCGTTCCTGAAAATCGCATTTTGACATCGCCGTTTAACGGAAAGACTGTACTTCGTCCGACCGCAAGAGAACGTATTACTTCAGCCATGCAGTCGCTTTCTGACGTGCTGCATCATGACCGATCCAAGGTCTCGCATCCAAAGGAACAAACCCCACCGAGACCCGAAGTTGTAGCTACGGCTGTCGCTCATCCGCTTGAGATGAACCGCTTTGATCGAGAATCTTCGGTGAATAGCAAGATCTTGCAGATGTCTCGTAGAGGGTTCCCTGCTTCGGCAATTGCTTCGAAGTTGAAAATTCCTCAGGCTAAGGTCGAGGCTGTTATCAAGGAAGCTGTAGAAGCAGGTAACTAATGCGTTACCGCTTTCGTTGCGAATATCTAGGCAGTGCCTTTTACGGCTGGCAAGAACAGAATTGTGGCGGCAAGCTCCGCTTTGTAACTGTGCAATCAACGCTCGAAGAAGCGTTGTCGATTGCTTTGCGTACACCAATCCGCGTGACGGGGTCGGGCCGAACCGATACGGGCGTACATGCTCGTGGACAGTGCGTTCACTTTGATTTTGACGGTGAACTTGATCCAGTGAAGGTTGTTCGCTCTGTTAATGGTCTTACAAAACGCCTTATCCGTATCCGTGATTTGGAACCTTGTGCTGCAGACTTTAATGCGCGTTACGATGCCGTATTGCGCTATTACCAGTACACGATTTTTACTCGTCCGGTTGCGTTGATGCGTGACTTTGGCTGGGAATGTGGTTCTCTCAATCTCGATATCGATGCGATGGGGCGTGAAGCCGCCTCGTTCCTCGGAGAACACGATTTTATTGATTTTTGCATTCCGCGTAACGACGGAAAATCGACACTTTGTACGTTAAGTGAATTTCGCCTGGAACGATTGAACGACTGGAGCTGCATGTTCCACATTAAAGGGAATCGTTTTTTGCATCGCCAAGTTCGTGCCATGGTCGGCACACTCTTTGATGTTGGGCGAGGTCGCTATCCCGAAGGGACGGTCAATCAAATTTTCGCCAAGCAATTTAAAGGCGAGCGCACATGGGCGCCCCCGCAGGGGCTTGTGCTAGAGAACGTGGAATATAGGGACTATTGATTTTAGTTGTTGGTCATTGGCTCTTGGTCTTTAGTTTTAAAGTTTGGCGCCTTTGGCGCGATGATATGACTAATAACCAATGACTAGCTGCTAGTGACTAACTTCTAATTGCTTCAATCATTTCTTTTACAGCGCGTTCCATGCCGACGAGTGCGGCGCGGCTTACGATGCTGTGTCCGATGATGATTTCGTCAATGCCGTCAATCTGGGCGACTGCTTCTACGTTTCTGTAATTAAGTCCACGACCTGCAAGCACGTTCAAACCATACTTGTGCGCAAGAACAGTCATGTCCTGCAATGCAGAAACTTCACGGTCGACTTCTTCGCGGCTGCCAAGTTCGAATGCCGTTGCATATTTGCCTGTATTGAATTCAACAAAATTTGCACCGACCTTCTTGGCTGCCTTGACCTGTTCGGTTTCGGCATCGATAAACACGCTTACGAGAATATCGTTGTTGCGAAGCGTCATGATGTACTTTGCAAGTTCATCAATCTTTGCAGATACGTTAAGGCCGTCTTCAGTAGAAAGTTCGGTATGGACTTCCGGGACGAGGGTGACCATGTCCGGTTGGCGGTTGATGGCAAACTGCACCATTGCTTGTGTCGGTGCCATTTCAAGATTCAGCTTGGTCGTAACAGTTCCGCGGAGGAGTCTGATGTCTCGGTCCTGGATATGGCGCTTGTCTTCACGGAGATGGGCGGTGATGCCGTTGCAGCCGGCAAGTTCAGCGATCATGGCTGCTGCGACTGGGTCTGGTTCCTTGCCTTTACGGGCTTCACGGATTGTAGCAATGTGGTCCACGTTTACACCGAGTTTGATAGACATAGGCTCTCCTATTTAGAATTGAATAAAGTAGATAAGTCAACGAGGGTCGTGCCTTGCTTGGCAGCTTTTTTGGCAATGTCCTCAATTTTAGACAAATTTTGTTCTGTCAGCGGGAGAATCATTATAGATGTTCCGCTTTTGGGGGCTTCCCTGAGTTTCTGGTGGACATAGTCTTCGACAGAACTATTGTCCGGATTATACGGGAATGCAATTTTACAGATAATATCAAAGTCCTTGCATGTTTGCGGAACGACCGTACGTTCTTCCATGGATAAATCCAAAAACCACATGTTCTTCTTTTCGGTGGGCTTTAAGATAGCTTGCAAAAGTTGTTTATGCTTGACCGCCTGTTCTCCATAACGAGTTGCTATGCCTGCTGCATTCGGGAGAACGTCCTTTGCATCGTTGATGTTTTCTTCAATTTGTTCTTCGGTGTGGTGTATGCGGAGCGGACGGAGCTTGTTGTGGACTTTGTTCAACTTGGTTGATTCCATGGCTAGCCATAGAACAATTTCTTTGTTGTTTATTTTGTTTAGGTCTTTGTAGAAATCATCGTTTAAACCAAATGGAGGAACGAGTAAGTCGAACGGAAAATCTAGGTGGTTTAGCTTTTCGATAATCTCATGAGACAAGTTTGTTGTTTGAAACGCAATCGACATGAGCGATGCGTTTTTCATGAATATATTGTCCGAAACTTGAAGTGTCAGCTGAAGCGAATCGCCCTTGGGCGTTAAAATATCCACCTTTGCGGATTGGTATGAATTTGGGTTGTCGTTCAGTTCTTCCATCAAGAGTACGGTTCCTCCGCGCTTCTGGATAAACTTTTGCGCTTGCATAAGATAGACAACGATGGTCTTTCCGCGAGCAAGGGTCCAAATAGTACGCTTGGAACGTTTGGAATAAGTCGACGAAATAATCTTGAGCTCGTCTTGCAAGCCTTTTTCGAAGGGGATTGTGTCGTTTTCAACCGGAGCTGATTCGGGGGAGTGCATACCGGTAGTTTCCTCGATTTTTTCGAGAATATGATGCGCCTTATCTTGGTTGTTCAAAAAAAATGCCAAACCGGCAAAAATCCCCGACGCTAAAAAAAGTGCGACAATGTGTTTAAGCTTAATCATTACGCCTATAAATATAACTACATTGAGCGCGTATGCCTATTCTGTTTGCACTTGTTGGAGCTACTGGTGTTGGCAAGTCTCGCCTTTCACTGGAACTGGCGGAACGCTTTAACGCCGAAATCATCGGCGTAGATTCTCGTCAGATATACAAAGGTTTTGCCATTGGAACTGCGCAGCCCTCTACGGAAGACATGCTTCGGGTGAAACACCATCAGATTGATTTTCTTGATCCGCGCAAGGTTTATTCTGCGGGCGATTTTTGTGCAAATGCGAAAAAACTTTTGTCTGAAAATACCAACCAGAATTACATCTTGGTTGGGGGAACAGGCCTGTATCTTCAGTCTTTGATGCTAGGACTTCCGCAGATTCCCAAAATTGATGAGTCTATTCGAAAATCTTTCGAAGATGATGCAGTAAAGTTTGGAAGTAATAGTTTGTTTAAAAAAGCAAAAGAAGTGGATCCCGAGGCAATGGAAAAGGTCGAAGAGAATAATGTTCAGCGCATTATTCGTATTCTTGAAGTGTTCCAGCTGACAGGCCGCAAACTCTCGGAATGGCAAAAGGAACGTGAAGGGGGAATTGGTGTCTTGCCTGTGTTTTGGCTTAATCGAGCTCGTGAAAATCTTTATGCAAGAATTGATACGCGTGTGGATCAAATGATTGCAGATGGTTGGCTAGATGAAATTCATGAATTGGCAAAAACGGTTCCGCTAGAAGCTCCTGCATGGCAGAGCCTTGGTTATAAAGAACTTTTGTGTGCAAAAGACGGCAATCAAGTGCAATCAGTCCTTGAAGAAGTGAAGCGAAAAACGCGAAATTATGCGAAAAGGCAGTTGACATGGTTCCGTTGGCAGGTCAAATCGACGGAAGTAGACTTGGATACCTGTACAAATCCTCTGGAATACATCCATAATAGGGTGGTTGCCCCTTAAAAGGGCCGTTTTTAGGACTCTCCAAAAATTTTTTCACCAAAAATTGGGCTTGAAAAGGGCAAAGTGCCCTTTTTCTTTTTGAGGTCTCCTAAAAAAGTGGTGAATAGAATGTGAATATCATGATGTAGAAACGGGATAGAACCCGTTTTTAACGAAAAAAGTGAAAAAAAGTGAATTTTTTTGCCAATGACCCCTTGTTTTTATTCCTGAAAATTCTATAATTGGTCTCACCCTCGAAACGACGGTCAAAACGAAGAATCGAGAGTAAAACGAAAGCCCGCGAGACTTTCGGGAAGATTGAAGGAATCGGAGATGTGCTTAGTGACGGCCCAAGAAAATTTCTTGGAAGTCAAATTAATCAAGAG